>JAJXWP010000088.1 GCA_021781575.1 Pseudomonadota bacterium
ACCAGAACAATTTCGCTTCCGGTGCCCTCGCCGGCTGTTCCTCGACCGCCGCTCCGCAATGCAGCGGCCAGTTGAACGCCATTTCACTGGTCCTCGACTATCGCCTCAGCAAGCGCTTCGACACCTATGCCGGCGCCCAATGGTCGCAGGTCGTCGGCGGCCTGGCTTCGGGCTATCTGCACAACAACACCATCGATCCGGCGGCCGGTATCCGGTTCACCTTCTAAGGTGTAGCGCTCTTGCGGTCCCATGGCTCCGACAAGGGGCCATGGGGGCGGACGTTCAAAACAATAAAAAACGATTACGCCCTCCCCGCGAAAGCGGGGATTTTTTTCGCGGCGGAATCGGCGAGCGAGTTCGGCCGTCACTGCCCCCGCAAATCAGGCCTCCGCGTTCGACGTCACTGACCCGCCTTACGGCGTTGCCGCGCCGGTTTCCAAGGTCGACGCCGTGTCCGGGCTCGGCAGGTCCGCGGCAGTCCAGCCGCCGCCCAAAGCGCGAATCAACGATACGTTCGCCTGATAGCGTCGTGTCGTCAGATTAAGCGATACCAGCTCGACCTGAAGGGCCGCCGTCTGGGCGACGGTGACGTCGAGATAGCTCACCGCGCCGTCGCGATAGAGGTTGAGCGACAGGTCGAGCGTGTGCTCGGCCGCCTTGACCGCGGCATCCTCCCGTTGGGCCTCGTCCCGCAGGTCGCGCAACAACGCCAGCTGATCTTCGACTTCCTGGAAGGCACGGAGCACCAAGCTGCGGTAGTCCTCGCTGGTTTGCCGTTGAACGGCATAGGTCCGGTTCTCTTCGGCTTCGAGCAGGCCGTTCTCGAAGATCGGCAAGGTCAGCCCCGGGCCGACGGACCAGTAACTGAACGGGGCGGCCAGCAGCGCGGCGGCTCCGGTGTTCTGGAAGCCACCAAGGGCGGCCAGGGTGATGTTGGGATAGAATGCCGCCTTGGCGACGCCGATATTGGCATTGGCGGCGGCCACGCGCCGTTCGGCGGCGGCGATGTCCGGGCGCCGCTCCAGCAGGGCGGCGGGGACGCCCGTGGGAATGTTCGGCAAGGCCAGGGTTACCACCGCTGGAGCGATGGAGAACTCCGAGGCCGGCTTGCCGATCAGGCTGGCGATGGCATGTTCGTAAAGAGCACGCTGGGCTTGCACCTCGGCCACCGCGGCGCGTGCCGTTTCCAACTGGGTCTGGGCGCGGGAGACGTCGATGCCGGAAGCGATATTGCCGCGGAAGCGGTCCTCGGTCAGCTTCAGCGCCTTCGAATAGCTTTCCACCGTATCGGAAAGCAGCTTGGCCTGGGCGTCCAGGCCGCGCAGCACCACGTAATCATTGGCCAGTTCCGCCTCCAGGCTGAGGCGGACCGTTTCCAGATCCGCCGCGCTGGCCTGGGCCGAGGCGGTGCCGGCTGCCGCGATGTTGCGCAACTGACCCCAGAAGTCGATTTCATAGGTCGCCTGGAGGCCGATGCTGTTGTTGGCGAACTGATTGGGCTGGTTGGCCGAGCGCAGCGGCCGCTTGGCCGACTGGCGGTTCTGGGTGGCAGAGCCACCGGCGTTGACGAAGGGCAGCAGCGGGGCTCCCGCTTCGACGGCCAACGCTCTTGCCTGGTCGTAACGCGCCACGGCGGACGCCAGATCGGGGTTGGACGAGTCGATCTGGGCTTCGAGGCCGTTCAGGGTGCTGTCGCCGTACAGTTCCCACCAATGACCGCGAGGAATGCCGTCGGACGGCTTGGCCGCCTCCCATGGGCCGGCTTCCTTGTATTGGGTTGGCACCTCAACCGTCGGCACCTTGTATTGCGGCGCCAGATTGCACCCGGCAAGAGCGAGAGAGCAGCCGGCGATTGCGGCGTAGGTCGGAAACCTCATTGAGCGGCTCCGGCGGCGGGGGTCTTGGTGTTGCCTTCGGCGACGACGGCTTCGGCAATGCGGACCTTGTCACCCTGTTCGATAGAGTCGGGCGGACTGTTGATCACCTTGTCCGCCGAAGTCAAGCCGCCGTCCACCTCAACTTCATTGCCGAGGTCGCGGGCGAGGGTGATCGACTTCAGCACAACTTTGTCCTTCGGCCCGACCGTCGCCACCTGCAGGCCCTGGGCGCGGAACAGCAACGCACTCGCCGGGACGCGGACGACATTGGGGTTGCCGGTCATCTCGAAGTGGACTTCCGCATAGGTGCCGGGTGTCAGCTCACCTTTGGGGTTGTCCGTATCCAGTTCCACCAGCAAGGTCCGCGACTTCTGGTTGATTGCCTCCGAGGTTGTCACCACCGCCGCCGGGAAGGGGCGGTTGGGGAACTGGGGAAGATACATCTGGGCCTTGAGCCCGGCATGCAAGCCGGCGGACAGCGCCTGCGGCACCCGGACATAGGTCCGCATCTTGTGCACGTCGGCGACGCTGAACAGCTCAGGCCCGGTACCGCTGCCGGCATTGATCAGGGCGCCCACGTCGGTCTTGCGCGCAGTGACCACGCCGTCGAATGGCGCGACAATCCGCTTGAAGGCTTCAAGCGCCTTCAGGCGGCTGACATTGGCCGCGGCCGCCGCCACGATGGCCTTCTTCGCCTCGGCGTCACCCACTTTTTCATCGACTTCCTGGCGCGAGACGGCGTCGCTGACCAGCAGCGTCTGCCACCGTTTGGCGGTGATTTCGGCCAATGCCAGATTGGCCTTGGCGGCGGCGAGGTCGGCCTGGGCCTGGCTCAGTTGCTGATCGAGGTCGGGGGTGTCGATCTCGGCCAGCAGCTCACCGGCCTTTACATGGGCGCCGATGTCCCGGTACCAGGTCTTCAGATAGCCGCTGACCCGCGCATAAATCGGCGCGTCGAAATAAGCCTCGACGTCGCCCGGCAGCACCACGTCCTGGGTCTTCGCACCGGCCTTCGGGTGGATCACCTCGACCGTCGGAATCGCTTCCTCGGCGGTCCATTGCGCCAGTTCAGCCTGGCTCTGGGTCCGGCTCCAGATGCCAAGCCCCCCGATCGCCAAGGCGACCACGGCGCCCCCGGTGAGGAAACGGCGAAGGGCACGCGACATCTTCGGCCTTTCCTCGCTTCGTTGTTCATGATGTGCGGACATGGCGCTCTCTCTCTCTCTTCAGAAGTCAGAATCAAAGTTCGGACGTCAAAGCTCGTGACGGTTGCAGCGGGTCATGCGTGGCGGGGCTCCCCGCTTCGCCGCCCTCTTCTTGCTGGTCCGTCGAACGGCCGGAATGGACCAGGCTGAAAATGACCGGCACGAACAGCAGCGTGGCGCAGGTCGCGAACAGCAGGCCGCCGATGACGGCCCGGCCCAAGGGCGCGTTCTGCTCGCCGCCTTCGCCCAGGCCAAGGGCCATCGGTGCCATGCCGATGATCATGGCGAGTGCCGTCATCAGCACCGGGCGGAAGCGGGTGAATCCGGCTTCGAGCGCCGCGGTGACGGCATTTTCGCCCATTGCCAGGCGTTCGCGGGCGAAGCTGACCACCAGGATGCTGTTGGCGGTGGCCACGCCCATGCACATGATGGCGCCGGTCAGCGCCGGCACGCTAAGCGTTGTGTTGGTGGCGAACAGTATCCAGACGATGCCGGCCAATGCCGCCGGCAGGGCGGTGATGATGACGAAGGGGTCAACCCAAGACTGGAAGTTGACGACGATCACCAGATAGATGAGGACGATCGCGCCGACCAGGCCGAACAGGAGCTGGCCGTAGGCACTGGTCATGGTCTCGACCTGGCCGCGCATCACGACGGTGGAGCCTTTCGGCACGTCCTTGGCGGTCTCCTTCAGGATTTTCTGCACGTCATGGGCGACGCCACCCAGGTCGCGCGCGTGCACCGAGCCGAACAGGTCGATGACCGGCTGGACATTGTAATGCGAGACCACGCCGTCGCTGGGGCTACGGGTGATGGTCGACAGGCCGCCCAGCAGTGTCGGGCGGCTGCCGTCGTCAGTGGTGATCGGCAGATTGGCCAAGTCCGACAGTGAATCGATGCGGTACTGCGGCATCTGCGCGACGATGGGGTAGGACACGCCGTTCTGCGGATTGAGCCAGAACGTCGGCGCCACCTGGCCGCTGCCGGCAAGGGTGACGAGAAGGCTGGTCGCCACGTCGCGCTCTGTCAGGCCAAGTTCGCCGGCCAAGGTTCGGTTGACTTTGACATCCAGCGTCGGCTGGTTGAACGCCTGCTGCATGCGGAGATCGGCGATGCCGGAGACCTGCCGGATGCGCTTGAGCAGCGCCGTCGCATAGGCGTGATTGGCCTCGATGTTGTTGCCGACGACCTGCACGTCGATGGGTGCCGGCAGGCCGAAATTGAGGATCTGGGTGATGATGTCGGCCGGCAGGAAAGCGAAGCTGGTCGACGGATAGAGCCGTGGCAGCCGTGTGCGCAGCAGGTCCACATAGGACTGGGTCGGCCGGTGGCCTTCCTTCAGCGAGATCAGGATGTCGGCATCCTCGGGGCCGATCGGCGCCGAGTTGCTGTAGGCCATGTTGATACCGGAAATGGGCAGGCCGATGTTATCGACGATGGTGTCCAGGTCCTGGGGAGGAATCATCCGCCGGATGGTGTTTTCCACCTCGTCGCACAGCTTGGCCGTTTCCTCGATGCGCGTACCGGTCTGGGCACGCAGGTGCAGTTTGATCTGTCCGGCATCCACTGAAGGGAAGAAGTTGCTGCCGAGCCACGGCAGCAGGACGAACGAAACGGCGACAGCGGCCATGAAGCCGATGACGAACTTGCCGCGATTGAACAGCGCCAAGTAGAGGATATCGCGATAGCCGCTGCGGATATCGGAGAACTTCGCTTCGAAGCCGTGCTGGAAGCGGACCAGCGGGTTGCGCGAGGGGCGGTGCATGCCGGCGCCGTGGGGCTCCATGATATAGGCGAGATGGGGGCTGCCGTGCGGGGCCGGCGGGTGACTGCGCAGCAGGTATTTGGCCAGGGTGGGCACCAGGGTGCGGGACAGGATGAACGACCCGATGAGCGCGAATACCACCGCCTCCGCCATCGGCATGAACAGGTAGCCGGCGACGCCGCCCAACTGGAACATGGGGACGAAAACGATGCAGATGCACAGCAGCGAAACGAAGGCCGGCACCACGATCTGCTTGGCGCCATCCATGATGGCGGCTTGGATCTCCTTCCCCTGCTCCAGATGCCAATTGATGTTCTCGATGGTCACCGTCGCGTCATCGACCAGGATGCCGACGGCGAGTGCCAGACCGCCCAGGGTCATCACATTGATCGTCTGGCCGAGGGCGGCGAGCATGGCGATGGAGAACAGCACGGCCAGCGGGATCGAGACGGTGATGATCAGGGTCGAACGCCACGAGCCGAGGAACAGCAGGATCATCAGGCCCGTCAGGGCGGCGGCGATGGCGCCTTCGCGGATGACGCCGGAAACCGCCGCCTTGACGAATACCGACTGGTCGCCGACCAGGGCCAGTTTGAGTCGCGACGGCAGCGACTCGGCGATTTTCGGAATTCGTTCCTTCGCCTCGCGGATGATGTCGAGGGTCGAGGCCGCTCCCGCCTTCTGGATGGTCATCAGCACGGCATGGCGGCCGTTGACCCGCACCATGTTGGTCTGCGGCGGGCTGCCCTCGTGCACATAGGCGACGTCATGGACGTAGATGACGGTCCCGTTGACCTTCTTGACCGGCAGGTCGTTCAGTCGCTGGACCAATTTCGGGCTGGCATTCAGCGCCACGTCGTATTCGAACCGGCCGATCTTTTCGGTGCCGGCCGGCAGGATCAGGTTCTGCGCCGAAATGGCGTCCACCACGTCCTGGGCCGACAGGTGGTTGGACTGCAGGGCGTTGAGGTCGAGGTCGACTTGCACCTGCAGGATCTTGCCGCCATAGGGCGAAGGGATGGCGGCGCCGGCGACCGTGGCCAGCTGTGGGCGGATGAAGTTCTGGCCCTGGTCGAAGATCTGCTGCTCGCTCATCCCTTTGGCCGACAGCGCCAGTTGCAGGATCGGCACCGTCGAGGCGTTGTAGCTCAGCACATAGGGCGGCGTGATGCCGGGCGGCAGCAGCTTCAGCACCGTCTGCGAGGCGGCGGTGACCTGGGCCAGGGCGGCGTTGATGTTGACGTTGGGCTGGAAGAAGATCTTGACCACGCCATAGCCGGGCAGCGACTGGGATTCCAGGTGTTCGATGTCGTTCACCTGGCTGGTCAGTGTCCGTTCGTAATAGTAGATCACCCGGCCCGACATGTCGTCGGGAAGCATGCCGTTATAGGTCCAGACGACGCT
>JAJXWP010000048.1 GCA_021781575.1 Pseudomonadota bacterium
AGGTGGCGGCGGCCGTGCCGGTGGCGCCGTAGACGCCATAGCCCGTGGTGCCGGCATTGTCGGTGCCGGCACCGGTGATCGTCGCCTGCTCGGTGCCGCCGGCTGCGCCGTTGCACAGGGTGACGGTGGCCGGACGGCAGCAGACGGCCGATGCGGTCTGCCCGGCCGAATACATGTCGGCGGTCGGCGGATGGGTCGGCGAAATCGCCGACAGCCAATCGGCGATATTTGCGTATGGCAACGCCTGGATTTTGCTGTCCGCATTGGTGATCTGCCGGCACGGCCCGACGGCGTTGCCTGCCCGCGCCGGGTCGATGAACAGCCTCTGCCCCGGCGCCACCAGCGCCACCCCCGGCCCGCCGCCGACATCCACCGTCGGAGCCTGCGGCGCCGCCGGACCGGTCTGCGCCATGGCACATCCGGGCAGGCCGGCCAACAGCAAAAGAAGGAAGGTGAAGCGGCCAATGGTCACCGGCCTGTCCCACCCGGTTTGACCGGCGGGAGAACGGGCCGTTCCGTAGCCACCCATACGCCCGAAATCACCAGAGCTCCGGCGACAAGCACAGTCTTCGCGTCACCCCCTTCGGTCTCCGTTCACTGCTGTGATGATTATCGACGGCACCGTCATTGCTGCGCCTGTGCGGTCATCGGCCGGGGCTGGCCGGCCTGCCGGCCTGGCGCCGAGGCCGACCGGCCGATGTCGCCTCGCAATTCGTCGACACGCCCGGCCAGGATCTTGACCGCCTCGATCAGCGGCGCCACCAAGATGTCGTATTTGACCACCAGGTAGCCGTCAGGCTGCATCTTCACCGCCTCCGGCAAGACCTTTTGCACTTCCTGCGCAACCAGGCCGAGATCATCCGACCCGTCGGCCTTCCACTGGAATCGATGCCCTTTCAGCGTCTGGACCAGGCGCAGCGCGTCTTCAATATCGCGAATGTTGTCCTTCAGCCGTGCGTCCGATGAATGGTAATAGACCGGTGACGTCACGCTTGTCGCCGCGACAATCGTGGCGGCGTTCACCATGTTCACATTGGAGATGCCGGAAGGAATGACGTAATAAGTACTATCGTTATAGTCGGCAAACTTCGCCGTGGCCACCTGTTCGCTGGCGGTAACATCCTTGGCATTGGCAATGCTGTGTCCGTTCATGTCGATGTCGGTGTACATCCTGGCACAGTCGGTGTTGCCCGGCTGGAAATGCCGGCAGAGCCACGGCGCCGCCTCCTCGCCGCCCTGGAACAGGATGCCGGCCGCCAGATGGCCGCTGGTCGGGATGTAGGCGGCCGTCGCTCCGGCGTTGAACGACGCCAGCGATTGCACCCAGTAGGTGCCCAAACCCTTCACGCAAGGCACGCCGCAGGGGCTGGGGTCGGTGGAATAGGGCACATAGGCGCCGTATTTGCCGATCAGCGCGGCGGCCGTCAGCAGGCGGTTGGCCGGGATGGCGGTGCCGCCATAGGAGACGACGACGCCGAGCAGGCCGGAGACGCCGGATTGCATCACCAGGACCGCATGATTCTGGCGCCAGGGATTCAGCCCGGCGCCGACCAGATATCCACCGGCCTGCAGGGCCGCCGAGGTAATCGCCTGCGGCGTCGCCGCCGACGCATAAACCGTCGACCAGTTGTCCTTGATGTATTGTGCCGCGGCGTCGCGCACCGCGGCGATCTCCCACGCGGCGGTGGCGGCCAACTGGCTGTCCTGGAGGTTCTGCTGCATCGGAAGAAAGGAGGCCAGCAGAACGGTGGTCACCGCGGTGGTCACAATCAGCTCTGGGATCCCCCCCAGCATCCCGGCTCTCCCTTTCCAAAATCGTTGTCGCGGCGGCGCCCGCGGCGTATCGGCGCAGCCTCACAGGTGCAGGGGCCGATTCCCACGGCGCCGATATGGATAGCATAAGAGACATATGTTGCCAATACGGAAACAGCAGAAGCTGCCGCGCTCCTGCCGGGCAACGGGATGGCGGGAGGAAGACCATGGCGAAATCGATCAGCGGCTTTGACCGCTCGCGACATAGACCCTTGCCGTATCAACGATTTAGTCTTGCGCCGGACAACCAACAAGAATCAAATCGAGGAGCACCCGATGCCCGAGGGAGTGCGCATGTCGGCTGCAGTGAAAGCTTCCGGGAAGCCACGTCACAAGCTGCGGTTCGTCACCGCCACCAGCCTGTTCGACGGCCACGACGCGGCGATCAACATCATGCGCCGCCTGCTGCAGCAAGCCGGCGTCGAGGTCATTCATCTCGGCCACAACCGTTCGGTCGAGGAGGTGGTCGTCGCCGCCGTCCAGGAAGACGTGCAGGGCATCGCCGTCAGCTCCTACCAGGGCGGCCATATCGAATTCTTCAAATACATGGTCGATCTGTTGCGCCAGCGCGGCGCCGGCCACGTGAAGATCTTCGGCGGCGGCGGTGGTGTCATCGTGGCGCCCGAGATCCGCGAACTCGAGGCCTACGGCGTCGAACGCATCTATTCGCCGGAGGACGGCCAGCGGATGGGCCTGGTCGGGATGATCGACGATATCGTGCAGCGCGCCGATTTCGATGTCGCCGGCCAGCTCCCCGACAGCCTGGACGAAGTCGAAGCGCCCGACCGACGCCGCCTGGCCCGGCTGATCAGCGGGCTGGAAAGCGGCACCGTCGGCGCCGGGTTGAAGGCCGAGATCGCGACAAGGGCGAAGGGGCGGACCGTGCCGGTGCTCGGCATCACCGGAACCGGCGGGGCCGGCAAGTCGTCGCTGACCGACGAACTGATCCGCCGCTTCCGCCTGGACCGGCCTGCCGGCGCCATCGCGGTAATCGCCGTCGATCCGTCGAAGCGCAAGACCGGCGGCGCCCTGCTGGGCGACCGCATCCGGATGAATTCTGTGTCGGGGCCGATCTACATGCGGTCGCTGGCCACCCGCGCCTCGGGCAGCGAGGTGCCCGAGCAGGTGCCGGCCATCATCGATCTTTGCAAGGTCGCCGGCTTCGACCTGATCATCCTGGAAACGCCCGGCATCGGTCAGGCCGATTCGGCGGTGTCCGAGGTGGCTGATCTGTCGCTCTATGTGATGACCCCGGAATTCGGCGCCGCCAGCCAGTTGGAAAAGATCGAGATGCTGGATCATGCCGACCTGGTGGCGATCAACAAGTTCGACCGTCGCGGCGGCCAGGACGCCCTGCGCGACGTGCGAAAACAGATGCAGCGCAACCGCCAGGCCTTCACCGACGACCCGTCGGCCATGCCGGTGTACGGGACCATCGCCTCGCGCTTCAACGACGACGGGGTGACGGCACTCTACCAAGGTCTGCTGGATGCCCTGTCGGCCAAAGGATTTTCCCTGCCGCCGTCAACCCTGCCCCGGCCGGCGGCGAAAAGCTCGACGGCCGGCGCCGCCATCGTGCCGCCGGCCCGGTCGCGCTATCTGGCCGAGATCGCCGACACGGTACGAGGCTACCACGATACCATCCGGGACCAGGTCAAGCTGGTGCGCGAGGTCCAGCAACTGAGGGAAAGCGAACGGATGCTCGCCGCCTGCGGCAAGCCCACCGACGACCTGCATCTGCTGGCGGATGAGCGCGAACAGTCGGTCGATCCGAGGGCCCGCAAGCTCATCGACATCTGGCCGAAGATCAAGCAGAGCTATGCCGGCGACGAATACGTGGTGAAGATTCGCGACCGCGAGCTGCGCACCACCATCGTCTCGACCACCTTGTCGGGCACCAAGATCCGCAAGGTCTGCCTGCCGCAATACGAGGATCACGGCGAGCTGTTGAAGTTCCTGCTGAAGGAGAACCTGCCCGGGACGTTCCCCTACACCGCCGGGGTTTTCGCCTTCAAGCGCGAACACGAGGACCCGACCCGCATGTTCGCCGGCGAAGGCGACGCCTTCCGCACCAACGCCCGCTTCAAGCTGTTGTCGAAGGATGCCAAGGCGACGCGGCTGTCAACCGCCTTCGACTCGGTGACGCTCTATGGCTGCGACCCCGACGAACGGCCCGACATCTACGGCAAGGTGGGGAATTCCGGCGTGTCGATCGCCACGCTGGACGACATGAAGGTGCTCTATTCGGGCTTCGACCTGTGCTGCCCCACCACCTCGGTGTCGATGACCATCAACGGGCCGGCGCCGGTAATCCTCGCCATGTTCTTCAACACCGCGATCGATCAGCAGATCGAGCGCTTCCGGGCGGAGAACGGGCGCGAGCCGACCGACGAGGAGATCGAGAAGATCCGCTCCTGGACGCTGGAAACGGTGCGCGGCACCGTCCAGGCCGACATCCTGAAGGAAGACCAGGGCCAGAACACCTGCATCTTCTCCACCGACTTCGCCTTGAAGCTGATGGGCGACATCCAGCAATACTTCGTCCATCACCGGGTGCGGAATTTCTATTCGGTGTCGATTTCCGGCTACCACATCGCCGAGGCCGGGGCCAACCCCATCTCGCAATTGGCCTTCACCCTGGCCAACGGCTTCACCTATGTGGAATCCTATCTGGCGCGCGGCATGCACATCGACGACTTCGCGCCCAACCTGTCGTTCTTCTTCTCCAACGGCATGGATCCGGAATATTCGGTGATCGGCCGCGTGGCGCGGCGCATCTGGTCGGTGGCCATGCGCTTCAAATACAAGGCCAACGAACGCTCGCAGAAGCTGAAATACCACATCCAGACCTCGGGCCGCTCGCTGCACGCCCAGGAGATGGACTTCAACGACATCCGCACCACGCTGCAGGCGCTGATCGCCGTCTACGACAACTGCAATTCCCTCCACACCAACGCCCATGACGAGGCCTATACCACGCCGACGGCGGAATCGGTGCGGCGGGCGATGGCCATCCAGATGATCATCAACCGTGAATGGGGAGTGGCGAAGAACGAGAACCCCAACCAGGGCGCCTTCATCATCGAGGAGTTGACCGACCTGGTGGAGGAGGCGGTGCTGGCCGAATTCGACCGCATCGCCGAGCGCGGCGGGGTGCTCGGAGCCATGGAGACCGGCTACCAGCGCGGCAAGATCCAGGACGAGTCGCTCTATTACGAGCACAAGAAGCACGACGGCAGCTACCCGATCGTCGGCGTCAACACCTTCCTCAACCCCGAACCGCAGGCGGAGCACGAGATCGTCCTGCAGCGGTCGTCCGAGGATGAGAAGCAGAGCCAGCTCAAGCGCCTGCGGGACTTCCAGACAGGTCATGCCAGCGGCGCGGCCGAGATGCTGGAGCGCCTGCGGCAAGCGGCGATCAACAACGAGAACATGTTCGCCGTGCTGATGGACGCCGTGCGCCACTGCTCGCTGGGACAGATCACCAACGCCCTCTACCAGGTGGGGGGCCAGTACCGGAGAAATATGTGACCGCATAATAATAGGGGAGGAGCAATGTCGACCGAACTTCAGGCCTTCATCCAGGCCCGCGATTTCCTGTTCGCCCATCGCCAGGACTACACAGCCGCCTATCGTGATTTCCGCTGGCCAAAGCTTGAGAGCTTCAACTGGGCTTTGGACTATTTCGACGCCATGGCCAAAGGCAACGACCGCCCGGCGCTGTGGGTGCTCGACGAAGGCGGACAGGAGACCAAGCTTTCCTTCGCCGAAATGTCCGAGCGCTCCAACCGGGCGGCCAATTTCCTCCGCGGTCTGGGCATCACGCGCGGCGATGCCATCCTGATGATGTTGGGCAATGTGGTCCCGCTGTGGGAGGTGATGCTGGCGGCGATGAAGCTGGGTGCGGTGATCGTTCCGGCCACCACCCTGCTGAACACCGACGACCTGAAGGATCGCTTCGACCGCGGCAAGGTCCGCCATGTGGTCGTCGGTACCGCCGACACCGGCAAGTTCGCCCCGCTGCCCGGCGACTATACCCGCATCGTGGTCGGCGGCGACGCCGAGGGCTGGACGAATTTCGATGGCGCCTACCAGGCCTCGCCGGTCTTCCAGCCGGATGGACCGACCCGTGCCTCGGATCCGCTGCTGCTGTATTTCACCTCGGGCACCACCGCCAAGCCTAAGCTGGTGCTGCACAGCCACCAGAGCTATCCGGTCGGCCATCTGTCGACCATGTACTGGATCGGCCTGATGCCCGGCGACGTGCATCTGAACATCAGTTCGCCCGGCTGGGCGAAGCACGCCTGGAGCAATGTCTTCGCACCATGGAACGCCGGCGCCACGGTGTTCATCTACAACTACGGGCGATTCAACGCCAAGGCCATGCTGGATGCCGTGGTGCGCTGCGGCGTAACCTCGCTTTGCGCCCCGCCCACCGTGTGGCGCATGTTGATCCAGGAGGATCTGGGCTCCTACCCGGTCAAGATCCGCGAACTGGTGGGAGCCGGCGAGCCGCTCAACCCCGAAGTCATCGATCAGGTGAAGAAGGCCTGGGGCATCACCATCCGCGACGGCTACGGCCAGACCGAGACCACCTGCCAGATCGGCAATTCGCCCGGGCAGGCGGTCAAGCCCGGCTCCATGGGACGTCCCATGCCGGGCTACAGGATCTCCCTGCTCGATTCCTCCGACCAGCCGGCCCAGGAAGGCGAGATCTGCATCTCGTTGATGGAACGGCCGGTCGCCCTGATGGTCGGCTACAAGGACGACCCGGCCAAGACCGCCGAACTGATGCGCAACGGCTTTTATCATTGCGGCGATGTCGCCGCCATCGACCAAGACGGCTACATCACCTATGTCGGGCGGGCCGACGACGTGTTCAAAGCCTCGGACTACCGGATCAGCCCGTTCGAGCTGGAAAGCGTGCTGATCGAACACGAGGCGGTGGCCGAAGCGGCCGTGGTGCCCAGCCCCGACGCCGTCCGGCTGGCCGTGCCGAAGGCCTTCCTGGTATTGCGTGCCGGCTTCGAACCGAGCGAAGAGCTTGCCTTGTCGATCTTCAAGCATATCCGCAATGCGCTGGCACCCTACAAGCGGGTGCGCCGGATCGAAATCTCGGACCTGCCGAAAACCATCTCCGGCAAGATCCGCCGCGTCGAGCTGAAGCGGATCGAAGAGCAGCGCCGGCACGCCGGCGAACGGGTCAAGGGCGAATGGTTCGAGGAGGACTTCGCCGAACTGAAAGCTTGAACCTCGCCCGCAGATGACGCCGATGCCGGCTTTGCCGGATCGCAGAAAACAACAAGCAGTGCCCCGCGACGATCTGCGTCATCTGCGGGCCGAGCAGGGTGGGGCCAGGCCGGGTTGGGACGTGCGCCGGCCGTGGGGCACCCGCCTCAGGCCAGCGCCTCGCGGAAGGACAGCAGGCGCTGGCGCTCTTCCGACCACAGCGCCAGCCGGGCGCAGGACAGGCTTTGGCGGAAGGTGATCGCCGTTGCATGGCGCAACTGCGGGATCTCGAGGAAGCAGCGGCGCAGCCGGTAATTGGGGATGCGTGCCGCCAGATGGTGGATGTGGTGGTACCCGATGGAGCCGGTGAGCCACTCCAGCGGGCGCGGCAGCCGGTAGTAGGAACACCCCTTCAAGGCGGCGGTGACGAAGGACCAGCCTTTGGAATCGGCCCAATAGGTCGTCTCGAACTGGTGCTGGACGAAGAACATCCACACCCCGACCGTCGCGGCGACGGCCATGACCGGCAGCCACAGGGCGGAGAAGCGGCCGAAGCCGAGAAACCACCCGCCGCAGAACAGCAGGGCGGCGATGGCGAGATTGGTCAGAAGAATGCTGCGAACCGCCTTGGCGGTGCCTTTGCGCAGACCGAGCGGCAACCGGTGGCGGACCAGGAACTGATAGAGCGGGCCGATGCCGAACAGCACCAGAGGATGCCGGTAGAGGCGGTAGAGGAAGCGCCGTCGCAGGGACAGCGCCTTGTATTCCCGCACGGTCAGCGTGTCGATATCGCCGAAGCCGCGGCGCGACAGGTCGCCGGATGAGGCATGGTGCCAATCGTGATCGGCCTTCCACCAATGGTAAGGCGTCAGCGTCAGGACGCCGAGGCAACGTCCCACCAGATCGCAAGCCCAGCGCTGGCGGAAGAACGAGCGATGGCCGCAATCGTGCTGGATGATGAAAGCGCGAACCAGGAACAGGCCGGTCGGAACCGCCAGCAACAGGCCGGCCCAGTAGCCGACGAAGGAATCAAGGACCAGCATGCCGGCAAAGCCGGCCGCCAACAGGCCGACGGTGACGGTCAACTGCAGCAGACTCGCCGCCGCGGCGGGTGTGGCATAAGGACGGAGCAGACGATTCCACTCCTCGACATCGGCCGGCATGTGGCCGGCAAGCTCGTCGGACATACTCAAATGGGGCTCCGGGAAGGGGTACGACGGACGGTTTAGCACGAATGCCGAGCGGAGCCCAACGATCAAAAGCAGCAGCGGCCGGATTGGCCGCCATGCTCGCCGAGAGATCATTGCAGCCAGCGCACCTGCCCGTCCATCGGCTCGACCGCCAGATGGTAGCGCTCGGCATAGCGCAGGAAGCCGCCGAAATCGTCCAGCGGCAGCGCGGCCGGGACCGGATAGCGGGCGGGGATGCGCTTGATCGCCGCCTGATAGCGCCCGAAGCTGGAAATATCGGCCGGATAGCTGGCGGCGTCGACGCCGACGAAATCGCCGCGCCGCTTGGCCCGAGCCAGAATGGCGTGCCACCGTTCGATCGGCGGGACCTCGGCCCCTGGCCGCTCCTGCTGGAACAGGCAGAGATTGATGTAGTCGAACGGCGGCCGCATCTCGAGATAGCGCTCCAGGCCGCCGGCCGAGGGCTCGGCGACGAATTCCAGCCAGAACGGCACCGCACCCAGGCGGAAGGTCCACAACGGGTCGGTGACGATCAGCGACGTGGCCAACAGCCGCCGGGCGATGATACCGCGGCGGCGATACCACCAGCCATACAAGTCGGCCACCAGGGGCGACAGATCCCTCGGCTCGCCGACCGCCAATCGCACCACGCCGACGCCGCGGCGACGGGCGAAATCCAGTAGGTCGTCGCGCAGGCCGGGATCGATGCCCCCCTGTTGATGCGGCGCCGATGGAGCGACGCCGTTATCGACCACCAGGATGCTGCCGCCGGCGAGCAGCGACCGCGACAGAAAGGCCTTGTAGGCCCTGCTCAGCCGATGCCAGGTCACCCGGAAATGAGTCGGCGGCCGGGTCGCCGGCTGGTCGGCCGCGGAGCCGGAGAGCCGTGGAGCCGGCCGCAGCGGCACCTGATAGGTTTCCGGCAGCCAGGGGACGCCGAGGGCGGCGCATAAATGCACCACGGCGCCGTTGGAGAAGCCGAAGACGATCGCCGGGTAGCGCCGCCTCGGATAACAGCCCGCCATCCAGCGGGCCACCGCTTCCGCATCGGCTTCGGCCAGCGCTTGCGGATCGTCGAAACCGGCACCGTTCGCCCGCGCCAGAACCGTCTGGCGGATCAGGCGGGGCAGCAACGGAGGCGCCGGCAGTGGCGGCGGCCGGACCAGCCGCGTCAACGACTTGCCATGCAGAAAGGCGGCGGTGGCACGCAGCATCAGTGCCGCCTGATCGAAACCTGCTGCGGTCGGACGGCCGTCGGCCAAGTGCGTCACGTCCTCCCCTGGACCTGGCGCCACGCGAGCAGGCCCAAAGGCACTGCCGCCAGCGCCGCTATGGTGATGGCGGTCAACGGCATCCGCCGAGGCCGGGCGGCCGAATTGCGGCGCCGCCAGCCCCCCGACACGGCACCGGGTGCCGGAGCATAGAGGTTGCCCGCCGAAGCGGTTGCCGACCGGTCCTGAAATTGGCGCTCCTCCAGACGCCGCCCCATGCGCTCCTCGACCCTGGCCGGAACGACAGCCTTGACCAACTCCAGGCCGCGGCCGTTGATTCCGACGAAGACTTCGCGCCGCGGCCGCTGCAACAGGGATATGATGGCCTCGGCCACCTCGGCGGCGGGCTGAGTGTCCCCCGCCGGCTGCGCGGCGCGCCCGGTGTAATTGGCACCGTGCTGGAACAGCGGGGTGTCGGTGTAGGTCGGCAGCACCGTGCAGACGGCGATTCCGGGCGCATCGGCCAGTTCCATCCGCAACGATTCGGAAAACCCGCGCACCGCCCATTTGCTGGCCACATAAGCGCTGGAAAAGGGCTCGCCGACAGATGCCGCCGTCGACGCCACATTGACCAGGGTCCCCTCCCCCTGTTCGCGGAAGATCGGGATCGCGGCGCGCGCGCCATGCACCGTGCCCATCAGATTGACGTCGATCACCCGGCGGAAGGCTTCGATCGGCACTTCCTCGGCCCGGCCGAACAGCGCCAGCCCGGCATTGTTGATCCAGGCGTCGATGCGGCCCAGGGTGCTGAGCGCCCGGTCGGCCAGTTCCTTGACCTGGCCCTCGTCCGCCACGTCCACAGCGATGACGTGGGCCCTGCCGCCGGCCTGCCGGCACTCCTCCGCCGCAGCCTCCAGGTCGCCGAGACTGCGCGCTCCCAGCACCACCTCGGCCCCCCTCCGGGCGAGCGCCTGCGCGGTGGCGCGCCCGATGCCGCTGGAAGCCCCGGTGACGACGGCGACGCAGTCGCGCATATCTGTGGCCATCGAACCCCTCTCCACTGTCTGCCTCGGTCAACACCCGCCATCCCGCTGGGGTTCCGCTGGCCGGCGGCGCGGCGCAGACCGGCGAGCCATTACCCAGAAACTGTATATGGCGGCAAACCTTCGCGCGCGTCGCGATATCTGGTACCAAGAACGGAGAATCGTCTTGCTTTTGTCATATATCTTTGGCACAAGATCTTAATAACGGCATAGCAATGCCGAATTTGGGTGGAGGTGCTGTCCTATGACCTATCCTCTGGAAGATGCCGGCTTCACCCTGTGGTGTGGCGACATCGAGAGCCATTTGAAGCGCGTGCACGGTACCAGCACGAAGGAGCTTGGCTTCGACCGCCGGTCTCTGCAGGCCCACTATTATTCGGGTGATACGGTGTTCACCGTGCTCGACCGCATCGCCGTCCTGATCGGCATGCGCGATTGAGACTGAGCATCGCGGCCGGACTGGCCGCGATACCGCGCTGAGCGACGACTGCCGCCTATTTTTGCCAGGCCCTGAGCCGCCTTGCCGCTTCCGCCATATCGGCGGTCGAGCCGGCGAACGAGAAGCGTAGGAAGCGATGGCCCTCCAGCGGGTCGAAGTCGATCCCCGGGGTGCAGGCGACGCCGGTCTCGTTCAGCATGCGCCGACAGAACGATTCGCTGTCGTTGGTCCATCGCGATACGTCGGCGTAAAGGTAAAACGCCCCGTCGGCCGGCGCCAACCGGTCGAAGCCGGCGCCCGGCAGTTCTGCCAGCAGAATGTCACGATTGCGCGCATAGCGTTGCAGATTGGCATTCAGTTCGTCGGCGCAATCGAAGACCGCCAGCGCCGCGTACTGGGACAGGCTGGGGGGAGAAATGAACAGGTTCTGCGCCAGGCATTCCACTGCTCGCAGCAGGTCGTCCGGCACCACCATCCAGCCCAGGCGCCAACCGGTCATCGAATAATATTTCGAGAAACTGTTGACGACGATCGCCCCATGCTGCGCCGCCGCCGTGGAGGCCGTCATTCCATAGGTCAGGCCGTGATAGATCTCGTCCGAGACGAGGCGAACTCCTTCGGCCGCGCACCAGGCCGCCAAAGCCTGGAAGTCGGCGGCGGAGAGCATGCTGCCGGTCGGGTTGGACGGGCTGGCGACGATCAGGCCGTCGAGTTTGAGGCCGGCGCCGCAAGCGGCCCGCAGCACCTCAACGGTCGGCTGGAAACCGCTGTCCGGCCCCACCGGCAGCATGACCGGCTCGACCCCCAACGCCGACAGGATGTTGCGGTAGGCCGGATAGCCGGGGGAAGCGAGTCCGACGCGGTCGCCCGCGTCGAAGGCGGCAAGGAAGGCCAGCAGAAACGCCCCGGATGATCCCGTGGTCACCACCACATTGTCCGCCGGCACCGTCACGCCGTAAGCCGACCGGTAGTGCCGGCCGATGCGCTGGCGCAACGGCTCGATGCCAAGCGCCAGGGTATAGCCCAGAATTTCCTCGTCGAGGGCCCGCTTGGCCGCTTCGATCACCCCGGTCGGCGCGCCGGTCGAGGGCTGGCCGACCTCGAGATGCAGGACGCTGCCGCCGGCGGCCGCCCGCTCGGCGGCCGCCCGCATGACATCCATGACGATGAAGGGAGGGACCTGCCCGCGCCTGGCGACCTTCAGCACGCGATCAACCCGGATTACCCGCTGTCAACGCCAGACCGAAGCCGCGGGGATCGGTCGCCGCGTGACAACGCTCCGGCACCGGGCCGCCGCTTGCGCATTCGACGGCGTTGACCCGCACCGACAGATCCGCTCCCGGCGCCGCCGCGGCCCCGGCAGCCAGAGCCTTGGCCAGGCTTCCCCCATCGGTCAACGCCGAACGGGCGGCACGCACCATCGCCGCCGGCGCGGTGAGTCCCCCTCCGGCCGCGGCGGCGTAGCGGATCTCGTGGCGACCGGTGTCGAGCGCCAGCAGCGGGCCGAACCCAGACAGCGGCTTCCCGCCGGTGGCGACGACCGGCAAGGTGATGCCGTTGTCAGGCAGAATCCGCCGCGCCCCGAAATCACCCCCCAATCCGATGCTGCAAGCCACCGCCGAACCGTTGGCGTCGACGGCCACCAGGCCGGTTCCCGGCTTCCCCTCCCCCGATGCGGCCGTGGCGGAGGCCGGAGCCGCCGCATGGCCGTCCCATAGCCCCGCCTCCTCCGGCCCGGCAGCCGGCGATGCGGCGAGGTACAGCGTGTCGCCGCCACTGGGCAGCGCCACCGGCGCCTTCCATTGCGGCAGGAATCGGCGCAGTTCGTCGGAGGTCAGCGAGCCACCGGCAGCGGTCACCGAACTGACCAGCCGTTCCGCCCAGGGTCCGACATAGAAAACACCGGCGCCCTGTATCCGCAGGCGCCCCAGCGTCCCTCCGAGGTCCGGCTGGACCAGGATGTCGCCCTCGCCGACCGGCCGGCCATCCGCCTTGGCATAGATCCGGCGGGCCTGCGCATCGGCCAGCAACGAGCCGGCGACCGGAACGATTTGCTGAGCGAAGGCGCGCGACACCGGCGTCCCCAGGCGGGCCATGCCTTCCGCCGGCGCCACCAGCTGCTCCCAGCGCAGCCGCCCGTATTTCGTCGACAACGCGTACATGCCGCGGGGCAAACCGGGAATCAGCGGGTTCGACGGAACGAAATCGAGCGTTTCGACCTTATTTTTGTCATGATCATAGATCATGCATGCGCCACCGGCCGCCAGTCCGGCCTGCGACGGCAGGGTTACGGTCAGGGCGAAGGCCATGGCCACGGCGGCATCGGCGGCGGTACCGCCGGCCGACAGGATGTCGCGACCGACCATCGCGGCACGGGGTTCATCGGCGGCCACCATGCCGTCGGAACGTTGCTGCGATGCAAGCCCGAATGTGTCTAAAGGATTGCCGACGCTGCCGCAGGCGGCCAACAAAGTGCATAAGAGAATTGCCGGGACGGCGCGTTGACGGCCTGCGTCCCGCCGGATACCTTGGGCGTTCACTGGAGAATTCATCGTGTTTCTGAAGCGCATTTCCTTCCTGGCCACCCTCGGGCTGATCGTGCTGGTCCCCGGATACGCGTCGGCGCAGAACATCGAATTCATCCGGGATGCGGAAATCGAAAATACCATCCACACCTTTGCTGCGCCACTGTTCAAGCAAGCCGGGGTCGAGCCCGACGCGGTTTCCATTCACCTGGTCAAGGACCAGCAGATCAATGCGTTCGTCGCCGAAGGACTGAACCTGTTCCTCAACACCGGGCTGATCGAGAAAACCCAGAACGCCGGCCAACTGATCGGCGTCATCGCGCATGAATGCGGCCACATCGCCGGCGGCCACCTGGTCAGAGGCGCGGGCGAAATGGAAAACGCCCAGAACGAATCGCTGGCATCCATGGTGCTGGGCGTGTTGGCCGCCGTCGCCGCGCGGCGCGGCGACGTGGGCGAGGCCATCATGATGGGCGGCAACGACATGGCCATGCGCAGCTATCTGGCGGCCAGCCGGACCATCGAGGGCTCGGCCGACACCGCCGCTCTGAAGTTCCTCGACAACCTTCACATGTCGGGGCGGGGTCTCCTCGAATTCATGGAAATGCTTGGTACCGAGGAACGGCAGTTTACCGCGAGCCAGGATCCCTATGTGCGGACCCACCCGCTGACCCGCGACCGGATCGATGAGATCCGCAACCATGTGGAACATTCGCGGTGGTCGGATGTCCCGGTCCCGCCCGAATACGTCGAGCCGCATCAGCGCATCCGCGCCAAACTGTCCGCCTTCCTCGACCCGCCGGGCGTTACGCTGCTGAACTACAAGGAAGACGACAAGAGCATCGCGGCGCGCTACGCCCGGGCCATCGCCTATTACCGCGAGCCGGACCTCGGCCATGCCATTCCGCTCATCGACGGCCTGATTGCCGAGCGCCCGAAGGACCCCTACTTCCACGAGATGAAGGGACAGATGCTGTTTGAGAACGGCCGGGCGGTGGAAGCCGTTCCCGAATACAAGCTGGCCGTCAAATACCTGCCGAACAATGCCCTGCTGCGCGCCGAGCTGGGGCAGGTCGAGGTGGAAACGGAAGACCCCGCCCAGCTTCCCGATGCCCGGACGCAGCTGATCGCCGCGACCCAGCGCGACCCGGACAATCCGGATGCCTGGCGCCTTCTCGCCACGGCCTACGGCCGGACCGGGGACGTGGCGATGGCCGACGCCTCGATGGCTGAATACGCCCTGCTGGTCGGCCGCTGGAGCGAGGCGATGTACGATGCGGGAAAAGCGCTCCGGGGCCTGAAGCAGGGGACGCCGGTGGCCCTGCGGATGGAAGACATCCGCTCGCAGGCAGCACAGGGACTCGAAGCGCAGAAGCGACGGAGCCGCTGAGGCGATGGCGGCGCGGATCCCGCGGGCGCCGCCGTTCCTTCTCGCGGCCGCCGCCGTCCTCGCCTCCGCCTCCGTGGCGTGCGCCGCCGATGATGCCGCCGGCCAGGCCGGCAGCGTTTCGGTGTTCTCGGACCAGGTGGCCTACGCCATCGATGCCCCTGCCCCCGACCAGCAAGCCCGCGGCTTCTTCGGCGGTGGATCAATTTCCGGGCTGTATCCCGCCAAGGAGCCCGGCCACATGCTGATGGTCACACCGCCGGGCAATGCCGTGGTCGGCCGGAAGCTCGACCTGCCGCTCGCCAGCCTGCCATTCCTCACCTGGGACTGGCGGCGCCTTCCCATCGACATGGGCCAGCCCGAGACCATGACCCACGACGCGCCCATGCGCCTGATCGTCGGTTTCGTCGGAGGCAGCGACGGACCCACATTGCAGGCGCCGCCGCCGGAGATCGGCTTGACCAAGGAGTTGCCACCCTGCGACCGCGCCGTGGTGGTGACCTGGTCCGACGCCCCCTGGGAAAGCGGCACCGCCGCCCGTCGCGACGGATTCGGCCATTTTGTCGCCCATGGCGGGCCGGCCGACGGCCAATGGTGGCAGCAGTCGGTGGACCTGGCGGCGCTGCACAGCCGCCTGTGGCCCGGCCTGCGGCTGGCCGAGGTGCGCATCGCCTGGGTGGCGGTCGGGGTCCGCCGAAGCTCGGGCCGCAGCATCGGCGAGGTGGCGGGCATCTCGCTGGCGCCTTGACCAATATTCGAATTAACGCATGCTTGCCCCGGCCCTCGTCCTGCCCCATGATGCGCGACGGTTTGCCCCCGGGCGCTCGGCGCCCCAACCTTTAGGGACCGATCCCATGCTTTTCCGTAACGTTGCCGCCCTGCTGTTCGCCGGCTGTCTTGCGGCATTTCCCCTTGCCGCCCAGGCGCAGGAGGAGCAACCGCTCAACCCCAAACAGCAGGAAGCCGTCAAGAAGCTGATCCATGATTACCTGATGGAGAACCCGTCAATCATCGCCGATGCCATCGAGGTCTTGCGCCAGAAAGAGGAATTGGCGGCCGAGATGGATGCGAAAAAGACGCTGGCCGACCGCAAGGACGAAATCTACAACGACCCGGAAAGCCCGGTACTGGGCAACCCCAAGGGGGACGTCACGGTCGTCGAGTTCTTCGACTATCGCTGCCCGTATTGCAAGGCCTCGGTGGACATGCTGCTCGATACCGTGAAGAGCGACGGCAAGGTTCGCCTGGTGATGAAGGAGCTGCCGATCCTCGGTCCGGAATCGGTCATGGCCTCGCGCGCTGCCATGGCGGCCCGCAACCAGAAGAAATACGCGGAGTTCCACAACGCGCTGATGCACCTGAAAGGTCCGCTCAACGAACAGTCGGTGATGAAGACCGCTGCCGAGATCGGCCTCAATGTCGAGAAGCTGAAGAAGGACATGCAGGATGACAGTATCGACGCGGCGCTGAAGAACAACATGCGGCTGGCGCATGCCCTCAATCTGGCCGGCACGCCGGCGTTCATCGTCGGCGACCAGTTGCGCCCGGGCGCCCTGGACCAGAGCGCCCTGCGGCAACTCATCGAACTGGCGCGCAAGCCGAAGAGCTGATTACTTCAGTATTCGCTGAGAGATATTCGCCACGGAGAACACGAAGCACACGGAGAATTCTTCCACCCCCTTCGTGTGCTCCGTAACCTCCGTGGCGACTTCAGATGAAATAGGCCTTCAGCGGCGCGAAGCCGTTAAAGTTCACCGCCGAATAGCTGGTCGTGTAGGCGCCGGTGGCGAGAATACGGACCTTGTCCCCGACCTTCAGCGACAGCGGCAGCTGGTACTGATATTTCTCGTAGAGAATATCGGCTGAATCGCAGGTGGGGCCGGCGAGGACCACCGGACCGGTGTCGCCATTCGCCATGACCTGCAGCCGATACTTGATCGACTCGTCCATGGTTTCCGCCAGGCCGCCGAACTTGCCGATGTCCAGGTAGATCCAGCGCACATCATCGTCATAGGATTTGCGCGAAATCAGCACCACCTCGGCCTCGATGACGCCCGAATCGCCGACCAGCGAGCGGCCCGGCTCGACAATCATTTGTGGCAAATTGTTGCCGAAATGCTTGGTCATGGCGTGCATGATGGCCTCGGCATAGGCATCGACCGGGGCGACATCATCGCGATAGCGAGCCGGCAGTCCGCCCCCCAGATTGATCATCTTCAGTTCGATGCCGACTTCGTTCAGCGCCGTGAACAGCATGGCCGTCTTGCCGACGGCGATGTCCCACTGGTCGAGACGGGTCTGCTGCGAGCCCACATGAAAGGAGATGCCGTAGGGGTCGAGCCCCAGCCGGCGGGCTTTGATCAACAGGTCGCGGGCCATCTCGGCATCGCAGCCGAACTTTCGCGACAGCGGCCAGTCGGCGCCTTCACAGGTCATCAACAGGCGGCAGAACACCTTGGACCCGGGAGCGGACTGAGCGAGTTTCTCCAACTCGGCCTCCGAGTCGAAGGCGAACAGGCGCACGCCCTGCTCGTAAGCCCAGGCGATGTCCTTCTGCTTCTTGATGGTGTTGCCGAAGGAAATGCGGTCGGGCGAGGCGCCGGCGGCCAGAACAGCTTCGATTTCCGGGCGGCTGGCCGTATCGAAGCACGAGCCCATGCCGACCAGCAGGGCGATCACGTCGGTCGCCGGGTTGGCCTTCACCGCATAGAACACCTTGGCGACCGGAAGATATCGTCGCAGTGCGTTGTAGTTGTCGGCGATCACGTCGAGATCGACGACAAGGCAGGGAGTCTCCGGCTGCTGCTCAGCCAGAAAACGGGAAATCTTCGCGGTCATCGCATACTCCTGTACGCGAAGGAATCAACACAATGGGTGAGGAGAGCGGGACCGAGACGGCACCGCGGGATATTAGGACGGTCGCCCGCCGAGGCCTATTGCCTCAAGCGACCGTCTTCATACTATCCCTGCAAGCGGGGACAGGTGATGGCACTGTCCCTTGACCGTAGCCTTCGCAAAAGAGCGGCAGGCGGGTTGCACGTGTGCACCAACGAAAAACAACGGGCATAGCTCTTTCCTCCGGGGTGCCGGATTTACCAGCAGACATCAGAAGAACGCCTTGACGTCGTTGCTTAACCAACTTCGGGCCAGAGGCACGTGCGCGGTACGTCTAAGCCGCTATTTACGCCTTTTTTCAGCGATGAAAAGAGAAAAATTTTCTCCTTCGAATTTTTTTTCATTTCATACGTATTTTCAATATGTTAGCTGGGATTTGCCGAGCCGGAATTTTGCCATTTTCGTTAAATTTCGGCAAAGATTCCGGCCTGCCGTCCGGCCGCCCGAAAGGACAAAGGATCCGGCGGGTCTCATGACCCCCCTCTTCCCGCCGGAAACACTCCGATTTGAGCGGCTCAGATCAGCCCGGCCAAGGGGCTGCTCGGGTCGGCATAACGCTTCTTCGGCATGCGGCCGG
Organism: Pseudomonadota bacterium; assembly: GCA_021781575.1. Taxonomy (GTDB): domain Bacteria; phylum Pseudomonadota; class Alphaproteobacteria; order Rhodospirillales; family Magnetospirillaceae; genus DUZF01. Next base: position 18,309 of record JAJXWP010000048.1, read on the forward strand.
CGCGGTAGGCCAGGCGTCCCGCCTCGACGGCGAGGCGCATGGCCTTGGCCATGACGACGGGATCCTTGGCCTCGGCGATGGCGGTGTTCATCAGCACTCCATCGCAGCCCAGCTCCATCGCCACGGTGGCGTCCGAGGCCGTGCCGACGCCGGCGTCCACCAGCACCGGGACCCGTGCCGCCTCGATGATCAGCCGGATATTGACCGGGTTCTGGATCCCGAGCCCGGAACCGATCGGCGCCCCCAGCGGCATGATCGCGCAACACCCCACTTGCTCCAGCCGCTTGGCCATGATCGGGTCGTCGGTGCAATAGACCATCACCTGGAAGCCGTCCTTGATCAGCACCTCGGCCGCCTTCAGCGTCTCCACCATGTCGGGAAACAGGCTCTTCTGGTCACCCAGAACCTCGAGCTTGACCAGGTCCCACCCTCCCGCCTCGCGGGCCAGGCGCAAGGTCCGCACGGCTTCGTCGGCGGTGTAGCAGCCGGCGGTGTTGGGCAGGAAGGTGTATTCCTTGGGGCTGACGTAATCGACCAGCATGGGCTTGGACGGGTCCGACAGGTTGACGCGGCGCACCGCCACGGTGACGATCTCGGCGCCCGACGCCTTGATGGCGGCGGCCGTCTGTTCGAAGTCCTTGTATTTCCCCGTTCCCACCAGCAGCCTCGAGCGGAAGCAGCGCCCGGCCACCAGCAGCGGGTCCTCGGCAACCGGGGAATCGGCGGAGGGCGCGCCACCGCCGATGAAATGCACGATCTCCAGCTTGTCCCCGTCACCCAGGAGTGTCCCCGCATAGGCCGACTTGGGCACGATTTCCAAATTGCGTTCCACCGCCACTTTGCGGTGGTCCAGGCCGAGTTCGCCGAGCAGGGCTTCGACCGTCGTCGCCGCAACCAGCGTGCGGGCTTCACCATTGATGATCACTTGCATGGGGATACCGTTTGGGGAGCAGAGGGAAGGAACCGAAGGCCGTTAGTATGGGACGACACCCGTACGGTTTCAACCGCGGTTCAACGGGAGCATTGCGCCCTGCGGCGCCCATGCTATAACGGCGGCGATGATTTTGCCTTCGACACCCCTGACTATAGTTATCCTCAACGGCCCCAACCTGAACCTGCTGGGCAGCCGTCAGCCGGATATCTATGGGCGCGAAACCTTGGCGGATGTCGAGGCGGCGTGCCGCCGTCATGCCCAGACCCTCGGTCTCGGCATCGAATTCCGGCAAAGCAATCACGAAGGCCAACTGGTCGACTGGATCCAGCAGGCCCGCGGCCGGGCCGCCGGCATCATAATCAATCCCGGCGCCTATACCCATACCTCGATCGCCATCCTCGACGCCCTGTTGGCGGTCGAACTGCCGGCGATCGAAGTGCATTTGTCCAACATCCACCAGCGGGAGCCGTTCCGCCGGCATTCCTACGTGTCGCAGGCGGCGCGCGGGGTCATCTGCGGTTTCGGCAGCCACGGCTATATCCTTGCGCTTGACGCGATGACACGTCTCGCCGTGGCTCCCGCCACTCCTCCCGACATCGAAGAGGCATAATGGCTAAGACCCCGATCGACAGCGAGTTGGTCCGTTCGCTGGCCGCTCTGCTCGACGAGACTCAGCTCACCGAGATCGAGTACGAGGCCGCCGGCCTGCGCATTCGCGTGGCTCGCCAGGCGACAGCCCCCTTCCCTCTCGCCGTTCCGCCGGCGGCGACGGCGCCCGCAGCAGCGGCCGTCGCCGCGGCTCCGGCGGCCCCGCCGGCGACCGAGGATCCGGCCAACCACCCGGGCGCCGTCAAGTCACCCATGGTCGGTGTCACCTATCTTTCGCCGGAACCCGGCGCCGCACGCTTCATCAGCGTGGGCGACAGCGTGTCGGAAGGTCAGACATTGCTGCTGATCGAGGCAATGAAGACATTCAACCCGATCCGCGCCCCGCGTGCCGGCAAGGTGGTGCGCATCCTGGTCAACGACGGCCAGCCGGTGGAATTCGGCGAGCCGCTGCTGATCGTCGAGTAAACCGGGGTTTCTCGGACATGTTCGACAAGATCCTGATCGCCAATCGCGGCGAGATCGCACTTCGCATCCACCGCGCCTGCCGCGAGATGGGAATCAAGACCGTGGCGGTGCATTCGACCGCCGACCACGACGCCATGCATGTCCGCCTGGCCGACGAATCCGTCTGCATCGGGCCGCCGCCGGCGCGCGACAGCTATCTGAACAAGGCGGCCATCATCGCCGCGGCCACCATCACCAATGCCGACGCCATCCACCCGGGATACGGCTTCCTGTCGGAAAACGCCGATTTCGCCCAGATGGTCGAGGAACACGGGATCTGTTTCATCGGGCCGTCGGCCGACCACATCCGGATGATGGGCGACAAGATCACCGCCAAGCGCGCCGCCAAGGAGGCGGGTCTGCCTTGCGTGCCCGGTTCGGATGGTCCGGTGGAAAGCGAAGACCAGGCGCTGCAGCTGGCCGAAGAAATGGGCTACCCGGTGCTGATCAAGGCCACCGCCGGCGGCGGCGGCAAGGGGATGAAGCACGCCCGCGCCCCCGAGCAGTTGCGCGACGCCTTCCGCCTGGCCCGCTCCGAAGCCAAGGCGGCCTTCGGCAATGCCGAGGTCTATATGGAGAAGTACCTCCAGCACCCACGCCATATCGAAATTCAGATCTTGGCCGACAACCACGGCCAGGTGGTCCATCTGGGCGAGCGCGACTGTTCGCTGCAGCGCAAGCATCAGAAGGTGCTGGAAGAGGCGCCGTCACCGGCGCTCAACGCCGACGCCCGCGCCAGAATCGGCCGCATCGCCTGCGACGCCATCCGCCGGCTGGGTTACCGCAACGCCGGCACTCTTGAATTCCTGTACGAGGACGGCGAATTCTATTTCATCGAAATGAACACCCGCCTGCAGGTTGAGCATCCGGTGACCGAGGCGATTTGCGGCATCGACATCGTTCGCGAGCAGATCCGCATCGCCGCGGGCGCCCCGCTCGGCTACGCGCAGGAGGATATCCGCTTCTCCGGGCACGCCATCGAATGCCGAATCAATGCCGAGGACCCCGAGACCTTCGCCCCGTCGCCGGGCCGTATCGGCGGTTTTCACACGCCGGGCGGGCTTGGGGTGCGCGTCGACTCGGGCCTCTATTCCGGATACCGGGTCCCTCCGCATTACGACAGCATGATCGCCAAGCTCATCGTCTCCGGCGGCAGCCGCAACGAGTGCCTGATGCGACTGCGCCGCGCCCTGGGCGAGTTCGTCATCGAGGGCATCCAGACCACGATTCCGCTGCAGAACCGGCTGGTGAGCGAACCGGACTTCATCAACGGCGATTACGACATCCATTGGCTGGAAAGACTGGTTTCCGGCGGAAAGTAGGAGCAAGCGGCCCGACGCCATGTCGCTGCAGCTGACGCCTGAGCAACTGCTTCGCGCCTACGCGTTGGGAATTTTCCCCATGGCGCGCAATCGTCACGACGCCAAGCTGTTCTGGATCGACCCGGAAAGCCGCGGCATCCTGCCCCTTGACCGCTTCCATCTGGCCCGCTCGCTGAAGAAGTCGCTGAAAAAGGGAGCCTTCACCGTCCGCTGCGACACCGCTTTCGAAGCGGTGATGAACGGCTGCGCCGAACCGACGGCCGTCCGGCCGGAGACCTGGATCAACGAAGAGATCACCCGGCTTTTCGTCGAGTTGCACCAGGTCGGCATCACCCATAGCGTCGAGACCTGGGCCGGCGACGAGCTGGTCGGCGGGCTGTACGGCTTGTCGCTGGGCAGCGCCTTCTTCGGCGAAAGCATGTTCAGCCGTACGGACGACGCCAGCAAGGTCGCGCTGGCCCATCTGGTGGCGCGGTTGCGCAAGGGCGGCTATTCCCTGCTCGACGTCCAGTTCGTCACCGGCCATCTGGCCCGTTTCGGTGCGGTGGAAATCCCCCGCCGCGACTATCTCGTGCTGCTGGCCGCGGCCTTGGAGCGCCGCGCCGTGTTTCACGGCGACTTGGGTGACGCCGAGGTCTTGGAATTGCTGTCTTCGCAATCCAGCACCCAGATGTCGTAAACCGGATGTTCGAGCGCCGAGAGCGCCGGACTGGAAGCGAACATCCAGCCGCGGAACAGGCTGGTCGCCGCCTCGCCCGTCTTGATCTCCCAGATGTCGAGAAAGGCGGCCGACTCCGGCTGCTCTTCGGGCGGACGTTTGCGGCAGGTACGGACGACGATCTCCAGCGTGCCGAAATGCACCGGCGCTCCGACCGGCGCCTCGATGGTCATCACCCGGCCGGTGACCTTGTCCAGTCCCTGCAGGATCGCCGTGTCGTAGATCAGGTCCGAGGCATGGGCCGGCAGGGCGAAAGCGTATATCGCGACCAGGGCGACCAGGGCGGTGGAGAACCGCTGAACGAGCCAAGCTTCGCCGCGCCTTCCGGCTCCGGTCGGCGACCCGGCGGGGAAAACCCGAGCCATTACTTTTCCGAACCTTCGGCTGGTTTCGCCGGAGCGGGGTTGGGCAAAGCCGGCACCAGCGATGGCTCCGGCGGCGCTGCGGCGGGCGCGCTCTTGCCGGTTCCGTTATCGGTCGCCAGGAAAATAATCTTGCCGACCATTTCCTCCAGGGACTGGTAGTTCTTGGTGTGCCCTATGGTCCCGCCGGAAGGAATAGTTTCCGCGCTGTGTCCAGGCTCCAGCCTGACATACTTGCCGCCCAACAGGCTTTCGCTGCCGATCGTCGCGACCGTGTCGACCGGCAGGTGGACCGACGGTTTGATCGACATGTGAACGACGGCGTTGAAGGTGTTGGGGTCGATCCGCTGGTCTGTCACCGTGCCCACTTTGATGCCGTTGATGATGACGTCCCCGCCGTTGGCCAGCCCGCCGACGCTGGTGAATGCCGCCGACACCGGATAGCCCTTCACCGCTCCGAGATCCGCCTGCGAATAGGCGAACAGCAGGAAGAAGCCGGCAACCAGCAGAACCACGGCTCCCATGATGGTTTCGATGAGATTCCTGCCCATGGGGCTTCGCTACGGCGCCTTGGCCGCCCCTCCTGACTGGCCGTCGGCAGAGCGCTTGGCTTCGGCCTGGGCGATAATAAGTTCAAGCAGATCGTCTACGCTCAGCGAATCCTGGGTATAGCGGATCTCGTCGCCGGGCTTGAGGTTCGTCTCGTCGCCGCCCGGCTGCAGGGCGATGTATTTTGCGCCGAGAAGCCCGTCGGTCTGAATGAGCGCGGCGCTGTCGTCGGGAACCGCGGTCCCCGGCTGAAGGCGCATGGTGATCTCGGCGCGGAAACGATCGTCCAACTGCTGGGCCACCACTTTGCCCACCGACACGCCGGAAAGGCGGACGTCGCTGCCGACAGTGATGCCCTCGGCCTTGTTGAACCGGGCCATCAGGTCGTAACCGGGCAAGGCCGCATGGCCGACGGTCCCGTACACGACGGCCAAAATCACCGCGCCGACGAGAATGACGGCGCCACCGATGATCGTTTCGCGGTCGGCGCTATCGAGGGCCATGGTCGAAAGGCCGGCCGCTCAGGGCTGCCAGGCCTCGTAGTCGCCGGTGGCCGCCGGGCGCTCGCCGCCGCGCCGGTCGTGTCCGGCGGGGAAATAGGCCTCGGCGGTGCCGGTCATGTTGGGCCGATGTTCCTTGACCCAAGGCTTGTCGGTGGGCGCCGCCAACGGTTCATCCACCGTGTAGTGGAGCCAGGCATGCCACTCGGGCGGAACACGCGACGCTTCGGCCGTGCCATTGTAGATCACCCAGCGCCGGGCCTTGCCCATCCGCCCGCGTCCAGGCCGGCTCTCAACATAGTAGCGGTTGCCCTGGGAGTCGGTCCCGACCAGCTTTCCCCGAGCCCAGGTGAACAGGCGTGTCCCGATTGTCATGTCGTAATTCCTTGCGCGCGAACGGGTCCGTGTTGCGGTGTGGGGGAATATGGCAAAAGCTGAACGCTCCGTCCAGCGCCATGGCGGGCGGGCGGCAAAGACCACAAAAATTTATGAGAAATGGCGACACAACATGATGTGGTTTCGGATGCGGAATGCATCAAAATGTCGTTGAACAGGGGACAAGCTTATCATACCGTGGTGGCTCGTCAGCACGAGCCTACAACATCTGGTGCGCCCACCCCGCTGTCGGGACTTTGGCGCTGCGCCGGGTAGGCGGCTTGGCTGTTCTTTGCCGAATGGGGGTGAAAAAAAGCGCATGCGCATCCAACGTCATTTCACATCCGCCGGAAAATCGCCCTACGCCGGGATCGGCTTCCGCACCACATCGAGTGAAATCCGCAACCCCGACGGGTCGGTGGTGTTCTGCCAAAATGATGTCGAGGTGCCGGCGGACTGGTCGCAGGTGGCATGCGACGTTCTCGCCCAGAAGTATTTCCGCCGGGCCGGCGTGCCGGCCGCCGACGGGTTGCAGGCCGTCGCCGAGGAAGGAGTCCCTGATTGGCTGTGGCGCCACGAGAAGGCGCCGGGGGCGGCCAAGACCGGAGGAGAGACCTCGGCCCGCCAGGTGTTCGATCGCATGGCCGGCACCTGGACCTATTGGGGGTGGAAGGGCAAGTATTTCGACGGCGAAGAGGACGCCCGCGCCTTCTACGACGAGATGCGCCACATGCTGTGCCGACAGATGGGCGCTCCCAACAGCCCGCAATGGTTCAACACCGGCTTGCACTGGGCCTACGGCATCGACGGCCCCGGCCAGGGCCACTTCTACGTCGATCCCGACAGCGGCGTATTGGTCAAGTCGACCAGCGCCTATGAACATCCGCAGCCTCACGCCTGCTTCATCCAGTCGATCAAGGACGATCTGGTGAACGAGGGCGGGATCATGGATCTGTGGGTGCGCGAGGCCCGCCTGTTCAAATACGGCTCGGGCACCGGCACCAACTTCTCGGCGCTGCGCGGCGAAGGCGAACGCCTGTCCGGTGGCGGCCGTTCCTCCGGGCTGATGAGCTTCCTCAAGATCGGCGACCGCGCCGCCGGCGCCATCAAGTCGGGGGGAACGACGCGGCGCGCCGCCAAGATGGTCGTCGTCGACGTCGACCATCCGGACATCGAATCCTTCGTCAACTGGAAAGTGGTCGAGGAGCAGAAGGTGGCCGCCCTGGTCGCCGGCTCGCGCCTGGCCGCCCAAGCCCTGAACGGCGTCATGGCGGCCTGCCGCGCCTGGGATGGCGCCGCCGATTCGGAAGACCGCTGGAACACGAAGACCAATGCCGCGCTGAAGAAGGCCATCATCGAGGCGCGCAAGGCGCAAATTCCGGAAAACTATATCCAGAGGATCATCCAGTTCGCCCGCCAAGGCTACACCGAGGTGAACTTTCCGGTATTCGACACCGACTGGGACCGCGAGGCCTATTTGACCGTCTCGGGGCAGAACTCCAACAATTCGGTGCGCGTCACCAACGACTTCCTGCAGAAGGTGCAGGACGGCGGCGACTGGGACCTGATCCGCCGCATCGACGGCAAGGTGGCGAAGACCGTCAAGGCCCGCGACCTGTGGGAACTGATCGCCGAGGCGGCGTGGGGCTGCGCCGACCCGGGGCTGCAGTTCGACACCACCATCAACGAGTGGCATACCTGCCCGGCTTCGGGGCGAATCAACGCTTCGAACCCGTGCTCGGAATATATGTTCCTCGACGACACGGCGTGCAATCTGGCCTCGCTCAACCTGATCGCCTTCCGCAACGCCGACGGCAGCTTCGACGTGGACGGCTTCCGCCACGCCGTGCGCCTGTGGACGGTGGTGCTGGAGATCTCGGTGCTGATGGCCCAGTTCCCGGCGCCGGAGATCGCCGAGTTGTCCTACCGGTTCCGCACCCTTGGCCTGGGCTTCGCCAATATCGGCGGGCTGCTGATGGCCGAGGGCCTGCCCTACGACAGCGATGCCGGCCGCGCCTACTGCGCCGCCATCACCGCCATGATGACCGGCACCGCCTATGCCACCTCGGCCGAGATGGCCAAGGAACTGGGCGCTTTCGCCGGCTATGCCGAGAATGCCGACCACATGCTTCGCGTCATCCGCAACCATCGCCGCGCCGCCCATGGCCTGGCTTCGGGCTACGAGGGGCTGTCGGTGCGGCCGGTGCCCCTTGACGCCGCCGCCTGCCCCGATCAGGCCCTGGCGGTAGCGGCGTGCCAGGCCTGGGACCAGGCGCTCGCCCTGGGCGAGAAATTCGGCTACCGCAATGCCCAGGCGACGGTGGTCGCTCCGACCGGCACGATCGGCTTGGTGATGGATTGCGACACCACTGGAATCGAACCCGACTTCGCCCTGGTGAAGTTCAAGAAGCTGGCCGGCGGCGGCTATTTCAAGATCATCAACCGCATGGTGCCGCAGGCCCTGGAGACCCTGGGCTACGGCACGGCGGATATCGAGGAAATCATCCGCTACGCGGTTGGCCACGGCAGCCTGAACGGCGCACCGCACATCAACCATAAGTCGCTGCGGGCCCTGGGCTTCGACGACGACGTCCTGGAGAAGGTCGAGGCGGCGGTGGCCAATGCCTTTGACATCAAATTTGCCTTCAACAAATACGTCCTCGGCGAGGCCTTCTGCACCGACGTGCTGAAGCTGTCGCGGGCCCAGTTGGACGACACCTCGTTCGACATGCTGCAGACTCTGGGCTTCACTCGCGCGCAGATCGACGGCGCCAACACCTTCGTCACCGGCGCCATGACGTTGGAAGGCGCACCGCGGTTGAAGCCGGAACACCTGCCGGTATTCGACTGCGCCAGCCCCTGCGGCAAACTGGGCAAGCGCTATCTGTCGGTGGACAGCCATATCCGCATGATGGCGGCGGCCCAGCCGTACATTTCGGGAGCCATCTCGAAGACCATCAACATGGCCAATTCAGCCACCGTCGAGGACTGCAAGAACGCCTATCTGACCTCGTGGCGCCTCGGTATCAAGGCCAACGCGCTCTACCGCGACGGCTCCAAGCTGTCGCAACCGCTGCAGGCGGCACTGCTGGACGATGCCGGTGAACTGGCCGAAGAGATCGCCGAGCAGCCGCTGGCGGCGCGGGCCGAGATTGTCGCCGAACGAATCGTCGAGCGGGTCATCGCCGCGGCGCGCCGCAAGCTGCCCGACCGCCGCAAAGGCTATACCCAGAAGGCCATCGTCGGCGGGCACAAGGTCTATTTGCGCACCGGCGAATACGAAGACGGCAAACTGGGCGAGATCTTCATCGATATGCACAAGGAAGGCGCCGCCTTCCGCGCCATGATGAACAACTTCGCCATCGCCGTCTCCATCGGCCTGCAATACGGCGTGCCGCTGGAGGAATTCGTCGAAGCTTTCACCTTCACCCGCTTCGAGCCGTCGGGCATGGTGGAAGGCAACAACGCCATCAAGATGTCCACCTCGATCATCGACTATATCTTCCGCGAGCTGGCGATCTCCTATCTCAGCCGCAACGACCTGGCCCATGTGACGCCGCCCGACCTCACCCCCGATAGCCTGGGCCGGGGCAACAGCGAAGGCAATCTGCCGGCCAGCGGCCTGGGCGCGGTGGTCGAACGGCTGACCAGCAAGGGCTATGTGCGCTCCAACCTGCTCGTGCTGAAAGGCGGCAGCCTGACCCCCGCGGTGACGGCCAATGCCGCGGCCGCAGCGGCGGCGGCGGTGGTGCAGGAGACGACGGCGGTCGTTGCCGGCGACACGGACATCCTGCTGCGCGAGTTCGACGCCCGCGCCGAACAGATCCGCGAGGCCCGGCTGAAAGGCTATGAAGGCGACGCCTGCGGCGAATGCGGCAATTTCACGCTGGTGAGGAACGGAACCTGCCTGAAGTGCAATACTTGTGGCAGCACGTCGGGGTGCAGTTGATAGGCCAACACTGTTGTCGTATGAAGCGCAGCAATAGTTGCCTCAGCGAACCATAAGATGCCTCAAACGGCGCAACTGCCTGCCGCACCCCACCCGGGTGCGGCAGGTCATTTCCGAACTGGAGCCCCATTGCCCAAAATGCCGGGCTGAAAAGCCCTACAAATGGGGCGTGAAGGACGGCGTCCAGCGCTACCGTTGCAAGGCCTGTAAGCCGACCTTCAACGCTCTGACTGGGACCCAGTTCGCCAAACTCCGCAAGAAGGCTCTGTGGACCAGCTACGCCGAGGGCATGCTGCCTGCGCGGTGAAAAGCTGCAGGCCGCCGCCGACCGGCTGGGGATCGCCCTCAAGACCGCCCACCACTGGCGCCATCGCTTCCTGGCCGAGCTCCTCGCCCAGCAGGCTCCCGCGGTCGAAGGGGTGGGGCCGAAGAGCCATGCCGAGAGCGGGATGAAGCCCTGATCCGCGACCGGAAAAAGACAGCGGTCGAGCTGGGCCCAGCTGATGGGCTTAGTGCAGTGATTTATTCAAAAGATTCACTGCACCAGGTCTATCAAAGCCCCTCGCCGGGCGGGCGCATCCGCGCCGTTGTGGGCTTTGCCCACCGTCGAGTAGGCACGGGAGATTGCTCTCCCGCGCCTCTCACAGAACCGGACGTGCGGATCACGCATCCGGCTCTTTGGATCGGTATATCAGAGCGCCAGCGATAGCTG
>JAJXWP010000012.1 GCA_021781575.1 Pseudomonadota bacterium
TGGCCGAGATCGACCGTACCGCCGCTGGTGGTGGGCGTGACATTGACCTGCGCGATGGTGTTCGAGGCAAGGGCCTGCACGACCGAACCGCCCGGAACTGTGAGGGTTTGTACGGTGGCATTGGCCAAGCCGGTATTGCCGGCCACCAAGGTTTGAATGGCGTTCCCCAGGATGGTCTGGGTCGCAGTGCTGATGCCAGTAGTGTTAAGGGTACCGCCGCCGGGTACTGTGACCATTATCCCCTCCTGAGAACGAAATCCGCTAAAAGCTCAAGCGAAACCGAAAACCCCACTTAGCCTATCCGATCTATCCTGCGCCTAAGGCATACGACAGGCGATCCAGGCCTTGTCCTTTAAAGCTATGCCAAACTATGTGCCAGATTATGCCTCGTTCGTCCAGACGCATATTGCTGCGACCTGCCGCTTTTTTGTTACGGTCAGGTGAAAATCTCGCTCAAGGGCAACCCTGGCGATCTCTGGAGATAGAGACATTCAATTCAGGCCGGTTTGGGCATCGCCTGCCGGGTCGGCTCGACGCCCCTTGGAACGCCTCGGCGCTCACGGCGATTGGCCCAACCGCGCTCAGCCAACTGATCCGCTGATTTATTTCCTATGCGATACAACCATTGGCACGCAGCCAGGGGTTTGAGAGAAACCCGCCCGGCGACTGCGGGTGAGGCGATCGGGTCCGATCACCGCGGATCGGTATGAGCCGCCCCTTCGCCGGGAGAGAAGGGCTTAGCCCCGGAAGGGTCTACCCCGCTGGCGGCGGGCATTCCACCGAGCCCCTCTGCTCGCTTGCCCCGCCGCCCATCAGCTTACGCGCCTTCAGCGGCAACAGCCCCGGCACCTTGGCCCACGCCCTGCGGACGCGCTTCCGGATCACCAGCGTCACCGCCGCGGACGCCGGGAGTCTCGTTGACGGCCCAGAACGAGACGATGGCTTTCCCCAGTCGGATTCCCGCCCGCTCAATATATTTCTCAGACAGAATGGCGGCGGGTATGCCAACGGCGGTCGCGAAAACGGCGGAGGCCACGCCCAAGGCCGTGGCGTGGGCCGGTGGATCGGAAACATGCTTGTTGATAATCGCCCACGCCAAATAAAGAAACGGCACATTAAACAAATAAAAGCTGTAACTAATTCTTCCCAATATCTGGGCCGGCCGGCTGACGAGGATCCGATGCGGCAAGCTGTCGCCGTCGCGCAACGCAGCGAAGACCACCAGCCCAGCAAACATGGCGTGGGCCAAGTTGCTCGCTCCGTCGCGGTAAGGCACAAGGTGACGGCACAGTATAAAGGCAAGCAACGCCACCGCCAGCAAATGGCGGGGGATGATGATGCTCGCATTGCGCACGGCATTGGAAGACAAAAATATTCCAACAAGAAATGAAAACAAATATATCTGCAGGCTGTGCACCGGGTATGGCAATCTTGGGTATTCAACGAAACATACAGAAAATGACATTATAAAAAACAGAGCAATGTATCCAAATCTCATAATGGAAAGGAAAACGACAAGTATTATTGGCGCAGCCATAATCTCAAGCTGAATACTCCATGAAGGGCCGTGCACCAAGTAGCTTAGAAGAAGTGCATTCCGCAGATATTTATAAACAGAAATCCCGGAAAGATCGCGCATCCCATATGCTGACATGATGTGAGCCATGAGAAAAAAGCAAAATATGCAGACAATCAATGCCGGATAAATACGGAGTATTCTCTTGACAATAAAATCCCGGGCAACTGCTCCCCGCGTTTGGCCCTGTGCAGAAGATGAAAGCGACAGAGACAAGACGAATCCACTTAGGACAAAGAAAATTGTGACGGCCGCCTCTCCGTCGAACACCATTAAAAGTGCTTTCATGAAAAAGTCGTGCATACTGCCCATCTTATCCAAGGGCGCGTAGTGAATTCGACTGATAAGGGAAGGCTCGTAATGCGTTATGCCATGATAAAAGGTTACCACAAGTGCGGCAAAACCGCGGAGACCATCTAGCGCAACGACATGTGGTCTTGATTGGTTGCCAACTGGCTGTTTCATGCAATGCCGATCCGGTGTTTCTTGCCGCAGATGCGGTGGTCACCTGCCGCGGTTGACCCTACCTTTTTCTTCCCAGCCTGTCATCCGGCCTTCCGTAACCCTTCCGGTGGAGGAGCGCCAACCGCTGGTCGGGCGGATCTGGCCGCCGACACCACCGAACGTGGCTGACTTGGTCCGGCAAATTTGCCGCGAGGACAGCCACCCCGCAGGCCCAAGCGAACGCTGCCCCGCCCTATTTCCCCGGCCGCCATGCCTGGCATGCAGAAAAAAGGCCGGGCGCTAGGCCCGGCCTGAGTTTAGGGAGGAAACGTCCAAGAAAGGCAGACAAGTGGACCGTCAACGACCGTCCGATTTGCTGCAGTGCAAAATATAAGAGGCGCTACGCTGCGACGCAAGAAAAAAAATAAGCAAAAGTATTACTACCTCTAAGAAGTCCAGGTTTTCTGCCGTTTTTTCTCTCGCAGCGTAGCCATGCGCGTAGCGCATACCGCCTTTGGCACGCCGTTCGCATGGTGGATCGCGGTTCCTCTTGCGGCAAAGATAGAGGGTTATGCAGCGGTTCCTACATCTGGCCTCCCTGGCGCTGATCGCAATAGCTGTCTTGATTGCTCCGAGACAAGCACAAGCCATTGACGACGCGGCGATCTGCGGGGTTCAAACGGCCCGCCAGGAGCCGCAGCAGGGCATCCCCGACCGCCTGCTGCTGGCCATTTCGCTGGTCGAATCGGGGCGCTGGGATTCCGATCGGCAGGCAAGTTTTGCCTGGCCGTGGACGGTAACGGCAGAAGGCGAAGGGCGTTATCTGCCGAGCAAGGCCGCCGCCGTGGCCGAAGTGAAGCGCCTCCAGGCCAGTGGCATTCGCAATATCGACGTCGGCTGCATGCAGGTCAATCTGCAGGCCCACCCCGACGCCTTCGCCACATTGGATGACGCATTCGACCCGGCGCAAAATGTCGCCTACGCGGCGCGCTTCCTACGCGGTCTTTACGACAGCACCGGCAATTGGCCGACGGCCGGCGCCTATTACCATTCTCAGACACCGAACCTGGCGGCATCCTACAAGGCCAAGCTGATCTCCACCTGGGAGCAGGTGCGGAAAGGCAACGACGACCGACTGCAATTGGCCTCGGCCGAACCGGCCGGCCAGTTTCGCCAGCCGGTCGGCCTATGGCTTCCGGCGTCACCGCCCGTTGCCGCGGTCCGCCGGCTCACGCCGCCGACGACGGCAAGGTCGACGCAGCAGCAAATGCGGGTGGCCGAGGCCAGGGCGAAAGCCCAGGCGCGCAGCCGGGCGGAGCGCGTCGAAGCCAAGCACATCGCCGATGCCTACCGCCAGGCGCAGCTCGCCGCCTATCGCCTGCGCAGGGCCCAAATGGCTGGCGGCTGAGACCATTCGCGCCGCCTTTTGACCCCGCCGCCGGCAAACAGGCTGCAGCCTTTCCCCTCTGCTCCCGCATCAGCGCGCCTTGACGGCGCGATTGCGCAGCATACGTCTTCCAACATGAATGCATCCACCGCCCTTCCCCGCCCCCAACCCGATTGGGCGTGGTTCCTCGACCTCGATGGGACCTTGCTCGACATCGCCCCCAGTCCGAACTCGATCGTCGTGCCGGAAGCCCTGGTGCCCACCCTCACGGTGTTGAGGGCCGCCGCGCACGGGGCTCTGGCAGTGGTCAGCGGTCGGCCGGTACAACAGGTCAGGAACATGCTGGAACCGTTACGGCCGGCCGCCGCCGGCTTGCACGGGCTGGAACTGGTCACGCCCGACGGTTTGCGCCATGGCGCCAAGAGGCCACTGCCGCCGGTGGGCAACCTGCGGCGGATGCTGCAGGAGAACATCAGCGGCATTCCCGGCGTGGAATTTGAAAACAAGGGGGCGACCCTGGCCGTCCACTTCCGCCAGGCGCCCGCCGCCGAACCACAACTTCGCCGCATCGTCGAGGCGGCGCTGGCGAAAAATCGCGGGTTCGAAATGCTCGAAGGAAAGATGGTGTTCGAACTGCGCCCGTCTGGGATCCACAAGGGGCTGGCCATTCGCGAATTCATGGCGATCGCCCCATTCCAGGGGCGGGTTCCGGTGTTCGCCGGCGACGACAGAACCGATGAAGACGCCTACAAGGTGGTCGTCGAAATGGGCGGCATCACCATTCGCGTCGGCGAGGAAGGCCCCACCACCGCGCGGTGGCAGGTCGAATCCCCGGCGGCCTTGCGCCTGTGGCTGGCCGAGGCGGCGGAACTGCTGAAACGCAGGTCTTAGATCTCAAGATCGTCCAGCATTCGCCGGGTGACCAGGGTAATGCCCGATTCGGTCTGCAGAAAGCGTTGCGCGTCCAGCACCGGGTCCTCTCCCACCACCAGGCCGGGTGGAATGACGCAACCGGTATCGACGATGGCGCGCCTGATGCGGGCATGGCGCCCCACATCGACGTTGGGCAGCACGACCGAATCCTCGATCACGCAATAGGAATTCACCCGAACATTGGTAAACAGCATGGAACGGCGCACCGTCGCACCCGACACGACGCAGCCGCCGGCCACCAGCGAATCGACTGCCATGCCGCGTCGATCCTCAGAGTCGAAGACGAACTTGGCGGGCGGACTCTGGGCCTGGCTGGTCCAGATCGGCCAATTGTCGTCGTAGAGATTGAGCGCCGGGGTCACTCGGCAGAGATCGACATTGGCCTCCCAATAGGCATCGAGTGTCCCAACGTCGCGCCAATAAGCCTCTTCGGCGCCGCCGTCCATCACGCAGGAATCCTGGAAGCGATGGGCAACCAGCTTGACCTCGCCGATCAGGCTAGGAATTACATCCTTGCCGAAATCATGGTGGGAGCCGATCAGGTCGGCATCCCGCTCCAGCAGGTCGTACAACAGTTGAGCGTTGAACACGTAGATCCCCATGCTGGCCAAGGCCAGCCCCGGCCGGCCGGGAATCGGGTCGGGCTTGGCGGGCTTTTCCTCGAAGCGAACGATGCGGTTGTCGCCGTCGACCCCCATCACGCCAAACCCTGAAGCTTTGTCGACCGGGACCTCGATGCAGGCGACGGTCACCGCGGCGTCCTGCGTCACATGATTGGCCAGCATCCGCCCGTAGTCCATCTTGTAGACATGGTCGCCGGCCAGGATCAGGACGTAGTCGGGTGAATGGGCGCGAATGATGTCCAGGTTCTGGAATACCGCATCTGCCGTCCCGCGGTACCAGTTGCCACCCTCCGTTCGCTGCTGGGCCGGCAACAGTTCAATGAACTCGTTGAATTCGCCCCGCAGGAACCCCCAGCCGCGTTGGATATGCTGGATCAGGCTGTGCGCCTTGTATTGGGTCAGCACGCCGATTCGGCGGATGCCCGAGTTGATGCAGTTGGACAGGGTGAAATCGATGATCCGGAACTTGCCGCCGAACGGTATGGCCGGTTTGGCATGCCAGTCGGTCAGCGCCTTGAGCCGGCTGCCGCGCCCGCCGGCCAACACCAAGGCCAGAGTACGCCGCAATTTCTGGGGAATGTCGTCAGCCCCGGGCATGCCCAGGCGTTCGATTGGATACGTCATGTCGGCCGCCGACTTCATTTCCGTGGACGGCCACAACCGTGGCATAGACGGCCTCTAAGCTCAAGCCGCAATCCCTTGGGTGACAAAGGCTTTCTCGGCACTGTCCATTGGGTTAGGGTTGGTATCGACGAATGGAGTACCGGCATCGCGGACCGGAGGCGACGCAGTTCGACCGTACCACCGGCTGTTGGATGGCATTGCTTCACTCGCGATGACGGTATGCTCTCAAGTCAACGATATCTGTGTCGGGCGGCGGCAAACGGGAGCGCGTGATGAGAGTATTGTTCACCTCGCCGGAGATCTTCCCGTTGGTCAAAACGGGTGGATTGGGTGACGTCGCCGGAGCCTTGCCGCCCGCGCTGCATCGCGCCGGGGCCGAGATGCGTTTGCTGATGCCGGCCTATCCTGGCGTCGAGACCTTGACGGAGGCCAAGCCGGTGGCCAATCTCGGCGATCCTTTCGGTCGCGGTGACGCGGTTGTTCTCGAAGGCCGCATGCCTCAGTCGGACCTGACACTGTGGCTGCTCGATTGCCCCGCCCTGTTTCATCGCGACGGCGGCCCCTACCAGGATGGAGCGGGCCAGGATTGGCCCGATAACGACCTGCGTTTCGCCCTGCTGGGCTGGACGGCGGCCCGCCTGTCGCGCGGCGACAGCCCGCTGCCCTGGCAGCCTCACGTCTTGCATGCTCACGACTGGCAGACCGGTTTGGCCGCCGCCTATCTGCGGGCCTGGGGCGGGGCGCGCCCGGGCGTGGTGTTCACCATCCACAACATGGCCTATCAAGGACTGTTCGCCGCCGACCTGGTGCCACGGCTGAACCTCCCCTGGTCGCTGCACACCATGGACGGCTTCGAGTTCTGGGGCCGCATGTCCTACCTGAAGGCCGGCCTGGCATTTTCCGACAAATTGACCACCGTCAGCCCGACCTACGCCAAGGAAATCCAGACGCCGGCCTATGGTTTCGGCATGGAAGGGCTGCTGTCCTACCGCGCCAAGGATCTCTCCGGCATCCTCAATGGCGCCGACTACGGTGTGTGGGATCCCGCCGGTGACAGCCACCTGGCCTGCCGCTACGGGGCGGACGACGTGGTGCGGGGCAAGGCGGCGAACAAGGCGGCGCTGCAGGCCGAGTTGGGCCTGCCTGCCGCTCCCTCGGTGCCGCTTTGCGTGGTGATCAGCCGCCTCAATGACCAGAAGGGCATGGACTTGCTGTTGGCCATCATGCCGGCGCTGCTGGAACAGGGCGCGCAACTGGCCCTGCTGGGGACCGGCGAACATGCCATCGAGGCGGCTATGCAGGCACTGGCGAAGGCTCGTCCCGACCAAGTCGCGGTACGCATCGGCTATTCCGAGGGCATGGCCCATCGCCTGCAGGCCGGCGGCGATATCCTGTTGATGCCGTCGCGCTTCGAGCCCTGCGGGCTGACCCAGATCTATGCCCTGCGCTACGGCACATTGCCGGTGGTCAGTTTCACCGGGGGCTTGGCCGACACCGTGGTGGATGCCTCCTATGCCACCCTGTTGCACGGCAAGGCCACCGGCTTCGTCTTCCAACAGTGCACTCCCAGCGCCTTTCAATGGTGCGTCGAACGGGCCATCGGCATGTATCGCCGCCCCGAACAGTGGCGCGACATCCAGGCCAACGCCATGCGGCAGGCTTTCAGCTGGGACCAGGCGGCCGGCCGCTACCTCGACCTGTATCGCTCCTTGCTGTCCATTGGGGAGGGTGGAAAAGCCGAAGGCGGCGGCCAACCTTAGCCTCTGTTCGGAAGGAGGCTGTGTGGGGCGGCTGGTCGTAGTTTCCAATCGCGTTGCCCTGCCGGAAGAAGGGACGGCGAGAGCCGGCGGTTTGGCCGTCGCGTTGCAGGAAGCCTTGCAGCAGAACGGCGGCCTGTGGTTCGGCTGGAGCGGCCGGATCACCGCCCATTCCAGCGACACCCCCCGCATTATCGAGGCCGGTCCGGTCACCTTCGCCACCCTCGATCTGTCACGCAAGGATCATGCCGAATATTATAACGGCTATGCCAACCGTACGTTGTGGCCGGTGTTCCACTACCGAATTGATCTGGCCGACTTCACGCGCGAAAATTACCAGGGCTATCTGCGGGTCAATACCCTGTTCGCCGAAAAGCTCCGCCCTCTGCTGCGTGATGGCGACGATATCTGGGTGCACGACTATCATCTGATTCCCCTCGGCCAGGAACTGCGCCGGCTGGATCTGCGCCAGCGGATGGGGTTCTTCCTGCATACGCCTTTCCCCGCCATGGAGGTCCTGGTGGTGCTGCCCAGCGCCAACAGGATTGTCCATTCGCTGACCGCGTACGACGTGGTGGGCTTCCAGACGACATCGGACCTCAGGGCGTTCCACGACCATGTCACTCTCGAATCAGGCGGCGAGGTTCTGTCCAATGGGTTGGTGCGGGCCTTCGGGCGAACGCTGAAGGCCGAGGTGTTTCCCATCGGCATCGACGTCCAGCCGATGGTCGCTGCGGCGGAGGCCTCTTACCGCCTGCCCTCGACCCGGCGGCTGCGCCGCAATTTCTCCGAATACAGGCTGATGATCGGGGTTGACCGGCTCGACTATTCGAAGGGGCTGCCAGAGCGGTTCAAGGCATTCGAGCGGTTCCTGGAAAAATACGCCGGCTGGCGCGGCAAAGTATGCCTGATCCAGATCGCTCCGTCGTCGCGCCCCGACGTGCCGGAATATATGCAGATCCGGCAGCAACTGGAGGCCGAGGCAGGCCACATCAACGGCCGGTTCGCCGAATTCGACTGGACCCCTTTGCACTATCTCAACTCCAGCTACCAGCGGCAGACTCTTGCCGGCTTCTACCGCTTCAGCAACTTGGGCGTGGTGACGCCTTTGCGCGACGGCATGAATCTTGTCGCCAAGGAATACGTGGCGGCGCAGAATGGCGACGATCCCGGCGTCCTCGTGCTGTCGCGCTTCGCCGGGGCGGCGCGCGAGCTGACCAGCGCCTTGCAGGTCAATCCCTACGATCTCGAAGGGGTGGCGGATACCTTGGCGCGAGCGCTCGACATGCCGGTGGAGGAGCGGCGAGATCGTTGGCGGGACCTGATGCAGGCCGTCCGCAGCGGTTCTCTTGATCGCTGGCGGGACAGCTTCCTCACAGCGCTGCGCGAGGCGCCTTACAGCATCGAGACTTGATGGACGACACTCCCGGCCTGATCGCCGACATCGGCGGCACCAACGCCCGATTTGCCCTGGTCGCCCCCCGTTCTGCCGAGCCCCTGCAGCCGCTGGTGCTGCACTGCGCCGATTATGCCGGCCCGGCAGAGGCGGCGCGAAGCTATCTGGAACGGGTCGGAGTGGAGCGGCCGCCGCGCCGGGCCGCTTTCGCCATCGCTTCCCCGGTGCTCGGCGACCGCATCGAGATGACCAACCATGCCTGGCGCTTCTCGGTGGCGCAGGTGCGCGACCGTCTGGATCTCGAACAACTCGAAGTGGTCAACGATTTCATCGCCGTCGCCATGGCGGTGCCTCATCTGGCAACGGTCGACAAGGTCGCGGTCGGCGGCGGCGAGGCGACCCCCGGTGCACCGGTCGCCGTGCTCGGACCTGGAACCGGCCTGGGCGTCTCGGCCCTGGTGCCGACCGCCGGCGGCTGGCTTCCCATTGCCACCGAAGGCGGCCACGTCACGATGGCGGCCGCCGACGACCGCGAAGCCGAAGTACTGGCCTGGCTGCGGCAAAAGCAGGGGCATGTCTCGGCCGAACGGGTGCTGTCGGGCCCGGGGCTGATCAACCTTTACTCCGCCCTCTGCGGCTTGGCCGGCCATGCGGCGGAACCGCTGTCGCCGGCCGACCTGACCCGCCGTGCTGCGGCCGGCGACGGCCGTGCGAGCGAGACCTTGGAAATGTTCTTTGCCATGCTGGGAACGGTTGCCGGCAACCTGGCGCTGACGCTGGGGGCACGGGGCGGCGTGGTGATCGCCGGCGGCATCGTGCCGCAACTGCTGCCGAGCTTCCTCGCCTCCGGCTTCCGCCGCCGATTCGAGGACAAGGGGCGCTTCACCGGCTATCTCGAGCATATTCCGGTTCATGTCGCCACCCATCCCTACCCGGCCTTCCTCGGCCTGGCCGGGCTGGTGGTAAGCCCGGACGGTTATGCCGCGACCACCATTTAACGGAATATCTGGGCGACCGCGGCAACACCGGTCGCGACGCCGGCAGGCAGTGGGACGATCGTGCCTTGCGCCGACGCCAAGCCGGTCTCAGCGGTAATTCCAACCTCGCCGCTATAGCCGGTCTGTTCGCTCAGCGCCGTGGCGATATCGGCGGCACGGTAGGGATAGCGGCCGCTGTCGTAATAAGTAACGCCGATGACTTCGCCGCCAGAGGCACCCAGCAGCGACACCAGCCCCGGCACCGCCGACCAGGGCGCGGGAAGGGTCAATGACGGGGTCACGTCGCCGTAGATGCCGGGATTTGCCCTGTGCCATGCCTGCAGAGCCTGCTGCTGGACCAGCATGGCCGTGGCCAGCGGCCGAAGCTCGTCGACCCGCCGGACGACGCTCCGTTCCCGCCCCACCTGCGCCGGCAGCGACAGCAGCGGCAGGCAAGCCGCCGCAGTCATCACCAGCAATATGATCGAAAATGCCGGGCCGCCCATCGCCTGGTCCCCGCCGCCGGCGAACTGCCGCCGGCGCGCCGCCTACTGCGCCGTCACGGCGATGACATTGGCCGTCGCGGTGCAGGCGCCCTGCGCAACGGCGATACCGATGGGAAAGGTGGTGATGGCCGTGCCGCCGTTCACCGTCACCTGGATATATCCCGCGGAAGGAACCTGCTTGAGGATTTTGGCGCAGTCGGCCGCCGGAATCCCAGAGTCGGTGATGGTGAACGAACCGGTATTGCCGACAATGGCATAGGCGCTGCCATAGGTGTTCAGGATGGTGTTGCCCCCGGTGGTGCGCAGATTGCCCACCTCGACATTGCCGATGAGGGCCTGGGCAATGCCTGCCGTGGGATAGATCTCGCCCTGATAGGTGCGGCGGACCGAGCCAACCAGCCCGTCCAGAGCGTTCCACTCGCTGGTCGCATAGGCCCATTTGTAGAGTCCGAACGCCAGCCCCATCAGAACACTGACGATCAGCAGGCCTGCGGTAAGGTTGGTGATCGTCTCGCCGGTGCCGCCGACGATGCCCGCCTGGGCCGGATATTTCTTGGCTAACGCATACATCTGCCGTAATCCCTCTGCTGACGAAGACTTCGTTATCGCGGCCCCGCCCCCTGGTTCTGCATGAGCTCCATCATGGCAGACAGGTTGAACGCCGAGATGATGCTGGCGACGATGGCAAGAAGAATGGCGCCGACCGAAATCATGACGACCAATCCCAATACCGTGGCCAGATTGTCGAACTGCTGCTGGAGTGCCTTGGAATCGCGCTCAGCCATCGCTTCGAGGTGCCTTGCCATTTCGTCGGGCACCGTCTCGATGTCGCCAATGTCCTCGATGGTTTCCGGGTCGGGAAAGCCGTAGCCGCTGCTCTGCATCGCCTCGCCCAGGCTGCGCCCATCCTCGACCCACCGGGCGATGGCCAGCACCCGTTCTCTGAGCCAGGCGTTGGCGGTCTCTCCGATGGCGTAGAGCGTTTCCAGTTCGGCCAGCCCGCCGCCCCACATGGCGGCGTAACTGACCAGGAAGGCAGTGGCCTGGACGCGGCGATAATGGGTCCACGGCCAGACATGGAGGTCGAACCAGACGCGGGTCGCGCCGGTCCACAATGGCAGGCTCCACCGCACACCAAGATATAGCAGCGCGAAGGGCAACGGAGCGAGCCAGGCATGGGTGGAGAGAACCGCAAACAACGTCGACGGCGCCACTCCCTGGCGGGCCTGCATAGCAAGGACATTGGGCATGACGAAGGTGCCGACGATCCACAGCATGGCAATCAGCATCACCACCAGCAGGGCCGGATAGAACAGGGCGGTGCGGACCATGCCCCGGCGGGCAAGAGTCTTTTCGAGGAGGGCCGCGGCCCGATCCAATCCCTTGTCGTTCGGCGAGGCGGTGATGATCAGGAGTTCCTCGGAGGGAACCCACCCGCTCAGCACCATGTCGATGGTGTCGCCCTCGTGCAGCATCTGATCGACCCACTTCCCGAGGATGGCCGCCTCGCGGGATTGCGGCGCCAATGCCGTCTTGCGATCGGCAAGGCGGCGCATGGTCTGCATCATCGGCTGGCTCATGCGGTAACGCGCGGCCAGCGCCGTATAAAGCCGTAGCCGCCACCGGTGCTTGCGATGAACCCAGCGCATTCCGGCCGCATCGCCGCGGGCGGCGGCGGACCTGGCGAGGCTCAGGAATTCAAGCATCGGATGACCTCGTAAGGATCGAATTCGCCGGCCGCCACCAGTTGCCCGGCGCGATCGAGAAGCGGAACGCCGCCGGTCGCCCGCCAATGGTCGAGAGCCTCGGCCGTACGCCCCTCGACCAGCAGACCGGTCAGCCTATCGTCGAGCCGCATGATCTCGGTCACGACCTTTCGCCCGACCACGTAGCCGCCGCGGCAATGGCCGCATCCCTGGATGTCCGGCAGATACACGCCACCATCCTTCTTGAAGATCTTCTCCAGCCAGGCCGGGCAATAGCCGAGCCATTGACTACGCTCCGAAGGGCGACGGCAGCGCGGGCAAAGCCGACGCAGCAGCCGCTGTGACGAGATGCCCCGCAGCACCCCCTGATTCCGTAACATGGAGCCCGACACGCCGAGATCCATCAGACGGGCAACGACCTGCATGCAGCCGTCGGTGTGCAGCGTCGTCAACACCTGGTGGCCGGTCAGGGCGGCCCGCACCGCGATGGCAGCGGTGTCCTCCGAGCGGATTTCACCGAACAGCAAACGGTGCGGGGCGCTGCGCAGCGCCGCTTCGAGAGCCTTGCGATAGGACAAAGCCACGTCGTCATCTGTGGCGGTGCGGACGACGTCGATCTGATCCACGTTGTCGTGATGAATGCGGATTTCTATTGGATCTTCGGCGGTCACCCAGTGGTCGCCGGGAAACATGGCGAGCAACCGCGACAGCATGCCGTGCAGCGTGGTGGTCTTGCCGGCGCCAGTGGGGCCGGTTACCGCGATGATTCCCGACGCAATAAAGATCATCGAGTCGAACTGTTCGATTTCTGCCTCGGAAAACCGCAGTGCCGTCAAATCGATGCGGCCGTCTGCCGGCGTCGGCATGAGCCGGATGATCAGGCTTTCGCCGGTAAAGCCGACAGCCAGTTTCTGCAGGCGAACCGATTGCAGACCCGGTGGCAGGCCCTGGGTGATTTGTCCGACCTGATGAGCGCCTTCCTGGTATCCGCGTTCCGACGAACCTTCGGCGCCGGCCCAGGCCATGGTGGCGCGGACGAACTGCTTGGCGTAGCCGGGAGGCCACCGCATTTCGATCAGCGGCTCCATCTGACCGTCGATAGCGGCGAAGACCCGCCCCTCCTCGCGGTTGTATCGGACGAAAACGTCGCTGACCCCTCGCTTTTCGATCGCTTTCGCCAGGAGGCTGTATATGTGATCGCGCATCTGGCCGTCATCGAGCTCATCGGAAATTTCCGGGGTGATCGACGGCCCCTGCTTCGGATGATGGTGGTACAGCCCGCGTATGGTGCCGGTGTCGACCGCGATCGGCCTCCCGATATCGATCCCCTGCAGCCTGGCAAGGGTCAGGATCGACGCGACTTCGGGATGCCCGTCCGCCCCTTTCGCCATGAAGCATTGGCCCGAAGCGAAAATGGCGACGAGCTTGCGCGCCACCTCGGAACAATGCGGGCCCAGCGGCCCCGACGGGGCTGTCAGCAAGACGTCCTCGCTGGCGATGGGCATGTCCTTGGGCGCCACGGTGGCCTACCTCATGCCCGAATGGCTTGGCGGCGCGCCGGGCTCGGCCGGAAGTGGCAAATCGCCGACCGACGCACCGATCATGCGGCTTGCCGGAGCCTGCACCGGTGGGGCGGCAATCGTCGGCTGGGCGGGCGAAACCCGAACGTCGGAAGCGGTCGCGGTGGCACCGGGAAGGGGAACGCGATGCGCATCCACTTCGACAACCACATCATCCCTGTTGATCTCGGCCACGCGCATGCCGTCGGGGAGAGACGCGCCGGCCTTGACCGTCCGCATTCCCTGCGCCCTGACCAGCAGGTCGGCATAGGCCACGCCATCGCGCAGGTAGATGCGTTGGACCATTGGCAGGGACAAGGAAAGGTCGGCTGATTGCTTCGTCGGCTGGACCATCACGGGCGTCGCCGCCCCTGACGCGGCCGGCCCGACATTCGTCGGCCCCGCCCGGGACGCCTCCCGGATGTCCCTCTGCGTCACGAAAAGCTTCTTAACCAGATCAAGAACGGCCTGCCGCGTTTGCAACCACTTCAACTGTTCATTGGCCGGCCATGACCAGAATCCCTCGGGCAGGTCGCCCGGCGGCCCAGCCAACAGCGGTGGGGAAAATGGAGCGACGGCCGGCGCGCCGAGCGCAGGCACCGCGGCACCGGCAGACGCATCGGCCGCCACCTTGCCCCCCCGCAGGCCACTGCCTTGCGCCAAGGCCAGGGGAGCCGCACCGCAGCCGAATAGCAGGGCGATGCCAAAGGCGATCAATGGGGGAGCATGGTGATTACTGAACATAGAGTGTCCCCTCGAAGGACCATAAATTCGGCGCGGTATAGGTGACGACCGCCACGGTGAACGCCGGAATGGCCACTGCCGCTTGCGCCACGGCATCCGGCGGCAGGTCTAATTTGGCCGACACGGTAATCATCCGCCCGCGGGGACCGGGTTCGGGATGCTGCGGATCCCTGGGCGGAATGGCGAGCGCCGGCCCCAGAGCCAGGGCGGCGCCCAGCGCGCCGAATGCGTCCCACAACCGTTGACCGCCGACCTCCTCGGTCAATGCGGCTTGCCGCCCCATGCGTGCCGGTGCCGCCAATGGACAATCGAGAAGAAGGCTGGAACCGGTGTCGGGGTGCAGACGGCAGCCCGGAGCCGCCCTTTCACCACGGATCAGCGGCAAGGCTACCCTGAGGAACGGCGTGTAGTGATAAATCACGGCATCAGGGCGGCATTCCGCGCCCTTCATCGCAGCGCCCGGCAGTTCGGGATAAGTCAGCAGGGCCCGAACGCAGGACCTGAGAACCGCATGCGCCGGCGGCTGGTCTTCCCACGGATCCGCCACCCTCAGCGGGCCCGGCAGGGACGGCGGCGTCAACCAAAGATCCACCAGTTCCCGGGCCGGCGGACCAAGGGCCAGGGCAGCGACGCCCGCCGCCACCCAGGGAACAGCCTTCATCACCTGGCGAAGTGTGGCCGCTCTCTGGTCGAGCGGCGCAAGGCGGTTGACCCCGAAAAAGCGCGACATCTTTCGGCCCGCCTTGGCCAGAAGCGGAGCGGCACAGCGCTCCGAGGCCCGGCCGATATTCATGTCGTCCGGAGCGTAGGCGGCGGTGATCTTGTCGTCTTGCAGAGCCGCTTCAAGAGCCCGGCGGGCAAGCTCTCTCTCGCCGCGGAAGAACAGGCGGTCGCTGTCCGGATGGATGATGCCCCGTTTGCAGACGACGAAATACCAGCCCTCGGCCACGTCGAACAGCCCTGCCCAATTGCCTTCGAGGATATCGGCAAGGGCGGCGGCGGCCGACATCATGCCGGAGCGGTGGTCGGCGTTGTTGACCGACGAGACCCCATATTGCCTGGGCACCGTCCGCCGCACCACGATATGGCCGAAGGTGCCGATTTCCGGCGGAAGCTTCGCCGCTTGGCGGCGCGCCGCGGCCGCCGACGCTGCCGGTCCCGAAGTCAGCTGCCAGAACAGATTCGTAGCGAAGAGGGTTGGGCCGACGCGGATCGTGCTCATGTCCCGCTGATCCTGTTTTCTCGGATATTCGGCGTGATGATGATGACCAATGCCGAATGAGCGTTGGAAACCGTCTTGCTGCCCCCGAGGAACCCGAACAGGCTGTCGGCGATGCCGGGTATGCCCTGGTCGCTCTGGTCGAGGCTATCCTGCTGGTAACCCAGGAGAACGAGTGCATCTCCCGAGGAAATAACCGCCTCTTGCAGCGAAGAGCGAACGTTGATGTCCGGCGTCTGAAGGGTGATGCCGTTGGAGGTGACCGAGCTCAGTGCATTGAGCGAGGATAAGCCGAAGGCGTATTGCAGAAGGATCTGGCCATCGTCCAGGACGATCGGCAGCAACTGCATGGTCAGGCCGATGGTCAGCGTCGCCTCCTGAAGCCCACCCAATGCGGCGATGGTGGTGGTCGAGGTCGTGGCGCTGGCCACATAGGCCAGTTGCCGGGCGACGGTCACCGGAGCCGGCCTGCCGTCCCGGGCGGAGACGGTCAGCGTGTCTCTCGTCGCCACATTTCCCATATTTTGGAGCGCACTGACGATGGCATTCGAAGTGGCGAACTTGTTGGTCTTGTTGGTCAGCGTGTTGTTCTGCACGGTGACCGCGAGCGAACCGGCGCCACGCATCGCCAGACCGACCGGCGTCGCACCGGAAACCTGGTATTGCCCCTGCAACTGATTGTAGAGAGCGGTCAGGCTGAGCCCCAGGTCCATATCCTCGCTGGTTGTCAGATTGAGCACCTGTATGGTGAACTCCACCTGTCGCAGCTGGCGCCGATTGATCTCCGTCAGCAGGCGTTTCGCCGCGATCTGCGCCGAGTGACGCCCGATGATGACGACGCTGTGCTCACTCGGCGATACCGCCACGATGCCGGGCTTTACCAGCGCGGAAAGGATCGTCTTGATCTCCTCCCACGACTTCAGCTCCGACGTAATCGTCACGTCCGCTTCGAGGGATTGTCCCGTCGCCGTAGTGCCGCCGGCGGTGCCGCCTGTCGCGCCGTTGGCACTGCCCGATGTGGGGGCCAGCCCCTGCGATATCATCGAGGATTTGATGCTGGCCAGAGACGGAACGGCATACAGGCGGTAGCTTTCGGTTTCGTAGATCTGCACTTTCAGGCGACCGTCGAAGAATTTCCAGGTGACATCGCAATAGGTTCCGAGCCCGTCGAGAAATCGGCTGAGCGAACCTTGATAGGCCGGTGCCATGCGGCAATCGGCGTCGGCCCGGCCGCGCCCTCCGGAAAGGCCGTCCGGCAGGTCATCCATGACGTCGACAGGAAGCCCGGTCTGAGCATTGATCTCGGTGGCAAGTTCGCGAAGCTGCAAGCCAACGCCTTTCGTGTTCAGCAGGAAATGATCCGAGCCCGGAGGCAGCGGTTCGCCATGATCGTTGATCACCGCCCGTCCACCGCCGTAAGCCCGCCGGTGGGTGCGCACCTGCCCGGCGGGAATTGCCGGCGCTGCGGCCGCTTCGGCGGAATGTCCTTGCACTTCGCCTGCCATGGCGGCGACCTTCCGCTTGGTGTCGACGAAGGCGGTCCCACTGCAGCCGGCCAGCAGGAGAAACAGGGCGATCGCCGGCATCCCCCCCCTCATGGAGCGGCTCCTTGCGTGATTTCGACCGTGTAATTGTCGCCATCGCTCCAAATGTCGAGAAGCGGTCGCGGTTCGGCGGTCGAGAAGGATTCCACCAGCCGGCTGATGGCGTCCTGAAAATCCGTATCGAAGCTCAGGTGGGCTTCGATGGGATAGCGGTAGATGCCGTGGATGACAGGCGTGATTCCCACCCGCGCGCCCCACAACCGGGCGACCTGGGCGAGATCCTCGCCCGGCTCGGCCACCCAATGATCCGGCCGGAGCCACATGGGAACGACGGCGGGCGCGGGAACGCTGGCGACCACCACCCGGGCATCTTCGAATTGCGCGGACAGTCCAAGTGGAACAATGGCCTCGCGCAGCGCGGCCTGCCAGGACGCTCCACCCCGCCAGCTTGCCGTCAGGTCCTGGTCGACGCCGTGCTCGAAGACGACTGAAATGCCCGACGGCAGTATTTGTCGGAGGACGACGGGCAGAGGCAGATCGGCGCCGAATCCCTCGATCGGCCCGTCGGCTGCCGCCTGGGCCGCCGACCAGCCGCCGCACAGGATGGCGGCAAGCCCCCAGCGCATCAGCCCCATCGCACCACTCCCTCATCGATCAACGGACAGATGGCGGCGACCACGGCGGCCGCGGCGAACAGGTAAGGCGCCAGCGGCGCCTCTCCTTCCCAGCTTGGTCGAGACCGGCGTCTGCCGATGCGGATCCGCAGCGACAGCGTGCTCAACGCCAGCAAGAGAGCGACATATCCGGCAGTTCCGCCGAGCCAACTGCCGATCAGAACCAGGAGCTTGACATCGCCGCCGCCGAATATGCCCGGCCTCACCGCCGACCGGGACAGGAGAACGCAGACACGTTGCATCGCTTTGCCGCAAATCCAACCGGTGGCGCCGCCGATCACCGCGGAGAGCAAGGAAACCGTCGAGGCGCCCAAGGCGGCGGCGGCAAGACCGGCACCGGCGAGCGGCTGCGACAAGGCATCGGGCACGACACCCCATTCCATATCGGCCACGGCCAGTGCCGCCATTCCCGACAGGAACGCCCCCAGGCCCAGCAATGCGCCGAGGGACAAGGGAGTGGCGGCGAGGACGCCAAGCACCAGGCCCGTCAGGATGAATGGCGCCGCTCTCGCCGACGGCGGCCGTCGAAGCAGGATGCCGCCTGGCCGCATCAGGCCGTGCCAGCCGGACTCCAACGCCGCCGGCAGGCGGCGGCAAAAACCGATCGCAAGGGGCGCTGCGGCGATCGGCTCCAGTTCGACCACAAGGCGCGACCATAGCATGCGGTCACCGCCTCCCTCGGGCCGAATGGCCGGAATCGGCCGCTCGACTGACCGTCATGAAAGACAGCCTGACCGTGACCATTCGCCGCGACGGCAGTGACAACCCTGCCCTCGGCTCGGAACGAGGCAGAGCTCCGCCCATTCCGGCAATAGCCCAATGCGCCGCGATACGCCGAAGATACTCGGCCTGCCGTCCGGGGTCGCCGGAATGGTAATACGCCGCCGCCGACACCCAATCCCCATGATCGACACGCCCGGCTGCCAGAAGCCGTGCCCCATATTCGGTGTTGGCCGCCGGCTCGAAGGCATCTTCCAGATGCGGGAATGCGCCGGAATGGTAGAAGAGATCAATTTGCAGACAACCGACGTCGATGTAGCGGGCTCCATTTCCTTGCAGCAGCCGAACCAGCGCCACCGCCTCGGATACCGAGCCCGGGCGATAGGCGACCCCGTCAGCGTTGATGGCCAGGGGATCCATGCCACTCTCCACGGCTCCCATGGCAGACAGCAAGCCGAGTGGAACACCATTCCGTGCTGCCGCAAGCGCAAGATCTCGACCGCATCCGTGGGCGGCGCCCCCGGCCATGGAAAGGCAGGCGGCCAACGACAGGCGCCGGGCGTAACGCGCCGCCGGCGTCATGACGGGCCACCCTCGACCCGCCCTTTAGCAGCCTGCACAACCCATCGATCACCGTCGCGCGAGATCCTCTGGATGCGGCCGAGGACGGGATGAACGTCGCCTTCCTTGATTTCAACCGGCCCGAGCCGCTCTTCTCCCGGAGCAACGACCCAGGCTCGGCCGGGAACTGCGCCGCGCAGATGCCAGCCGATCAACACCGGCAAGGCGGTTGGGGGGTTAGACCGATCAGGCGCGGTTGCGCTCGGCGCCACAAGCGGCAGCGGTCCACCTCCAGCGCCGATTGCCCGCCCCGGCGCGACGACCGCCGCCGGGGCAATTGCCTCCGTGCCCGTCTCGGCGAGGATTTCCACCGGTTTGCGCCGGCTCGGCGAGGCGGCAACTCTCAGAATGATCTGTGCCCCGCCGCCGCGCGGAACAGAGACGGAGATCTTCTCGCCAGCCAATCCGCGTTTCACCAATTCCGCCTCGACGGCGCCGAGCCGAGCCAAGACGAAACGGCGCTCCCCCATATCAGGGGGTACCGGAACGAAAATCAGCAGGCGGCTGTCGGGATGCTCCCGAAGAGAAGCGGCAATTTCATCGACACGGCCGCCCTCGGAGCTGCAAAGCCGATTGGACCAAGCTTCGAACTGCGGAATGATTTCAAGAACGTCGCCACCACCCGACGACTGGACATTTCCCGGCAGCGACGGCAAGGACGCGGCACCGCCCAATGCCGGCGCCCCACCAAGGCAGATCAACCCGACGCCGGCGAAGGCAACTCGCCACAGACATTTCCTTTGGAGGTCGCCATCATGGGACATTGTCGCCGCTCCGCATCTGGCTCGTCACCGCCATCGACCGGCCCATCGGAGCGCCGGATCCGCTTGTCGGATAGACAGGATCCCTTGGGCCGTAGCCGGCCTCTGCCGCCGTCCCCGCCTTAACAGGCGGCTCGCCGATTTCAACTCCGGCCGGTGGCGGCGGGCGGGTGATCTGATGGACGCAAACGACCCGATTCCCGTTCCGCAACGTGAAATCCCCGACGGCCTCAGCAATCAAGACGTTGCCGTGCTGGCCGGCGGTTCGTGTATTCACCACTGTATCGACACCGTCGACAAGCTGATGGACAACCGGTCGGGCAATCGAATCGGCGCGATCGCCGAAATCGAAATAAGTGAATACCCCATCCTCGAAGACCCGCTCTGGAGCGATGTCGGCATCGGCCTCGTGGCGGGCATACATCTTCATGTCGAAGCGAAGATTTTCGGGCCGGATAACCACCCGTCGCAAATAATCGGGAAACCCCATCTGGGCCAGGGCGGGCGGCGCGCCATCCGGTGCGAGACCGGGATCGACCGCGCCCGACGAACCGTCGCCCCCCTCCGACACGATGCGCGGCGCATCGATATAGACCGTCATGTCCGAAACTTGCGTCGAGTTCCATGTCTCCGATCTCAAATAAAAGTTATACACATTACCCGTCGCCCCAATAATTGTCAGATTACTATCCGCACCAGAGTTTCGTGAGCGTACTGCAACAACGTTCTGCCGTACCTTCTTCGCTTCAAATACGACAGGATCCCCCACATAGAACTCGTTTATTTTTTCCCAGGCGGGCAGCAACAACGTCGTGATCATGAAGTCGCGTGTCCGGACGCTCATCACAAAGTCGGGATGCCAAAGGTAGTGAATGATACCGGGCGCCGTTTGCCCGCTGGCCGGGATGGGCTTGTCCCAGCTTCGCTGCAAAGTACCCAGGGGAAGCGATGGGCTGCGGTCCATCGTCGGGAACTGACCCCGCGACTGTTGTTCGATCGCCGCTTCAGTGCTGTTGAGAAACTGAGGAGGGATGTTGGCCGGCAACGGCGCCGCCGGTACCAGTCCGTTCCCTCCCGCCCGTGGGGATGTCGACGTCATGGGCAACGCGGTCGAAATACCGCCTGACCGGGTGGAAGCAGCGGGCACGGCGCCATTCACCGTGGCGGTCTGGCCTGCCGCCTGGCCAACTGCGCCAACAAACCAAAATATCAGGAAAAGAGTGAGAAAATGGTAGCCGGTCATCGTCTTGCCACAACAGAATAAGCGGTAACCGCGAAGCCGAGAGGATTCATATATCTGTCCTCCCATTTTATCTCTCTTTTAAGATACACCACCGTCATTGACGCAACCCATACAGATCCAGATATTTCTTTATTATATTGATCAAAGTCTTTTGTAGAAAATTCAACCTGCCAATAACCATCGGCAATCTTGCTTACTCGATGAATGGCCACGGTGCGGGTCAGGCGCTTCTGGCGCAATTCTTCGTATAACGGCGCCGTCTCAGCGACAAAACGCCGGTATTCACCCGCATCCGACCGGTAAGCGATCAGCCCCTGGCCGCCCCATCGACGACGCATTTCCCCGTCGTCCAGAACAATCTCATGACGCGCCAGCACGTAGTCCCGCACCAGCATTTCGGTCATGAGTTCGAAGCCGCTGGTTCCCTTGGAAAATGGCTCCACCTTCACCAGTTGGTCACTCTTGTCCTTGAACGACAACAACATCGGCTCGACACGCACCAGCGGAGACAGACTGGCTATGGCGAACCCGAGAACACCGTTCACGCACAAGCTAAGAAACATTCCAATGGCGAATGCCCGAGCGGTCCACAGATAGCGCCGGCCTTCCAGGGCCGGAACATCGCACTCCGACGGGTAGCGCCCCAGGCGATCTCCATCCGCCTCCTGCCCTCCGCCCCCTGCATCTCCACGCTTGAGCGTTTTTGACCGGCGCGATCGGGCAAACGGGAAGCACCTCATGTTTTCCTGTTACCAAAATATATCTGATGAATTTCAATACATGCACACGGACTTTTCTTAAGACTATCTCGATCATAACCAATGCCTATAGGCTCCTGTAACGAGGAGTTACTGCAACTTGAGAATATTATCGCGAGAGAGAGGCTAGATATTATTTTAATTTTGGTTATGACCAGGCTTTTTGGTAAAACCATAATCACCCCCTTGGTTGCCAGCTTAGGGATTGGAGAATTCCAGCGGAATCTGCCGTCGCAATGCCGATGTCGCCTGGATTTCGAGAATCAGGGCCAGCATTGCCTTTACGCTCGCCAATTGTTCCAGGACAGCCAAAGCCGCTGCCGTATCGGCAGCGACATCCTCCCTGGCGTCACTCGCCGCCGAGGCTTGGGCCACCAAGAGCCTGGCGCGCTCGGGCGCCAGCGAGAGACTGGTCCTGACCTCCATCGACAAGGCGAAGCCGTCTTCGGCGGCCTGGCGATACAGGGCGTCGACGGCCCGCGTGGCCTGCGCCGCGTCGGTTGCCCGGGCGCCACCGGGAGGAATGGTCACCAAAGCGCGGACGACACCCACGACGTCGTCGACGTCAGGCGTTCCCGCACTGGTCAAACGGCCGATACGCGGCGCCAGGCCTCCGGCTTGGAGACTGGCCCCTTGCAGGTCCCGCAGGACGTCGAAATGCGTAAAGCCCAAAGCCGATAAGGCAGCGGAGCGCCCAACCGTGCGGGAAAGCTCGTTGATGCGATCGAGCAATTCGACGGCCCGGGACAATGTCTCGGCCATTTCGGCCGATGTCTCCGCCAAATGAGCAATTTCCGCTGGATCCCACACCATTTCCTGCGCATGGCTCGGGAACCAACGACCGGTGGCCGCGGCAGCCAACAGCGCCGCAGCGATGGCACGACAGGCCGCGGTCATTGCGGCCAGGCCACGGTAACGAAGGCGTCCGTTCCGGGGTCACCCCTTACCCCGGCGACCGCCCTTTGCATGGCTCCGACCATTGAAGCCACCGCCGCCTTCTGGTCATCGCCGAAGCCCCGGCTGCTTGCTGCGGCAAGCTGCCGGACTTGCCAATCGAATTGGGCTTGTAGTGCGGCTTCCTCGGCCGCCGCGGCCGGGCCTACGATGTCGAACCCGCGACGGCTGGCGATTTGGCCAAGACGGCTATCGAGCCGACCTATGGCGAGATCGGCATTGTGGCGCAATGGTCGCCAGAAGCGTTCGAGCTTGTCGTCCTCCAGCCAAGCCAGCAGACTGTCCTGCAGCAGATTGAAGAATTGCTTCGCATCGGCAGTTGGCTGGCTCGGGTCGAGGCCGCCCCCCGGAAGCCCGCCGAAGCCGACGGGATCGGCCCTGAGGGCAGCGACCACCGCTCCGACAGCCGTAGTGGCGGCAAGGGCTTTCGCGCCATCGTCGGTCCATGAAGTGGTATCGAGGGCAAGCAGCCGAACCGTGACCGCCTGAAAGGCGGCCTGACCATCGACAAAGACACGCCCCAGAAGACCGGCGGCCGTCCTTGCCGCGGCGTCACGGAATGCGATGGCAGCGTCATGACTTTCCACCGTATTCCACAATCCCGGATACTGGGCGACAATCGCTTTGGCGGCCCGCCGCTCGTTATGGAGAGCGGTGAGAGCAGAAACCGTGGCATCCATCTGATTGACCGTCGCTCGAACCTGGCGCAGCGTTTCCAACTCGCCGGCCTGGTTCTGCAGCCGGGTGGAAAGTGGTGACGACGGCGCGGTAGCGGCGGGCACCCTGCCCAGGGTGGTGGTATTGACGGCAGCGGACGCCAACGCTTCCGCTGCCGCCCAGGATGAAAGCAGTTGGTGGAGGCCCGCAACATTGTCGACCAACGCTTGACGGGCGGCTGTGTTGGCGGCCAGATCGCTACGCATGTTGCCAGCCTGCGAGGCCAGGACCGTTTGCCGCCCGCCGTCGGCAGCCACGTCAACCAGGCGCGAATAGGCGTGAAGGCCGGTTGCCAAGGCATTCAGTGATTCGGTCGTCAGCTGGTTCGCCCGTCGCATCGCCAGGATGACGCGATCCGTCGTTCGATTTGCGCCTGAGCCGCCGGGGTCGAAAAGCGAGGTTTTGAGAATTTCAGCGGCGGTCCGCGGATCGGCCAGATCACCCGGGCTCAACATAGCCGGCAAGGCCGCCCTGAATGTATCGAAGACCGAACTGACCTTCCCTGGAAGGCGCGTCAATTCGGCGGCGAGCGGCCCGTTCGGGCCAATGGCGTTCAGCAGGTCAAAATATTGCAGGGCAATCTGCCGGCACCACTGAACTTGCTGCCAGGTGCTGGCAACCTCGCCGCGGTATCTGGCCACCTTTCTCGAGTCGTTGACCGGACAAGGTACCGGGCAAAAATCCGACAACCCCGAGGCTTGGCAGGGCCTAGTGATCACCGCGGCGACGATCGTCACGGCGGCCGCCGTGGCACGGCGGAAGCGGCTGGATCTCCGGGGAGCGGCCATGTTGATCACTGTGGATTGTTTTCGGACGAACCCGCCAGCGCCGATGACGACGACGCGGCGGATGTGGACAGCGGGTCCATTGCGGCGAGGCGGGCGGAACTCTCTACTTCCAGGACCGCTGCCAGGAGCGCCTGCACCTGCGCCATCTCGTCATGCATGGCAAGCATGACCGCCGTATTGGCCGCCATATCGCCGCGCAGGTTGCTGGCCGCACCAGCCTGCTGCGCCAGTTGCTGTGCCCTGGCCGCCACGGATGCGATTTGCTGACGAGCGCTCAGTGCCATCGCATAGGCGTTGGCCGCGGCTTCTCCAGCCAGCATTCCTCGCGCCTTGCGCGTCAGACTCACGGCAGTGGCATTGGCGCCCGAGGCGACCGTCAATTCGCTATTGACCCAGTTCTGCGCCGACCTGAAGCTGGAAAAATCCGGCTTGAAGCCAGGAGCATTGATCTGCCCCTTCAGCTTATCGGCGTCCGCCAGGACATCCGCGAAGGAGCCGACGGCGTGTTGACCTGCCGCCAGCAAATCCACGACCGGCGGCCCGAATTGGCTTATGCCGCTTTGGGACAAGGCCTCTTGGAACTGCAACATGGGAAGGCCTTCTTTGCCAACGGCCTGCAAGATGCCCTCGACTTGATTCAACATCGAATTAAGCTCCTCGACCTGCCGTGCCGCGGCCTTGAGGTTCTCCGCGGCTTCGCCAATCGCCGCGGTATCGACCACGGGATACCCCTGCGCCAATACAGGCGAATGCAGACAGAGCGTCAGCTCAATAACGACAAATACCAATACCCCAACTGTGCTTATATTATTTTGCCTTGACATAATGCCCCACCCAGTCACTGCCAAATTTGCGCTGCAGCTCGGTGGCGAAAGCCACGCTTTCACGACCAGAAGAAAATATTTTCAGGTGCGGACCTAATGGGGTGAAATCGGTATCAAGAACGACCGACTCACCGGTGGCGCGCTTTACCAGGACTGAGCGTTTCAAACGGCGGGAAAGGGGTAGAGCGCCTTTGATGTAGGACCATTCGCTGTCCGTCAGCGACCAGTCGGCATAATCTTCCTCGCGAGCCTGCATATTGGGGAAGAAGAAGACGGTTTGGCATT
The DNA here is from genome assembly GCA_021781575.1 of Pseudomonadota bacterium. GTDB lineage: Bacteria > Pseudomonadota > Alphaproteobacteria > Rhodospirillales > Magnetospirillaceae > DUZF01. Next base: position 25,341 of record JAJXWP010000012.1, read on the forward strand.
GACCGCGGATCGCTTCTCCCATGCCGGCTTGGGCGATCGCCTCGGGCCGCTGAAAGGCCGAAATCACCGCAGCGCCACGCTTGCGGTATTCCTGAAGCATGGTCAAGTAATAGGTGCGGAACATTGGGTTGCGGAGCATCGGCTCGGTTTCATCGATGAAGATGAGCGCCGGCGCGTTGTGCTCTGCGATATTCGTCTGAACCCTATGCATCAAATAAGAAAGGGTTGCCTGCGTTAATAGCTCGTCCTTAAATATTTCCGTCATATCAAACGTAACGAGTCTGTTTTCCCGGAAGTCCAAGGTGTCCTTTTCGGCATTGAACATCTTGCCGTAATACGCAGGATCGACCCATTTGCGGAGCTGTCGCTTCACCGCCCCCGCGGTGCTGAAACAGGGCTCGTAAATCGTCGCCAGAGATCGCTGCTCCGCCGGCAAGTCGCTGTCGAACAGCGACTGCACCGACAAGCCGATTTCTTCCAGCGAGTCTGCGTCTTCGCATCCGGAGATGGCCCGCAGCCACAACCTCAGGAAGGCTCGGTTCTCGGGAATATCGCTGCACTGAAACGGATTGAGGCTGCAACCACCGGCGGCAGACTGGCCGGTTGTCAGGTTCAGATAAGCGCCGCCGGCGGCGGTGGTGAACACATAAGCCCCTTGATAACGGTCGAAGATATAGGCTTGCAGTTTCGGATGGCGCAGCGCCATGCCGGCGAGGAAGGTCATGACGGTGGTCTTGCCGCTGCCTGTCGGCCCGATGCACACGGCATGCGCCACGGCGTCCTTTTCCTGGCTAACATGCAGCTGGAACGAATAGGGCGTGCCGCCCACGGTGCGGAACATGGCCAATGGACCATCGCCCCAGTCGCAGGAAGGCAGACCCGGCGGGGGCCGGTCCAATGTGACGTTGCAGGCGATGTTGGAAGAAAAGAAGCGATAGACGCGGGGCCAGATGGCGTAACTGGGGAATTGGGCGAACCAACTCGCCTGGGCCGCTCCTCCTTCGCGTACGGATGCAGCGCCATAGGCCGAGCAAATTTTCCGCACTTCGCCATCGAGCGATTCGATCTCGGCGACAGAGGCCCCGAACAAGAAAAGGATCAAACCATAGTTGGCTAATGACGCGCGGTTTTCATCCAGCCCTTCGATGATCTGCAGTGCCGCCGCATACTGTTCTGACGCCCCACCACTGAATCTGGTGACCATGCTCATTCTGTTTTCTTGAGCGATTTTCAGAGCGGAGACAGTCTTGCTCAACGGCTCAATGAAGTTCAAAAGGATAAATTCGCCATCCAGGCTGGCGAAATCCGCAATCATTTGCTCATCGACATAGTCGCCGAAGCGACGGATACCGATGGCCGCGGAGTACAGAGTCTGGGTCCCGCGCCGGAACTCGATTAATCCGTCATCGCCACCGAACGCGATGCTGTCGGTGGCGACGACCTCCGAGATCTCGGCACCGCCCGCTGATGGTGCCGGACGAGAGATCGGACTGGCGATGCGCGCCCAAAAGGCAAGCAGATGCTCCATCGGAGAGACGTCGCTGTCGGCGACCGGTTGGACCATGACCCTCGGGTGATAAGGATCCAGCAGGTGCATGGTGGCGTCGACTCCCTCGGCCAGGCGGCTTGCGGCCGAACGCGTCTTGCCGGCGACCGACAGGGTGATGACCTGCCGGTTTTGGAAGGCGGTCTGGAACGATCGGTTCCATGCGCCGGCAAGATCACGCAGCAACGGGTGCTCGAACTCGTCCATACGGTTCACCGACACTCGCTCTCGGATCAGCGTCACCCGAATGGTTACACCCAGTTCGCCGAGGGCATCGAGCCAGTTCTTGCGGACGCGGAACAGAGCCTCCCGCTCCGCAGCGCTGAGAAACATGATGTCGCGACCCTCGACCATCACGCATTGAACCAGTGTCCCGTCGCGGCACAAAAGCGTACGGTGATCGGCCAGCAGACGGTCGAACGGCAGATGATCGGCGAGGCGTGTTTCACGCGGTGGCGGCAAGACGAGCCGCGCCACGCCCGGAATGGAAAGGGCGGCCATCGCCGCACCGCTCGCCACGAGGCCGGCCAGACCGATGCCGAAATGAGCGGGCGAACTCGTCGCCGCCAACGCCCGCCACATCGTCTGCGTCATCGGGCCGGCGCCGATGGCGAGGTCAGGCGACATATTTGTTCCCCTTGGCCGCCACAAGATTTGTCGTTTGCCGCCTCGTTTCCATCCAGGCGGCAATCAAATTCGACAAGTGCGGATCCCGGACGGTATAGCCGGCAATAAAGCCATGCCCAATAGCCATGGTAATGAAGAATGGTAGCGGATTAATCAGATGAATCGAAATGCATAAAATCATTAATGATGTATTTAGAATAATGTTTCCCATTGCAGGAAGAATTGGCGCCCAGAATATCTGGGGCGGCTCAACGATAACACGAAGAAGCATTGCTCTCATTGGTCGCCACCTATTCTTAAATCCCTCCTTGCACTAATATCATTGACCCGTTGGCAGCCCATTGAGCCCAAAATAGCTCAGAACCTGGCTGACGAAGGCGATCAAGGCCAACCCGCCAAGCAGACTGACCGCCCAATGCCATTTGAATTTCCCGAAGAAGGCCATGGTGGCCAACCCCAACACCCCCATCGCCCCTACGATCATGAGTATGTTGCGGACATTGGTGAAAATATCCCCGGTCTTGTTTTGCACCGAGGTGAAGAATGTGCCGCCGGCCTGCTGAGCCAGGGCCGGCTCAGTCGCGACGGCGGCACAGGAAGCCATGACAAGCCCAAGAATCGCGGCCTTTCGGTAGGAAATCATTCTTGCACCCCTTCACTAACACGGCAACATGTTCTCTTTTTTGGATACAGTTGTCAACGCCTATGTCGTCAATATTCTTGAAGATGGGTGCCGAAAGGCGCCCATCTTCGGATGGCCTGCGCTCGCGGGCAGTGATGAGGCGGGCTCCTGAAAAAGCCAATATAAAGGACGAAACGTTCCTTTATGGCTTCATGAGCGCGCGGTGGCTTGCTTGACGAAATTGCGCAAAAAGATAATTCTCCCCAGACATGGCGACTGGCTTGACGTTGAGGAGAAAACGGGCAAGCCCCGCCGTAGTTCTTCACCGGCGATTTCGGCCGATTCTTTAGCGGCAAGAGACATATCGAGATGAACTCCACCGATAAGCCGAACAGAATCCGCGAATGGCGCAACCGCCGGCGCATGTCCCTGGCGGAACTGGGCGAAGCCGTGGGGTTGAGCCGCTCCGAGATCAGCAAGCTGGAAAGCGGCAGCCGGCGCGTGCGCGCCGATCATCTGGTGGTGCTGGCCAAGGCGCTGAAGGTGGCGCCGGAAGAATTGATGGACAAGGAAACGGTGCGCGACATGATCGGCGAGTTGCCACCGGCGACGAGTGCCGCCGGGTCGGTAATCCCGGTCGCGCAGGTCCGCCGGCAGAACGGCTGTGTCGTCATCATCGCTCAGGATACGGCCATGACGGTCGACGCGCCGCCACAACTGGCCAACGTTCCCGGCGCCTTTGCCTTCTACATGGCGGACACCAGTCTGGAACCGCGGGTGCCTGTGGGTGCCCTGCTTTATGTGCACCCGTTGCTGCCGCCGCGGGCAGGGGACCTGGCGGTGGTCACGATCGAGCAGGCCCCTCCGGCCCTCGCCTCGATCGAACGGCGGTCCAACGCCCTCGTGGCAATCCCCGACAAAGACACCACCGCGATCGACCTCAACGACCCCAGGGTGATCAGCGCCCACCGTATCGCCGGGATGTGGTTCCCTTAATGGGCCGGTTCAGCCGGCTTCGGGCTCGGCCTCGGCGTCGTGCAGGCTGGCCATGTCGATCAACGCGCTGAGGCCGAAAATCTCGTCCGCCAGAAATTCGCTCTTGCGCAAGGAGAGCTCCCGGTCCAACGCACGGGCCAGCCACTGCGACAGGCTGGCGGTGGAGCAGTCGCTCAGGGCCAGCTTGGCGCTGTTGCGGAACGCCGTCTTCAGGCTGTCGGTGATGATCGCTTCCAGGGTATCGACCTGATCCTCAATGGGATCCTGATTGAAGGTCGCCTGATCGCGGGCGGTATAGCCGCGTGATTCGATCTCGGCGAACAGCCATTCGCGCAGATGGCGGCGCAGCGAACGCTTGAAACGACCACCCAGCGCCAATTCCACCCAACAATGGGTTACATCGATCTTCGCCATACCCGTGCCTCCCTTCGGGACCGGCAACCGGCGGAAAGGCGACGCCCTTCCGATCTGCCGGCTCTACTTTTCCCCACCTTAGCACAATTTTTGACGAAGAATATCAATCCTCGGTAGCGGGAAGAAATAGGCCAGGGGGTAGCCGGGTCTTGCCGTCGCCGCGCACGCGCTCAAGCTGAGCCTGGGTAAGGCCGGCGGCACCGGAGAGATCGGCTGCGGAAAGGTTGGCGCCCAGCAAGATGGCGCCATGAAGTTCGGCGTCCGGCATTCGCGTCGCCGACAGGTCGGCCCCCGCCAGGTCGGCCCCCCTCAGGTTGGCGCCGTCGAGTTGGCAGGCGCACAAGCGGGCATGGCGCAGGCGGCTGACCGCCAGATTGGCCCCGACCAGCCGTGACCCGGTCAGATCGGCATGGCGCAGATCCGCCCCGTGCATCTGCGCCTCGGACAAGTTGCAACCGGAAAGGTCGGCCGATCCCAGAAGCGCCGAGGTCAACTGCGCGGCCGCAAGATCACGGCCGGCCAGGTCGGCGCGGTCGAGTCGGGCCCGTTTGCCATCACCGCCACCGCTGGCCACCCAGCGGGCATGATCGGCGAGGATGGCCTCGACGTCGGGCCCGGCTGGCGTGGCGGCCCGGACAACGGCTGGCGGCGAGGCCGGTTCGACCGGGGCGGATCGGTGAGCCGGAGCCTTCGTCGCCTGGGGGGCGATCGCGGCCGGCCGGCGGTTGCCGTCGGCCGGCGGGTCGACCAACAGAAAGTCCTGCCCGTCTGCCTGCCGGCCGCCAGTCTGCGGCACAACTTCAACCACTCCCCCGCCAACAGCCGGCGGCGGCGAGGAACCGGCCGGCGCCCCCCCGCCCTGGCGCGGTCCGGTCACTGCCGCGCCGTCGCCCCCCCCGCTCTGGTGCGGTAGGCGGGCCGGGCCGCCCACTCCCGGGCGGTGCGCCGCGGCGGCCGGCGGCTTGCCGGCGGCTGGAGCGGTCTTGCCACCCGGCGGTGGCGACGCGCCCGATGGCGCATGGGGAAGGCTGGCGCCCACCAAGCGCGGCTTGCTGATGGCAGCCGCCACCGACTTGAGCAGCAATTCGGCTGAAATCGGCTTGCGCAGCACGCCGTGGATACCCAGGGTGCAGGCCTGGTTGAGCAAGTCGCGATCCATTGACTTGACCAGGACCAGTAGCGGCAGATCGCGGCAAGGCCCGACACGGCGTTCTCGCAGCCAGCGAAGCAGCGTCAATGCTTCGACATCGCCTTGTTCCAGGCCGAGCAGCCCGATGTCAACCGTCTGGTGGTTCAGCAGCACACGCCCCTCAGCCGGATCGTGCAGCGTCAGCACGTCGCGAACCCGCTGGGTGCGGAACACCCCGCGCGCCCAGAATCGGAATTGCTCGTCGCGGTCGATGACGAGGATCCGCTTGGTCTGCCAGTCAAAGCCCGTCACTGCGGACGTACCGCCATGCTGTTTAATCGATGCTTACCGATGGAGCGAATTTGTAGCCGTATCCATGGCTGGTAATGATGATGGCGGGGGCCTTCGGATCGACTTCCATCTTGCGCCGCAGACGACTGACCAGCACATCGATGGTCCGGTCCACCGGAGTCCAGTATTGGCTGCCGATGGCGTCGAGAAGATGATCGCGCGCCAATACGCGGCCAGCTCCCTCGACCAGCGCCGTCAAAAGGTCGAACTCGGCGCGGGTGAGGTTGATCTCGCGGCCAGCCGGATCCATCAGGCTCCGCCTGGCCAGGTTCATCTCCCAACCGTCGAAACGCCGCACCTGGCGCCCGTCGCCGTCGGACCGGCGCGGCGTCCGCGAGACGCCGAGACGACGCAACAACCCCTTCACCCGGGCGACCAGTTCCCGCGGAAAGAATGGCTTGGTCACGTAGTCGTCCGCCCCCATCTCCAGGCCGACCACGCGGTCGATATCCTCTTTGCGCGACGTCAACATGATAATGCCGACGTCGGACTTGGAACGGAGCTCGCGGGCGATGTAGAGACCGTCCTCGTCGGGCAGATTGAGGTCGAGAAGAACCAGGTCGAAATTGTGAAGGGCAGCCAGTTCCTGCGCCTGTCCAGCCGATTCAGCCGTAGTAACCCGAAAGCTCTCGGCTTCGAGAAGCGATGCCAAGAGAGCACGTGTCGCCGGTTCGTCTTCGAGCACCAGGATATGATAATTCCTAGGCATTGAATCCCCTTCCCCGCCCCCAACAACCGCGCGAAAAAATAGCTACCGCACTCAAGACTAAAATCCTTAAGGGAATATGCCATTCCATGAACAACGGCGCAACCTTGGGCAGGACTCCCACAGGCGACAGTTGCTCGGAATTTGGCGCAAGGACCAACGGCGAGGACCGGGGTCCTTGGCACGGATACCGCACGGCGGCGGAAGCGGCCGATACCCGGCCGGCGCGCCGGTGAAACCGGCGGCCGCCGGGCCGCTTGTCGGTCAAGCCTCAGTTGGCCGTCGTCAATAAAGGAAGCGAGCCCGAATGGTGCCTTCCAGGCCCTGCAGTTCGGCGATCAGTTCGGCCTCGTCCACGTCGCCGTCCACATCGACGACCACGTAACCGACTTCGGCATCGGTCTGCAGATACTGCGCTGAAATGTTCAACTGGCGCGACGAAAACACATCGTTCACCCGGCGCAGCATGCCGGGAACGTTGGCATGGATGTGCAGGAATCGGGTTCCCCCGGCCTTCACCGGTAGCGACACCTCTACGAAATTGACGGCTCCGACAGTCGAGCCGTTATCCGAATACTTGATCAGCTTTTCGGCGACTTCCAGGCCGATATTGGCTTGCGCTTCATGAGTCGAGCCGCCGATATGCGGTGTCAGGATGACATTGGGCATGCCGCGCAGGGGGCTCATGAACTCGTCGGCATTGCCGGCCGGTTCGACCGGGAAGACGTCGATGGCAGCGCCCAGAAGATGCTTTTCGCTCAACGCCTTGGCCAAAGCCTCGATGACCACCACATTGCCGCGCGACGCGTTGATCAGATACGAGCCCTTCTTCATCGCCCGCACCTCGCGCTCGCCGATCATGTTTTTGGTGTGGGCTGTCGCCGGCACATGCAGACTGACCACGTCGGAAACGTTCAGCAGCCCTTCGAGATTTGCCGCCGGCCGGGCATTGCCAATGGCCAGCTTCTTCTCGATGTCGTAGAAGCGCACATGCATGCCCATGGCCTCGGCGATCACCGAAAGCTGCGAGCCGATATGGCCATAGCCGACGATGCCCAGGGTCTTGCCACGCAGTTCGAAAGCGTCCTTGGCCGTCTTCAGCCATTTTCCGGCATGCGCTTGGCGCGACTTCTCGGGTATGCCGCGCAACAGCATGACGATCTCACCGATCACCAGTTCGGCCACCGATCGCGTGTTGGAATAAGGGGCATTGAACACCGGAACGCCTGCTCGGCGGGCCGCGTCCAGCGACACCTGGTTGGTGCCGATGCAAAAGCAGCCGATGCAGAACAGCCGATTGGCGGCGGCCAGCACCTTGTCGGTGATGCGACTGCGCGAGCGGATGCCCAGCATGTGGACGCCTTGGATCTTCTCGATCAGTTGCCCCTCGTCGAGGGCATGGGGCAAGGCCTCGATATTGGTATAGCCGCGTTCCTTGAACTCCCGGATAGCGTTTTCGTGCACCCCCTCCAGCAGAAGGATGCGGATCTTGTCCTTGGATAGAGAATGCTTGGTCACGGGTTGCGCCTCGGTTGCGGAAACTCTGTTGCATGGCAGCATACGGGACAGAGAACCATGCTGTACAGTCAGTCGTCCGCTGCGGATGGATTCGCCGGGGAGCAGAGCCGCCATTGAACCAAAACACCATAGAATCGCTTATATTATGAGCAGGCTTGACACACGCACATCTTTTGTGCATTGTACAGCTACTCGATGGGCGAACAGCACTACTGATTAATTATTAGGCATTTTTTGAGGCATTTTGCCTATTACATTGGCAGAGAGGCACTTCTCGATTTTCGACTCTCGAACATAACCCATTGGAATCGCAAGAGACCTGTCGATCGGCAGGGGTTGGCACGCTGTTTGATTACGGCGTTGCCGCTGTTTGCTCTAGGGTCTCTTCGCGAGGACATAATGGAATCGACGAGTGCAGGGATTGACGTCCTGTTCATTCTTTTGGGCGCCGTCATGGTTCTGGCCATGCACGCCGGCTTTGCCTTTCTCGAAGTCGGCACGGTTCGCCGCAAGAACCAGGTCAATGCGCTGGTCAAGATCCTGACCGATTTTGCCGTATCGACCTGTGCCTATTTTTTCATCGGCTACGCCGTGGCCTATGGAATCGACTTCCTTGCCTCTGCGAAGGTGATCTCCGGCGCCACCGCGGGAAGTTTTGCGCCCAAGGGATACGACCTGGTGCGGTTCTTCTTCCTGGCCACTTTCGCCGCGGCCATTCCAGCCATTATTTCGGGCGGCATCGCCGAGCGGGCTAAATTCTGGCCGCAGCTTTGCGCCACCGCGGTGATCACCGCCGTCTTCTATCCCAGCTTCGAAGGCCTGGTATGGGGTACCCGCCTGGGCTTCCAGCAGTGGGTCACCAACACCTTCGGCGCCGCTTTCCATGACTTCGCCGGCTCGGTGGTGGTTCATGCATTCGGCGGCTGGACCGCGCTCGGCGCGGTTGTCTTGCTGGGCGCAAGACGGGGCCGTTATCGCAAGAACGGCAGCGTCGTAGGCATTCCCCCCTCGAACATCCCGTTCCTTGCCCTGGGCGCCTGGATCCTGTCGGTCGGCTGGTTCGGGTTCAACGTGATGAGCGCCCAGAAAATGCAGGGCATTTCCGGGCTGGTGGCGCTCAACTCGCTGTTCGCCATGGTGGGCGGCATCCTTTCTGCGCTGGCCGTCAGCCGCAACGACCCCGGCTTCATTCATAACGGTGCGCTGGCCGGCCTGGTCGCCGTTTGCGCCGGTTCCGACGTCATGCATCCGGTGGGTGCATTGGCGACCGGGGCGATCGCCGGCGCCCTGTTCGTCTGGGCATTCAATCAGTGCCAGAACAAATGGAAGATTGACGACGTGTTGGGCGTCTGGCCGTTGCACGGTTTCTGCGGAGCAATGGGCGGCATCGCTTGCGGCGTGTTCGGCCAAGAGGCGTTGGGCGGCATGGGCGGAGTGTCGCTGATGGCGCAGATTTTCGGCACCGTTCTCGGCGTGGCGGCGGCCACCGCCACCGGATTCCTGGTGTATGGGACGCTGAAGATGGTGATGGGCTTGCGCCTCGATCCGGAACAGGAGTTCCGCGGAGCCGATCTCTCCATTCACCAGATTGGCGCCTACCCCGAGGAAGAGGTGCCCGCCTATGCCGACGATGTGGCCGCCCAGAACAACCTGGCGCGAGTCGACGCGTAAAGCGCAAGTTCCGGCCGAACGAGGCGCCGATCCACCGATTGGCGCCTCTTGCCCAAAAGCAAGGACGGATCGCAGCCCTTGCGGCATGGTATGGCGAAATCAAGCCCCAGCGGAGACGCTGCACCATGCGCGAACAAGCCATCGAAGCCTTGAAGGACGTCCTCGACCCGGAAATCGGCGTCAATATTGTCGATCTCGGCCTGGTCGAACGCCTGGATGCCGATGAAAAAGGCATCATGATCGACCTCATCATGACGTCGCCTGCCTGCCCACAAGGCGACTACCTGGCCGAGCAATGCACCCAGGTATTGGCGCACAGCTTCGGCGCCGATATTCCGGTCAGCGTCCATGTCCTGACCTTCCCGCTGTGGGACCCCGAGCGGATGAGCGAGGACGCCCGCCGCCGACTGGGCTGGATGTGATGGGCGCCGGCGCCCGCCGCGCCCCGGTGTTCGCCTTGGCGGCGATCGGGCTGCTGGGCGGACTGGCGGCCGGATTGACGCGTCTGGGCTGGGATCTTCCCGCATCCTCGTTGGTGCCGGTGCACGGCCCGCTGATGGTCTGCGGCTTCTTCGGCACCGTCATCGGGCTGGAGCGCGCCGTCGCCATCAGCCGCCCGTGGGCCTTCGGGGCACCGCTGCTGACCGGTCTCGGTGCCGTGGCTCTGCTCGCCGGCCAGCCGTTTGCGGCGGCCCTGGCCATGCTGGGCGGCGCGATGATCTTCCTTGCGGTCGCGATAGTGGTGGTGCACCGGCATGCGGCTCTTTATACCGTAACCCTCGGGCTCGGAGCCGTCGCCTGGGTCGCCGGCATTGCCATTTGGCTGGACAGCGGCGAAGTAGCCCCGGCCGTCGCCGCCTGGGCCTGCTACCTGGTGCTGACCATCGCCGGAGAGCGACTGGAATTGTCGCGCTTCCTGCCGCCCAGCCGGTGGAAGACCCCGGGGGCCGTCCTTGCCTTCTCGGCAACGCTGATCGGCGCCGGCCTGCTGTCGGGCGGCAGCCGGTTCGCCGCCGCCCTCTTCGGCTTCGGATTGCTCGCCTTGGCCGGCTGGATGTTCCGCCATGACGTGGCGCGCCGCGCCATCCGACAGACCGGCCTCAGCCGGTATATGGCGGCCTGCCTGCTGTCCGGCTACGCCTGGCTGACCGTCGCCGGACTGGTCTGCCTGCTGCTCGGCCTGCCGGCCGGAGGACCGGTCTACGACGCCGCCCTGCACAGCATGTTTGTCGGCTTCGTCTTCGCCATGGTGTTCGGCCACGCGCCGGTCATCTTGCCTTCGGTGTTGCGGGTGAAACTCCCCTTCCACCGCGCGTTCTATCTGCCCCTCCTCCTGCTGCACGGCTCATTGGCGCTGCGGGTCACCGGGGACTTGAGCGGCCTCGACCAGTTGCGCCTTTGGGGCGGACTGCTGAACGCCGTGGTGATCGTCGGTTTCCTGCTGATGACGGCGGTGACGGTTGCGATCGGCCGGGCAAGTGCGACGGCGGGCGCTCCGGCCAGCCATGCGAGATAGACTCTTGTCGCCTTATTTTCGCCTTTTGAGGACGCCATCTTGCAAGCGGATCGACGCTGCATTGGTGGCCGTGCATGAGGTCAGCTCACAAGTTCGCCCGTTCGCCCATTTCTCAGCCCGGCCGGGACTCCGCCTGCGCAGACCGCGAGACCTGGGCCATATGGCGCAGCATCCTCGAGGCTCAATCCTGGCGAAGCACGCCACATGGCCCGCGCCCCCCGGAAAGTGGAGCCCTGACCGAGGCGATGATCGGCGCATTCGCCGTAACCATGCGCGCCCTCGGCCTTGAGAGCCGAGGACGCCGCAACGCCCTCGAAGTGCGACGGGTCGAGCTGGAATTGGCCTGCCCGGGCTTGCCGGCCGAATTCGATGGCTTCCGCATTCTCCACATCAGCGATCCACATTTTGATTTGTGCGATGGCATCGCAGAGGCCATCGGCCAAGCGGCAGCAGACAGCCCGGCTGACATCTGCGTGTTGACCGGCGATTACCGGGCAGCCTGCCATGGGCCCCATCACGAGGCAATCGCCGCGCTCGGCAGGCTGGTGCCCCGCATTTCGGCGCCAGCGGGGGTCTGGGCCGTCCTCGGCAATCATGACAGCATCAGCATGGTCCAGCCGATGGAACGCCTGGGCATAGGCCTGCTGATCAACGAAGCGGCGTATCTGTACCGCGGCGCGGCCCGCCTTCGGCTGGTCGGGCTCGACGATGTGCACCGCTTCCACACCCATTTGGCCGATGACGCATTGGCCGAGCACGCTCCGGCAGAGAGCGACGGCTTCGGCATCGCCCTCGTCCACTCTCCGGACATGGCCGTCGCCGCCTCTGGCCTGGGGTATGGCCTGTACTTGTGCGGACACACCCACGGTGGCCAGATATGCCTGCCGGGCGGCCGACCGATCGTCACCCATTGCGACAGCCCCCGCCGCTTGGCCCGCGGCCTTTGGCGCGTGGGCGGAATGCAAGGGTACACCAGTAGCGGCGCAGGCGCATCGGGTGTGCCGCTTCGGTATTTCAGCCGCAGCGAAATCACCCTGCTGACGCTGAGGATTCCAAAATGATTGAATTGTGGCGTGTGGACCGCGAGGCCGCTTTGAGGTAACTACCTCGACAATAACCGTTCGAGGAATGTCCATGACCCTTTGCCCATGCGGCAGCAATCGCAGCCTCGAAGAATGCTGCGGCCCCCTTCTGGCCGGCGCGCCGGCCTCGACCCCCGAGGCCCTCATGCGCTCGCGCTACAGCGCCTACGCCCTATGCAATATCGATCATCTGGAGCGCAGTCTGGCTCCGGAATCACGCTCAGACCATGACCGGAAGGCGGCCGAAGAATGGTCACGCTCGGCCGAATGGCTGGGACTGTCGATCCTTTCGAGCGAGGGCGGGAAGGCCGGTGACGAAACTGGAATGGTCGAGTTCCTCGCCCGGTTCCGGCACGGCGGCCTAGAACAAAGCCATCATGAAACAAGCCGCTTCCGCCGGCATGAAGGCGGATGGGTGTATGTGGACGGCAAGGTTCACAACAAGCCGACGGTGCGCAGCTCGCCGAAGGTCGGCAGGAATGATCCCTGTCCTTGCGGCAGCGGGCGGAAATATAAGCAGTGCTGCGGCCGCTGACCGAAGTCCGACCCAGGCCGTAAACGGAATATTGAGAAAACATCATTAACCATTGGATGATCGTTCAGCCATTCCCACATGGATTCCATTGCCCGATTGGATATCGCATGACCCCTAAAGGCGACGGCCCCTTTCCCACCGCACGTGACGACGCCGAGTTGGCGGAGCGAGTGGAGCTTTATCCGCAAACCCAGTCCCCGGCCTACCGGCTGGCTTTCAAGGATATCGATTTCCTGCTGCGCGAGGATCTCCGCCCGGTTCGGCTGCAGCTGGAGTTGCTCAAGCCGGAGGTGTTGCTGAAGGAACAGGGAATCCGTTCCACCGTCGCGGTGTTCGGCAGCGCCCGCATCACCGATCGCCAATGCGCCGAACAGCAGCTGGCCGATGCCGAGGCGGCGGCACGAGCCAATCCCGGAGATGCGCGGCTGGCACGTGACGTCGGTATCGCCCGGCGGATGCTGGCCAACACCAGATACTACGAGGAAGCCCGGCGGCTGGCCCAGATCGTCTCCTCGACCTGCGCCGACCGCGACCAATGCGACTTCGTGGTGCTGACCGGCGGGGGGCCAGGCATCATGGAAGCGGCCAACCGCGGCGCCGATGATGTCGGCGCCAAATCGGTCGGCCTGAATATCGTCCTTCCGATGGAACAGGCGCCCAATCCCTATGTCACGCCCGAGCTGTCGCTCCGCTTCCACTACTTCGCCCTGCGCAAGATGCATTTCCTCAACCGCGCCAAAGCACTGGTCATCTTCCCCGGCGGGTACGGAACGCTGGATGAAATGTTTGAAGCAGCGACGCTGGTACAGACCGGAAAGATCGAGCGCATCCCCTTCCTGCTGTTCGGCAAGGAATACTGGGAACGGGTGATCAACTTCGACACCATGGTCAGCGAAGGCATGATTACCGCTGCCGACAAGGATATTTTCCAGTTCGTCGAGACCGCCGAAGAGGCTTGGCACCACATCGCCGCATTCTGGGGCATCACCAACCACACGCAAAATTCCGCGGTGGAATAGGCAGGAAACCAATGCGGACTTGCCGCGAAAGCCGCGGGATGTTGGAATGGCTCCAGTGATCCGCCCCGGATACTGAGCCCCAGGCGCCGCAATCAGGCAGCCCACCACCGAATTGAATTCGTGGTGAGCATCTGACGGAAGGTGCGGGCGCCGTCCGTCAGACGCTCACCGCAGTTTTTTTCGATGAGGCCGCCCGTGAAATTTCTCGATTCGCCGATCGCTTTCGTGTCCGCCCTCTGCGTCGCCATCTTCGTCTTTGGCCTGGGGCTGACCTCGCCGATCTGGTTCCTGGTGGACGGCAAAGGGCCCCTGCAGGCGGTCCACGAAGGGACACCGATCGTCGTCATCACGATCATCGGCCTGATCATTACCGGTCTCATCGGCACCGCTGCCCATCGGCTACGGCGACCGATGGAATTCGAAGAGATACAAACCGCCGCGGCGGTGCCGGCAGACGATCACAGGAAGCATGTCATCGTGCATATCCTGGTGAGCCTTATGTTCATCGTCCCGTTCCTCACCATCGTGGTCGGCTACCTGCTGAAACGCGTCATCGATTTCTCGGCCGGTTAAATTCCGCTGCCCTGCTCGATCTCACCGGTGAGCATTTCGACCCGGCGCAGTAATTCGTGCAACGCGGGCTCGACGAATCCCCGGTTTTCCAACTCGCGGATGGTATTGATCAGATAATCCCGATTGAGCCCGGCCTTGCCCTCCGCCTCCAAAATGATCCGCGCGGCGGTGTCGGTTGGCAGATCGCCGGCATAATGGCTGTGGGCCATGTCGGCAACGAAGGTATAGGCCGTCACCGCTTGGCCGCCGATGTCGACCGGCAAATGCTGCGGAATGTAGGCATAGGCGGCCAGTTCACGTTCATTCAGGTAGTCGACCACCTCGTCGCGCTTGGCGGCGGCCACCCGGAACGCTGAGCCCCGGCACAGGCCGCCGGGGGTCAGGCCGAGGACCAATCCGGGGCGCGCTGGCGTGCCGCGCCAGTACCGGCTGTAGACGCAGAACGACCGGTGGTAGCCCCGCAGCACCGCCGGGGCCGTGTCTATAAACGCGAACCCCGGCCGCCACATCAAAGAGCCGTAGCCGAAAACCCACAGGTCCTCCATCAGCAGCCGCGCCACACTGGCGGCCGCTTGCCGATGAAGGCATCGATGCCCTCGGCCGCATCGGCGGTCAGCATATTGGTGGTCATCACCTCGCTGGCATAGGCATAGGCGTCGTCCAACCCCATTTCAGCCTGCCGATAGAACGCTTCCTTGCCGATCGCCAGGGTGCGAGGCGATTTCGCGGCGAGAAGCGCGGCCAACTCGTCCACCGCAGCGTCCAGCCGGTCGGGCGGCACGGCCCGGTTGACCAAGCCGATCCGCACCGCTTCGGCGGCGTCGATGGGGCGGCCGGTGAGCAGCATCTCCATCGCCGCCTTGCGCCCGACGTTACGGCTGAGCGCCACCATCGGGGTGGAGCAGAACAGGCCGATATTGACCCCCGGAGTGGCAAAATGCGCGGTCTCGGCGGCAATCGCCAGGTCACAGGACGCCACCAGTTGACAGCCGGCCGCCGTCGCCATCGCGTGAACCTTGGCGATCACCGGTTTGGGCAGGCGGACAATCGCCTTCATCAGCTGCGAACATCGCGCGAAGACCTCGGCATAGGCTTCGCGCCGGGTATCGGCGCGCATTTCCTTGAGGTCGTGCCCGGCCGAAAAGACCGGGCCGTTGGCCGCCAGGACGACCACCTTGACCGCCGGGTCGCGACGCACCGCATCCAGCGCCTCGATCAAGGCGCCCATCAAACCCATGGACAGAGCATTGCGGGCCTCCGGCCGATTTAGGGCCAGGGTGGCGACGCCCTCGGCGTCCGACCGCAAAAGAACGGGAGGGGATTGTTCCGTCATGGCGTACTCCAATGGAATTTTGATTCCGGTTAGTACTGCACCGCCAAGCCGGGCCGTCAACCATGCTTGCGGGCGCGAACAGACAGCCGACAAACAGACAGCCGATTATTGTTCCCGCCAGAAGGAGTGGCTAATCTGGCAGGCGTACCGGATGAAGCACCGGTCTCAGAGGAAACGCAGGCAATGGAAAGCAAGCCGCTTCAGGCGCAGCCGGTTGAAGACCTACTTTGTTTTGACGCGCCGATGCGCCCGGTCGGCGAGATCGCCAGCGGCACCTTGCTGTCCTGCTCGCCTGACACGCCGGTGAGCGCAGCTGCCGGCAGGATGCGCGCGGCGCGATGCAGTTCCATCGTGATCGTAGAAGGAGGCCGCCCGGTAGGAATTTGGACCGAGCATGACGCCCTGGCCCTCGACTTCGACGACCCGAAGGTTTTCGACCTGCCGATTTCGCGCCTGATGACGCCAGCCATAAAGTCGATCGGCAGCGACGCGTCGGTCGGTGAAGCCGGCTTGCGCTTCAAGCGCGAGAAGATCCGGCACCTGCTGGTGGTCGACCGCCGGGGCGGGCCGGTCGGTATGCTGTCGCAAACCGATGTAGTGCTGAATCATGGGGTCGAACATTACCTGACGTTCCGCGACGTGCGCTCGGTGATGTCGCCAGCTCCACCGATCTTGCCGGCGGACATGCCGCTGGCCGAGGCCGCGGCGAGAATCCGCCAGGCTTCGGTCGAGGCGGCGGTGGTGACCTCGCCGACCTGGCCAGAAATGGGCATCGTCACCGAGCGCGACATCGTCAGGATGGTCGCCGGGCGATGCAGCGGTACCGTGGGCGATGCGGCGACCCGGCCGGCCGTCTGGGTGCAGCCCAACGCCTCTTTGCTGGTTGCCAGAAACCTGTTCGCCCAGCATGGGTTCCGCCATCTGCTGGTACGCGACCACAGCGGCAAGATCGTCGGCATCCTGTCGTTTTCCGACATCCTCCAAACCCTGCAACACGAATACCTGGCGCAGGTCAATTCGGCTCTGCGGGAGCGCGACGCCGCGCTGCTTCGATCCCGCAAAGACCTTCACCTGGCGCGCCAGGTAATCGAGGCCTCCCTCGACGCTGTGATGATCGTCGATCAGGATGGCCTCATCGAATACGTCAACCCCGCTTTCACCACGCTGACCGGCTATCAGGCCCGTGACGTCCTTGGAAGGCGCCCGCGGCTGCTGCAGTCAGGCCGCCACGACCGCGAATTCTACGACACCCTGCGAACGAGATTGAGCGAAGACGGACATTGGCAGGGCGAGATCTGGAACCGCCGCAAGAACGGCGAGACCTTCATCGAATGGCTGACGATCAACGCCATTCGCGAGGACAACGGCCGCATCCTGAAATATGCGGCCATCTTCCGCGATATCACCGAAGAAAAGCAGGATGAAGAGCGGGTGCGCGCCCTGGCCTACACCGACCCGTTGACCGCCTTGCCCAATCGCCGGCTGCTGACCGACCGTCTGGGACTGGCCATCGCCAACGCCCATCGCCACCGCAGCATGGTCGCGGTGATGTTTCTCGACCTCGATCTGTTCAAGCGAATCAACGACAGCCTCGGCCACGATACCGGCGATGCGGTCCTGATCGAAATCACAAAGCGGCTGCTGGCCTGCGTCCGCGAGGGCGACACGGTGGCTCGCATCGGCGGCGACGAATTCGTGGTCCTGCTTCCCGAAGTTGAAGATCCGGCCGATCTCGCCCTGCTGGCCGACCGCCTCACCAGCGCGGTGAAGGCGCCGCTGGGATTAGCCGGGCGCGACGCCTCCGTGACCGCCAGTATCGGCATCGCTGTCTATCCGGAAGATGGCGATACGGCTGAGGTCCTGCTGAAGCGCGCCGATCAGGCGATGTATCAAACCAAGGAAGGCGGGCGCGACGGCTACCATCTCTTCTCGACGGTGATGAATGCGCGCTCGGCCCGGCGAATCAGCGTGGATCACGGGTTGCGCAGTGCCCTGACCAAGGACCAGATGAGCGCCGCCTACCGGCTCAAGGTGGACCTGCTCACCGGAACGACTTGCGGCGCCGAGGCGGCGCTACGCTGGCATCACCCCGAACTCGGCATGGTGTCACCCGACGAGTTCACCCCGCCGGCCGAACGCCTCGGCCTCATGCCGTCGCTCGACAATCGGCTGATCGAGACCGTCTGCCGTCAAGCCGGAAGCTGGCTGGAGCGCGGCCTGCCGCGCCTGCGCGTCTCCGTCAGGCTGTCGCTGCGGCACATCCTAGACGGCGATCCCGCGTCAACGGTGGAGCATGTGCTCGCCACCGGCAGATTCCCTCCCGATCTTCTGGAAGTCGAGTTACCCGAGATGGCGTTGATCGACCACCCGGCAGAGGTCGGAGACTGCCTCGATCGTCTGCACACGCTCGGAACACGCATCGCGATAAGCGATTTCGGCAGCCGCCAGACAAGCCTGTCGGCACTCAGCCGGATGCCGATCGATGTGGTGAAGGTTGGGCGATCGTTCCTCGAAGACCTGGGACGCGCCTCGGAGGACCGCGACATCGTCGGAGCCATCATCCTTCTGGCCCACGCCCTCGGCATGAAGGTCGAGGCCTGCGGCGTTGAAACGCCACACCAGGTGGAAATGCTGCGCGCCGCCGGCTGCGACCTCATCCACGGCTACCTGACCGATCACGCAGTGTCGTCCGAAGAATTGACAGCCCTGTTCAACCGCCAGCTCATGCCTACGGGCTGAATACCGGTCAGGTCCGCGGCCCAAAGCGCAGTTTGGTCTGCGCTTCCGGCTTTTCCAGCACCTTCTTCGATGTCCTGATGATGTCGGCAATGCTGAATGGCACCAGCAGGACGTCGCTGGCTCCGGCCTCTCTCGCCTTGGCGGCAATCTCGCCATCGTGCTGCTCAACGAGCAGAATGATGGCCATGGCCAGCCTCATCTCCTTGCGCACCTGCCGGACGAAATCGATGCCGTCCATCGTATCGAGGTCCGCCTCGCAGAAGACGATGCCCGGATTGAACTCCTTGATTTGGCGGAGCATCTCAGCCCCCGATCCGAAAAGGATGGCGCTGGCGCCCATCTGCTTGAAGATGGGAGTCAGCAACTCGCGGATGGCCTTGCCGTGGACCGCCAGTAAGACCTTGCGGCCATCGAGAAGTCGGTCTTGACGGAATTCCATAGTCGCCTCGACCAAAGAACGGGGGCACAGGCCGATCTTGCGACAATCTTTACAATCCGTCAAACGGCTGCGGGGCAATCGCCTTCGAGCGATTGTCTTGAAGCGCCGCCTACCAGACGAGCACGCGCTTCTTTTTCTTCAGTTCCTCGATCTTTTCCGATCGTAATTGAAGCTTCGTCATCAACACCCAGTCGTCAACCTTCATGAAACGAGGTGCAAGGAATTGATAGACCCGCGTTATCGAATTGCTCACATGGTAAGACACGCACACATCGATCCCTTTCCATTCCTTGATCAGATCGTCCCAGGCCATCAGACGGATGTGTAATTCATCCCGTTTTTGACGAATGAACAGCACCTGATTTTCCAAATTCTTCAGAACCGCCAGAATTTCACCGGTCTGGGCGTCGAGTTCCAGAAACCGCCTGGAAAAATCATCGATGGCGATCGCGAGAAGCTTCACCACCTGGTCAATGGTCTCGACCACTGCGCGCTCGCGCATATACAGCTTCCGCAGATCCCGGACCTTGTGGTCGATTTCTTCGATATGGCCGAACTTGTCGCGCAACGCCTCAATATAAGCGAGTTCGTTGGACAGCTTCTCGACGTATTTGATCATCTCCTGCTTGTTGTCACGTCCCAGGCCCAGGCGCTCCGCCGCTTCGCCGAACGCTTCGTTGACCTTTTTCTTCGTCGCCGGATCCTCGGCCAACTGCATCAGCGCCTCGGGGTCGGTGATCAGGTCGTCGACCCCGGTCAGCCAGTTGACCAACTGCATGCTGATCCGCTGGTGAGCGATAACCACATGTCGCTTACTCAACTCCCAGGTCGCCTCCCCGGTAACGATCTCCTTCGGCAAGGGATCACCGACCCGTAGGCCACTTACATATTTCAATCCTTCGGCCAGACAATCGAGCATGTTGCAGTCATTCTCGCCCAGCGCGAACTCGCGCTTGAGGCCGGCGAATGGAAGCAAGGCCTCGTTGTTGGCGATTTGCACCGCCATCACCGGTTCACCGGTTCGTTGGTGAAGATGGAACATCCCGTCCGCCATCCGCTTGAAGAACGGATGATCGAAGTTGACGGTGGTGATCTGCCCGGCATCGACCATTGCTGTGCTCCAGCCAACCATCGGTAGCGGCCGACGCAGGATGCCGCGGAAGGACGCTTGGAATTTATTACCTTAAGTAGAATATTTTATCCACAGGCCTGTGACCATGCGCTTTTGGACAGGCTTGACCAAGTTCATAGCGCCCCGGCCCGCTTATGCTAGGGTCGAAGGGCAACATGCGTTGGAGTTTTTCAAAATGAGCGGTTGGGGTTGCCCGCATGAGGACAAAGGGGCGTGCACGCGACTCGGCGGCCGCCCTTGTGATCCCGGCATGCGCGGATGCGTACTGCACGGACGCTTTCGCTTCTCCAACGAAGCGAAGAACAGACGGCGCCCGTCGCCGGAGGAGCAGGCTGAAATCGCCCCGGCCTCCCCCTCGGCTGGAACGGGGTCTGAGCCTTGAACGAGCCGCCGCCAGCCTATTCGGCGGCGGCCACGGACTGCCGGGTCTTGCCCCCCGGCCAGAGCTCGGGTTGCACCCTCTCGTATTGAGGGGGATAGGGAATCGGCGCGCCGAGCGCCACGGCGGCGCGCCATGCCCAGCGCGGATCGTCAAGGAAGGCGCGACCAAGCGCGACCATGTCGGCCTGACCCGAGGCAACCACCGCCTCAGCCTGCTCGGGCTCGGTGATCAGCCCGACGGCCCGGGTCAGCATGCCGGTTTCCCGGCGGATCCGTGCCGCCAGCTCGACCTGATAGCCGGGTGTCGAGGGGATCTTGGCATCTGCGACGAGGCCGCCCGAGGAGACGCAGACGTAATCCACCCCTTCCGACTTGCACACCGCCAGATAGGTGATCGCCTCTTCCGGCGTGAATCCGCCTTCGACCCAGTCGGTGGCGCTGATGCGAATGCCGAGAGGCTTGTCGTTGGGCAGAGCGCGCCGCACCGAGCGGATCACCGCCAGAGGAAAGCGCATGCGGTTTTCGAGCGAGCCGCCGTACACATCGGTCCGCCGGTTGGACAGGGGCGAGAGGAACTGATGCAGCAGGTAGCCGTGCGCGGAATGCACCTCGACAATGTCGACACCTGCCCGGTCGGCCCGTTCCGCCGCGGCGGCGAACGCGTGGCGCAAGCGATCGATGTCGTAAGGCCCGATTTCGTGCGGCACCGGCCATCCGGCGGCGAACGGAACGGCGGAAGCCGAGATCGTCTCCCAGCCCCCGTCCTCGGCTCGCAACGCTCCCCCACCCTGCCATGGGCGCTGCGCCGAGCCCTTGCGCCCGGCATGGCCGATCTGCACGGCGATTCGCGATTTGCCGATGGCCTTCAAGGTCCTCACCAGCCGGCTGAACGCCGCGACTCCAGCGTCCGAGTAGAGGCCGATATCACCGGGGGTGATGCGCCCCTCGGGAGCCACCGCTGTCGCCTCCACCACCACCATCCCGGGCCCCGACGCGGCCAGGCTGCCGTAATGCTGGAAGTGCCAGTCCTGAGCCACGCCTTCGGCGGCGCTGTATTGGCACATCGGGGCCACGACGATACGGTTGGGGATTTCCAACCCACGAACGGTCAGCGGCTGGAACAGATGACTGGTGGTGTCGGCCATTTGCCGTCCTCCTCTCCCGATGTTGGCCGCATGATAGTCGCTTGACGGCGACAACGCGAGAGGTGGCGGCAAATGGCGATAT
Source organism: Pseudomonadota bacterium (assembly GCA_021781575.1). Taxonomy (GTDB): domain Bacteria; phylum Pseudomonadota; class Alphaproteobacteria; order Rhodospirillales; family Magnetospirillaceae; genus DUZF01. The sequence continues at coordinate 46,897 of JAJXWP010000012.1, forward strand.
CACGTCCACCGGATTTGGGCCCGCCCTTGTCAGCTATTCGGGGGCAGGCCTAACTCGTGGCCTTCTCTTCCTGTCTTTATTCCCATTTCAGCATGCTGAATGACCGACTGCCGATCGCTGAGCCACGAAGCAGGATCGTTGCGCCCACCGCGAGCAGCGCCACCAGGGTCAGGGTCGGCGGCGAGATGTTGACCAGGGCAAGAATACCCAGCACGATCGCGGCAAGTCCGGTAAAGACTTGGGCACCGGCCGCCGCCGCCATGGCCTCCTGCACCACCGTCTGGGCCGGTGGCAACGCGGCCCCCGCGGGGGTGGCCTGCGTCTTGAAATCGTTGAGGCGAGCGATGGCCCCGCTGCTCAGGACCAGGGCGCTGCCGAACACGATGGCCGAGCAGGCCATCAGAACCGGTGGATCGATCCCAATGATAGAAAGAACACCAAGCACGATCCCGACCAGCCCAGCCAGCATCTCGATGGTCAATCCACCGACCTCGCTGCTGCGCTGCGCCGAGGCATCCGCCGTGCTGAGCAGGCGCGAATATTCCGCGGCGATCACTGCGCCCTCGAGCACGAAAGCTGCTCCGATGACGATGCCCGCGATCGATACCATCAGTTCGGGCACCACATTGGCCAAGCCGACGATGCTGAGGACGACTGCGCCGATGCCTCCCACGACTTCGGCGCCGGCACCACCAGTCGCCGCTTCCAAAGTGCCTCTTTGTGTCGTAGTAGCCATTCCTTACCCTCCATGTCCACACATGAGGCGCAGCCAATCCATAGGCGAATTGGCTTCGCGGCCCGGAAGCTCCACATCCCGCCACCGGGATATCAGAATGAACAACAAGGCAAGCAGCGGCTGTTCCCGATGAAACCTCGTCACGCCGAGGGAATTCACGCCTTCGTACTGAGTTTCCCGCTTCGGCGCGGCCCCAACGATCGTCACGCCAGGTCAAACACCAACAGGTGGCAGTCTGACTCAGCCACAAATTGCACGGCCTCCGCATTTTCGACGGCCGCGCCATCGCCCGTCGACAGCGTCCGGCCGTTGACCGTCAGGGTGCCGTCCACCACCTGGACCCAGCCGCCACGGCCTTGGCGCAACGGCAGGCTCAGTTCCCCGCCGGCGTCGAGTTGCGCCGCGTAGACATCTACGTCCTGGTGGATGGTCAGAGCTCCGTCTCGCCCATTCGGCGCGGCGATCAGGCAAAGGCGGTTGTGTTTGTCCTGGTCGGCGAATTGCTTTTGCTCGTAGCCGGGGGGCAGGCCGGGGCGCCCGGGGAGCAGCCAGATCTGCAGCAGCTTCACCGGCTCGTTGGCCGAGGCGTTGAATTCGCTGTGACGGATCCCGGTGCCGGCCGACATGCGCTGCACCTCGCCCTGCCGGATCACCGAATGCTCGCCGGTGCTGTCGCGGTGCTCCAGTGCCCCTCGAACGATATAGGTCAGGATCTCCATATCGCGATGCCCGTGGGTGCCGAAGCCCGTCGCCGGCTTGATCACATCCTCGTTGATCACTCGAAGAGTACGGAAGCCCATGTGCTGCGGGTCGTAGTAGTCGGCGAACGAAAAACTGTGCCGAGTATCGAGCCAACCGTGATCGGCATGCCCGCGGGCCGCCGAGGGCCTTAACGTGACGGTCATGATGAATGTCCTCCTGCCATGTCCTGCCGAAGATAAAGGTTGCGGCAGATTGGAGAACAATCGATGATCGAGGAACAATACTGTTGCGTCTCGCGCGACAACAAGGAGAAGAATGGACCGACTTGACGCCATGGAGGCCTTTGTCCGCGTCGCCGACTGCCGCAGCTTCTCGGGCGCCGCGCGGCGCCTGCAACTGTCCAAGTCGGTTGTCAGCCGCCAGGTATCGCGGCTTGAGGCGCATCTCGGGGCCCGCCTGTTCCACCGCACGACGCGCAATCTGGCGCTGACGGAAGTGGGCCAAGCCTATTACGAGCGCTGTGCCCGCATCCTCGCCGAAGTCGAAGAAGCCAATCTATCGGTGAGCACGTTGCAGGCCGAGCCCCGTGGCAAACTGCGGGTCAACGCGCCGATGAGCTTCGGTATCCTCCATCTCGCCCCGCTGATTCCACGGTTTCTCGAGCGCTTCCCCCATGTGGACATCGACATGGCAATGAACGATCGCATCGTCAGCCTGGTGGAAGAAGGTTTCGACGTCGCCATTCGCATCGGCAAGCTGGAAGATTCGTCGCTCATTGCCCGGCACCTGGCGCCCGCCCGGCGCGTGGTGTGCGCCAGCCCCGCCTATTTCGACCGCCAAGGGGCGCCCGAGACCCCGGACGACCTCGTCCACCACTGCTGCCTCAGTTACAGCAACCTTGCGGCATCCGATGAATGGAATTTCTGCACCGCGAATGGAATGCGCTGGCCGGTCGAGGTTCGCGGGCGCTTGCGGGTGAATAACGGCGACGCATTGCGCGAAGCCGCCATCGCCGGAGTCGGGTTGATCATGAGCACGACATTCCTTTGCGGGCGCGACCTTCAAGCGGGGCGGCTGGTATCGGTCCTGGGCGACTATATCGCTCAGAACCTTGCGATCCACGCGGTCTATCCCCACAGCCGACATCTGTCGCCGAAAGTGCGCGCCTTCGTCGATTTCCTGGCGGAGAATTTCGGCCCGAGGCCCTATTGGGACCTGGTGGAATAGGCCCATCCCGCCCTAATTCGACCACGAAATTGTTGGATGACAGCGGCCAATGGATCGCTTATGAAACGACCAGGCTTTCGAACGGATGGTTCCTCCGGTGTTACGATCTGTTAAGCTTGCCCTTCCAGCCGTCATGCTGGCCGCCGTGGCCGGCTGCGCCCCCGACTACTCGCCGAACACCTATGCCGCGTCAGCGGTCCAGCAGGCCAACAAGGTCGATCGCGGAGTGATCATCGGCTTCCGCGAGGTATCGATCAGCGAGAACGGCACGGTCGGAGCGGTCACCGGCGGCGCCGCCGGCGGCATCCTGGGATCCCAGTCCGGTGCAGTCGGCATCGACGGAGCGCTCGGCGCGGTCGCCGGCACGGCGGTCGGCAGCCTGGTCGGCGCGACCATCGAGCATGCAACCGGGGACACGACGGGCTGGGAATACATTGTCCGCACCGCCGGCGGCGACCTGATCTCGGTCACTCAACGGGAACCCAAGCCGATCCCGCTCGGCCAGAAGGTGCTGGTGATTACCGGCAACCAGGCGCGCGTCATTCCGGATTATTCCGTCACAGCCGAGCCGCCGCCGAAGGCCGCCGCCGCCAACGAAGGCACCGAGGCACCGCAGCATCCGGCGGTGCCGGCACCGGCCGAGGCGTCCCCCGCCCGGACGCCGGTGGCCACCACGGTTGAAACCATAGCCGCACCGGAAAAGGCTACCGGCTCTGCCGCAACCACGCCGATCCCCGCACCGGCCGCGGTCATGACGGAACCGATGCCGCCACCGGCGCCGGCAACCACCGAAACAAGCCCCGCTCCGACCGTGGTGGAGGCCCCGCTCGGGGCGGCTCCTGCCGCCGAAAGGGTTCCCGGCGCCGGCACCGTCCCCACCGCAGCAGCCTCTCATGCCCCTGGCCCCGCTCCGGCGGCAGACCTGGTTCCGACGACGACACCGGCCAGCGTGGAGATCACGCCGGCCGCGCCCCCTGCGGGCTCCGCGCCGGCGACCACCCCGATGGCCACCTCGGCGCCCGCCGCCGAAACGCCGCCGGTGCCGGCTCCCGCACAGCCTCAGGACACAGCGGCAGCGGCACCGGCAGCGGCAGCGGCAGCGGCAGCGGCACCGGCGCCGGCAGTGGCCCCGGCACCGACAGCGACCCCGGCACCGACCCCGGCACTTCTGGCCGCGCCGAGTGCAAGCACCCAAGGCTTGCCATCCCCCTGAAGGATACCGCCATGAAGACACCCGCTCCGATCCTGGCTCTTGCCGCCGCGCTCACTGCCACCCCGGCGCTGGCCGCCGATTTCAGCCTCACCAGTCCGGACATCGCATCCGGCAGGCCGATCGCCGAGCAACAGGTCTATGACGGCTTCGGCTGCAGCGGTGGCAATGTCTCTCCGGCGCTGGCCTGGCACGGCGCCCCGGCCGGGACCCGCAGTTTCGCTCTCACCGTATATGACCCCGACGCGCCGACCGGCAGCGGCTGGTGGCATTGGCTGGTCTTCAACCTCCCTTCGACGACGACGGAGGTTCCAACTGGCGCTGGAAATGCCGACCACCCTCTGCTCCCGGCGGGCGCCGTGCAGGGGCGGACCGATTTCGGCAAACCCGGATATGGCGGCCCTTGCCCGCCCAAAGGCGACAAGCCTCACCGCTATGTCTTCACGGTGTACGCGCTGAAGACGGCCACCCTGCCCCTGGATGCGGCATCGCCGGCGGCCATGGTGGGGTTCTACATCCACGCCAATACCCTGGCGAAGGCCAGCCTGACCGCCACTTACGGCCGCTGACCGGCGGCCGCGCCTGCGGCGCACCGGGCAAGACGATATAGGGTCGATTGATTTCGATCCTGGCGATCATCACATCCGGCGTGGATGTCGATCCCAACCGTGGAGCCCAAGAATGGATCTCAAGCTTCCGTTGTTCCTGACGGCCGCGGGCACGCTGCTGCTGCTGGCCGCCGGCCCGGCCGCCGCGGCTTCGCAGCAAAATGCCCGGCAGGAAATTGCCACCGCCGCGGCCCATGCCGGCATGGCCGCCAATGCCGCCGACCTGACGATGGTGCATGCCCATCTGCATCACGTGATCAACTGCTTGGTCGGCCCACACGGCGCGGCCTACGACGCCACACAGGAAGATCCCTGCAAAGGGCAAGGCGCCGGCGCCATTCCCGATACGACCTCCGCCGGGACCAAGAAGAACCTGGAAGCGGCCTTGGCGATCGCCCGGACTGGGGCCCGCGACACCAGCATGACCACCGCCAAGGAAAAAGCCGAACAGGTGCAGTCCCGGCTCACCAGCGCCTTAGGCAAGTAGGGCGCCGCCGCGATCCCGCCGGAGCATCGACTGCAACGGCGGGGCACTGCGCCAAGTCGCCCTTGTCATCGTCATCCAGTTGTTCAACCTCCGCAAGGCCGCAAACGGGAGAAGGAACGATGAGAACACCCGTCTTGGCAGGCACGAGCCAGAACAATACACCTCACGAAAACTATTATTATTATTCGTTAATAACAAATGATGGGTTTGTTGAAAATTAATACCTATTTTTGCTTATCCATGGCGTTTCTTATTAGATAAGACAATAGATGCAGTCTTTTCCATCCTTCCGAAAGTCGTTAGAACATGGCGGGTGGCAGCCTCGCCGTCTTGCAATACAAAAAGTCAGTGCCATGCCCCCGCGCCCAGAAAAACATCAAATCAAACTTGTTTTCGGCCGCCGGATTCTGGAAAACATCTGCAACGCCATCTACACTGGCGCCATGGGATGGGAATACGGCAACACTTATGGACGCCTTGAAAACTGCGAATAACGGTGGGCCGGATGTTTCCCCCGTAATCGGCAAGCCACCGAGCTTCATCCTCCGCTTCCTTGCGCTGGCCGGCCCCTACTGGCGCTCCGACGAGAAATGGAAGGCTCGCGGGCTGACCGCGGTGCTCGTTGTGCTGACCGTCGCCCAGGTGGTGTCGCCAATCCTGATGAATCTGTGGAGCGAAAAGCTCTTTGACGCCCTGGAACAGCACTTGATGCGGCGGTTCCTCATCTTGGTGGCGTTCTTTGGCCTCATCATGCTGGCCAACCTCGCGGTAACCAGCGTGCACCTGGCGGTCAAACGCCAATTGCAGTTGGGCTGGCGCCGCTGGCTCACCCGCCATGTTCTGGACGACTGGATGACATCAGGGCGTCACTATCAGGTGACGCACATGCCGGGCGACCACGACAACCCCGACGGGCGTATCGCCGAAGACATCCGCATCGCCACCGAATCCGCCATCAACCTGGCTCATTCGCTGTTTTATTGCCTGCTGCTGCTGATCAGCTTCACCAAGATCCTGTGGTCCCTGTCCGGGCCGGGGCAGTTCGCCCTTGGCGGGGTCGAACTGCAGATACCCGGACACCTTGTCTGGATCGCGCTGATCTACGCCGCCATCGGCACGTCGGTAGCCATATGGCTGGGCCACCCGTTGGTTCGAGCGGTCAACAACCGCCAGACGCACGAGGCCAACTTCCGTTTTGGCCTGGTTCATGCCCGGGAAAAGTCTGAGGCGATCGCCCTGATTCGCGGCGAAAAGGACGAGCGGCGGCGCTTTTCCGAACTGTTTCTTGACGTCGCGGCAGCGTGGAACCGACAGACCTCGGCGATCCTGCACATCACCATGTTCACCTCCATATGGTCGGTGTTGTCCACTGCCTTCCCCATCTTTGTCGGCGCGCCCCGCTATATTTCCGGCTCCATCACCTTGGGCGCCTTGATGCAGACGGCTCAAGCCTTCCAGCAGATGGAGGGGGCGCTGTCCTGGCCCATCGACAATCTAGGCCTGGCCGCCGAATGGAAGGCTTCGGTTGAACGGGTGTTGGGCCTGCACGATGCCCTGACCCGCCTGGCCGAGGAGGTCGAAGACGGCGACGAGCATCGCATCGCCATCGCCGCCGCCGGCCGGCCGGTGCTGGCCTTCCACAACCTGTCGGTCAATGACCCCGACGACAAGATCGTGATCAGCGACTTCTCGGCCGAAATCGGACTGGGTGAGCGGGTATTAATTTCCGGCGACCCGGGTGCGGCGGTCAAGCTGTTCAAGGTGGTCGCCCGGCTATGGCCGTGGGGGCGCGGGCGCGTCGAACTGCCCAACGACGCCACCATCTTCTTCATGCCTCAACGCCCTTACCTGCCCATCGGCACGTTGCGCGGTGCCATCAGCTACCCCGACGGGCCGGATGCGTTTAGTGACGATCAGGTTGTGGCCGCGCTGAAATCGGTCGGCCTGGATCATCTGCTGGAGCGTCTGGATGATATCCAGGCCTGGGAAAAGGTGATACCGGCCGGCGATCAGCAACGGCTGGGCTATTCGCGCCTGCTGCTGCACCGCCCCAATTGGATCTTCATCCAGGAGGCCACCAACGCCCTGGATCCCGAGGGCGAGGAAGACATGATGCGGCTGGTGCAAGCCGAGTTCCCCCAGGCGACGATTCTCACCGTCGGCTATCACGCCTCACTGGAAGCCTATCATCAGCGCAAACTGGTCTTGGTGCGCGCCCCCGACGGGCTGGTACTGATCACCGACCGCCGCCGGGCGCCGCGTCCATCGAAATCGAAGGTCGGCCCCGGACGGTTCTACAGCCAGCTGCTCAAGCTGCTGGGGCAGACGACCGGCGAACCGACCTGATCAGCTCGGCATACCAGCGGGCCGAAGCCTTGGGGGTGCGCTTCTGCGTCTGGTAATCGACGTGGACAAGACCGAAGCGCTGGCTGAGGCCGCTGCCCCACTCGAAATTATCGAGCAGGCACCAGACGAAATAGCCCCGGACATCGGCTCCGGCACGCATGGCCTCGCCCATCGCGTCGGTGTACACCTTGAAGAAGTTGATCCGGTGTTCGTCGTTCACTTGGCCAGCGGCGTCGGGCTGATCATCGCCGCCGCAGCCGTTTTCCGTAACGTAGATCGGCATGCGATAACGCCGGCTGATGGCCAACAGCTCGTCGCGGAACATGTCTGGGAACACCGGCCAGCCGACGCCATAGGTCGGCGCATCCTCCGGCGTCTCCCCCCAGGTGAACCCCCAGGTGGTGTCGGCGTCGGCCCGGGCGAAAATCGGGCCGTAATGATTGAGGCCGAACCAGTCGATGGGGCGGCAGATGCGGGCCATGTCGCCGGCTTGCACATAAGGTTCGATCGCCCGGGCGATCTGCGGCGGATAATGGCCGAGCAGCTGCGGATCGGGAAAGGCCAGATTCCAATGCTCGTTGAGCAGGTCGGCGGCAGCCTGGTTCTCCGGCTTGCCCCCCTCGGGCAGCACGATCTGCCGGTTGTGAATGGCGCCGATCGAAGCGCCGGGCACCAGGCCGCGCAACACGTCGACGCCGGCGCCGTGCGCCAAATTGACATGGTGGATGGCCCGCAGATGGCTTACCCGGTCGGTTACGCCCGGCGCTGCCCAGTTGATGGCGTAGCCGAACAAGGTGAACACCGAGAACTCATTGAAGGTGATCCAGCGCTTGACCCGATCGCCATAACGGCGCGCCGCCAGGCAGGCATAGTCGGCAAACCAGCCGGCGGCGTCGCGGCTGGTCCAACCGCCCAGGTCGTCGAGGGCTTGCGGCAGATCCCAGTGGTAGAGCGTCAGCCATGGCTCGATTCCCGCCTCCAGCAGTCGGTCGATCAGGCGGTCGTAGAAGTCGAGGCCGGCTTGGTTGATCGCCCCGCGGCCGCGCGGCAACAGGCGCGGCCAAGCCACCGAAAAGCGATAGGCGGAAACGCCCATTTCCTTCATCAGCGCAATGTCTTCAGGGTAACGGTGGTAATGGTCGCACGCCACGTCGCCGGTGGTGCCGTCGCCGACGCCGCCTTTCATCCTGCACCGGGTATCCCAGATACTGGGACCGCGGCCGTCCTCGGCCACGGCACCTTCGATCTGATAGGCAGAAGTCGAGGCACCCCAAACGAAATCATGCGGGATTTGCGGCAAAGCCATCGCGCCCTCCGAAAATGCAGACGAACGCAGCCAATCACAGACCGGCGCCAAGATAAAATGAAAAAGGACATCGGAGGGTGTTCCGCGGACCGCGGCAATCCGTCCGCCGCCGGACAAGGGTTCGTCTTCTTCGTCAGCAATCGGTAGCCGAAACGCAATTCCTGCCACGCCGCTTCGACAAATACAGCTGGCGGTCGGCCTCCCGCATCAACGCATCGACCGTCTGGATCTTCGCCGTCATGGCGGCGACACCGATGCTGATCGTCATGGGGAGCCTCTCGGCGCCGCAGGAACAGGCCGACTGGGCCACGGCGCCCCTCAGCTTCTCGGCCACGACGGTGGCTTCGGCCAGCGACGTTCCAGGAAGGAGAACGGCAAACTCCTCGCCGCCGATGCGGCCGAGAAGATCCTCGGCGCGGACAGTCAACCGCAAGGTATCGGCGATATGGCGGATTGCCTCGTCACCGGCCGGGTGGCCGTGGGTATCGTTGATGACCTTGAAATGATCGATATCGAGAAGCAGCAGGCTCAACGGTTCGACATGCCGCAGCGCGCGCGCCACTTCCCGACCGAATTGCTGTTCGAAGCTCCGCCGGTTGTGCAAGCCGGTGAGGTAATCCGTATCCGCATATTTCTGCAACTGTTGGTCGATATGCGCCCTGGTCTTCTCGGAAGAATAAATGAGAAGCGCCGCCGTCGCACAGGCCCCGGCCAGATTCGAAGTCGCTTCTCCCGTCATGTGGATGGGCTTCCACAGCATCAAGCCGATGGCCCCGGCATAGAACAGCCCGCCAGCGACAACACCCTTGCGTTGACCAAGGAAGGGGAAGGCGATGGCAGGAAAAACAGGCAGCCAAAGCACCACCTCGTCGTCCGGCCACCCGCTCCATAGCATGTAGAGCATTTCCGCACCCGCCATGGCCACCGCGCCGAGAAGCATTTCCTCGACCCTGCCGCTGCGCCGCAGGTAAACCGCCATGATGGAAAACGCCACGGCGCAGATGGCTTCCGCCACGCCCTGGTCGACATGCGCCGTCATGAAGCTGTCGAGCGGAGCAAATACCGCGTTTACCGCGATGCCGATGCCAAGCGCCCATCTGGTCAGGAACAGGCGCCGGCGACGGGGATCGTCCTGCCATGACGACTCGGCGCCATGCAGCTTTCGGGTTGGGGTCTTGCCGAATAATCCCCCCGTCGGGCGGTTCACATTCCACTGATTCATCGCAAATGTGCCCGCCTAAACTATAATTTATATAGCCCCATACATAAGTATAATTTCACGCACCCTGTCAGAGAAACCCAGCCGGCCTCTCACTGTCATTAATAAATATTACCAGAGGAGAGGCATTTCAGCAATTTATCACATGCTTATCGGGGCTATGCGGCAACCCACTCTGGCTCTTGTCGATTTTCGGCATCAAGGGGCCACGGATGCCTCCGGGTTCCCCGCCATGCCAGACTGCATGGAACCGCGGGTGACATACAGGATGCCATCGCTAAATGGACCGAAGCTGAGGGCCAAGGGCTGGTACTGCCAAATCACCAAACCCTGCGCCAAGACAGGGAAAGACGATGGCGACGGCGGTGCGCGGCGCCAACCCGTGGCGCCGCCTTGATGTTGTTTCAGACCGCCGCAGCCAGTGCTGCCGGCAGCTCCGCCAGCTGCGCCTTCAGCCCCACCAGATCCACCGCCGTGCCGGCGCCATGTGCCACTTCGGTGTAGACACCGTGGCCGGCGGCATCCTCGAAGACGACGTAGCGGCTGTGATTGCCCCAACTGATCGCTTCCTCGACGAAGCCGGGCTCCAACTGAGTGAAAGCCACATGGCTATCGGGCATCACCGCCATTGTGGCACCATCGGCCTTGACCATCGCCGCCGCCGTGACCGTTCCATCCGACCCGATGGCGAACATCGCGCGGTGCCCAGGGTCGACATCCAATGCCGTGGCGGAACCGCCTTGGGCAATGAACGTGGTCGAACGGGCCGCGACGACATAGGCGGTGCCGTCCGCCGGCTGGCCGAATGTGACGGTCTTCACTTGGTTGCCTTCGACCCAACTCTCGGTGATGCTGCCCGTGGCGACCGTGAAAACGGCATCCGACGGAGGCGTGACCGTTTCCGTGTGGCTGACGACGCCAAAGGTCACGGTACGGGTTTCGGCGGTAACGGCGCCCCCCGCGATGGTGAAATCATAGACCAGGGTCCCGCCGTTCGGCAGAGCGGCTGACGGCTGGGCGACGGTGAAACTCGTCTCGGTCACCGCGTATTGCGTGGTACTGCCGAATTCAAGGCCGTACTGAATCACCTGCGTGCCGCTGCTTTGGCTGATTGTTTCCGTCATTGTTCCGGTGCCGATGACGAAGCTGTCATTGGCGGACAGCGGCACATCGTATAGGTGGGAACCCCGAACCAGCTGCTCGGCCGTCACCTGCCCGTCGGAAATGATGAATTGGTAGCCCGCGGAAACGGATGCCTGGGACGGGCCGTGAGATTCTTCGCCCCAATGCCGGCCCCAGCCCCACCCTCCTTCATCAGTCGGATCCGAATGGGCCGCGCGGTTTTGGTTGATCACCTCGGAGTCGAAGCTCCCCATGGAATATTCCTTTCTCGTCAAGGCAGCGGCGAAGTGAGCCGCGCCAGGCGAACCTAGCCGAAAGGAAAAGATGGCGGCTGTTACCCCTTTGGGATTAACCGGTGATCGAACGGTGACAATTCGAAATCGATCCAGCGGGGAACCCCCACCCGCCGCCTGGGCGGTACCCTGGCCCGATTTTGCCGATGCCGCCTCGGCCGTTCACAGCACCCCGCTCTTCACCACCTTGCTGAAGAACTCATAGCTGTCCTTCGGCGTCCGCTTCAGCGTGTCGTAGTCGACATGCACGATGCCGAAGCGTTTGGATAGGCCGAAGGCCCATTCGAAATTGTCGAGCAGGCTCCAGCACAGGTAGCCCTTGACGTTGCAGCCGGCCGCCAGGGCGCGGGCCACCGCTCCCAGGTGCTCTCTGAGGAAAGCGACCCGCTCGGGGTCGTGGACCCGGCCTTCGGTCACCTGGTCGTCATATGCGGCGCCGTTCTCGGCAATGAACACGGCCGGATTTCCATAGTGCTCCTTGAAATCGACGAGTTGGTCGTAAAGACCGTCCGGCTGCACCGGCCAGGCCATGCCGGTCCACCGTTCGCAGCGGGCGTCGCCCCAGCCGACATCGAACGGTCGGCCCGCCTCGAACTTCATCGTCATGCGGGAGTAGTAGTTGATGCCCAGCAGGTCGATCGGATAACGAATGGCTTGTTCGTCGCCGGGCAGGACGAAGTCCCTCATCCGATCGGCCAGGACGGGCGGAATGCGCCCCAACATCAGGCCATCCAGTGGGACGCGGTTCCATACCGCATCCCACCGCGCCGCCGCGGCGACATCCGCCGCGCGGTCGGTGTCGGGCCGGCAGGGTTGCAGGTTGATCACCGTTCCCAAGGTGAGGCCGTCGCCGGAATGCTCGGCAGAGATCGCCCGCAGCGCGGCGCCCTGCGCCAGATTCTGGTGATGCAGCGCCCGCAGGATGCCCACCTCGCCCAGCTTATGGCCGGGCGCATGCTCTCCGACGCCGTAACCGAAGATGGCGACTACGTTGGGCTCGTTCAGCATCATCCAGTCCTTGACCCGATCAGCCAAGCGCTGGGAGACCACCCGGGCGTATTCGGCGAACGGCCCGATGATCTCTCGCCCCTGCCAGCCGCCCCGGTCCTCCAGCGGCTGCGGCAGATCCCAGTGGTAAAGGCAGGCCATCGGCCGGATGCCCGCGGCCAGCAGGCCGTCCACCAGGCGGTCGTAGAAGTCGAGGCCCTTCTCGTTGATCGGGCCCGTGCCGGCCGGGACGATGCGCGGCCACGCGATGGAGAAGCGATAGGCATTGAATCCCGCCGCCTTCATCAGCGCGACGTCTTCGCGCCAGCGATAATAATGGTCACAGGCGACTGCGGCGTTGGTGCCGTCGATGATGCGCCCGGCGGCGGCGAAAGTATCCCACACGCAGGGGCCGCGGCCATCGGCATCGAGGGCGCCCTCGATCTGGTAGGACGAAGTCGAGGCACCCCAAAGAAAATCCCTGGGAAAGGTGAAGGAAATCATGCCGCAGTCCCCTGACCGAGTTGACGCGGCACCAGAATGCCTCAAGAGCGCCGCCTACACCACCCCCCCGCCCCGCGGAACGAGCCGATCAGAACAGGTTCAGCGCCAGTTTGGCGTCGGTTGACATGCGCTCCATCGACCACGGCGGTTCCCAGACCAGGGCCACGGTCACCTCGCCGACGCCAGGAACCAGCGCGACGGTGTTCGCCACCTGCTGCGGCAGCGCGCCCGCCACCGGGCAGCTCGGCGCAGTGAGCGTCATTTCGATTGTCACCGTGCCGTCCTTTTGGACGTCGAGATTGTAGATCAGGCCGAGATCAAAAATATTCACCGGAATCTCGGGATCGTAGACCGTCGACAGTGCTTCGATCACGTCCTCTTCGTCGGCCGCCAGCAAGCCCGGCTCCAACGGCCTGCCCGCCTTCGCGACGCTGGAGGAATCAGCTGTATCCATGGCGTTCATTCGGTCGTCACCTTCTGCTCGTCCTTGAGCGCGGCCACCAGCGTATGCCAGGCCAGAGTCGCGCATTTAACCCGAACCGGGTAATCGCGCACCCCGGCCAGAACACTGAGGCGATCCATCTCGTCCTCCAATTCGTCGGAGGGCTCGGCCTCGCCGCCGGTGGCCAGGGCGTGGAAATTGGCGAATAGCTCTTCCGCCTGTTTCTCGGTCTTGCCGACCAAGACCTCGGTCATCAGCGAAGCCGATGCCGTCGAGATGGCGCACCCCTGCCCCTCGAACGACACGTCCTCGATCACCCCGTCGGCATTGACCTTAAGGAACACAATCAGCTTGTCGCCGCACAGCGGATTCTCGCCGCGGGCGTGATGGTTGGCGTCCTCGATCATGCGGCGGTTCCGCGGATGCCGGCCGTGGTCGAGAATGACTTCCTGATAGAGATCGCGCAGATCGTCGCTCATTGCCCGAAAAGCTCCTGAACTTTCCGCACCGCCGCCACCAGGGCGTCCACGTCGGCTCGGTTGTTGTAAAGGCCGAACGAGGCTCGCGCGGTGGCCGGTACGCCGAAACGCTCCATCAGCGGCTGCGCGCAATGATGCCCGGCGCGTATCGCCACACCGGCGTTGTCCAACACCTGGGCGATGTCGTGCGGATGAGCGCAGTCGAGGGAGAAGGAAATTACCGCCGCCTTGTGCGGAGCGGTGCCGATGACCCGCAAACCCGGTACCGCCGTAAGCTGTTCCGTCGCATAGGCCAGCAGATCGTTCTCGTGCCGAGCGATCCGGTCGAGCCCAAGCGCCGTCACGTAATCGATCGCGGCGGCCAGGGCGGGCACCTGGGCGATGGCCGGCGTCCCCGCTTCGAACTTCTGGGGCAGAGGCGCCCAGCTGCTCTTCTCGAAGGTGACGGTGCGGATCATGTCGCCGCCGCCTTGATAGGGCGGCATGGCGTTGAGCAATTCCTCCTTGCCGTACAAGACGCCGACGCCGGTCGGACCGTATAGCTTGTGCCCGGAGAAGGCGTAGAAGTCGGCGTCCAGGGCCTGCACATCCACCGGCAGATGCATCACCGCCTGCGCGCCGTCGATCAGCACCCGGGCGCCGGCCGCATGGGCTGCCTGAATGATCTCGGCCACCGGCAGGATGGTCCCCAGCACGTTGGAGATATGGGCTACCGCCACCAGCTTGGTGCGTGCGGTGAACAAGCCGGTGATAGCATCCAGCGGCACGTCGCCGTCATCGTTCACCGGCGCCACCTTGATCACCACGCCGCGCTCTTCCCGCAGCAACTGCCAGGGAACGATGTTCGAATGGTGCTCGAGGCCGGTAATGACGATCTCGTCGCCCGGCTGCAGGAGCCGCCTGCCGTAGGTGGCCGCCACCAGGTTGATCGACTCGGTGGTGTTGCGGGTGAAGATCACCTCGTGGGAATGCTTGGCGTTGAGGAACCCCTGGACGGTCCGCCGCGCCGCCTCGTAACGCTCGGTCGCCCGCTCGCTCAGATAATAGAGGCCACGATGGATATTGGCGTATTCCGTCGCATAGATGCGGCTTTCCGCATCGATCACCGACTGCGGCTTCTGCGCCGAGGCGGTGCTGTCCAGATAGACCAGCGGGCGCCCGCGGACCGGCCGCCCGAGGATCGGGAAGTCGGTGCGGATCTGCTCGACGTCAAAGACGCCCCGCGGTTCAGCCTTGGCGATGATCATCGATCCTCCTCGTCGCATGAGCGCCTTGCAGACGCTCGCCGACCACCGCGGCAAACGCCTGCCGTACCGGCTCCGCCTCGATCCGCTCCAGCACCTCGGCGAGGAACGCCTCGATCAGCAGGTGGCGGGCCGTCGCCTCGTCGATGCCTCTGGCCCGCAAGTAGAACAACGCCGTCTCGTCGATATCGCCGATGGTGCAGCCATGTCCGCATTTGACGTCGTCGGCATAAATCTCCAGTTCCGGCTTGCCGTCCATCTCGGCCTGGGGCGACAGCAGCAAAGCCTTGCTCAGCTGGTGCGCGTCGGTCTTCTGGGCGCCGCGCTGGACCAGCACCGTACCCTGAAAGACGCCGCGCGCCTGATCGTCGAGCACCCCCTTGAACACTTGGCGGGAAGCTCCGCCCGGCCCGACATGGGTGACGAAGGTGGTAGTGTCCAGATGCTGCTGGCCGGCCCCCAGATAGGCACCATCCAGTGCGAACGATGCCTCCAGCCCGTCCAAGGCAGCATGGACCTCATGGCGCGCCAGCCTTGCCCCGGTCTGTACCAGCACACCGTCATAATGCGCCCCGGCGGCAAGCGAAACGCCGAGGGTGGCCACGTGGACGGCCTGGGCCGCCTCGTCCTGCAGCTTGTAGTGGCGGAGCGCGGCGCCGGAAGCCAGCGCGATCTCGAGGACGCTGTTGGAAAAATAGGTACCGCTGCCCTGATGACGTTCGATCAATGTGGCCGAGCCGCCCTCCTCCACCACCACCAGGCAGCGCGGATGGAAGGCCAGCGGCTCTTCTCCGGCTTGGCCGAGGGAGAGAACTTCAATGGGGCGAGCGACCGTCACGCCGGCGCCGATGCGCAGCACCACACCATCGGCGAACAACGCGCTGTTGAGCGTCGCCAGCGACTTGGCGTCGGGCGGGATGGTTCGGCCGAGATGAGCCTGGACGAGGTCAGCGGAAAATCCGCTGTCCAGGCGATCGACCACCACTCCGGCCGGCAGCGGCGTGTCCGGCGAGGCGACCAGGCTACCGTTGACCAGGACAAGGCGGATCGCATCGCCCAGCGGCACGGCTTCGGGCGGTCCGCCTTGCGGCTTTTCCGCCAAGGCGAAGGAGGCCACCCCCAGGCCGGCGACGTCGGTGTATTTCCACGCCTCGTCGCGGCGGCTGGGCAGCCCGGCCGCGTCGGCCTTGGCCCGCGCCGCCCGGCGCAAGGACTCCAGCCAGTCAGGATGCGATGCCGCCGTCATGCCGCCTGCCCCACGAACTGCGCGTAGCCGGTGCGCTCCAACTCCAGCGCCAGATCCTTGCCACCGGTTTGCACGATGCGCCCGCCCGCCAGAACATGGACCTTGTCGGGAACGATATAGTCGAGGATACGCTGGTAGTGGGTGATCACCAGCATGGCCCGCTGCGGATTGCGGAAGGCGTCCACCGCTTCGGCCACCACCTTCAGCGCGTCGATGTCGAGGCCAGAGTCTGTTTCATCGAGGATCATGAAGCTGGGCTCCAGCAAGGCCATCTGCAGGGCCTCGTAGCGCTTCTTCTCGCCGCCGGAGAATCCGGTATTGACCGCCCGGCGCAGCATCTCTTCACTGACCCCCAACTCTTTCGCCTTTTTGCGAGCCAGCTTGAGGAACTGCATGGCGTCCAGTTCCGATTCGCCACGCGACCGCCGCACCGCATTGACCGCCGTCTTGAGGAAGTTGACACCGGTGACCCCGGGGATCTCGACGGGGTATTGAAACGCCAGGAAGACCCCCTGGCGAGCCCGCTCCTCGGTCTTCATCGCCAGCAGGTCCTGACCCTTGTAGGTCACCGACCCTGCGGTCACCTGGTAGCCATCGCGCCCGGCCAGCACGTAGGACAAGGTGCTCTTGCCCGAACCGTTGGGGCCCATTACCGCGTGGACCTCCCCCGCCGGGACCGTCAGGTCGATGCCCTTGAGAATTTCGCGGCCATCGACCGACGCATGCAGGTTACGGATTTCGAGCATTACCCAACACTCCCTTCGAGGCTGATAGCCACCAGTTTTTGCGCCTCCACGGCGAACTCCATCGGCAGATGCTGAAGCACGTCGCGGCAGAAGCCGTTGACGATCAGCGATACCGCCTCTTCTTCCGACAGCCCGCGCTGCCGTGCGTAAAACAGCTGTTCCTCGCTGATCTTGCTGGTCGTCGCCTCATGTTCGATGCGCGCCGAGGAATTGCGCGATTCGATGTATGGCGTGGTATGGGCGCCGCAGCGGTCGCCGATCAGCAGGCTGTCGCATTGCGTATGGTTGCGCGCCCCCTCGGCCTTCGGCAGCACCCGGACCAGTCCGCGATAGGTATTGTCGGCGTGGCCGGCCGAGATGCCTTTCGAGATGATCCGCGACCGGGTGTTGCGGCCGATATGGATCATCTTGGTGCCGGTGTCGGCCTGCTGAAAATTATTGGTGATGGCCACCGAATAGAATTCACCCTGCGAGTCGTCGCCCTGCAGGATGCAGCTGGGGTATTTCCAGGTAATCGCCGAGCCGGTCTCAACCTGAGTCCAGGAAATGCGCGAGGCGCGCCCGCGGCAGGCACCGCGCTTGGTGACGAAGTTGTAGATGCCGCCCCGCCCCTGCTCGTCGCCCGGATACCAGTTCTGCACAGTCGAGTATTTGATTTCGGCCTCGTCCAGCGCCACCAGTTCGACCACCGCCGCGTGGAGCTGATTCTCGTCGCGCATGGGCGCCGTACAGCCCTCCAGATAGCTGACGTAGGATCCTTTGTCGGCGATGATCAGCGTACGCTCAAACTGGCCGGTCTTCTCGGCGTTCATGCGGAAATAGGTGGACAGTTCCATCGGGCAGCGGACACCTGGCGGCACGTAGACGAAGCTGCCGTCGGTGAACACCGCGCTATTGAGAGTGGCGAAGTAGTTGTCCGAATAGGGCACGACCGAACCGAGATATTTACGCACAAGTTCGGGATGCTTCTTCACTGCGTCCGACATGGAGGTGAAAATGATCCCCAGTTCTTCCAGCTTGCCCTTGTAAGTGGTCGCCACCGACACGCTGTCGAACACCGCATCCACCGCGACGCCGGCCAACGCCGCCCGCTCGTGCAGGGGCACGCCCAGCTTCTCGTAGGTCTCGAGCAGCTTGGGGTCGACCTCGTCGAGGCTCTTTGGCCCGTCCGTCTTCTTCTTCGGTGCCGAGTAGTAATAGGCATCCTGGTAGTCGATGGCCGGATGGCGCAGCTTGGCCCAGCTCGGCTCGGCTTCGCTCAGCCACAACTTGTAGGCCTTGAGACGCCACTCCAGCAACCACTCCGGTTCGCCCTTCTTGGCCGAAATGAAGCGGATGATGTCTTCGTTCAGCCCCTTGGGCGCGACATCCGCCTCGATGTCGGTGACAAACCCATACTTGTATTTCTGGTCGGCCAGAGACCGCACCTGTTCCATCCCGTCACTCATGCCCACACTCCATCCCAGCCGCCGGCACTGCCACGCCTTCCTCCACGTCGATGCCGCGGATGAAATCGAAGGGCGACCGCGGCGCCGCCATTTCCAAAAGACTGACCTTGCTCAACGCCTGTTCGATGGCCAAGTTCACCGGGTCCCAATGTCCCCGGAGGGGACAGGACCGTTCGTGCTCGCAGCCGCCGTCTCCACCGTCCACGCAGTCGGTCAACTCGACCGGCCCTTCCAGGGCAAAGACGATGTCGCGTGCCGAAATCGATGCCGCCGGACGGGCCAAGCCATAGCCGCCGCTGGCGCCCCGCTGAGCCCGTAGAAGACCTTTCTGGGTCAGGAGCTTGAGCAGTTTGCTAACACTGGGCAGCGGCAAATGCGTCGCCTCGGCCACATGCGAGGCCGTGAACACCGCGCCAACCGGCCCACGGGCCATTTGGCACAGGATGACAACGCCATAATCGGTCATGCGACTCAGCCGCACCATACAGCACCACCCAATCAGGACCAAATCAGTCCTGATTACAATAGTGGGTTATTAGGGGCGGTTGCAAGCGTCATTAACATTTGATTTTTTGAATATGACCTATTGCATCATGGCCCCTCGCCGGGCGGGCGAAAGCCAAGCCGCCGCAGGAGCGGCCCCGAAAAAGTTTATCCTGCCCCTGTTCCCCGCCCCCTCGGCGCCCCAGATGGCTGGCGGACCCAAACCGACGCGTTCGTTCGGGAATGATGCGGTCGTTTCCGAGCGAGGCCGAAGCAAGGAGGCTACCGTGCCCGACATTTACCCGCAACCGAGCCACGACCTTTCCAAGCTCCGTCGTGAACTGGCCCCGGCCCAGGCGGCGGCGTTCGCCGAATTCGGCAAGGCAGTGTTCGCCGAGGGGAAGCTCTCGGCCAAAACCAAGCAGTTGATCGCCGTAGCCGTCGCCCATGTGACGCAATGTCCCTATTGCATCCACGGCCATACCGACCTCGCCCTCAAGCATGGGGCCAGCCGCGAAGAGATCATGGAAGCCATCTGGGTGGCCGCCGAGATGCGAGCCGGCGGCGCCTTCGCCCATGCCAGCCTGGCGATCGACACCATGGTGCGAAAAGAGGACGGCGAGAAGGCCAAGAAGGCGGAGTGAGCGCCCTTCGCCGTCGCGCCAGGTGCGCTGGACCGCGGCGCCGAGGCCGCGCGCAGGCCGGGGATCATGCCCCCTCGTCGGGCGGCAGGCGGCACAACCGTAAATTCGCCACCTTTGGAGAATTCTCTGTTGCTATGGCACAAGACCTTGGATGACAGTGCCTGTTCCCCCTCGCCCCGGGAGGTCGCCATGGGCTGTCCTTCCATCCCCGCCGTAATCATCGCCGCCGCGGTCGTCCTGCTGACGGGCGGAAGCCTCGGAATGTACTTGGCCAATCTGCACCGATCAGGGCAGCCGATTCGGCTCCGCACCACGGCTGGCAGCACCGGCGAGCCCGAGCATCTGCTCTGGGCGAGGCCGGGAATCGTTCGTCGTCAACTGGCCGAACGCCTTGGCATCGGTGGCCTGGCGATCGCCGTGGCGCTGGGCAGCATCGTCCTGTGGAGTGACGTGGGCCGCATCGACAACGCGATCCTGGCCTTGGCGAGGGCCGACGCGGAACGTCTGTCGCCAACCCTGCCCGAGGACCTCGACTCGGCTGACGTGCGGGCCCGCGCCGCGGCGGCGGACGAGTTGAAGGCCTTCATCACCGCCGGCTCGGCCAACCCCGATGGCCGATTTGCCATCGCCAGCATCTACGACCTCCGCTACCGGCTGGTCGCCGCCACCATCGCGCCGGACCAGGGCGACCTGGTCAGCACCCTCGCCTTTCCCCGCCATCGCGGCCCGGGCTCGGCGAAGGCCTGGCATATCATGCGAATCGTCTCGGGTCAGGTTTATCTCCAGGTCACCACTCCACTGCGGCGGCCCGACGGCGTACAGAGCGGATGGTTCGAAGGCGTCTATCATTTGCCCGGGCCCATCCTGGCCCGGGTCGTCATGGCCGAGTTGCACACCACGCTGCTCGTCATCGTCGCCGTGCTGGCCACCACGGCCCTTCTTTATCCCGTCATCGCCGGCCTGAACCACGGGCTGGTTGCCCGGTCCCAGGCGTTGCTGCAGGCCAACCTGGGCACCTTGGAAGCCCTTGGCAGCGCCATTGCGAAACGCGACAGCGACACCAACAGCCACAATTACCGGGTCGCCCTGATCGCCGTCCGCCTGGCCGAAACGCTGAGGCTGCCGCGCGAACAGATGAGAGCATTAATCAAGGGTGCCTTCCTTCACGACCTCGGCAAATTGGCCATCCCCGACGCGGTCCTGCGGAAACCGGCACGTCTGGGCGAAGAGGAATTCGCGATAATGAAGACGCATGTCGCCCATGGGCTGGACATCGTCAATCAACTGGGCTGGTTGGCTGACGCCGCGGACGTGGTCGGCTGCCACCACGAATGGTTCGATGGAACGGGCTATCCGCGAGGCCTTAAAGGTGAAGAGATCCCATTGGTCGCCCGTGTCTTCGCCATCGCCGACGTGTTTGACGCACTGACATCGCGCCGCCCCTACAAGACGCCGTTCCCGCTTGAGAAAGCAGTGGAATTGCTGGAGCAGGGGCGAGGAACCCATTTCGATCCCCGCCTGCTCGACGTGCTGTTGCGGATGGCGCCGCAACTGTACGCCGAACTCGCCGGCCGCGAGGATCCGGCCCTCGAGAGCGAATTGCACACCGTGACGCAGACCTATTTCGCCGAGACCGTGTTCGGTTAGATCTATCAAAGCCGCTCGCCGCGCGGGGCCACAAAGACCATCGGCTTCGATGGAGCCGACACCCTACTCCCGGCGCAGGATCTGGTTGATCAGGATGCCGGCCAGCCAGTTTTCCTTGAACTGGGCTTCCAGGGCATCGCGGTCGTAGATCTGGTCGACCCATTGATAGAAGGTCATCGGGCGGGCTTCGGCAGCGGCCAGATACTGCTCGAAAAAGAAGTCGATCACCCCGGTCTTGGCGTGTTTCAGGTGGCCGTAGGCGAGCGAAAGCTGCCCCATGGCCTGACGCAGCGGCATTCCCTCGTGCAGGAACAGGTAGAGCGTGGCCATCAAGCCGGCGCGATCGGCTCCCGACTTGCAGTGCATCAACATCGGATATTCGATCTGGCCGAACAGCTGCCCCGCGGCGCGCAGAGTGTCCTTGTCCAGCGGGCTGCGCGAGCGGATGGGAAAGTCGACCAGGATCAGGCCCTGGCGCTCGCACTCCTGACGTTCGAGAATGTATGAGCCGCAGGTATCGCGCCGGCCGCGCAGGTTGAGGATCGTGCGGATGCCCTGGCGCTTGGCCCAGCGCAGATGATGCGGCGCCGGCTGAGCCGAGCGCCAGACACCCTCCGCCACCGGATGGATATTGCAATAAATATCGCGGATGAAGCCGTGATCCTTCAGCCACATATCGAGAAAGGCACGCAAATGCTGGCCCCTGGTCAAAACCGGTGCCGAGGGCGCCAGCGTCGGCAAATCAACGCTCAAGTGACGGACTCCGCGATTTCCTCACCAATTCGGAGGCAGGATGGTATATCAAGCTTCCGCGGCTGCAGGAACAGAGTCTAATGACGGGGAAAAAAAAGAACGACGCGACGTTTGCCATCACCGAGGACCGCTCCTGGCGTCTGATGCGCCGCCTGTTCGCCGAATCGGTACTGCCTTATCGGTGGCATCTGTTCGCCGCCGTCATCTGCATGGGCATCGTTGCCGGAATGACCACTGCTTCGGCCTGGCTGCTCGATCCAGTGGTCAATAAAGTGTTCGTTCAGCACGACCGCAGCATGTTGTGGCTGATCGGCGGATCCGTCATGGCGGTTTTCGCCGTCAAGAGCCTGGCCAGCTATTTCCAGGAAGTGCTGTTGGCCTATGTCGGCCAGCACATCATCTCGGACACCCAGGACCGTTTGTTCAGCCACATCGTCGACCAGGACGTGGCGCTGTTCCAGGCCCGCGCCTCGGGCACGCTGGTCTCGCATTTCACCTATGACATCAACGCCATGCGGATGGCAGTCTCCAGCGCTTTCGTCGGCCTCGGCCGCGACGCCCTGTCGGTCGTCTTCCTGGTCGGCCTGATCTTCTACCAGGACTGGCTGCTGGCCAGCGTCAGCCTGGTGGCAGCACCGCTGTCGATCTATCCGATCCAGCGCCTGGGCAGGCGCATGCGCCGCGTCGCCGCCGAGACCCAGGAACAGATGGGCAGCTTGAATACCGCACTGTCGCAGGCCTTTCACGGGATCCGCGTGATCAAGGCCTATGGCCTGGAAGGATTCGAGCGGGCCAGAGTAAAGCGCCTGGTCAGTTCACTCTGCGACCTGGCGATCCACGCGACGCGGGTCGAGGCGGCGGCGCAGCCGATCATCGATACCTTCGGCGGCATCGCCATCACCGCCGTCATTGTCTATGGCGGTGCCCGGGTCATCGAAGGAGCCACGACCCCCGGCGCCTTCTTCTCTTTCATCGGCGCCGTATTGATGGCCTATCAGCCCATGCGGGCTTTGTCCAAGGTCAATGTCTCCGTGCAGACCGGGCTGGCCGCCGCCCATCGGGTGTTCTCCCTGCTCGATCGCCAGCCCGCCCTGGTCGAATCGCCGAACGCGATAGTCCTGCCCCGCCGCCCCGGCGCCGTCCGCTTCGACAATGTGCGATTCTCCTATGATGGCGAGAATTTCGCTCTCGATGGGGTCGACTTTGAAGCGCCGGCGGGTGGCATCACCGCCCTGGTCGGCCCCTCCGGTGCCGGTAAGAGCACGGTGTTGAACCTGATCCCGCGCTTCTACGACCCCGACGCCGGCCGGGTGCTGATCGACGGCATCGACCTCCGCTCGGTCGCTTTCCGCTCGCTGCGCGACGCCCTGGCGGTAGTCAGCCAGGAAGTCATCCTATTCGATGACACGGTGATCAACAATATCCGCTGCGGTCGCTTGGATGCGACCGACGACGAGGTGCGGGCAGCGGCCGACGCGGCCGCCGCCACCGAATTCATCCGCCGACTGCCGGAAGGACTCGATACCAGAGTGGGCGAGCATGGGATGCGGCTGTCGGGCGGGCAGCGCCAACGCATCGCCATCGCCCGGGCGATTCTGAAAAACGCGCCGATCCTGCTGCTCGACGAGGCGACCAGCGCGCTCGACACCGAATCGGAGCGCCATATCCAGACCGCCTTGGCCGAACTGATGCGCGGGCGCACCACCATCGTGATCGCCCACCGCCTGTCGACCATCAGCAATGCCGACGTCATCCATGTGTTCGACCACGGCCGCGTTGTCGAATCCGGCAGCCACGACGCCCTGCTGGCCAGGGAAGGCCTCTATGCGCGGCTGCATGCCATGCAGTTCGCTCCGGGAGCGGCCGGAGAGGAAGACGCCGGGGTACTGGGGGCAGCATGAACGAGGCACAGCGCCTGGCGGCAATCTTCCAGGCGGCCCTGGACCGGGTCGATCCCTATAAGATGATCGAGGACCACCTTCGCCTGGAGGCGGGACGCCTGGTGGTGGCCTTCGACGACCAGCGTCATGAGGTCGACCTCGACCGCTATGAACGAATTCTCGTCCTCGGCGCCGGCAAGGCATCGGCGCGCATGGCCAGGGCCATCGAGAATATTATGGGAGAGCGCATTTGGCAGGGGCTGGTCTCGGTCAAATACGGCCATGGCGAACCTTTGCGGCAGATCGAGGTGATCGAATGCGGGCACCCCACCCCCGATGAACACAGTGTCGAAGCGGCGCACCGGATCGCCGAACTGGCCCGCCAGGCCGACGAGAAGACGCTGATCCTCAATCTCGTCTCGGGCGGCGGCTCGGCCTTGCTCTGCCTGCCTCTTGTACACGCTGACGAAGGGACATCGGTGCGCCTTACCCTCGAGGACAAGCAGGCGACGACGCGCGCCTTGCTTGCCTGCGGCGCCGACATCCGGGAAGTGAACTGCGTGCGCAAGCACATCTCCGGGGTCAAGGGTGGCAGGCTGCTGCGGCTGATGGCCCCGGCGCGGAGCCTCAACTTCATTCTCTCTGACGTGGTCGGCGACCGCCTGGATACCATTGCCTCCGGCATCACCAGCCCCGACGAGACGACATTCGCCGATGCTCTGTCGATCGTCGATAAATATGGCCTCTCCGACACGCTGCCGCCGAACGTCATCCGCGTGCTGACCCTTGGCGCCCAAGGAGAGATCACCGAGACGCCGAAGGTCGGGGACCCGGCGACGGATCTGGCGACCAATATCCTGATCGGCACCAACCTCGCCGCCCTGCAGGCCGCCTGCGATCGGGCCCGCGCGTTCGGCTACAACGTCGCCGCCCTGACTTCCGCGCTGACCGGCGAAGCCCGAGAGGCCGCCAAATTCCTGTTCGCCATCGCGCGCGACGTCCGGGACCACCACCTGCTGGTCGATCGGCCGGCGTTCGTCATCGCCGGTGGTGAAACGGTTGTGACGCTGAAAGGCACCGGCAAAGGCGGCCGAAACCAGGAAATGGCCTTGGCCTTCCTCGCCGAACTGGCCAAGGACGAGAGCCATGGTCGCGACATCCACTTCCTGTCGGCGTCGACCGACGGGACCGACGGCCCGACCGATGCGGCCGGCGCCTTTGCCTCGGCCGAAGCGCTGGACCTGGCCGGCCAAGCGGGGTTATCCGTCGAAGGGCACCTGCGGAATAATGATTCCTATCACTTTTTCTCTTGCATCGACCAGCTGCTGAAGACCGGACCCACCATGACCAATGTCTGCGACCTGCACATGCTCATCGTCGGCTGACGATGCGATGCCCTGGTTATCCCTACGGGCAATCAGGAAATAGCCGCTTCTGTGATAAAATTTGGTTCTAATGAAGGGAGGCGTGCGATGAAGCCCGTATCCTTCAGCGAAGCGGCCGGACGGCATCCCGAACTGGTCAGACAGGTTCTTGCCAAGCTCTCGCGCAGCAGGCGGGGGCTGACGGCGAACGAAGTGTCCTGGTATCTGGTCGAATGCGGCGACGATCCCGAGCAGCCGTTGGACGAGGCGGCCTGTGCCGACGTCATGTTGACTGGAACCGTGCCTGTCCGCCACGGCGTGGCGGGCACCGTGGCCGGCCATTTCGGCTGCTGCTGCAGCGTTGACTACGCCCCGTGCGGAAAGGCCGGCGAAGTCAGGCATTGACCTTGGCCAATGGAGCAATTCTGTTACCAGAGCTTTAACTCCTCCGCGCGATGATGTACC
This sequence comes from Pseudomonadota bacterium, assembly GCA_021781575.1. Lineage (GTDB taxonomy): Bacteria > Pseudomonadota > Alphaproteobacteria > Rhodospirillales > Magnetospirillaceae > DUZF01. The sequence goes on from JAJXWP010000012.1 coordinate 72,485, forward strand.
ACCTGAGTTGTCGGCGTGAGAAAGGAAGACTCGGTGGATCGGCGTTGGCTTCTTGCTGTGGCGATAGGGCTTCCACTCGCCGGCTGCGGTCTTCTGCCCGATGCCTCTGAGCCACCGGCGACCGCGCCGCGAAAGCCGCCCGTGGTTGGTTCGAGCCGGCCGGCCAAATCACCGCCGACGACACCCGCCCACCACTCCCCGCCGCCCAAGGCCGAGCCCAAAGCGCCAGCCAATCCCGAAGAATTGGTCGGCCTCGATGAAGAAGGAGTCCGCAAGCTTCTGGGAAGCCCGACCGACAGCCGAAACGACGGAGCAGCGCGGATCCTGTCCTACCGGACACGCCGGTGCGCCCTCGACGTGATCCTGTTCTTCGACGTCAACGCCGGCGACCGCCGGGTTCTTTCCTACCAGCTCGACAACGGCAAGGTTCGGCCGGCGGTGGCGAATCGGTGCTATGGCGAGTTCCGAGGTGCGCGTTGAGCATCGCCGAACTGATCCTGGTCGACGACGACGACATGCTGCGGACTGTGCTCGCCGGCAACCTGACCCAGGCCGGCTATGCGGTTCGCAGCTTCGCCGAGCCCGCCGCCGCATTGAACGCGCTGAGCGGCGGCACCAGCGCCAATCTGCTGATCCTCGACTGGAAGATGCCGGGCATGAGCGGACTGGAACTGCTGCAGGAATTGCGGCGCCGCGGAGTCGCCACTCGAGCCCTGTTCTTCACCTCGCACAATGACACGATCTATGAAGAAGCGGCGCTCAGCTGCGGTGCGGTCGATTTCATCGACAAGACCCGCAGCTTCGCCATCCTGTTGAAACGAATCGAACTGATCCTGACCGACCGCGCCGAGGCCGGCGCGCAAAACGATCTCCGCGTGGCGGGGCCGCTGCGGCTGGACAGCAACCTGCATCGCATCCAATGGCGGGGCCGCGAGGTCGAACTCACCTTCGGCGAGTTCCGCGTCGTCGAGTTGCTGGTTCGTGCCGGCCGAGACCTCACCTATCGCGAAATCTACGATGCGCTGCGGGGTGAGAACTTTGCCGCCGGCGATGGACCGGAAGGCTATCGGGCTAACGTGCGGGCGCTGATCAAGCGCATCCGCGAAAAATTCGTGACGGTCGATCCTCATTTCGCCGGCATCGCCAACTATCCGGGCTTCGGCTACCGCTGGGTGGGAGAGGCCGGCGATGGTTGACCCGGCCAAGCTGCTCCGCCTGGCCAGCCGCTCCCTGGCCGGAAAGTTCCTGGCCCTGGCGGCCATCTTCCTGACAGTCCCCGTCATCCTTTACAACAAGTTCGAAGCCGCCGACGCCGAACGGCAAGCCTTCCTGCTGCGCAGCTTGCAAGTGCAGGGCCGGCTGGCTGCCCAAGGCCTGGAACCGGTGCTCAACCGGGTCGGGGGCCGCTCCCTGCTTGACGCCGCCCAGGCGGTTGAAAGCCTGGCCAACGATCAGGTGCATATCAAGCTGCTGCTGCGACCGACGGCGTCCTCCGGGCGCGGCGAAGGCTTCTTTCTGGTGGCCGCCAGCCCACCGGTCGACCCTGCCGAACTTGACAAGGAGCGCCAGCGGCTGACCGAAACCGGCGTGCTGCCGCGCCTCGACGCAAGTTGTGCCGGCGACCGCCCTCTCGCCCTTCGCTATGCCGGCCCGTCGGGACACGAGGAGTTGCTCACCTCGATGTCGCCGATGCATACCGCCGCCGGCTGCTGGGTGATCCTGACCTCCTACGCTACCGATGATCTGGCCGGATCGTCACTGGCCCGTCCCTTTTCACAGGCCCCGGAAGTGCAGTTGGCGACCGCATTTTACAGCCTGATGGCGCTGCTCATCGGCATGGCGATAGCCGGCACCCTGCTTGACTTGCGGGCCTTCGGCCGGCTGGCGCACCGAATTCGACAGGGCGGCTCGGCCGGCGAGGAAAGCTTCGCCGCCGTCGCTGCCATCCCCGAACTGCTGCCGGTGGCCCGCGAGTTCGATCGCATGGTGGCGACCCTCGATTCGTCGGCCAGCGCGCTGCGTGAAGCGGCGGAAGACAACGCCCACGCTTTCAAGGGCCCTATTGCCGCCATCACCCAATCGCTGGAACCTATGCGCCGGGCAGCGGCGGACGACCGCCGCGCCGGTCAAGCGCTGGACGTGATCGAACGCGCGCTTGAACGACTGGGCAGTCTGGTCAATGCCGCCAGACGCCTGGACGAAGCGGCCGCCGATTTGATGAAGGCCCGGCTCCACCGCCTCGACCTTGCCGACTTCGCCCGGCAAATGGCCGACGCATACGACCGCCTGCACGCCGAGCAAGGCCTACGAGTCACCGCCCGCACCGGCGGACCGGCCATGGTTGCGGCGACCGAGGAAAGCCTGGAGGCGGTGCTGGAAAACCTGTTGGACAATGCTTTGAGCTTTTCGCCACCCGCCGGTACGGTGCGGGTCACAGTCGCCGCGGCCGGAGACAACATCCAACTGAGCGTCGAGGACGAGGGGCCGGGAGTACCGCCCGAACAATTGCCCCGAATCTTCCGCCGCAACTACTCGCACCGCCCTGAAGAGCCTGGCGCCGTCGATGACCTGCCGCATTTCGGCATCGGCCTGGCGGTGGTGCGCCGTAACATTGAATTGCTTGGCGGCCGCGTCTCTGCCGAGAATGTAGCCGGCGCCGGCCTGCGGGTGACCGTTACCCTGCCGTCTGCCTAGGCTTGGTTCTGTTCCTCGCCGGGCGGGACCAAATCCGCATCACAGCCGTCTCACAGTCTCCTTGCAGGCGCCGGCAAGCCGCCGCGCCTAGGTTAGAGCTCGCGCGAGGACCGCGCTCTGATCTGCAAGGAGACCTTCGTTGAAAAAGCTCATCCTGACCTGCGTCCTGGGTGCCGCCGTGCTCAGCACCTCGGCCTGTTCGAATATGAACACCCAGGCGCAGCGCGCCCTATCCGGCGGAGCCATCGGCGCCGCGGGGGGATTGGCAATCACCGCCCTGACCGGCGGCAGCCTTCTGGGCGGCGCGCTGATCGGCAGCGCCGCCGGCGCTGTCATCGGCGCCGTCACCTCTCCAAACCAGGTTTCCGTCAGGCGCTGACCGCCGCGACCGGCGGGCCGCGGCACCAAGGGGGGGTGGACATGAGAAGAATTCGACGAGTGGCGGCATGCTCACTGATTCTGTTGACATGTGTTCTCGACACCGCGGCGCATTGCCAATCCGCGCCTCGGACGGAGCCGGCCGCCGGCGCCTTCGCCGCTTTGCCCGCCGCCGAGCGGAGAATCGCCATGGCGATCTATCGCGACGAGCCGATTTCCCTTCAGACCGGCCTTAAGCCGATGGCGCCGGACGACATCGCCATGGCGCGACGGAGCCGCGACAGCTGGGCCGATTTGTTCAATGACATGCGGCGCAATGGCCTTGTGTCGGCCAGAAGCCTCCACCATGCCCTCGGGCGCCCCGCCACCTCCCGCCCGGTGGTGACTCCGCGCAATTCCTTCGTGCTGAGCCTCGGCAACGGACGCGGCATCGCCGTCAGCAGCAACGAAGAAGCGGCGGCAACACCCTTCGGCCAAGACTTCGACGGCTACCGCTGATCACAGATATCTTACAGCCTCGTTGCGAGCGCCGGAGGAACAACGCGCATAGCCTGATCTGCAGCGTGCGTCAGTGTGCCGATCGTAAGGAGATTTCCGGTGAAGAAGCTGATTTCCATCTGCGTTCTGACCGCCGCCGTGCTCAGCACCTCGGCCTGTTCGAACATGAATACCCAAGCCCAGCGCGCCCTGTCGGGCGGCGCCCTCGGCGCCGCCGGCGGCGCCGCGATCACCGCCTTGGCCGGCGGCAGCATCCTGGGCGGCGCCCTGGTCGGCGGCGCCGCTGGCGCGGTGATCGGTGCGGTTACCTCTCCGCACCAGGTGAGTGTCAGCCGGTAACCAGGGAGGCCTGTGAAGACGATGCTGTCCCCCATCCGCCCGGAACTTGTGCGCCAGGTCCAAGCCTTGAATTTGTCGCGGCAACGGATGTCGCTGATGTCTGTTGCCACCCAGTACCTGCCGTCGTCGGCGATAGCCGCTGCCGTGCGGGCCGCCGCCGCCCCGCTGGACACGGTGGGCATCCTGGCCGACGGCAGTGTCGGCGTGCTGTCGCTACGCGCATCGGGGCCGGACGGCGGGGCCGGCGTCGAAGACCGCTTCCTGCCGCGCCTGCAGACCACGCTCCATCCCTACTGCCGCAGCGACGGCACTTTCCGCATATGGTTCCGCTCGGTGCACCGCTGGGCCGCGGAACTGGGAACCGCCGACGATATCATCACATCGCTGTTCGACGCCCCCGCCCGGCCGGTGCGGATTCACCGGGAGGCGACCTTTGCCACCATGCCGTTCCGCCCAATGCGGCGCGCCGGATACCCTGCCTGAGGCCGGCCGACAGGACGCGGGAAGCCCGCGCCCGCCGGCACGACGGCTATTGCGCGGTCCAACCGCCGTCTACCGGCAGCGACGCACCGGTAAGGTTGGCGCCGCCGGGACCGCATAGAAACACCGCCAGACCGCCCAGTTGTTCGACGGTGGTGAACCGAGCCGAAGGCTGCTTTTCGATCAGCAATTCGCGTTCGGCCTGGGCGATCGGAATGCCTCCGGCCGCCGCCCGCACGTCGATCTGCTTTTGCACCAGCGGCGTCAGCACCCAGCCGGGACAGATGGCGTTGCAGGTAATTCCGGTCTCGGCGGTCTCCAGGGCCACCACTTTGGTCAGCCCGACGATGCCGTGCTTGGCCGCGACATAAGCCGCCTTGTTGACCGAAGCCACCAGCCCGTGGGCGGATGCGATGTTGATCAGGCGGCCGAACCCCCGTTTCTTCATTCCCGGCAGCGCGGTGCGGATCGTGTGGAAGGCCGAGCTCAGATTGACCGCGATGATGGCGTTCCAACGGTCCACCGGGAAGTCCTCGACCGGCGAGACGTGCTGGATACCGGCATTATTGACCAGCACATCTACGCCGCCGAGGCGCCGCTCCGCCTCCCTGACCAGATGCTCGCAGCCTTCGGCCGTGGCCAAGTCGGCTCCGTCGTACACGACCTCAACGCCGAATTCGGCGGCCAGGCTGGCGCGCAACTGCTCGACTTCCGCCGGGTCGCCGAAACCATTCAACATGATTGCCGCGCCCTCGCCGGCAAAGGCTCGGGCTATCCCTAAGCCGATGCCGCTGGTGGAACCGGTGACGACGGCGACGCGTCCTTTCAGGCTTGTTGACATGTCTTTCTTATCCTTGGCGACGAAAAGAAGTGATGGAAGCGCTGGAGTCGGTGCGGCCGACGAGCATGGGGGATCACCCCAGCCCAGTCAGGTAGCGGACAAAGATAACAATGAAGACCGCACCGGTCTTGATGCAAGTTATGGCAAAAATGTCCTCGCTGGACTGCCGCTGCGTCCATCCGGTTACAGCCGGAAGGGAAGAGCCGCGTCCACTGTGGGATTGGGCACCGAGAGAAGAAGCAGGACCGTGGCAAGCAACGAACTCATGACAGCGACAACGACCGGCGGTGATTGCGATCACTGACTCCCGCCCAAGATGTCTGGCACTCTGCCCATCATGAGCGAATCCTTGCACGGACGAACTCCATGCCGACGCCGACCACCCGCTCCCTGATCACCGACCAGCGAGGCAGCATTGCCATCCTGGGCGGGATTCTGTTCGTCGTGCTGATCGGTACGGCGGCGCTGGCCGTCGACCTCGGTAACTGGTACGTCGCCCGCGCCGATCTGCAGCGAACCGCCGACGCCGCGTCGATCGGCGGGGCGTTCGTCCTCGCTGGCGGCGCCGGTGGCGAAGTGGCGGCGAATGCCGCCGCCGACACCGCGGAACTGAACGGTGCGGCGGGAGGAGCGAGCCGCGGCTGGAACGCCGCGAGCCAGACCCTGTCGGACAACATGATTACCGCGCAGTTGGTGCCGAGCCCGCGCCACCCGGCCAATCAGGCCGTCGAAGTCACGGTATCCAATCATCTGCCGCTTCTGCTGGCGCAGGTTTTCATGTCGGGCGACGGCCCCACCATCAGTGCATCGTCATGGTCCGAAATCATCGGCGGCGGCACACCCAGCCCGGCTTGCGTGCTGGCGCTGGCCCAAGCCGGGCAAGGAGTCGTCAATGGCCTCACCATCGGCGGCAATGCTACACTGAACCTCAACGGCTGTACCCTGCGCTCCAATGCGGGAATAGACGCCTTCGGCTCCGCCGCCGTCACCGCGCTCGGCGCCTACGCCGCCGGCAACATTTCCGGCAACATCACTACGACGCCGCAGGCCGGCCAACTGTTCAGCAATGCCGGCGTCATCGCCGATCCCTATGGCGGCAATCAACTCGTGCAACAGGCTTTCGCCAAGCTGGGGTCCGGCGGCACGCCGGTCTCAATCAGCCCTCATCAAAGCGTCACCCTGTCACCGGGCACCTACTCCAGCCTCGACATCAAGGGCACGGCGACGCTCCAGCCCGGCACCTATGTCGTCAACGGCCCGGTCACCTTCGACAGCCAGGCGACGATCGGCGGCAGCGGCGTCACCATCGTCACCTCGGGCACCGTCACGGTAAATGGCGGCGCCACGGTCAATTTATCGGCACCGTCCGGCAATGGCGATGACGAAGAGGACGGGTCTGCGGGTTTGCCGGGGATACTCCTGGCCAGCCCGAACGCCGCCTCGGCAACGATCAACGGCGGCTCTTCACAGACACTGCAGGGAGCCATCTACTTCCCCAACACCAACATTACGTTCACCGGGAATTCCATCAATGGAGCGAGCGGCTGCACCCAGGTGATCGGATATACCGTCACGTTCCGCGGATCGGCCAATTTGGGTTCCTCCTGCGCCAATGCCGGAACGACGGCGATCAACAGCGTCGGCAGCGGCGTCGTGTTGGTGCAATGATGAAGATCGTCTCCCTCGTCCGCTTCACGCGGGATTGCTCGGGCGTCGCCGCGGTGGAATTCGGGATGCTGCTTCCGGTCTTCGCCCTGGTCTGCGTTGGCGCCATCGACTTCGGCCTGGCATTCGACGCCAAGCTGCAGCTGGCCACGGCGGTCGGCGAAGGTGGCCAGTTCGCCTTCCTCAGCGGCGCCACCGTGCAGCCATCGCAGGTCGAGACCGTGGTGCAAAACGCCACCAATCTCTCGCCGATCTCGGTTTCCGTCACCTACAATGCGGCGTCCTGCTACTGCCCCTCGGGCTCGCCGCCCACTCTGGCGGCACAAAGCTGCGGCAGCAGTTGCAGCAGCGGCGCACCGGCAGGAAAATACGTCGTGATCAATGCCACCTATCGCTATCCGGCCATTTTCCCGACTTACGCCCTGCTCGCCAACCCTGTCATCACCGAGACGGTGACGACGAGAGTCCAATGATCGGCAACGACGCACGGAGCCTCCTCGCCGGCCGCGACGGCACGACCGCGGTGGAATTCGCTCTGGCATCCATGGCACTGGTGCTGTTCGTATTCGGTGCCGTCGAAATGGGCCGCATGCTGTGGACCCAGCAGGTTCTTCAGTCGGTCGCCACCGACACCGCGCGCTGCCTGGCCATCGGCTCGGGAAACTGCCCAGACGGAGGATCCTACGCGGTCAGCGCTGCGGTGAAACGCGGACTGAACGACGTCCAGTCCGCCGAGGTGGCGGTGTCGCTCAATGATAGCTGCGGCAGCGCGGTGGGGCTTTTCACCAAGGTGACGATCACCTACCCTTTCGCTCCCGTTCTTCCAGCCTATATCCCTTCTCCCGCCGGCGGCCTGACGGCTTCGGCGTGTTTCCCGCACGACTAAGCCGAAGGCATCGCATGGTGAACCCCTGTAGGGATTTGCTTGCCCTGGGGCCATCTTTGGGCATGATGTCGCCGCCGAATTTTCGAGAAGGCCCATGTTGCGACGACTGGTAGTAGGACTTGTGGACTGGTGCTGGCACCATGCGGTGGCGGTGGTGCTCGGCGCTGTGGCCCTTTCCATCCTGCTCGGCATCTATGCGGCGACCCATATCGGCCTTGACACCGATGAAAGCAACATGATTTCGGCTGACCTGCCGTTCCGCAAGGCGGAACGGGCCACCGACCGGGCCTTTCCGCAGGATACGGACCTGCTGGTCGTGGTGATCGACGGCCCCACGCCGAGCCGGGCCGAACAGGCCACGGAGCAGTTGTTGGCCCGCCTGAAGCCGCAGCATGACCTGTTCCGCAGCCTACGGCAGCCAGCGGAGGAAACCTTCTTCCGCAGGAACGGCCTGCTGTTCCTGCCGACCGACGATCTCACCGAGCTGTCGGACCGGCTGGTGGCTGCCCAGCCGCTGCTCGGCGCCCTGGCGCGCGACCCCAGCCTGAGGGGAATGCTGTCGTCCATCAACCTGGCCCTGGAAGGGGTGGCGCATGGGCAGATGGACGTCAAGGATCTCGACCCCATGATTGCCCAGCTGGACCGGATAGCGGCCCAGGTCGCCGTCGACAAACCGGCGGCGCCGCTGTCCTGGCAAAGCCTGTTCGGACCGGGCGGAATGCAGGATACCAGTCGCCGGTTCCTCTTGGCCCAGCCAATCCTCCGCTACGGCGAACTGGTCGCCGGACGGCAGGCCTCGGATGCCATCCGTCATGCGGCGGCCGATCTGGGCCTGACCCCGGCAAACGGCTTCCTGGTCCGTCTGACCGGCTCGGTCGCCCTCACCGACGCCAATTTCGCCACGGTTACCGAAGGGGTCGAGGTTTCGGCGCCGCTGATGCTGCTGGCCGTTTGCATCCTGCTTTATCTGGCTGTCCGCTCGGTCCTGGTCGTCGGCGCCATCCTCCTGTCGCTGCTTATCGGGCTGGTGGCGACCGGGGCGTTCGCAGCGGCAACGGTCGGCACCCTCAACCCGATTTCGGTGGCCTTCGCCGTCATGTTCGTCGGCATCGCCGTCGATTTCGCCATTCAGTTCGTCGTGCGCTACCGCGACGAGCGCTACCGCCTCGGCCAACCCCTCGTCGCTCTTCGCTCCTGCGCGGCCGAAATGGCGGCCCCCCTGACCGTGGCGGCAACAACGACGGCCGTGGGATTCCTGTCGTTTCTGCCGACGGACTACACCGGCGTTTCGCAGCTGGGGCTGATCGCCGGCGGCGGCATGATCATCGCGTTGATCGTCGACTTCACCTTGTTGCCCGGCCTGCTGGCGCTGCTGCGCCCGCCGCCGGAAAAGGCCCCGGTCGGCCTGCCACTGAGCAAAGTCGATGGTTGGCTGGCCCGAAACTGCGTACCGGTCGTCGCCATGGCCGGGGTCCTCGCCGCGGGCGGCGCGGCGCTGCTGCCGTTCCTGCCGATGGATTTCAACCCGCTCAACCTGCAGAACCCGAAGGCCGAAGCGGTAGCCACCTTCCGCGACTTGAGCCGCGACCCGGACAGCACCGCCTATGCGATCAGCGTGCTCGAGCCCTCCGTCGCGGCGGCGGCCGGCTTGGCCGACCGCCTGGACCGACTGCCGGAAGTGCGGCGGACGATGACCCTCCAGACCTTCATCCCCGACCAGCAGGATCAGAAGCTGGCCATCATCGACGATCTCGCCACCCTCCTCGGCCCGACGCTGAACCCCATCGAGACCCTGCCGCCGCCCACCGGCCAGGACCTGGTAGCGGTGCTCGATACCACTGCCGGCAAGCTGGATGCCGTGGCGCGCGAGGAAGGTCCCATGCGCACCCTGGCCCGACACCTGCGGCAGGTAGCGGCCAACGGCCCCGCCGCGGCCGAGACCTTGCAGCGAGCCTTGGTCGCCGGCTTGCCGTCGCAGTTGGACCAACTGCGGCGCATGCTCTCGGTCAAGCCGATCAGTTTGCAGACCCTGCCGCCCGAGTTGGTGCGCGACTGGGTGAGCCCGGATGGCAAGGCACGTGTCCAGGTCGTGCCGAAGGCCGACATGCAGAACGAGAAGGCGCTCGTCCGTTTCGTCAAGGCGGTCCGGGCGGTGGCGCCCAACGCCTCGGGAATGCCGGTATCCATCGAGCAGTCCGGCACGGTGGTGATCCACGCCTTCACCAAGGCCGGCTTGGCGGCACTGGCGGCCATCGCCGTCCTGCTATGGATCATGCTGCGGCGCGTCCTCGACGCCATCCTGGTGATCCTGCCACTGGCCATGGGCGCGCTCTACACGGTGATCGGCTGCGTCGTGACCGGCCTTGCCATCAATTTCGCCAACATCATCGCGCTGCCGTTGCTGTTGGGGATCGGTGTCGCCTTCAATATTTATTTCGTCGTCAATTGGAGACAGGGCGTGACGGCCCACCTGGAATCGGCGACCACGCGGGCCGTGCTGTTCAGCGCTCTGACCACAGGCTCGGCATTCGGCAGCTTGGCCCTTTCACCCCATCTGGGAACGGCATCGATGGGGCTTCTGCTGTTCCTGTCGCTCGGCCTGTCGGTCATCACCACCTTCGTCGTATTGCCCGCATTGTTCTGCACCATGGGAAGGTGGAAGCGATGAAGCGCCTGATCGTCACCGCCGATGACTTCGGCCGTTGCCTGCCGATCAACGAGGCGGTCGAAGATGGCCATCGCCACGGCATCCTGACCGCTGCCAGCCTGATGGTCACCGGTGACGCCGTCGATGATGCGGTGCGACGGGCCCAGGCTTTGCCCAGCCTGTCAGTCGGGCTGCACATCACCCTGGTCGATGGCGTTCCGGTGCTGCCAGCCGCCGAAATTCCCGATCTGGTCGAGGCCGACGGGCGCTTCACCCACCGTCTGGTTACGCTCGGCGCCCGCATCTTCCTCGACCGCCAGGTCCGGCGTCAGACGGAAGCGGAACTGCGGGCCCAGTTCGAGCGCTACCGCGCGACCGGTCTGCCGTTGGGCCATGTGGACGCCCACCATCACTACCACCTCCACCCGACGGTATTCGACCTGGTGCTCGACCTGGCAGTCGAATTCGGCGCACCGGCGATCCGCATCCCGTGGGAACCGCCGTTGGCCTCGTGGCGGGCGCGGCGCGAGGGAGCGGGCCGGCGGCTGGCCAACGGCCTGTTCCATCTCCGCCGCACCCAACGCATGCGGCGCAAGGTCGCACGGGCGGGGCTGATCGCCAACGATCGGGTCTTCGGTGTGAACGACTCGGGCGCCATGGACGCGGGACGGCTGTGCGACTTTCTGGCCGGTCTGCCGGACGGCCTCAACGAGATCTATTGCCATCCCGCCACACGGACCTGGGACGACCATCCGATGCCCTCCAGCTACAACTGTATCGACGAGTATCGCGCCCTGGTCGACCGAAAGGTCGGCCTGCAGCTGCGTCGCCATGGCATCATCCTGACCAGTTTCGCGCTGGAAGCCGCGGCGCGGGCAAAGGCAGCCTGATGGGTGCTTTATTTCGCCTCGCCGTAGTCATCGCCATGATCGCCGGCGGCTGGTATTTCCGCGGGGGATTCGGCGACGTGGGCGCCGCCTTGCGGGCCGCCGGATGGTTCGCCGTCGCCGCCATCGCCGCCTTTCACGTCGGACCTCTGACGCTCTGCGGCATGGCCTGGCGATCACTCCATCCGGGTGGCGTTGCCGGAGAATTCATCCTGAGCCGATGGGTTCGGGAAGGAGTGAGCGAAATCGCCGGATTCCTCCCGCTGTCGGGAGAGTTGGCCGGCGCTCGCGTGTTGAGCCAGCGGGGGATCCGCACCGCGATGGCCGCCGCCCTTACCGTGGTCGATGTCACCGCCGAGGTGTTGGCCCAATTCCTCTTCACCCTGGTCGGCGTCGGACTTTGGCTATGGCGCCACCCCGCGGCTCCGGTCGTCCATTGGAGCCTCATCGGCCTTGCCGTCAGCCTGCCCATGCTGATCGGTCTGGTGTTTGCCCAGCGCTCGTTCCTCATGCGTTTCCTCGAAACCCTGCCGGCGCGTCTGCTGCCCAAGGTGTGGCAGGCCCCCGACCTCGAGGCGGGCGTCCACGCGGCAATCTCCACCATTTACTCGAATCGGCGCCAGGTCGTGCGGGCCGTCGGCATCCACCTGGCGGCGTGGCTGTTAAGCACCGGCGAGGCTGGACTGGCCCTCTTTCTGCTCGGTCATCCGCTGGCGGTAACCGATGTCGTGGCCATGGAAAGTATCATTTTCGCCTTGCGGAGTTCGGCCTTCCTTATCCCCGGCGCCATCGGGGTGCAGGAGGGTGGCTATCTCCTGGTCGGTGCCGCCTTGGGTCTGCCGCCGGACGTGGCACTCGCTGTGTCGCTGTTGAAGCGTGGGCGCGAATTACTGCTAGGCTTGCCGGCACTGTTCGCCTGGCATTTCAGCGAACAGCGGGGATAGGAACCAAGCCCAATACAGTTAACTTAGGCCAGCGGGGCGCGCGTCCGAGCCTGCGCAATTGTTTCACGGGCTCGGATGCCCGCCCCACTTGAACGCTAAACCGGCTCGGCCCCCGAGAACTCGGCCAGCCGTGCCCGCAAGTGGTCCGGCAGCGGCGTCGAACGCCGCGTAGTATTGTCCGTCAGCACAAGAACCGACTCGGCCGAAGCGACACAACGGTCAGCGACGAACAGCCCCTGGCCCAAGGTGAAGGAACTGCGGCCGACAGCCAGTACCATCGTGCCAATATCGACCTCGCCCGGCCACAGGATCTCGGCCCGATAGTCGAGGATCAGCCGGGCGATGACGAACGAGCAGCCGTCCGGCAGCAACGGGATCAGGAAGCTGACCCGGCCGGTCTCGCAAAAGGTGGCAAAGGCGGCGTTGTTGACATGGCCTTGGCGGTCGGTGTCGCCATAGCGCAGCACATCGCGCGCCCACAGCGGAAAGCGGGTGCGCTGCGTCAGATCGATCTCACCACCCGAGGTCACGCCGCCTCGCAACCGTCATGCCGGGTCCGAAGGAAGCGGAAGAACTCGGCGCCTTCACGCAGGCGGCGCTTGGTCATGTCCCAGCTCTTCAGCATTTCGAAGGTGATCTCGGCGATCTTCCTGGGGCGGAAATAGAACGCCTTGTAGAAGTCCGCCAACGACTCGAAAATCTCTTCGGACGACAGGTGCGGATAGGACAAGGCGGCAATCTGCAGCCCATTGTCCTGCACCAGGTCGCCTTCCTTCAGCCAGCCGTTCTCCCGGGCCTGCCGGTAGAGCGCGGTACCCGGATAGGGAGCGGCCAGCGACACCTGGATGGTGTGCGGGTTGATTTCCTTGGCGAAGGCGATGGTCTGCTTGATCGTCTCGCGGGTCTCGCCGGGCAGGCCGACGATGAAGGTGCCATGGATGGCGATACCCAGCTTGTGGCAATCGGCGTTGAACCGCCGAATGATTTCGAGCTTGGTGCCTTTCTTGATGTTGTTCAGGATCTCCTGCACCCCCGACTCGTAGCCGACCAGCAGCAGCCGAAGGCCGTTCTCCTTCAATATCTTCAGGGTTTCGTAGGGGACGTTGGGGCGCGCATTGCACGACCAGGTGATGCCCAGCTTGCCGAGCCCGCGGGCGATCTCTTCGGCCCGCTCGTGATTGTCGGTAAAGGTATCGTCGTCGAAAAAGAATTCCTGCACTTGCGGGAACATCTTCTTCATCAGGGCCACCTCCTCGACCACCTTGGCCGGGCTGCGGGTACGGTAAGTGTGCCCGCCGATGGTCTGCGGCCACAGGCAGAAGGTGCACTTCGCCCGGCAACCGCGCCCCGTGTAGAACGACATGTAGGGATATTTGAGATAGCCAATGAAGTAGTCCTCGATCACCAGGTCGCGGTGATAGACCGGAGCCACCATCGGCAGCGCGTCCATGTCGTGGATCTGCGCCCGATCCCTGTTGTGGACGATCTTGCCATTCTTGCGCCAGGTGATGCCATCCACCTCATCGAAGGGCTTGCCCTCGGCGATCTCCTTGATGGTGTAGTCGAACTCGTGCCGGGCGATGAAATCGACCAGTTGCGAGGCTTCCAACGAGGGTTCCGGCAGCGTCGCCACATGGGCGCCGACAAGCCCCACCATCAGTCGCGGATTGGCCTTTTTCAGCGCCTCGGCCACCTGAACGTCGGAGTTGAAGGTCGGTGCGCTGACGTAAAGGATGGCCAGTTCGAAATCCTTGGCCTGCGGCAATATGTCATCGAGCGACAGGCCGCGCGCCGGCGCGTCGATCACTCTGCTGTCGGGCACCAAGGCGGCCACCTGGGCCAGCCAGGTGGGATACCAGAACGACCGCACCTCGCGCTTCGCCTGATAGCGCGAACCCGCGCCGCCGTCGAAGCCTTCATAGGAAGGCGGATTGAGGAACAGCGTCTTCTTCATACCGAAATGCCTCTCAATTGTTCCAATGTCCCGTCGCGACGGATGCGGAAGCGCTTGCCCCGCCACAAGACCGAACGTCCGCAACAGGCGATGAGGAAAACCACGAAACTCAACAATTCGCGAGCTCCGAGAAGAGCGATGGAAGCCCTAGGCAAATCCAGGGTCTGCTCTTCCCACCGGACCGCCCAGAGGCGCCCCAGGGTCGCCACTATGGCGACGGGGGCCCATGCCGCGCCGCCGGCCGCCACCGCCAACAGCGCCAGGGCCACCGGCTGGGTGATCACCGAAGCGAGGTAGGACGGCCGGTCGACCGCGGCGATGGTGCGCCCCCAGCGCACCTCATGGGCCAGCAAGCTTTTCAGGTCGGGTTCGTGGACAAGCAGATCAACCGGCCGGGCGGCAAGGGCGATCTGACGTCCGGACCGGCGTATCGCCGCGCCCAGTGCCCAGTCGTCGGCCAGGGTGTCGCGCAAAGGACCGAGGCCCCCCACCTCTTCCAGGATAGCGCGGCGCACCGCCATGGTGGCGCCGAAGCAGCCGTCCTTGCGACCCAGCGCCCGAGCGACCAGGGCCGAAGGCAGGAAGCCGTGATTGATGCCGAGCGCTCCCAACCGGCTCCACAGCCCGGGCGCGGGCCGGCCGACATAAAGGCAGGTGACCAGGCCGACGGCCGGGTCGACGAACGGCGCCGCGACATCGTCCAGATAACCCGAGCCGGCATGAACGTCGCTATCGGCGATCACCAGCAGGTCGTGTCGGGCGTGAGGCAGCATGTTGAGCAGGTTGCCCACCTTCAGGTTACAGCCGTGCCGGCGCCCATCGACCACGGTGGTCAGATCCGCCGCCGGCAACTGGGCGGCCACCCCTTCGGCGATCCCGAGAGCGGGGTCGCTTTGCTCGGCAACGCCGCAAACCACCTGGATCGCCGGGTAATCCTGCTGGAAGGTGCTGCGCAGATTGTCAGCCAGACCGGGTTCATCCCCGCACAGGGGCTTGAGCACGCTGACCGGCGGCCGGCCCGCCCCTGCCGGCCGCGGCGCCGTCATGAATCGGCGCAGCTGGTGGGCGGCAGCCAACTGATAGACAACGCCGGCGGCGCTCGCCGCGCCGAGAAGCGCCGCTATGACCGACGATATCGGCATGTTATTTCGTGCCCAAGGCGCCGGCTTTGTTGTCGAGCAGGGCGATGAGGCCGCTCAGGCCCTCCCGGCGGAACACCGGCACGAATTCCGATCGCCGCACGGCCACCTGGCTGATGGTTCCGTCGAACAGCACATCGACGATCTTCCAGCTGTCGCCATCCTTATGCATCAGGTAATCGATGGCGGTCGGCGCCCCCGAGGCGGTGATGATCTTGCTCGGCACCAACATCAGACCGTTAGCCGCCGGGCGCGCCTCTCCAACTTCGAAGCGTTCGCCATTCCAGGTGTCGAACTGGTCCGCATAGGTGGCAACCGAGAAACGGGTATAGGCGTCGGCCAGCTGGATCGTTTCGTCGGGCGACAGTTTGTTGGCGGCCAGCCCCAGGGTTCCCTTGGTCATCGCCATCATGTCGTAAGCCGCCGCCACGGCGGGCCGCAAACGTTCTTCCCGACCCTTGAAGCCAAGCTGGGGCCCCTGCTTCATCACGGCGATCAACTGGTCGCTGAACGTCTGGATCACCGCGCGCGGATCGCTCTGGGCCAAGGCGGAACCTGGCAAGCCAACCAGCAGGGCGAACAGGACGGCGACGACACGCATAAGCATGCTTTCTCTCTCCGGCTCCCTATAAAGCGCGTGCGGGCAGAAAAAAATTGCGTTCTGGGGAGCAGTGGCCCTCATCTGTACAGAACTATCCGACCTATTTCCACCATTTCGCATCAAGCTCGCCAATTCGAGCGGGCCCCTAAGGTTGCCGACCGTCCGCCCTCGAGTGGTAGAGCGTCTGCCCGACCCCAAAGACCGCATTGGCAGAGCGGTTGAAATTGCTTTGCCCCGTCCTTATCATCCGACGCAACGCGGTATTTGCCTGAATCCATCGGGTATTCAGCGAGGAGACAAAAGGAATGCGGGTCGTACTCGCTGAGGTTCGCGGCTTCTGCGCCGGCGTTCAACGCGCCATCGACATTGTCGAGATTGCGCTCAAGAAGTTCGGATCGCCGATTTATGTTCGCCACGAGATCGTCCATAACCGCCACGTGGTCGACCGCCTGCGCGCCAAGGGCGTGCAATTCGTCGAGGAATTAAGCGAAGTGCCGCCGGGAAGCGTAACCATCTTCAGCGCGCACGGCGTCTCCCCGTCGGTCAAGCAGGAGGCCGAAGCCCGCGGGCTGCAAGTCATCGACGCCACCTGCCCGCTGGTCTTGCGGGTGCATAACGACGGCGGATACTATGCCGCCCAGGGACGCGAGGTGATCCTCATCGGCCACGCCGGACACCCCGAGGTGGAGGGCACCCTCGGCTGGCTGAAGGGCAAAGGCCGGCTGATTTCCACGGTCGAGGAGGTGGCAACGCTCAAGGTCACCGATCCCGACCGCCTGGCTTATGTGACGCAGACGACCCTGTCGGTGGACGACACCCGCGCCATCATCACCGCCCTTCATCAACGCTTTCCCACCATCGTCGGCCCGGACACCAAGGAGATCTGCTACGCCACGCAGAACCGCCAGCACGCGGTGGCGGAACTGGCCGAGTTGGTCGATCTGGTGCTGGTGGTGGGAGCGAAGAACAGCTCCAATTCCAATCGCCTGCGGGAGATCCCCGAGGCGCGCGGCATTCCCACCTATCTGGTGGAAGAGCCGGCGGCGCTCAAACGCGAATGGTTGGAAGGGGTCAAGAGCGTCGGCATCACCGCCGGCGCGTCGGCACCTGACGACCTGGTCCAGGGGTTGGTTGACAGGTTGCGCGAATACGGCATGACCGAACTGACGACCCTGCCAGGTGTTAAAGAAGACCTGCATTTCAAACTTCCCCCCCAGCTGGCGAGTTAAATCCTTGGCCATACCTCTGCGACAAGCGGCCCGCATCGGCGCCTATGTTCTCGGCCGTCACCTGCGCGGCGATCGGCGTTATCCGCTGGTGCTGATGCTGGAACCGCTGTTCCGCTGCAACCTGGCATGCGCCGGTTGCGGCAAGATTGATTACCCCGACAAGGTGCTGAACGCCCGGCTGTCGGTGGACGAATGCGTGAGCGCCGCTCTGGAGTGCGGCGCACCTGTGGTATCCGTAGCCGGCGGTGAGCCGCTGCTGCACCACGAGATCGATCAGATCGTCGCCGGCCTGATCAAGCACAAGAAATTCGTTTATCTGTGCTCGAACGGCCTGCTCATGGAAAAGAAGCTGGATCTGTTCAAGCCCAGCCCGTATTTCACCTGGCAGGTCCACCTGGATGGCGGCCGCGAAGAGCACGACCACGCAGTCTCCCTGCCCGGGACCTACGACAAGGCCGTGTCCGCCATTCATGCCGCCAAGGCCCGCGGCTTCCGTGTCAACATCAACTGCACCCTGTACTCGGGTGCGGTGCCGCAGAAGGTGGCGGAATTCCTCGATCAGGTTAAGGGCCTCGGCGTCGACGGCGTCACCATTTCTCCTGGTTACGCCTACGAACGCGCGCCCGACACGGAGCATTTTCTCAACCGGCGCAACACGCGCCTGCTGTTCCGCGAAATCTTCCGCTTGGGTCGCGGGCGCGGCTGGAATTTCACCCAGTCTTCAATGTTCCTCGACTTCCTCGCCGGCAACCAGACCTATCGCTGCACACCCTGGGGAAACCCGACGCGCAACGTATTCGGCTGGCAGCGGCCATGCTACCTGCTCGGCGAAGGGTTTGCCCCCTCGTACAAGGCCCTGATGGAAGAGACCGACTGGGATGGCTACGGCACCGGCAACTACGAGAAATGTGCCAATTGCATGGTGCATTGCGGCTATGAGCCGACCGCCGTGTTGGACACCCTGTCGCACCCGTTGAAAGCGGCGGTGGTCGCTCTGCGCGGCCCCAGGCTCGACGGTGCGATGGCCGCCGACATACCGCTCGACGGGCAGCGTCCGGCACAGGACGTCTATGCCAAAGTGGTCGAGGACGGACTAAAGCAGATCGAAGCCCAAGGCGGGACCAAGAAGGCCGGCAGCCGCCGACAGAGCGCGTAGGGCGGCGCCCGTCTCCACGCCAAGGCGGATCAGCGCCGGCAGTTCCCACGGGCGGCGCGCCAGGCCACCGGCCACCGCCCAGGGGCGCGTCCGGCCGTCGGGACCAAGCCCCGCCATGGCGAGCGTCGGGACCGCCCGGCCGGCCGGGTCGGCGACGGCGCGCAGGACGGCGAAGGGCTTGCCGGCCAACCGGCAGGCCTCGGCAACCGCCCCGCTTTCCAGATCGACCACGAGACCACCCGATTGGCGCTGCAAGGCTTGCTTGGCCGCCGCCGTCGCGGCCACCGCCTCGGCGCCGCAGATGATGCCGGAGACCGCCGACGGCAGAGCCTGCGACAGGCGCCGGCACCAGTCCACCTCGGCAGGGATCGCTTCCCCGTTCGCCGCGACCGCCGACCCGACCACCAAGGTTCCGGTCGACAGCCGCGCGTCGAGCCCGCCGGCAATGCCGAAACTGACCAGGCCCGCCGCGCCTTCACGCAGCAATTGATCGGCCAGACGGCGCGCCGTCACCGGGATGCCACCGCTGCAGACAACACGGCCGCCGCTCAGCAACCGTGCCTCGGAATGCATTCCGACGACGAAGCCGATCATGAGCTCACACCGTCATCCCCATCACAGCGCATGCAGCACCGGCCCGCCATTGCCCGTCGTCAGGTTACGGTAGCGCGCCAGAGCCCAGACCGGGAAGAAGGCGCGGTAGCCGTGGTAGCGCAGGTAGAATACCCGCGGAAAGCCGACCGCCGTGAAGTGTTCCTCATCCCACAGGCCTTCGGCATTGCGGTTGCGGACCAGATAGTCAATGCCGCGCGCCACCGCCGGATGGTCGACCTCGCCGGCCGCCATCAGGCCGAGCACCGCCCACGCCGTCTGCGAAGCGGTACTGACCGTCCCTTCACCGCGCGGCTCGCCATCCCAGTAGGAGCGGCCGTCCTCGCCCCAACCACCGTCGGCGCGCTGCCGGGACAACAGCCAGTCCACCGCACGGCGGATGGCCAAGGTATCGTGGGGCAGGCCGGCGGCATTCAGCGCCGCCAGGGCGGACCAGGTTCCGTAGACGTAGTTGGTGCCCCAGCGCCCGAACCACGAGCCATCGGCCTCCTGCTCGCGCAGCAGATAGTCGACGCCGTCGCGGACGATCGGATCTTTGCACTTGGCCCCCAGGACCGACAGCACCGACACGCAACGCGCCGAAACATCCGCCGTCGGCGGGTCGAGCAGTGCGCCATGGTCAGCGAACGGGATGTGGTTCAATGCATAGTGGGTGTTCTCCGCATCGAAGGCGCCCCACCCCCCGCCAGTGCTCTGCATGCCGCGCAGCCACACGGCGCCCAATTGCACCGCGTCGTGGTAACGCACGGAATCGACGCGGTCGAGAGCGGCCATCACCACCGCCGTATCGTCGACGTCGGGATAATGGGCGTTGGCGTATTGGAAAGCCCATCCGCCGGAGGCCAGACCCGGCCGCTGCGCCGCCCAGTCGCCGACGACATCGGTAATCTGCCGCTCCGCCAGCCAGTCCGCACCGCGCCGGGCCGCCGCCATCGACGCTTCATCGCCGGTCTCGAGCAGGGCATGGCAAGCCAGGGCGGTGTCCCACACCGGTGACACGCAGGGCTGGACCCAGGCACGGTCGCCCTCTTCCACCACCAGTTTGCGCAGCGCCTTCTTGGCGGTCACCACACGCTGGTCGCCGGGATCGACGCCCAGCACGTCGTACATCTGCACGGCATTGACCATAGCCGGGAAAATCGCACCCAGTCCTTCCTCTCCGTTCAGCCGTTCGTCAACCCAGGCGGTCGCCCGTTCGATGGCGCGGCGTCGCAAGCCTTTCGGAAAATAGGGCTCGACCACCTGCAACACCTTGTCGAGCCGGCGGAAGAAATAGGCCCAGTTGGACCGGGGTGGTTCGGTATGCCAGTCGGTGACCTGCTCGGGCGGTACGGAAAACAACTCACGCACGCCGATACGGAGCGGATTACGGGCCTGCGGCTTGCAAGCCATCAGCACCAGGAGCGGCACGATCACGGTGCGCGACCAATAGCTCACCTTGTCGAGGTGAAACGGGAACCAGCGCGGCAAGAGCATGATCTCGACCGGCATCACCGGCACGGCATGCCACGGCACCTGGCCGAACAGGGCCAGCAGCGTACGGGTAAAAACGTTGCTGGCCGCCGCTCCACCATGGGCCAGGATGGCTTGGCGCGCCCGTACCATATGCGGCGCCGCGGGGTCGTCACCCAGCGCTTTCAGGGCGTAATAGGCCTTGACCGAGCAACTGACATTGAGATCTCCACCGTGGAACAGCGGCCAACCGCCGTGCTCGGCCTGTTGGTCGCGCAGGTATACGCCGATCCTCTTTTCCAGATCGGGATCGCGCTCGTCCATGTAGTGGAGAAACAGCACATATTCGGCCGGGATAGTGCAATCCGCCTCCAGTTCGAACACCCAGTGTCCGTCGGGCCGTTGGCGCGCCATCAGCGCCGCCGCCGATTCCCTTACGGCCTGGTCGATGTCATTGGCGGTCGCACAGATATCCAGGCATTTCACCTCTGCGGAGAACACGTCGAACCTCGTCATTTACCCATTGGGCAGGGCTAATACCACGAGATCGCACGCTTTTCGAGAGCCTCAGAGCAATCCGTGACGCAAAGCGCACCAGATCTTAACGGCGCGCGGTATCCGGATGGGTTCACCGCGCGGCTGCCACCCGTCTTTTTCGCCCCTGAGGAAAATGGCGTGGTACATCTCCAGCATGATGGCGGCCGGCCGCATGGCGCGGCGGGAACAGTCGGCCATGGCGGCGCGAGTCTTGGCGTAGTGATACCGAGCCTCCTCGGCGAGCTCCCGGCAAACCGCCGCCAAGGCGGGATGGCCCAGCACATCGAGCGGTTGACGGCTGTCGATGCCGTGCGCCGACAGCAGTTCGTCGGGTAGATAGACGCGCCCCATCCGCGCATCGACGCCGACGTCCCGCAGAATATTGGTCAGCTGCAGGGCACGCCCCTGGTGATTGGCGACGTCGAGGCACCGCGGGGTGAACTCGCCGAAGATGCGAACCGACAGGCGCCCGACGGCGCAGGCAACGCGATCACAGTAAAGGTCGAGCGTCGCCTTCGTTGGCCGGATCAGGCCATCGCCCGCATCCATCTCGCAACCATCGATCACCGCCAGCAGGTCTTCCCGCTCGAGGCCGTAGTCCCGCGTCGGGCCGACCAGCGCCCGCGCCAGCGGCAGCTTCGGTTGTCGCCCTTCGAAAATGGCGGCGATGTCGTCCCGCCACTCGGCAAGACCGCGCCGCTTGTCCGCGGCAAGGCCGGGCTCGTCGACGATATCGTCGACTTCGCGGCAGAAGGCATAGACGGCGTACATCGCCTGCCGACGTTCGGGCGCCATCAGCCGCATGCCCCAATAGAACGAGCTGCCCGAACGCCGCACCCGGCTGATCACCATGGCGTCAAGTTCGGCCTGTGATGGGGCAGCCGAGCCGGCGGTCATGCTTGACCCCCGGCAAAGGCGCGGATGATGCCGACGACCGCCGCAGAAGCAATGGCCGCGGGGCCCAGCTTGACCCGCATGGCCAAGGGATCCTGGCGCTCCAGCCGCCTGAGCAGGCTATCGGCCAGATTGACGATCACCGCAGATTCGGCACGCATGCCGCGGTCGCGGACGCCGCCGGGCAGCCGGCCGGCAGCATCGACCAGTGGGCGGGTTGCCGCCGCCATGCGGTCCAGGGTGCGGCGCAGTCCCGCCGGACTGGCCGACCGCCCCAGATCTTCGGTCGATGCGCCCTCGGCAGCCAGCCAATCGAGGGGAACGTAGACGCGGTCGAGATTACGGTAGTCATCGCCGCAGTCCTGCATGTGATTGATGACCTGCAAGGCAGCGCACAAGGCATCCGACGCCGGCCAGGTCGCGCGCGCCTCCCCGTGCAGGTCGAGCAGGTAGCGCCCCACCGGGGCCGCCGATAGACGGCAATAGGCCATCAGTTCCCCCCAGTCGGCATAGCGGCGCTTGGTGGCATCCTGCCGGAAGGCGTCCAACAGCTCGTGGCAATGCGCCGCGTCAATGCCGGTTTCCTTCAGGCTGCGGCGCATCGTCGCTGCCGCCGGCGCGTCGTCGCCCGGCGCTCCGTCAAGGACGGCCGCCATCCGGTCCAGTCGGCGCAATTTGTCGTCGGGCGGCAAATCGACCGCATCGGCCACATCGTCCGCGTTCCGTGCGAAGCGATAATAGGCATGCACATGGGGCCTAAGCGGCGCCGCGATCAGCCACGACCCGACTGGGAAATTCTCATCGCCGCTGCCTTTGCCCGAAGAATGCTCGACCGTGTCGGTGACCATGGGTTCGGACTTTCGCACCTGATTCATCCCTCACCACCGGGAGCTTGTACCCGGCCTTTCCATTCTCCCCCGCGACCCGACCAATGACGACGGGCCGAGTCGATGGTGGCGCCCAAATAGAACGCGGCGACCAGCGGCAACAGCGGCGCCGCAACGACCGGCAGGCGATAAAACCGCAACATGGGGGCGAAGGCCAGACTCATTTCGACCCAGGCGAGCAAAGCCGGAAAGCGGGCCGCCCCGCCCGTCAGGCTGAACAGCGGGGGCAAGAGAAAGCCGACGATCATGGCGGCAATGGTCCCGGCCAGCAGCACCGGCGAATAGCGCAGTTGCGTGTAGGCCGAGCGGGCAATCATCATCCACAGTTCTCCGAACCCGGTGTAGCGGCGCAGGCTGACCGTGTCGCCGGCCAGGTCGAGAGCCAGCCGGCCACCATGGCCCTTGACCCTGGCAGCGAGAGTGCAGTCGTCGATCAACGCCCCCCTGATCGATGCCAGCCCGCCGATGCGATCAAGAAATCTGCGGCGGATCAGCACATAGCCGCCAGCCGCGGCTGCCGTCTCGCGCCGGGCTTCGGCCACCCAGCGAAACGGGTAGAGCAGACGGAAAAAGAAGACGAAGGCCGGCACCACCGCCTTCTCGGCGAAGCCTTGGGTCGACAGCCGCACCATAAGCGACGCCATGTCCAGCCTGTCGGCCACCAAACGAGCGACCATGCGGCGGAGTTCGCCCGGCGCATGCCCAATATCGGCATCGGTCAGCAGCCACAGCTCGGCGGCAGGATGCCGCTCCACCGCCGCGGCGATGGCTTGCGACTGCGCCCACATCTTGCCGCTCCAGCCCGGCGGCAGGGGCGGCGCGGTAACCACCGTCAGCCGCTGTTCTGCCCCCAGCGCGGCAGCGGCAGTCCGCGCCGCATCGGCCGTGCCGTCGCTGCTGTGATCGTCGGCCACCACCACCGACAGCTTCCCCGGATAATCCTGACCAAGCAGCGATTGCACCGTCCGGCCGATCACCTCGGCCTCGTCACGCGCCGGAATGGCGGCAACCACCTCCGGCCATGCATCGGGCGCCCGCGCCTCGGGAATCGAGTCCACCTGCCAGAACCGACCCCGCATGAGGAGGAGCCATGCCCAGGCCGCGGCGGCAACGGCAGAGATCGACAGGGCAAGGCTCATGACCAGTAGCCTGCCTGCTTGAACCAACCGACAGCGTCGTCCAAAGCCTCGCCCGCCGGCCGGTGGCGGTACCCGAGATGCCGTTCAGCCTTGGCTGAACTGAACCACATGCGGTGAGCGGCCATTTTCAGCCCGTCGATGGTCAGCATCGGTTCGCGGCCGGACAGGCGGCTGTACAACTCGGCCACCGCAGCGACGGGAAACAACGGCAGGCGCGGCAGCCGAACGGTCGGCGGTCGGCGGCCCACCCGCTCGGCGATATGACGCAGGATATCGGCCAGCGACAGATTGTCGCCGCCGAGGATATAGCGTTGGCCGATCACACCGTTGTCGAGCGCCAGCAAATGCCCCTCTGCCACATCGTCAACATGGACGATGTTGAGGCCGGTATCGACATAGGCCGGCATGCGACCGGCCGCGGCCTCGACCACGATCCGCCCCGTGGGCGTCGGTTTCACATCGCGCGGCCCGATGGGGGTCGACGGATTGACGATTACGGCCGGCAGCCCTTCTTCCGCCACCATGCGGCGGACTTCGGCTTCGGCAAGAAATTTCGACCGTTTGTAAGCGCCGACCATGTCGGCAAGAGAACTGGGCGTGTCTTCGTCGGCCAAGTCGGCATGGCCAAGCACGGCGACCGAACTGGTATAGATCACCCTTTCGGCACCGGCCGCCACGGCGGCCCGCATCATGGCGCGCGACCCATCCACATTCGCCCGCAGCATGGCATCCGGATCCCGTACCCACAGGCGGTAATCGGCCGCGACATGAAAGACGTAGCGGCAGCCATCGGCCGCCCGCCGCAACGACTCGACGTCCTCCAGCCGCCCCTCCGACACTTCCAGCGGCAGGCCGGAGAGATTCCTCCGGTCGCTGGCTGGACGAGCCAGTACGCGAACCGTATGTCCGCGCGCCAACAGCGCCCGGACAACGGCCGAACCGAGAAATCCTGTTGCTCCGGTAACCAGCGACCTGCTTTCCATGAAATCGGGCCAGATTGTATTGACGGAACGCGCCGCGACGACACGCCGCGTTGCAATGGCGGTCTAGTTATAACGTTTGCCGCTCATTCTCTACAGTTTCTTCGAGTTCACCCCGGCACCCCGGGGAAACCCCTTCCCCACTGTGGCAAAGAGGTGCCACATTAGCGCATTGGACCATTCAGATGGTTCAATGCACTTGGTCCATCACAGCCCCTCGCCGGGCAGGCGCATCCGCACCCTGAGTGGGCGCAGGAACTCAGGCCGGCCGCCATTGCGGGCGCGGCCGAATCGTAGCGCAGCGAAGATGTGCGCGGAGTGCACAGCGGGCCGGAGGGCCCCTCCCGGCGAGGGACTGATAATGACCAGTTGGGGGACCGCCTGATCAAGGCGCTTGGAAGCCAGAACGTCTCGGGCGGACCACGAGAGGGGAGGTGCGCGTGGACTTGCGGATACACGACATCCGGATTTCGGCAATCAGCGTCTTCGTGCCGGTATCGCTGTTGCTGTTCCTCGCTATCGGCCTGACCGCCTCGGCGATCCTGCTGAACTATATGGCTGGGGTTCGCACCGCCGCGGTAAGCGCCGCCGATCCGACGTCGATCGTCGTCAGTCTCGACATGCTGAACCGGCTGCTGACGTTCGCCAGCGCGCTGTTCGCTGTCTTCCTGTCGTCGTTCGCCGGGTTTTTCATTTGGTTCACCCGCATTCGCCTGCTCGCGCCGCTGACCGAATTGCATGCGGCCATGAGCAGGCTGGCGCAGGGCGACATGGCTTTCGAAGTGCCGCGGCAGGCCCAGAAGGACGAGATCGGCGCCATGGCGCGGGCGCTCCAGGTGTTCAAGCGCAATGCGGTCGAACTGGACGGCTTGTCTGTCATCTCCAGGAACCGTTGCTGACCGCGTTGCCCGGCATCGCCTTCGGCGTCGCGGTCGACCGCAACGGTTACTTGGCGACCCACCACCTTCATTGCTCGAAACCGCAAGGTGCCGATCCCGTATGGAACGCCGCCAACTGTCGGAATCGGCGCTTCTTCAACAACGCAGGTGAACTGTCCGCGGCAAGGAACACCTCCCC
>JAJXWP010000089.1 GCA_021781575.1 Pseudomonadota bacterium
CGCCGCTGGCATCGGCGCAGCTATCGCTGGCGCTCTGATATACCGATCCAAAGAGCCGGATGCGTGATCCGCACGTCCGGTTCTGTGAGAGGCGCGGGAGAGCAATCTCCCGTGCCTACTCGACGGCTGGCCGCCGGCCGGTTGCCGCTGGCGTGGATGTCCACGGCGGTGTCGCAGTGAACTCGCCCGCAGTACTAATAGCGGGTGAGTGAAAATCAGGTAGGGGGCTGGGGTCTATAAGTAGCGTCCTGTGGGGGCCAGAGTTACAGGGGCGGTGGGGGCGGGACGAAGGGCTTATCATTCGAATGACAAATCTGGAATTCTTGGTATAAATCACCCCGGGTAGAGGAGGGGTCTATGGCAACCTTAAGCGTATCTGATTTCTCGTGTCTTAGAGCCTGACCCGAAACTCGGGTTTGGGTCGGGAAGCGGTTGAGTGGCCCCGTCCGTTGTGATTCGCTTGAGCTGTCTAGACTTGAGCGGTGCCACAACATGGGTTGGACGGAGGCCACCCGCCGGCAATATTGCCGTGCGGGCCAGCGGGGTGCAAATGCGTTGACGGATGGGGAGTGGGCGTTGATCGAGCCGTTCATGCCGGCGATGAAGACAACCGGCCGACCTCGGACGACCGAGCTTCGGGCGGTGGTGGACGCGCTGCTCTATATTGCCTGGACCGGCTGCCAGTGGCGGGCGTTGCCTGAGCGGTTTCCGCCGGTCTCGACGGTACAGCGCTATTTCTATGCGTGGCGGGACAGCGGCCTGTGGCGGACGATCAACTTCCATCTGGTGGCAGCGGCGCGTATCGCTGTGGGACGCGAGGCCAGCCCGACCGCCGGCGTCATCGACAGCCAGTCGGCGAAGACCGTTGATGTCGCCGGCTCCCGTGGTTACGACGCCGGCAAGAAGATCAAAGGCCGCAAGCGCCACATCATCACCGACACCGAGGGCCACCTGGTCGGGCTGACCGTGCACACGGCCGACATCCAGGATCGCGACGGCGCGGTCGGCGTCATCGCCTCCATTCGACAGCTTTACCCTTGGCTGCGCCATCTGTTCGCTGATGGCGGCTATGCCGGAGAGAAGCTGACCGACGCCCTGGTCAATCTCGGCGCGTGGACCATCGAAATCATCAAGCGCTCGGATACGGCCAAGGGGTTCGAGGTGCTGCCGCGGCGATGGGTCGTCGAGCGCACTCTGGCTTGGCTCGGCCGCTGTCGCCGACTTTCCAAGGATTTCGAGGCAACTATCGCCAGCGCCGAGGCGTGGATCTTCATCGCGTCGATCCGCTTCATGGTGCGCAGGATGGCCAGGCCGCGTCATGCGTGATCAGAGTTTCGAGTCAGGCTCTAAGAGTGCGTAACGGGTGGGGGTCGCGGTTCACATACCGCCCCGTCATCGCCAGTGTCTTGTGTCCCAGCTTGTCGCGGATCAGGAACGCGTTGGCGCCCGATTGGCCGGCATAGGTGCCGACCGTGTGGCGAAGGTCGTGCAGCCGAACATCGTCCAGTCCGGCCTTCGCCCGGATGCGCTGCCAGGCGCCTTCTACGGTATAGACGCTGAGCGCGTCCCCGCTGCGCTTGCCTTGGAAGATCCAGGGGCTGTCTTCGATCCGGGGAATGCTTGCCAGGAGGGCGATAGCCTGGGCGCCGATGGGGTGGACGCGGGCGCCGGCCTTGGCGTCGGCCAGGTGCAGGCCGCCGTTCTCGAAATCGACGTGCTCCCAGCGCAGGGAGACGACCTCGCCGACCCGGCAGCCGGACAGGGCAAGCAGCCGGATGGCGTTGCAGGTGTTGGTCGCCTCCGATCCGCTGGCCTCGGCCTGCCTGAGGGCTTCGCCCATGCGCGCCAGTTCGGGTTCCGACAGGAAGCGCTCGCGCTTGGTTTCGGCATAGCGTTTGACCATGCGGCAGGGGTTCGAGTTCTCCATCCGCACGCCCCACAATTCGGCCAGGCTGAACATCTTGGACAGCACGGCGAGGGTCTGATTGGCCTGGCGCGGCGTTTCTGCCATCAGGCGATGGAGCCTGACCACGTCCTGCCGGGTGACGCCTTCGGCTTTCAGGGCACCGAGTTGCGGCTTGATGAATTTTTCGATCAGCCGGCGGAATTCCCGCGCGGTCAGCGGTTTGTTGTGCGGCTCGACGTGGTCGGCAAGATACCGCTCGCAAAGCTGGGTGACGGTCGGCGCGTGCAGCATGCGGTGGCGTTCGCCAGCGGGGTCGGTGCCCTTGCTGACGGCGGCTAGCAGGTCGCGGGCCTGCTTACGCGCCTCCTCGGGGGTCAGTACTCCATAGCGGCCAAAGGTCATGCGGCGGGACCGGCCCTGGTCGTTACGATACTGGACGATGAACGAGCGGACGCCGGTCGGCTTGATCCGCAGCCCGAAGCCGGGGAGTTCGTCGTCCCAGATGAACAGTTCGCTCGCGGTCGGCGGCAGGGAATCAATAGTCCGTTTGGTCAGCTTCGGCATTCCGTTGCGCTCCCCAGGAAGCAAGAGGTAAGCACGAGTAAGCAAAAACGATAGTAATGCGTCGGAAAGCCTGGGGCAAGCATGCCGCGCTAACTCATTGGCAAAACGAAGAATATAGCGCAACTGGGGCGGGTTGTCGAAAACCGGGGAGAAGCCAATCTAAAAACTTAAAATCCGTAGCCTTCGGGCGTGCCGGTTCGACTCCGGCAGCGGGCACCAGCATTTTCAAGGGATTGAAAGGAGTGATCCCGGGAAGTGGATGATAAGCGGGTAACCTGGACCGCTTGAGCGGTGGCCCCAGCGGCCAAGTTGTCCGCGCGAGCCAGCTTGTGGCTATGATGATCCTTTCCGCACTACTACGAATACAGATGGCACGATTAGATCAACAAGATCAAATGTTCGATAAATATTCTTCACTTGCGAGAATATCTCTGCATTGACCCATTAAAGATGCTCCTGATTAATCCGAGGCATCAAAGTCATCAGTTCGAGGCCCGATTTTTCTATGCTGCTTCTCAAATCGGCAAGCATCATACGATTCAGGTTGCGTGAATAAAAACTCACCGACACTTGTTTTCCTCGGGCGGTCGACATTCCTTGCGGTACCACCTGAAATCCAGGGCGGCCAATCTCGCATGACCCCACAGCAGCCGCCATGGCGCGCCGCGCTTGGTTGAGCTCCGCGTTCTTGGTGGTGATGGAATCGTCGTTCATCACATTAATCCCGTTGACATTGAGTTGGGCAGTCGCTCAGCGCAACGTCCGCCATTGGGAGTCGCCCGCACTCCTTGGAACGTCCGGATTGGTGAAGGTTTTCGGATTTCCCGCCGGCATGGGCCGGCCGGCGACAGGTGGGCCGGACAGGAATCGCACCGCCGGCATTCCAGCCTGCTGTCGGTCGGGGCAAGTGAGCGCCTGGACCGTCCGCCGACCCCAGGTCGATATGGGGGCCGCAATATGTGCGATGTAGGTGGATGCTTATCGCGCAAAAATAGAATAGAAATGCGGATTAGTGGTTGTAACGGCAGAGCGGTTTTGGAAGCCGCTCTGCCCGAGGTTGAAATACTATTGTGGGACTAGTTCATGTTGATTGGGTCCACTCTGGCTTCCCAACCATTCTTTGATTTCTGTAAACACCGCGGTTGCAAAAATTACTACCGCAGCCAATCCGATTAGTCCGGATATTACGATAATGATCGCCCAAATAAGGAAGTGGCCCATTGTGCTCTCCATTGGACGTTTTCTCCCATTTCTAGATTATCACTAGTTCAATAGAAAAGACATGGTTGAGACAACCTTTGCGAATCCGGCGTAGGGGCCGCGATCGACAATCGGGGCTGAGCCGAGCAACGACCATGATGGGTGCGGACCGGCCGCGCAAAAGGCGTGGCCGACCATCGCGGCTGAGACCCCGACGAATAGGGGGGCAAGCGAGCTATGCATCGTGGGCGGCGCGCTTACAAATCCACCGACAGCTCCCTTCTATAGTTGACCATATTGGAGGAGAACGGCGTGGATCATCATGAGGACAAGGCTGCCCACGGGGGGCGAACGTCAAACGACGTCTCGGCTCTTAAGCTGCAACTCGTCCGCCTGAAGGAGGACCTTGGTCGTTTCGTCGCCCGCTCGCCGGAGGGTGCGGTGGCGGAATCGCTGCGCGAGCGCATACGGCAGGTCGAGGGCGAGATCGCCCATGCTGCCCGCGAGCGACGGAGGGCGGCCAGCGAACTGCCCCCCGAAACCCCGACGCCGGCGGCATTCCATGCCATCGGCGGGCGCTTTCCGCCGCGCCGGCGCTAACCCCGCAGCCGGTTGAACGGGGGTGAGAGCCGGACGGGCGCGTGGGCTCGATTCGTCCGATTGTCACCGCCGGCGCTGGAACTTATTTTCGTCTTTGCCTTGCGGGAAGCCGGAATGCCCCCATGTTAGGTAGGTCGAATTTGTTTGGCGTCTCCTGCGACTGCCCCTCCTGGGGCCAAATCCCCGGCTTCCCCAAGACTGATTTGATGCCCCTCACAGCCGTGCGGGGCCACGCCAGCTTTGGAGGATCTCATGGCCACTGGCACGGTGAAATGGTTCAACAGCGCGAAGGGTTTCGGCTTCATTCAGCCCGATGACGGGTCGGCCGACGTTTTCGTGCATATCTCGGCGGTCGAGCGGGCCGGCCTGTCCAATCTGGGCGAAGGCAAGAAGCTGTCCTACGAACTGGAGCGCGGGCGGACCGGCAAGATGGCGGCGGTCAACCTCCGCGCCCTGTGAGTGCCAAGGGGCGGTTTCGGCCGCCCCTTCCTGTCAGGCGATAGGAGGCCAGATGCCATTCAAACCCAATTATCGGTTTGACCGGGCCGAGCGGGCGCGCAGCAAAGAAGCCAAGAAAATAGAAAAGCAGGAAGCTCAGGCGGCGCGGCGTAAGGCCAATCGCAATGCGCCTGGTTCGACGGCGGAGGCACAGGACGCTGCGTCCACCGAATTACACCAGGCCGGATTACACGAGGATCGTGATGGCTCTGAACGCGCGGACGAAGAAAAAGACTAGCGAATATATTCTGTTCGACGTGATCTACGAGGATGGGTCGCGGACCTCCAATCGGAAGGTTCCGGCCGCCGAAGTGACCGGCTCTGACCGAGACGGTGCCGCCAAGGCCTTTATCGAAGCGCAGGATCGCAAGATCGCCGAGGCTTCCGGGATGCCGCGCGGGGCCATCAAGACGATCCTTCGTGTCGGGCGATGACCTCGTTCATCGCAGACCGCCCCTTTGCCTGAAAGGCGCCGCTCTTGACCCAAGCCAGACCCGACCGGGGCACCAAACGCACCTGCCTGACCTGCGAGAGCCGATTTTATGACCTGGCGCGCATACCGGCGATCTGTCCGAAGTGCGGCGCCGAATATGTCGAGGTGGTCCGGCCGGCCCCCGCGCCCCATCCGGCGCGCAGAAGGGGGGCTTTCGGCAAGGGGCGTCCTGATCAGCCGATCGAGATCGATGACGGCCGACATCCGGCGACCTATGACGACCGTTCGGAGGGCGAGGAGCGGGAGCCGGCCGACGACCGGGAAGAGGGATTCGACGACGAGGCCGAGTCCGAGGTCGAGGACCAGGAGGAATAGCCGCCGCCAGCGGTC
>JAJXWP010000090.1 GCA_021781575.1 Pseudomonadota bacterium
CTGAACCGGGCGAGTTTTCGGCCGAGGACCAGGCACTGTTGGACGCCGCCGGCGCGCTCTTGCCCAAGCTGCGCGATACCATCGACCGCCAGCAGTTTCATGAAGGGTTGGAAGCCGTCTGGCAGGTGGTGCGGGCGGCCAACGGCTATGTCGACCGTCAGGCCCCATGGGCACTGAAGAAGACCGATCCGGCGCGGATGCACACCGTGCTTTACGTTCTCGCCGACACCATCCGCCAGCTGGCGTTGCTGCTGCAGCCGGTTATGCCCGGCTCGACGGCGCGGCTGCTCGATCAGCTGGCGGTTCCCGCCGCCCGGCGCGCATTCGCCGCCTTCGGCGAACGGCTGGTTCCCGGCACGCCGCTGCCCAAGCCGGAAGGAGTGTTTCCGCGCTTCATCGATACGGAGGAAGGAGGGCCGGCCTGACATGCTCGTCGACAGCCACTGCCATCTCGACTTCCCCGATTTTCAGGAGGACCTGGACGGCACCATGGCCCGGGCCCGTAACGCCGGGGTCGGCATGATGCTGACCATCGGCACGCGGATCAGCCATTTCGATCAGGTGAAGGCGGTGGCCGAGCGGTATGGCAACGTCTTCTGCACCGTGGGGATACACCCGCATGAAGCGGGATCGGAGACCGGAATTGGCGTCGAACAGTTGGTGGCGCTGGCCGACCACCCAAAGGTGGTCGGATTCGGTGAAACCGGACTCGACTATTTCTACGACCGCAGCCCGCGGCCGCAGCAGCGGGATTGTTTCCGCACCCATATAGCGGCGGCGCGGCGGACCGGCCTGCCGCTGGTGGTTCACACCCGCGACGCCGATGCCGACACGGCCGAGATCCTTGCCGACGAGTACCGCAAAGGCGCATTCACCGGCCTCATCCACTGCTTCAGCGGAGGCCAGGAACTTGCGGAAAAGGCGTTAGAACTCGGATTCTACATCTCCTTATCTGGGATCATCACCTTTTCGAAGTCCGAACCCCTGAGGGCCATCGTCCGCGACCTGCCGCTGGACCGCCTGCTGCTGGAGACCGACGCCCCCTTCCTGGCGCCGGTGCCGTTTCGCGGCAAGCGCAACGAGCCGGCCTACGTCGCCAATACGGCGGCCAAGCTGTCCGAACTGATGGGAGTTGAGCCCGCGGCGCTCGCCGCGGCGACCACCGCCAACTTCCTGCGGCTGTTCGACAAGGTGCCCCGATGAAGATCACCATCCTTGGATGCGGTGCGGCGGGCGGCGTTCCGATGATCAGTATCGGCTGGGGTCGGTGCAACCCGGCTAATCCCCGCAATCGGCGGCTCCGGCCGTCGATTCTGGTGGAGGCGGCGGGGCAGGTGCTGCTCGTCGACACCAGCCCTGACCTGCGGCAGCAACTGCTCAGCGCCGAGGTGCGGCATCTCGACGCGGTGCTCTACACTCACGCCCATGCCGATCACATTCACGGCATCGATGACCTTCGCGAAGTGAACCGGGCCATGCGGGCGCCCATTGACGTCTACGGCACAGCCACTACGCTGAGCGAGATAGGCCAGAGATTCGGCTATGTTTTCAAGCCTCTGCCGCCTGACGCCAAGTCCATCTTCAAACCCTGGCTACGGCCTCACGAGGTCAGCCGACCGTTTACCGTGGGTTCCTTGGAAATTATTCCGTTCGACCAGGACCACGGCTATTGCCGCACTACCGGCTTTCGTATCGGAAACTTCGCCTATTCCACCGATGTTCTTGATCTTCCGGCGGAATCCATGGCGTTACTGGAAGGACTCGACCTGTGGATCGTCGGCTGCCTGGTGGACACGCCGCATGAAACCCACGCCCATGTAGACAAGGCCTTGGGATGGGTTGAACGGCTGAAGCCGAAATTCACCCTCATCACCCATATGAGTCCCAATCTTGACTTCGACGCCCTGCAGGCCAGATTGCCGGCCGGCATTGCACCGGCGTTCGACGGCCAGGTGATCGAGCTCTAACGGAGACGCGCGACATGGACCGCCATGCCCACTGGCAGGAGGTTTATCGGACCAAGGCCGAATCCGAGGTCAGCTGGTACCAGGAACACCCTGATTCCTCGTTGGAATTGATCGCGCGCGCCGGCGCCGGCCAAGCCGCGCCGATCATCGATGTCGGTGGTGGCGCATCGCGCCTGGCGGATCACTTGCTCGACCTGGGGTTCACCCGGCTGACCGTGCTTGACATCGCCGAAACCGCCTTGGCCAAAGCGCGAAGCCGCCTCGGCGAGCGGGCCGGGCTGATATCCTGGGTCGCCGCCGATGTTACGCGCTGGACGCCGACGGCGCGCTTCGACCTGTGGCACGACCGGGCGGTTTTTCACTTCCTTCTCGACGCGGGCGATCGCCGCGCCTATGCCGATACCTTGGCCGCGGCCCTTGGTGCCGGTGCACAGGCGATCATCGGCACCTTCGCCACCGACGGGCCCGAGCGATGCAGCGGGCTGCCGGTCCGGCGATATGAAGCGGCGGCCCTGGCGGCGGAATTCGCACCACGGTTCCGGCTGCTTGATACGTTGGATGAAGAGCATCGGACACCCGGCGGGAAGATCCAGAAATTCCAGTTCTGTCGCTTGCTCAGGCTTTAGCCGGGGATGGCCCTCCTATCGCTGAATTGATCAGCGCTTCGGCGGCGGTGGCTGCCGCGGCGGAGGGGCCGGTGGGGCCCATCACGCTGCCGGCGCAATAGGCGCCTTCCATCAGCAAGAGAAGGTGGTCGGCCAGAAGGGCGGGGTCGGAGACGCCCAGCGCGGCGGTCAACCTGCCCAGGCGACGGCGCAGCTCGGCTTTGTTGGCGATCGCGATAGCGCGGCCTGGGTGGTCCGGCTCGGGGAATTCCACAGCGGTATTGACAAACGGGCAGCCTCGGAATGCCGGGTTGGAGGTCCGCTTGGCCAAGCCGCGGAAAATGGCCAGCAATTGCCCCCGAGGGTCGCCCGGATGGCGCGAGATCGTCGATTCCCACCAGTGCCAGTAACCGGCATTCTGTTCGGCAAGGAATGCCGCGACCAAGTCGTCTTTCGAAGGAAAGGCGCGGTAGAGGCTCATTTTGGCCACGCCGGCCTTCGCGATCACCGCGTCGATGCCGACGGCGCGGACGCCTTCGCGATAGAACAGCTCGGCGGCAGCGGCAAGAATGCGCGCACGGGCGCTCTTGCGATCAACGGAAATATCCTCGTCTGTCGGCGGCTTGGACATCGGTGCGTTCGTCCTGGTCAGGCTTGACATGATACAGACCTGTCTGTATCTGTCAATGAGTGAGACAGGTCTGTCTCTGAGGAGGCGCCATGGTCAAGGGCAAAAGGCTGCATTACGCGTGGGTGGTAACGTCGCTGGTGTTCGTCACCCTCCTCGCCGCCGCCGGCATCCGGGCGGCCCCCGGCGTGCTGATGGTGCCCCTGGAAGGCGCGTTCGGCTGGGACCGCATAGTCGTCATCCTGACGGCTTCCACCGCCACCGGCCAACTGATCTTCCTGCCGGTGATCGCCATGGTGGTAGACCGGTGGGGCTGGCGGGCCGCCTCGGCAATGTCACTGATGATCGGAGGCCGGCCCGACGGCGAGGGTGCCACCGTTTCTGTTCCCGGCTTAGAAGGAGGCTTGCCATGACCCGTTATCTGGAGGACCTCGAACCTGGCCAGTCCTTTCGCACACCGTCCTATGCGGTGACTGCCGACGCCATAAAGCAGTTCGCCGCCCTGTGGGACCCGCAGCCATTTCATTTAGACGAAATGGCGGCCGGGCTGTCCTTCTTCGAAGGGCTGGCCGCCAGCGGTTGGCACACCGCCGCGATTACCATGCGCCTGCTGGTGATCGCCGACATCGGTTTGCCTCTGGGAATCGTCGGTGCCGGAGTGGAATCGTTGAAGTGGCTTCGCCCGGTGCGGCCGGGCGACGTCCTCACCGCCGAGGCTACCGTGCTGGAGATACGCGAATTGAAGTCGCGCCCCGGCATGGGGCTTGCCCATATGGAGGTCATCACCCGTGATGCTGCCGGCCAACCGGTCCAGAGCATGCGCAGCAACTTGCTGGTGCCGAGGCGCTGACGGGGTCTTCAGCATCGCGCCGATCGTCACACCGTGAAGTCGCCATAATATACATTATGCGACATATGCATGGTGTCGCTTCTGCTGCATTTCAGTGCCTTCGGCGAGATCCCCTTCGCTTACGTCACCTGTCGTGAAATTCTTCCCACTCGAACTCGGTCCACCACTCGGCCTCGAGGCCGTCGCAGGTCTCACCGTAGGCACGGCACATCAAACAGCCGTCCCCGCGGGTGAGTGCAACGTCCTCGACCGGCGGATAACGGACCAGCAAGGCCGCGCCGTGCTCCCGCGCGGTCGCCTCTGCCTCGCTCATCGGCCGATCCGGCAACTCGCGAATGCCGCACCGGCGAAGCCGCTCGGCACCCTCCGGGTACAGGACGGAGTTCTCCGCATCAATATGACGCCAGAGCGCGCGCGAGTACCGCGTTGCCATAGCCCGAAGCCGAACACCGTCCTCCTCGGACTGCGGCTTTTGTTCGAGGAACGGCGTCATCTCGCGAAGCCACCCCTCCATCTCGGCGTGCTCTTGCACAACGGCGCTGACTGGTCCGCGGTCACCCGGGAGTTCCGCATCCGTCACAAGCGCTTCGAACAGTACTCGCTCCTCGCGATCGTGATGGAAATGGCCGGCGAACTCGGTGAAGAACGCGGCGAAGCGTCTGCCGTCATCCGGGTCCGCCGTCCCGTCGACGAGTCCGCCGACATAGGTGCGCAACGATCCCAGCACCTGATCGATCAACACGTGTTCGTCTTGCAAGGTGTCGATCAGCTTCATCGTCCATTCATCCTGGGGTACTGCTCGATCGTCGCGGCTCCGCCGGTGGCGTCTGCCCGCTTGCTGGGCCAGCAGCGCGAGCGGATCCGCTAATCGCACTATAGCCTGCGACCGGGGGGCATACCACTATTGGGTAAGCTTCTTCATTCGCTGGAGCGGCCTGCAACTGAACGGATAGTGCAGGGACTCACTCAAACGGTTCACTGCACCAGGTCGATCAAAGTCCCACGCCCGGCGGGACAAAAACCAAGGCTAGTCAATGTGCAAGATCCGAGGCCAGCCGGATGGATCGCCCGGCAGCGGGCAAGCCCACCCCGCCGCCGGCGGGATTGGGTCGGGCGATCGCGCGAGGGGGCAGCCATCCGGGCCACGCGGCAGAAAGGACAGCAAAAAGCTGCGTTGGCACCACGCCAGCGGCCCTCCATCGGTCTCTATGCGGCGGACCAGGACCACGCCATCGACGGGACACTGGACGGGTTGGCCGACGGGTTTGGTCATTGTGGCCCCCTACTGTCGGCAGATTGGCGATCTGCACAACATATGGCGCCAGGTGCCGCGCGACAAACAAGATGGGGATTGAACGACAATCAGGATGAGAAGGTGCCGTCGGGGGTGGGGGTACCCCCACCCCCGACGGCGGC
>JAJXWP010000013.1 GCA_021781575.1 Pseudomonadota bacterium
CCTGCAGGCCCTGATCAATTTGGCGTCGACTCTGCATCTGATGCCGACCAAAGGGATGACCTTGCCGTTCATCTCCTATGGCGGCTCGTCGATGCTGGCGCTGGCCCTCGGCATGGGCATGGTGCTAGCCCTGACGCGCAAGCGCTACGGCCAGGAGGGCTGGCGATGAGCGCGGCAGCATCGTCCCCCCTCATCGTGCTGACCGCCGGCGGAACCGGCGGCCATGTCTTCCCGGCGGAAGCCTTGGCAGCCGAACTGCTGACCCGCGGCTACCGGCTGGGGCTGGTAACCGACCGCCGAGGCCAAGCTTACGGTGGCACCCTGGGCAGCCTCAGCACTTGGCGCATCAGCGCCGGCGGCATCGCCGGACGCGGTTTGCCCGCCCGCCTGCGCGCCATTGCTGAATTGGGAATCGGCTTCCTGCAGGCCCGGAGGCTGCTGCGGCAGTTGAAGCCCGCCGCGGTCGTCGGATTCGGTGGCTACGCCTCGGTCCCTGCCATGCTGGCCGGCACTACCGCCGGATGCCGCACCGTCCTGCATGAGCAGAATGCCGTGCTGGGAAGGGCCAACCGCCTGCTGGCCCCCCGCGTCACCTGCATCGCCACCTCCTACGCCCAGGTCAGCCACCTGGCCGCGGCGTGGCAGGGCAAGGTGGTGCAGACGGGAATGCCGGTACGCGGCGCCATCGTCGCCTTGCGCGACAGACCTTACGCGCCGCCGACCGGTAACGGGCCGCTGCGCCTGTTGGTGCTGGGCGGCTCGCAAGGCGCTCGCGTGTTGTCCGAAGTGGTGCCCGCCGCCCTGGCCCGCCTGCCCGAAGGGCTGCGCCGGCGTCTGGAGCTGAGCCAGCAATGCCGGCCGGAAGATCTGGACACGGTGCGCCAGGCCTATGCCGGAACCGGCATCACCGCAACACTGGAGAGCTTCTTCCACGACGTTCCGGAGCGGCTGGCGGAGGCCCATCTGGTGATCGCCCGTTCGGGCGCCTCGACGGTCGCCGAACTGACGGCCCTCGGCCGCCCCGCCGTGCTGGTCCCCTATCCGCACGCCATCGACGACCACCAGACCGCCAATGCCCACGCCGTCGATGAAGCCGGCGGCGGCTGGCTGATCCCGCAAAGCGCCTTCAGCGCGGAATCGCTGGCGGCGCGCGTCGAGTCGCTGTTCGCCCTACCGGGCAGCCTGAGCAAGGCCGCCGCCTGCGCCCGTGCCGCCGGGACCCCCGACGCCGCCAAGCGCATGGCCGATCTGGTCGGTGCTCTGCTCGCCCCCACCGCCGAGGTCCAGCCATGAGGTCTTTGCCGCTCACCATCGGCGTCATCCACTTCGTCGGAATCGGCGGTATCGGCATGAGCGGCATCGCCGAAGTCATGCACAACCTGGGTTATAAGGTGCAGGGTTCGGACATCGCGGCCAATGCCAATGTCAAGCGCCTCCGCAAGCTGGGGCTGCCCATCCATATCGGCCACGCCGCCGAGAACTTGGGGGACGCCCGCGTCGTGGTCGTTTCTTCGGCGGTCAAGGCCGACAATCCCGAGGTCGCGGCCGCTCGCGCCCGGCTGATCCCGGTCGTGCGGCGCGCCGAGATGCTGGCCGAACTGATGCGCCTGAAATGGGCCATATCCATTGGCGGAACCCACGGCAAGACGACCACCACATCGTTGATCGCCGCCGTGCTGGACGCCGCCAACATGGATCCGACGGTGATCAACGGCGGCATCATCAACGCCTACGGAACCAATGCCCGCCTGGGCACCGGCGACTGGGCCGTGGTCGAAGCCGACGAATCGGACGGCACCTTCATGAAATTGCCGTCGACCATCGCCGTGGTCACTAACATCGACCCCGAACATATGGATTTTTACGGCAGCTTCGACCGCGTCCGCGAAGCCTTCCGCGTCTTTGTCGAGAACATCCCGTTCTACGGGTTCGCCGCCCTGTGCACCGACCACCCGGAAGTGCAGGCGCTGATTCCGCGTGTTCCGGATCGCAAGATCGTCACCTATGGCCTCAATCCACAAGCCGACGTGCGCGCCGCCAACGTGACGATCGACGCCGCCGGTGCCCGCTTCGACATCGTCGTCACCGACCGGGCGAGCGGAGAATGCCACACCATCGAGGGCGTCCGCCTGCCCATGTACGGCCGTCACAATGTCCAGAACTCGCTGGCCGCCGTGGCCGTGGCCAAGGAACTGGGCCTGTCGGACGATGTGGTCCGTAACGCGCTCGGCAGTTTCGCCGGGGTCAAGCGCCGCTTTACCAAAACCGGAGAAAGCCGTGGCATCGTGGTGATCGACGATTACGGCCATCACCCGGTTGAAATCGCCGCCGTGCTCAAGGCCGCGCGCTCGGCCGCGCCGGGCAATGTGATCGCGGTGGTCCAGCCGCATCGCTTCACCCGGCTGCAAAGCCTGTTCGAGGAATTCTGCACCTGCTTCAACGATGCCGACGTGGTGATCGTCGCCGACGTCTATGCCGCCAGCGAAACGCCGATCGAAGGTGTCGACCGCGACGCCCTGGTCACCGGCCTGTTGGAACGCGGCCACCGGAAGGCCATTCCGCTGCCGTCGCCGGAGGGTCTGCCGGCGATGGTCCACCAGATCGCCAAGCCCGGAGACTTTGTTGTCTTTCTCGGCGCCGGCAATATCACCACCTGGGCGCATGCCTTGCCGGCCCAGCTCGACGCCCTGACCGAAGGACTGCCGCTGCCCGTGGAGGCCGGAGAGTGAACGCCATGCGCAAGCCTTCCGGCCTGATCGACCGTCTGCCGGCCACCCGCGGGCGGCTGATCGCCGACGCCCCGCTGGCGCCCTACACCTGGTTCCGCGTCGGCGGCCCGGCGGAAGTCCTGTTCAAGCCGGCCGATCTGGACGACCTGGCCACATTCCTTGCGACCAAGCCGATGGAGGTGCCGGTCACCGTCGTCGGACTGGGATCCAATCTGCTGATTCGCGACGGCGGCGTTCCGGGCGTGGTGATCCGCCTTGGCCGTGAATTCGCCGCCATCAGCCGCGACGGCAGCTGGCTCGGCGTCGGGGCGGCCGCCCTCGACGCCACCGTCGCCGCCACCGCCTGCGACGAGGGGATCGGCGGCCTGGAATTTCTGTCCGGAGTGCCGGGCACCATCGGCGGCGCCCTGCGGATGAACGCGGGGGCATATGGCGGGGAGATGAAGGATGTGACGCGCCAGGCCCGCGCGGTCGATCCAAGGGGCGGCCTGCATGTCCTGACGGCGGAGGACCTAGGGTTCGGTTATCGTCGCTGCGCCATCCCCGAGGATTGGATCTTCATCGATGCCCTGATCGAAGGCCGGCCGGAGGATCCTCGCCTCATCGCCGAAAGGATGGCGGCCATTCGCCACCGGCGGGAGGAAAGCCAGCCGCTGCGCACCCGCACCGGCGGCTCGACCTTCGCCAACCCACCGGAGCGCAAGGCCTGGCAACTGATCGACCAGGCCGGCTGCCGCGGGCTGCAGCTTGGCGGTGCCCGCATGTCGGACAAGCACTGCAACTTCCTGATCAATACAGGATCGGCGACGGCAGCCGACCTGGAAGACCTCGGCGAAGAAGTGCGGAAGCGTGTCCGCGACACCTCGGGAATTGAACTGCATTGGGAAATCCGCCGAATTGGCGTTCGGAACAGGGATTGAAAGCATGAGCAAGCGCGTGGTTGTGTTGATGGGTGGGTTCTCGGCCGAACGCGAAGTGTCGCTGAACAGCGGTGCTGCCGTCGCGGCGGCCCTGGAAAAGGCTGGCTACGCCGTCGCCACCATCGACGTGCGCCGCGACCTGCGCACCCTGATCGCCGGGCTCGAAGCGACCAAGCCGTGGGCGGTGTTCAACGCCCTGCACGGCCGCTTCGGCGAGGATGGCTCGATCCAGGGGATCCTCGACATCATGAAGATTCCCTACACCCATTCAGGCGTGCTGGCTTCGGCCATGGCCATGGACAAGCCGACGGCGCGCCGGATCTTCGCCTCGGTGGGCATTCCGGTGGCCGAGGGCCGGGTGGTCCACAAGAGCGAGGTTCTGGCCGGCGACGTCCTGCCGCGGCCCTACGTGCTGAAACCGCTGAACGAAGGCTCGTCGGTGGGCGTCCATATCGTCACCGAAGGCGACAACGCCAAGCCGATGGGCGAAGAGGATTGGCCATTCGGCGAATTCGCCCTCGCCGAACGGTTCATTCCCGGCCGCGAGATCACCGTGGCGGTGATGGGCGACCGGGCGCTGGGCGCCACGGAGATCACCTCGGACCGCGGCTTCTACGACTACACGGCGAAATACGCTCCCGGCGGCTCGCGCCACCTCGTGCCCGCCCCCCTGCCGCCGGAGATCTATGAAGAGGTCCTGGCTTTCGGCCTGAAGGCCCACCAGGCCCTCGGCTGCCGCGGTGTGAGCCGCACCGACCTGCGCTACGACGACACCGTTGCCGGCCAGCCGGGCAGGCTGTTCGTCCTGGAGACCAATACCCAGCCGGGGATGACCGCGACCTCGCTGGTCCCCGAATTGGCGGCGCATGCCGGCATCGACTTTCCCGAGTTGGTGACCTGGATGGTGGAGAACGCGCGATGCGACGGGTGAGCGACATCACGATCCAGGTGGAGGACCGCCTGGCGCCGCCAAGGCCCGTTGCGCCCCCACGGCCCGCCGACGGGCGCGCGAAAGCCGCACGCCAGCAGCTGCGCCGGCGCTGGACACCGCCCTATTGGCTGAAAAAAAGCAAGCGCGCCGCCACCGCCCTCTGCCTCGCTACGCTGGTGGCGGTAGGCGGCATGTGGCTTGTCCATTCGGCGGCCGGCCAACAACTCGGCGAGGACATGCGGAGAGAGGCCGTCGCCCTGTCTGCCCGCGCCGGTTTCCGCGTCGCCGAAATCCTGGTCGAAGGCCGGACCCGGACACCGCGCGGCGAACTGCTGGCCGCCCTCAAGGTCGAGCGGGGCGACCCCATTTTCGGCATCGACCTTAGCGCCACCCGTCAACGCCTGGAAGAGCTCTCATGGGTAAAGACGGCGACCATCGAACGGCGGCTGCCCAATGAAATCCATCTTCTGATCACCGAGCGGGCGCCTATCGTCATCTGGCAGAACGAGGGCCACTACTATCTCGTCGACCGCGACGGCCAGATCGTCGGCGACGAGATCGACCAGTACCGGGATCTTCCCCTGATGGTCGGGGAAGGGGCGCCCGATCACGCCGCGGCCTTGCTCGACCTGTTGCGGACCGAGCCGGTCCTGCAGAAGCGCGTGAAAGCCGCCCAGTGGGTCGGGGACCGCCGCTGGAACATCACCTTCGATCGCACCGACAGCGGCATCGAACTCCGCCTTCCCGAAGACGATCCGCTGTCGGCCTGGCATGAACTGGCCCAGCTCGAGCACGATCACAGCCTGCTCGAACGACAGGTGACCGTCGTCGACATGCGGCTGCCCGACCGCCTGGTGGTGCGCACCACCCCCGGAGCCGGCCAGAACTCGACCGCGGCCGGCCACGGCAGGCACAAGCAGCAACCCGGCAAGGACGCCTGAGCGAATGTCAAAGACCAAGCCTCGACATGGCCTGATCGCCGCCCTCGACGTCGGCACCACCAAAGTGTGCTGCTTCATCGCCCGGGCGGCCGACGAGAGCGGCCTGCGCGTGCTCGGCATCGGGCACCAGCTGTCACGCGGCATGCGCAACGGCGCCGTGGTCGACATGGAAGAGGCGGAAACCTCGATCCGCGCCGCCGTCGACGCCGCCGAGCAGATGGCCGAGGACCGGATCCGCGAAGTCG
Organism: Pseudomonadota bacterium; assembly: GCA_021781575.1. Taxonomy (GTDB): domain Bacteria; phylum Pseudomonadota; class Alphaproteobacteria; order Rhodospirillales; family Magnetospirillaceae; genus DUZF01. The sequence goes on from JAJXWP010000013.1 coordinate 5,767, forward strand.
TCCTCAACGTATCCGGTGGCCAGCCCAGTTCGACCAATGTCACCGTCGAGGTTTCGGTCAACGGCCACGAGATCGGCGATCAGGACATTCGCCGCATGCTGGAGCACGCCCGCCACCACACGCTCGGCAACGAACGCGACCTGGTCCATTCCATCCCGATCGGCTTCACCGTGGACGGCAACGAGGGCATTCGCGATCCCCGCGGCATGTTCGGCGAGCGCCTGGCGGTAACCATTCACCTGGTCAGCGCCAATCCCGGGCCGCTGCGCAATCTCTCGACCGTCGTGCATCGCTGCCATCTCGACATCGAGGCACGGGTGGCCTCGGCCTATGCCTCGGGCCTGGCCTGCCTGGTGGACGACGAGAAAGACCTGGGCGTCACCTGCATCGACATGGGCGGCGGCACCACCACCATCGCCGTCTTCCAGGGTGGCCATCTGGTCCACACCGACACCATCCCGGTCGGGGGCATGCACGTCACCAACGATATCGCCCGCGGCCTGTCAACCCCGCTGGTCCAGGCCGAGCGAATGAAGACGCTTTACGGAAGCTGCCTTCCCTCGCCGTCGGACGACCGCGAGATCCTGAAGGTACCGCTGGTCGGCGAGGACGAGGACGGCGCCGCCAACCAGGTGCCCCGCTCGATGCTGGTTCAGATCATCCAGCCACGCCTGGAAGAGACGTTCGAGCTGGTTCGCAGCCATCTGGAAGCCGGCGGCTTCGACAAGGTGGCGGGACGCCGCGTCGTGCTGACCGGCGGGGCGGCGCAAATGCAGGGGGTGCGCGATCTGGCGGCGATGGTTCTCGACAAGCAGGTGCGGCTGGGCCGCCCGGTCGGATTCCACGGGCTGCCCGAGGCGACCGGCGGACCGGCCTTTGCCGCCTGCGCCGGGCTGCTGCGCTACGCGCTTCTCAACCATGCGGCGGAGGCGCCGGGCAAGTCGGCACGACCGCCGGAAGCCGCACCCGACGGACCGCTTGGCCGGATCGGATCCTGGCTGCGCAAGAACTTTTGAAGGTTTCAACAGGGCACACAGTTTTTCGAAATTCAGTGCGGAGGATAGAACACCATGATCAACTTCCATCCCAGCAGCACCGGCGAATTGAAACCGCGCATAACCGTCATCGGGGTCGGTGGGGCGGGCGGCAACGCCGTCAACAATATGATCCAGTCGCACCTGGAGGGCGTCGAATTCATCGTCGCCAACACCGATGCGCAGGCCATGGCGCAGTCGCGCACCGACCGCCGCATCCAGTTGGGAACCAACGTGACCCAGGGGCTGGGAGCCGGAGCCCGGCCCGACATCGGCCGCGCCGCCGCCGAGGAAACGCTGGATGAGATCATCGGCCAGATGCAGGGCAGCAACATGGTGTTCATCACCGCCGGCATGGGCGGTGGCACCGGCACCGGCGCCGCACCGGTCATCGCCCGCGCGGCACGCGAACATGGCATTCTGACCGTCGGCGTGGTGACCAAGCCCTTCCACTTCGAAGGCCAGCACCGCATGCGGCTGGCCGAGGCGGGGATTGAGGAACTGTCGCAATTCGTCGATACCCTGATCATCATTCCCAATCAGAACCTGTTCCGCGTCGCCTCGGAGCGGACCACCTTCGCCGACGCCTTCAAGATGGCCGACGACGTCCTTTATTCCGGCGTGCGCGGCGTCACCGACCTGATGATCATGCCGGGCCTGATCAACCTTGACTTTGCCGACATCCGCACGGTGATGAGCGAGATGGGCAAGGCGATGATGGGAACCGGCGAAGCCGAAGGCGAGAAGCGGGCTCTCGAAGCCGCCGAAGCCGCCATCAACAACCCGCTGCTCGAGGATATTTCGATGAAGGGGGCGCGCGGCGTCCTGATCAATATCACCGGCGGCCTCGACATGACCCTGTTCGAAGTGGACGAGGCGGCCAACCGCATCCGTGACGAAGTGGACGCCGACGCCAACATCATCTTCGGCTCGACCTTCGACGAGAAGCTGCAGGGCAAGATGCGGGTATCCGTCGTCGCCACCGGCATCGACGTCGCGGCACAGACCCAGCCACGCCCGACCTTGATCTCGCTGGTCGAGCAGAAGCGGCCGGCCGCGGCAGTCCAGGCCTTCCAGCCGAAAGCCAAACCGACGGTGGCGGAAACCGTTGCGGGAACCGCCGGCTTCTTCCAGACCGCCCACGGCTCGGCCGCCGTTGCCCAGCCGCAGGCGGTGCAGCGGGACATCGAACCGGTGGTGGCCCAGGCCCGGAGCCTTGACGCCGCCGAACCGGCGCCACAGGTCCGCGCTGAACCGGTCCTGCCGATGCGCTCCGATGCCGCCCCGACCCTGCGCGAGCAGGCTTTCACCCCGCGCCAGGAAGCCGCTCCGACGATGCGCGCCGAGCCGATGATGACGGTACGGCCCGAACCGGCGCCAGCCCGCGGCGAACCGGCCCAGGGCAGCTTGCGCATCGAAGCGCCAGCTCCACAGCGCGCCGAACTTCGCGCCGAGCCGCGGCTCGACCCGAGGACCGCGCCGGCGGCGGGTCACGCCTATGCGGCGCCCCAACCGCCAGTGCAACGGCAGGCGGAGCCGGAACCGATGGTGGAACCGGCACGGCGGCCCAGCTTTCTCAACCGCTTGGCCAACCATGTAAAGAATGGCGGAGCGTCGTTCGCCGCGCCGCAGCGCTATGAGCCGGCCCCCGCCCCGCAACGCCAGGCGGCGGCCGAACCGCCAGCCGGCCAGACCCATGCGCCGGCCCCCGCCCAGCCTCAGCAGACCGCGCGCATCAGCCCGGCCGACCGGTTGCCGACGTCCCGTTCCGACGAAGATTTGCTGGACATACCGGCTTTCCTCCGCCGGCAGGCGAACTGACGAGCCGCTTCGCGGCGATCGCACGATTGTCGCGATACAGGCCTAGTGCAGTGGCTCATTCAAAAGGTTCACTGCGCTAGGGTTGTCACGGTCCCTCGCCGGGCGGGCGCATCCGCGCCCTTGGCCGCGCCCGCAATGGGCGCTGGAACAAGGAAATCAGCCAGCCAGCCGCCATTGCGGCGGCGGCCAAGGGGCCGGAGGCCCCGCCCGGCGAGGGGCAAAACAAAGGCTAGTGCACTGACAATGGACGATGGCGGACGGTACCCGCTCCGCCATCGCTCCTCCCGGAGCGGCACTTTTGAGCAAGACGATCAGCAAAGTCCTCGCCTCCGTCGTCACCGCCGGCACGGCCTGGATGAAACCCTACCGCCGAACGATCACACGGGCCCTGGTGTCGGAGCGGCTGGCGCCGACCATCACCATGGAGACGCCGGCCGGCGGATTGCATTTTTTCACTCCGACGGCCCGCGCCCTTCATGATCCATGGGCCCTTTATGAGGGAGAGCCGGAGACCATCCGCTGGCTCGATGGCCTTCCCCAAGATCATGTGCTGTGGGATATCGGCGCCAACATCGGCGTTTACGCCCTCTACGCGGCGAAGTGCCGGGGGATGCGGGTGCTGGCGTTCGAACCCAGCGCCGCCAGTTACGCCGTCCTGGTCCGCAACATGGAAATCAACCACCTGGACGAACGCATCAGCGCCTATTGCCTGGCCTTCGACACCTCGACCCGCCTCGATTATCTCTACATGGCCAATACCGGGGCGGGGCATTCCATGCATGCCTTCGGCCAGGCCACATCGGTGGAAGGCGCAATCAAAACGACCTTCCGACAATCCGTCCTGGGGTTCTCGATCGATGCCTTCTGCGATCTGTTCCGTCCCCCGCCGCCAGACCACATCAAACTCGACGTGGACAGCATCGAGATCGAGATCCTGAGGGGGGCGGAACGCACGCTCACCGGTTCGGTCCGGACCATTCTGGTCGAAATCGATGAATCGGCCGGGCCAACCCGATCAGCCGACATCGAACGCATCCTCACCTCGGCCGGCTTCACCCGGGACCAGGCCTTTGCCCAGCGGGAAGCCCGTCGCAACGTATTGTTCCGCAATACCCGGTGGGGCTGACCGACTGCGCCCGCCCGGCGAGGGGCACCAGATCACCTGTGCCGCAATCCCAATTTGGGGATAGCGCGAGAATCTGCCCGCAAATATAAAATTATTTCAGAATAAATAGCCTCTGACTTAACGCAGAATTTCAGAAAATTCTGCGACGACCCCTTCGCGAAAAAAGCCACGCAAGAACTGCGGCGTCGAAGGAGGGGAAAAATTCAAAGCATCACCAATAAGATGCATAGGGAGGAAAATCATGAATCTACCAAACACGCTGCGCATCGCGCTCACTGCGGCAGTGGCCACGCTCGCTTGGGCGGGGCCGGCGTCCGCCGCCGGATGCACGGTCAAGGTCGGCCGCGTACTGCCTATGACCGGCGCCTTGGCGGCGGCGGCCCAAGTGCACCCCTGGATTGACAATTACAAAGTCGGCCAACTGAACAAGAAGGGCGGGCTGATCATCGGCGGCCAGCACTGCGACATCGAGTTCAAGTATTACGACTCGCAATCGACGCCCGCCGGTTCGGGTGCCGCCGCGACCAAGGCGATCATCCAGGACCGCGTCAACGTGGTGATGGCCTCGTTCACCCCGGACACCACCAACCAGCCGACCGCGATGTGCGAGAAATATGAGGTGCCTTGCATCACGACAGGGGCGCCCATCGAATCCTGGCTTCTGGGCCCGGACGGCACGCCGCGCGACACCGAATTCGGCTTTCACTTCTTCTTCCAGGTCCCGGCCCTGGTCCGCAACCATGTCGACACGCTGAAGGCGATTCCCGGTGGCTTCAATGGCAAGATCGGCTACCTGTACCCCAACGATCCCGACGGCCTGGTCTTCCACTCACTGTTCGAACCGGCCTTCGCCAAGGAGAATTGGCACGGGGTGGACCCCGGCCGTTTCGAAATGGGCTTGGCCGATTTCTCGCCAATCGTCGCCAAGTTCAAGGCGGCCGGCGTGGAAGCGGTGACCGGCGTCCTGACGCCTCCCGATCTGGCCAAATTCCTGACCGCCGCCAGCAAAGCCGGCTTCAAGCCGAAGGTGTATCTGATCGACAAGGCCACCGGCTTCGCGGACGCCATGGCCTCGATGGGTTCGTTGGCCGAGGGCGTCGCCGGCGCCGATTTCTGGTCAGGAGCCTTTCCCGGCCACGCCACCTACGGCGGCTATGATGCGAAGGCGCTGATCAACGCCTACGAGACCGCCAATCCCGGCAAATATTACTCGCCGCTGCTCGGCCTCGACGATGCCGCCCTCGACGTCCTGTTCGATGCCCTCAGCCGATCGGCCAACACCTCGCCGGAGGCCATCGTCAAGGCCCTGAAGGCCACCTCGATCGATACGGTCGCCGGCAAGATCGTCTTCAACCAGCACAACTATGCCGCGATCCCCATCGGCACTGGGCAGTGGCACCGCGACACCAAGACCGGTCGTTGGGTCAAGGACACGGTATTCTCCGACTTCCCCGGCATGGAGAAGACCGGGCAAATGCACCTCTATCAGGGAAACTGAGGCGATGCGGCCGGTCATGTCGTCGGCCGGAGGCTGGATGGCGGGAGCCCAAGCCTACCGGCACGGCATCGGTGGCCGATTGTTCGGTGCGCAGGCGGTCATCGTCATTTTGGCGATGACCGGCTTCACCCTGGCCATCCTGTCCTTCGGACAACTCAACCACGTCCTCGGCGTCATGATCGACCAGCGAGTCCCGGCGATGACCGTCGCCCTGACGCTGGCCGGCGACGGCGAGCGGCTCAACATATCGGCGCCCGCCCTGGCGGCCGCCGCAACGGAGGACGACCGCGAGCGACAGTTGAAGGCGGTCGACAGCCAGTCGGCGGGGCTGGAGGCCAGCCTGCTGCGCCTGCGGAGCTACCAAAGCGGTGCAACCAATTTGGATGAGATCGGCCGCGCCGTGCACCGCCTTTCGGCAAATACAAGTAAAATCAATGACTTGGTTTCAGAGCGCCTTAAAGCGGGGCAGACCGTCCAGTCCCTGTTGGCGGAGATGGCCAAGGCGCGGGATGCCATGCAGGCGGAAGTCGATCCAGCGCTCAGCACTGCCACAATGCGGGTTTCCATCGACGGCAAGACGGCGAAGGAGCACCCGTCACAAGAGGTTTTCACCGACCTGTCCGATGCCCTGGCCACCAGCCGGCCCCTGGAGGTGCTTCAGACCCAGATGCAGCAGGCGACCGACGCCCTGACCGGCATTTCGCAGGCGACCAGTGCGGATGCAGTGGACCAGTTGGGTTTCAAATACCGTGGCGCGATGAGAGAATCGCGCCACGCCTTGAAAGCACTGCCCCCGGTGCTGCAGGGGCGCCTGCAAGGCCCATACGACGAGGTCGCCAAGATCGGCGACGCCACAACCGGCCTGCCAGGGGTTTGCGCCCATCGCCTTGACCTGCTGGCGAAGTCCAATGCCCTGATCGGTGAAGACAAGAAGATCATTGATCAACTCGTCGCCGATATACATTTGATGACAGCCACGGTGCGCAAGAACATCGACCAGTCATCCGCCGACAGCCGCGATCTTCTTCATCACCGCACCGCCGTCCTGATCGGCGTCGGATTTGTCACGATCCTGTTGGCGATCGCCATTTCGATCCTGTTCGTCGGGCGCAGGGTCGTTGAACCGCTTGCCGATCTGGTCGGGGTAATCCGCAAGCTGGCCAGCGGCGACATGACGGTGGAGATCGACCACGGCGATCGCAAAGACGAGATCGGCGAGATCGCCAGAGCGATGTCCGTCTTCAAGGACAACGCCCGGGCGGTCGAGGAAATGCGCCGTGACCAGGATCAGGCCAAACGTCGGGCCGAAGCCGACCGGCTGGCTGCGATGCACCAGATGGCCAACATATTCGAGGACAGTGTCGGCAAGGTTGTCAAAGCGGTGACCTCGGCGGCGGGAGAGCTTGAAGGCTCGTCGGGCCAGATGGCCCATACGGCCGCCGAAACCAGTTCTCAGGCGACCATCGTCGCCTCGGCGGCGCACCAGGCTTCGGTCAATGTGGAGACCGTGGCCTCGGCCAGCGAAGAACTGGCCGCGTCCATCGGCGAAATCTCACGCCACGTCCAGCGGTCGCAGTCGGTGGCGGCCCGCGCCGAAGACGAGGCCCGCAATACCACGACCCAAGTCCGCACGTTGTCGGACAGCGTCGCCAAGATCAGCGAGATCGTCGAACTCATCAACAGCATTGCCGGCCAGACCAACCTGCTGGCATTGAACGCCACCATCGAAGCGGCCCGTGCCGGCGAGGCCGGCAAGGGTTTCGCCGTGGTTGCCGGCGAAGTGAAGACTCTGGCCAGCCAGACCGCCCGCGCCACCAGCGAAATCGCCGGCCAGATCCAATCGGTCCAGGATGGCACCGGCCTCGCCGTCCAGGCCATCGGCAGGATGTCGCACATCATTGGCGAAATGGGTGAGATCAGCTCATCGGTGGCGGCCGCCGTGCAGCAGCAGGCGGCCGCCACCGACGAAATCGCCCGTAACGTCGCCCAGGCCGCGGCCGGCACGCGAGAGGTTTCCGAAAATATCGGCACGGTGGAACAGGCGGCCAGGGAAACGGGGAAAACCGCCGACCACATTCGTAAAGCAGCGGCAGGCTTGTCCGGCCAGGCGGCGGTGCTGCGTACCGAAGTCGGGCGATTCCTCGACCTGGTCCGTGCCGATGCAGACAAGCAGGAAATCTTCAAATGGGACAGTGGCCTCGACACCGGCATAGCGTCGATCGATCGCCACCATCGGGCGGCCTTCGACAGCTTCAACCAGTTCTACTCCCGGATGATTGGTGGTGACGGCCGCGCAGGTGCAATTGCGGCGATCGCCAGGATCGAAGGCAGCACCCGCGACCACTTCAAGGAGGAAGAGAGGCTGATGGCCGAGCATAATTTCCCCGGAACTGCCGGCCATACCCGTTCCCACAGCGATTTCCTCGACCGTATCGCCGCGCTGAAGAAGCAGATCGAAGCCGATCGCCCGGAAGCGGACAGAGAACTGTTCAACTATCTGGGTGCATGGCTGCGCGACCATGTGGCCAAGGAAGATCGCGGATTGGGGAAATTCCTGAGCAAGCGAGGCGCCGCCGCGTAAGGTGGCATGAGGCGGGTGGGGGGCAGGCCCTCCCGCCCGGCCTTGGCCCCGGCGGCAGGACCACGCGCCAAGACTTGCCGCCATCTTCCATGACCTTGACAAATAAGGCGTTTTTCGCGACGCGAAAGGCGTAACATTTCGTAACAATGATTGATTTGAGCGGCTGGCCGCCCGCTGTTAGACCTTGGTCCGGCAAATCAGGGTTCGATGTGAAGGTTCATTCCATGTTCGACAGCGGCGCTTCTTTTGAGACTCTGCCGACAACCGGGTCCGAGTTCTTCGAGCGTCAGTCGTCTCCGGCGGTCACCGCCGTCCGCCAGCGCACGCTGAAAAGTGCCATCAGCTGCACCGGCACCGGACTGCATTCGGGCGCCAGGATCACCATGACTCTGCGCCCGGCCGAACCGGACACCGGCATCTTCTTCCGCCGCATCGACATCGCCGGCGGCGGCGCCTTGATCCCGGCGCATTGGGCCAGCGTTTCCGATACCCGCCTCAACACCTGCGTCACCGACGCCGCCGGCATTAAGGTGCATACCATCGAACATCTCATGGCGGCCTTGGCCGGCATGAGCATCGACAACGCCGTCATCGACATCAATGGACCGGAAGTGCCGGTGATGGACGGCAGCGCGGCACCCTTCGTCTTCCTCGTCGAATGTGCCGGCGTCGTCGAACAGGCCGCGCCGCGCCGCGCCATCAAAGTGCTGAAGCGGGTCGTCGTCGAAGAGGGTGACAAGCTGGCCATGCTGATGCCCGCCCCCTGCTTCTCGGTGAATGTCGAAATCGATTTCGCCAACCCCCTCATCGGCCGCCAGGACTGCTGGCTGACCATGACCGGGCAATCCTTCAAGTCGGAGATCAGCCGCGCCCGCACCTTCGGCTTCGAACACGAAGTCGCCGCCTTGCGCGCCGCCGGTTTGGCCAAAGGCGGCTCCCTCGACAACGCGGTGGTGATCGCCAGCGACGGCAACCGCATCGTCAACGACGAGGGCCTGCGCTACGAGGACGAGTTCGTTCGCCACAAGCTGCTCGACGCGGTGGGCGACCTTTACCTTGCCGGCGCCCCTCTGCTTGCCCATTTCCGCGGCGTTCGCACCGGCCATGGGCTGAACAACCGGCTGCTGGCGACGCTGTTCGCCGACCGAAGCGCCTGGACCACCGTCACCCTGGACTCTCGCCAAGCCAGGATTCCCGCAGTATTCCCGCCCTCTCGCCGGTTGCCTGCCGCGGCGATCGCCTGAGGTCCCGCCGCCCGTGAGGCATGGTGCGAAAGTTTGGTGCCGGGGCCTTGTCGATTCGGCTGGTCCGCATGTTATAGTCTGGCCGGCCCGAATCTTCGTACCAGAGCAGGTAATGACCATCTTCTTCCGCGCGCGCCCGGCCTTCATCGCCCTTACCGTCGCCTTCGCCCTACCGCTGCTGGCCAGTTGCGGTTCCGACCAGACTGCCAAAGATCAATACAAGGAGCAATCGGTCGAAGAGCTTTACAACTCGGCGATGGACCAGCTCAACGACAGGGAATACGACAAAGCCGCCAAAGCCTTCGACGAGGTGGAACGACAGCATCCCTATTCGGTCTGGGCCACCAAGGCGCAGTTGATGGCCGCCTATGCCCATTATGAAAAGAACGAATTCGACGACGCCATCGTCGCGCTTGACCGCTTCATCCAGTTGCACCCCAGCCACAAGGATGTGGCCTACGCGTATTACCTGAAGGCGCTTTGCTATTACGAGCAGATCGCCGACGTCCGTCGTGACCAGAAGATGACGGCGAACGCACTCAAGACACTGCAGGAAATCGTCAGCCGCTTCCCCAACAGCCGCTATGCCCGCGACGCCCGGCTGAAGATCGATCTCGCCCGCGACCACCTGGCCGGCAAGGAAATGGATATCGGGCGGTATTATGAGCGCCAACACAACTATCTGGCGGCCATCAACCGCTACCGCACCGTGGTCGAGAACTATCAGACCACGACGCATGTGCCCGAGGCGTTGCATCGCCTGGTGGAATGTTATGAATCCCTCGGCCTGAACGACGAGGCGCAGAAGACCGCCGCCGTGCTCGGCTACAATTATCCGGGCAGCAAATGGTATTCGGACAGTTATGGCCTGGTGGAAGGCCAGTCCGCCGCCTCGGACCAAAAAAAGGACGGCGGCTGGTTCAGCTGGCTGTGGTGACATGCTGCTGGGCCTGTCGATTCGCGATGTGGTGCTCATCGACCGACTCGATATCGCTTTCCAGTCCGGCCTATCGGTCCTGACCGGCGAGACCGGTGCCGGCAAATCAATCCTGCTCGATTCGCTGAGTCTGGCTCTTGGCGCCCGGTCCGAAGGGGGCTTGGTGCGGCCGGGCGCCAAACAGCTCTCGGTTGCCGCCGAATTCGCCCTGCCCTCCGAGCATCCCGCGTCGCGGGTCCTTGCTGACCAGGAGATGGAACTGTCTGACAACCTGGTCCTGCGCCGCGTCGTCGCAGCCGACGGCCGGTCGCGGGCCTTCGTCAACGACCAGCCGGTGAGCATCGGCCTGTTGCGCCGTCTAGGCGACTGCCTGGTCGAGATTCACGGACAGTTCGAGAGCCACGGGCTGCTGGACCCCGCTACCCACCGCGGCGTCCTCGACGCTTTCGGCGGCTGCGACCAAAGTTCCGTCCGCGCCGCCTGGGCCGACTGGCAGGCGGCTCGCGCCGCCTACGCGCAGGCGGCGGCGGCGCTGACCAAAGCCCAAGGCGAAGAGGCTTTCCTGCGCCACGCGGTCGACGAACTTGCCGCCCTGGCACCTCGCCCCGAGGAGGAAAGCCGGCTGGCCGAGCAGCGAGCGGTCCTGATGCATGGCGAAAAGCTGGTCGAAGGAATGAATGCCGCCCTGCAGGCCTTGAGCCAGAAAGGAGACGTCGAGGCGTCACTGCGGCTCGCCCAGCGCACTCTGGAGAGAGTCGCCGACAAGTCCGGCGGGCGGCTCGCCCCGGTCATCGACGCCCTTGACCGCGCCGCGGTCGAGGCCGCCGAGGCGCGCAGCCTGCTGGAACATGCCTCCTCGACAGTGGATCTCGACGCCGGCGCTCTCGACAAGGTGGAAGAGCGCCTGTTCGCCTTGCGCGCCGCGGCGCGCAAGCACGGTGTCGAGGTCGACGCCCTGGCCGCCCTGCGGGACCGCCTGGCCGACGAACTGCAGGCCTTGGACGCCGGCAGCGAGGGCGTCGGGCGACTGGCAGCGGCCGAGCAGTCAGCCAAGCTGGCCTACACGACGGCGGCCGCAGCCTTGACGACGGCCCGCCGTGAAGCGGCACAGCGCCTTGACCGGGCAGTGGCCGGCGAACTGCCGCCGCTCAAGCTGGACAAGGCGACCTTTTATACCAGGATCGCTCCGCTGCCCGACACGTCGTGGAATGAAGCAGGAGCCGATGCAGTGACGTTCGAGGTCTCGACCAACCCCGGCCTGCCGGCGGGCCCCCTGGGCAAGATCGCTTCGGGCGGCGAACTGTCCCGCTTCATGCTGGCGCTCAAGGTGGTCCTGTCACGAACCAGCCCGGTGCCAACCATCGTTTTCGACGAAGTGGACAGCGGCATCGGCGGCGCCGTCGCCGCCGCCGTCGGCGAGAGGCTGGGCCGACTCTCCGAGGATCTGCAGGTTCTGGTGGTGACGCATTCGCCGCAGGTGGCGGCCCGCGGCGCCCATCACTGGCACGTCGCCAAGGACGCCAACGGCAAAGGCGGCACCGTCACCCGAGTGACCGCCTTGGACGCGCCGGAGCGGCGCGAGGAAATCGCCCGCATGCTGGCCGGTGCCGAGGTCACCGACCAGGCCCGCGCCGCCGCGGCAAGCCTGCTGGCGGCGCCGGCGCGGTCGTAACCCGCATTTCCCACACTGGCGCCGTCGGCCTGGCATTATGGGGACGATCCGACAAGTCGCGAATTATAGCCGTGGACGAGACACCAGCTGTCAATGGCATCGCCTGAAACCGCCTGCCCAAGAAGGCCGCGTCATGCCCCGGCAAGGCCGGCTTGGACCAGCAGCGAACGAAGGCGCAGGCATTTCAGACGACAAGGACGGGCCAATAGGGGGCGGCCGGTTACTGACGTCGGGTGGGCGCCAGCGGACGTTGGGTTCGGCATGAGCTTCGACAAAATCTGACCCAAAGCGGCCCGTCACAACTTCGTGACCATGGAAGCAACGATCTACCGCTATTGGCGGACCACCCCTTCAGTGATAGCGTTGGACAATTTCACAACCTTTATTTCCCCCGATGCCCCCGCCAGACCATCCGACAAAGCTCATCGTCTTCGAAATGGATCGGCTGGCCGAATACAGCGACAAAGCCATCTTGGACGAACTTCGGCGTGTCGCCGCCCTGGTCCCAGATGGCCCCTTGACGATTCCAGTGTTCGAACGACATGCGCGTGTCGGACAAGCCGCTGTCCGGCGAAGGTTCGGGTCATGGCCGAAGGCTCTCGAAGCGGCCGGCTTGGCCGACCGTTTTGCGGAGCGACATGGTTCGCCGGGAGCCATACAAGCTGTGATCCAGCGGATGTCGGACGAAGAAGTTTTGGTGGCTCTTCGGGATTTGGCCAGCCGTCTCGGGACCACGGAATTGACCGTGGAAATGGTGGAAGACAACCTTCCCTTCGGCGGCGGGACATTGAGAAAGCGATGGGGGTCTTCCCGCGCCGCGTTCGAGGCCGCGGGCTTGACCTCGCCCAAAATCGGATACCGCTATACGGACGAAGAATGCTTCGACAACATGCTCGCCGTCTGGACTTATTTTGGCCGGCCCCCGCAATACCGGGAGATGGGCGAGCTGCCGTCCAAGGTTGGCGGCAAGGCGTACGTGAAACGGTTCGGAACGTGGAACAAGGCTCTCGCCGCCTTCGTCGAGCGCGTCAACTGCGATCCGGACAACGTGCCGGCGGAAACGGCGAAGGACCAAGCCTCGCAGGATCCGCTTCCGTCAGCGCAACCGGAGTATGACAACGGCAGAGACAGGCGCGACATTCCGCTTGGACTCCGCTTCCGGGTGCTTCACCGGGACCATTTCAAGTGCGTCTTGTGCGGCAATACCCCTGCGGCCAACCCGTCGTGTGTCCTGCATGTTGACCACATAGTGCCGTGGTCGAAGGGGGGGCGCACGGCAATCGACAACCTCCGATCACTATGTGCTGCTTGCAACATGGGCCGGGGCAACCGATACGACGAATGACTGTTCGTGGCCCGATCCCGGCAATCGGATAGGCACTGCCAACTTTCGGGTGCTGACCCTGAGCGGAAGTTCGCCGGCTGAAATTCCGACTGAGCATCGCGCCCAATGCGGGCGTTCCCTGGGTCGGGACCGATTCCAGATAGCCGACATTTCCGTATCCGTCCGCGTTGCCCGGCATGCCCGGTCGGATTAAGCGGAAAGACCTTACCCCATCTCCTGCGCCGTCCAGCCGCTAGCGTCGTTTCTTGTATTCGTGATCGACAATTGGACGACAAATATTTTCAATCTTGGTGATGAACTCACTCAATTTTTGTCCGACTTGATCACCGCCCTTTGCCTTGTCCTTGTATGCAGGCCAAATGTCCGCGCGAAACCGATCCCATGTTTCCAAATTGTCTTGGCTCTGGTGCGTAGGATAAGGGTCTCGCAGGAGCATCTCTGCGGATACTTCAATCTCTCGGCGCGCACGGTGCATCAAAAGAAACGTCTGCTCAATGTCATTGCCGAACAATGCCATACAACGGACCTGTGTCTTCCACGCCCGCTCGAAGAAGTCCTTGCAGGCGTCGATCCGCTTTAGAACTGCGTAAAATGGACCGCGAGTATTTCGTTGATCCATTGAACCGAAATGGTCCGGCATATCTTTCCACTCGTAGGGAAATGACATTTCGCTTCTAATATGCTCGAAAACAAATTTGGCTTCATAGACCAATGCCAATGCGTCAATTGCCGTATCTATGCGTTTTTCCTCGATTTTCTCTTTCTTCCATCTTCCGAAAGTACGAAAACCGCCGACCGCGATACAAATAGTGATAATGAACCCTACAATGGTCAAAAGCTGAGACCATCCAAATGTCCATGGGTCGGTCATGGGCCTGTCCTCGATTTCGTCGGCTAAGGAGTTGAGGCGGGGTCAACCTGGCGTCAGGGTTTGGTGCCAATTACAAGGGTGGCGCCCGGCGGATAGGATGGCTGGCGTAGGTCTTCAGACCGGGTGACTTTCAGCGTCGTTGCTCGCTCGATTGCTGCATCAACTGCTTCAGTGCGTTCATCGCCAGGGTCCATCCTTAATCCAACGATACCGCCAATCCCAATGCCACCTGAGAACACATATTTGATGTCGGTCCATCCGGCCGCTGTGAATGCCTCGCCTATGCTCATGGTCAATTCCTTACAGTCGGCGGGTATTGCGCAACCGAGTTGCATAGGTTCAGGCGGGATGCGGGAAAGCTCTTTAGCTAGTGCAGCCGCTTGGGTAGAGGTCAGTGGGTTCCAGCGCTTGGCGTCGTTGAAATATCCCTCATAAGCCGCAACTCCGGTGCCGGCCGTCGAAAGCGCCGCCAAGACCTCGATGATCAGGGCAATCCTGTCTATCTTCCGGTTCCTGCGTTCGATGGGCTCAGCCGCTTTGGCCTCTGCATCTCGCGCCCGCGTCTCAGCGGTGTACTTGTTGCTCTCGTTCAGCGTCATTACACCACCCGCAAGAGCGGGTTCCGGCCTGACGAGCGGAACGGGCTTGATCTTTCGTCGGAGCAGGACCGCGATGACCCATAGTACCCCGCTGACGAAGCCGAGAATTGCCCCGAACAGTGCCGCGTCCATACTCACCCCGAGGATATAAAAATATGAGTGAGGAACTACTATAGCATGTCCTTTGGCCGATGATGCGTTAGAGATGAATTTTCGCTGCCGAGCTTCGCCTTTCAGCAGTGCGGGCGCGAACAATTTATCTCTAATCGGACTTCCACACGTTCTCTCATCGGCCAGCGAGCCTTGATCGGCAGCCGCAAACAGATGTTCCAAAGTTCTGCTAGAGCCCCAATTTGCCCATGCACCCGCCAGTCGGCAACGTCCGCTTCATCACATCCGCGCTCGATAGGAGACCGTCTCTTCACGGCCCAACCTGGTCGTACCGGAACATTGACGCGTTTGTCCGCTCGTGGCCCGTTAGGGCCAGCGGCATCGTGATCCACGGGGTCCGCTATCTGTAGGGGCTGCAAATAGGGGGCCTGCAATCGAAACGGGCCCTCCCGGCAATCTACCGCGCTGTGGACCATGGTTATCTGTGACTTCCATTCGATCTCGATAGTGTCACACGGCCGGCTTGATATGGGCCGAGAGCGTCACTCCGAGCGCTCGCATCACCCCTAGCAGCGTCGTCAGGCGTGGGTCGCCGTCCTCGCTGAGCGATTTGTAGAGCGCCTCTCGCGTCACGCCGGCTTCACGGGCAACCTCCGTCATGCCGCGTGCACGGGCGATAACGCCAAGCGCCTGTGCGACATAGGCGGCGCTGCCGCTGGCTAGAGCATCGCTGAGAAGTTCCGCCTGCGCCTCGGGTGTGGTCAGATAACGTCCGGCGTCGAACGGCTCTGTCTTGACCATCTCAATCCTCCAACTCCGCAGCCAGGGCTTTGGCACGCCTGATGTCCCGGCCCTGGGAACCCTTATCGCCACCACACAGGAGCACGATCACGACCAAACCGCGCTGCACGAAATAGACCCGGTATCCCGGACCGTGATCGACGCGAAGTTCGCCGATACCATCGAAGAATTTTGTGTCGCCGAACAGGCCCGCCTGCAAGCGCACGATTCGCTGGGCAATCCGCTCTTGGGCGCGGCGATCCTTCAGACCGTCAAACCAGTCCCGGAACACGGTCGTTTGGCGCACCTCGATCATCTGTAATTTATAGATTACAGCGGTGCAGACGTCATCAAAAAAAGCGACGGGTGTTTTGAACCATGGAGTGCCTGGCCGATCCCACGGTTCGGGCAAAATTACGCCGAATGATTGTGCTGTCTGCATCGCTGCGATGGTCGGGTTATGGCCCTTCAAAGACCGCGCGGTGAAGTTGGCCAAGGCCGGCTATCTGGAATCGGCGTTGATCCGCGTAACGACTATCTTGAGCGCGAAGCGGTTGCGTCCGCCTGGAGCCACCATCGTGTTGGGCGTGGCGCCAACAACGCTGGCTTCGGCTCGCGCAGTGGCATGCATCGAGGCGTCGGCATCGTGCCTGCTGACGAGGAGATTGGCGGCGGGCCGGAACACCGGGCCGGGGCCGTGACGGCCTTGGCTGCACCCTCCTGGGCTTTAGGCGATGGCCGACAGGCCCCTCTCGGCGACGATGGACAACAGCTTGGCCGCCGGACCGGCGGGACGCTTGTCGCCCCGCTCCCATTGGCTCACTGAATCCTTGGTGACGTTGAGGTACATGGCGAATACGGTCTGGCTGACCTGTTCGCGCTCGCGCAAGGCGCGGATCTCATCGGCTGTGAACTTTCGGACCGGCGTCAGGCAGGACTTGTCGAACCGGCGCATTGTCTGCTTGTCGATGAGTCCGGCCTCGTGCAGGTCCAGCGCCGTCTCGTGAATGGCGGCCTTCACGTCGCTCTTGTAAGCCTTAGTCCTGGCCATCGTACTGAACCTCCTGGTACTTCCCGTTCTCTACTAGATCCGCCAACTGCTCGTCCGAGGCATTCAGCAGCACGGTGGCCAATTCCTTGAAATTGCGTTCGTCGCTCTTATCGATATTGTCCTGGTCATTCTTCGCAAAGCCGTAGATGAAAAACGACCGTTCGCCCTTCCGGAACAGGATGATCGACCGGTATCCGCCCGACTTGCCCTCGCCCGGTCGGGCGATGCGCTGCTTTATCAAGCCGTCGCCTTAGTCTGCCTCGATCAGTCCCTTCTGGGCGCATTCGATGCGCCTCGCACAGCTTGTGCGTCGGCGATACGCTCTTTCTTGGCAAACCGCACAAACCATTTGCTTTTGTAGATCCTCACCGCCTGCCGCCCCTGGCCTGTCTCGTAGAGGGAATACGTATAACCTGGTTCTATATTTCAAGGGAGCACGGCGCCTTTGAAGGGGTTACCCGACGCTGGGGATCTGGTCTGGACAAACCGACCTAACTCAATGGCGGCTTTCGGGCACCGCGATCCTACCTGCGAGCGGGTTCGTACATGGGCGCGACGCAGTCATGAAGATGGCGTCGTTTCATCTGGTGACACGACCTCGACCCCGAAGATCTCAAAGTGCTTCGTGTTGCGGGTCATGATGACGAGATCATGGGCTTTTGCGATGCCAGCAATCGTCGCATCTGCCATTGCCGGATTATGTCCAGCAGAAATCGCCTTTGCCTCAAGCTGGCCGGCCAGTGCGGCAGCCTCAGTGTCGACTGCGATGATCTTGTCATCATAGGCAGAGACAAGCCCTGCGAGCCACCCGCTAAGATGCGTCGCCTTGGCTGCCGCTCCCCGGTGCTCCAACAGTGCGATACCCTTTTCGATCTCATGGATGGTGACGACGGATAGGAAAAGCTTTCCCTCGTCATCCCTGTGTTCCAGCCAGTCGATAAATTGCGTCGACGCCTCGGCTCGCGACGGCGAGAGCATTGAAATGACGTTGGTATCCAATAGATAACCGGTCACAGTTCGACAGTCCGTGATGGCGTCGGATTTCGATCGAACGTGTCTCCAGGAAATGTTCTGAGATAGGCAACAAGGCCAGGGCGCTTCTTTTTCATCGCCTTGCGGGCAATTTCTGCGGCCTCTACGGACACCAGAGCAGCAACCGGTTTACCATGTCGTGTGATTGTCACGAATTCGCCTTTGACCGCTTCGTCGACGAGGTGGGAGAACCCTGCCTTGGCATCCTTCAAGTTGATGGTCAGCATCGAATCCTCCGACAAATTGTAGTCACACGTGACTACATTAGGCCTTTTCGTCGCCTGAAGGCAAGGCATGTCAGCGGCGCGACACCGCTCCACCTCTGATCGCCGAAGGACCACTATCCGGAATCGCCGCCGACCTGCGCAACGCCCGGAACGGGCGCAATGAGGGCGCTTGCGATGGTGGCCATGTCGTCCGGCATTGCGGCACAAGGACCCGCTCGGATAGGCCAAGATATGATTGCAGCGTCACCGTAAGTCCGGAACCCGCCACCGTAACCCGACGTTCCGGGGCGTTTTCGCCGGTCGGTGGTAGCCGATCCGCCAGCATCCGCGCTACACTCCGCCGGCACCGCGCCTGCCTGCCCCCGAAGCCCAGCCCAAGCCCCTCAAGTTCATGCCGACAACAACAACGCCCGTCGATCAGCTCACACCCGCCGAAGCCGTCGCCGAACTGGCGCGGCTGGCCGAGGAGATCGCCCGCCACGACCGGGCCTATTACCAGGCCGACGCCCCCACCGTCTCCGACGCCGAATACGACGAACTGCGCCGGCGCAATGCCGCAATCGAGGCGCGTTTCCCCGAACTGATCCGCGCCGACAGCCCCAGCCGGCGTGTCGGCGCTGCTCCTGTCGAAGGCTTCGGCAAGGTGCGCCACGCCCGCCCCATGCTGTCGCTGGACAACGCCTTCAGCGACGACGACCTGCGGGAATTCGTCGGTCGTGTCCGCCGCTTCCTCGGGCTGCCCGAAGACGAGGCGGTGGATCTGGTCGCGGAGCCGAAGATCGACGGCCTGTCGATCAGCCTGCGTTACGAGAACGGAACCTTCGCCCTGGGGGCGACGCGCGGTGACGGCGCCGAAGGCGAGGACGTCACCGCCAATCTGCGCACTCTCCGGGACCTTCCGCAGCGGCTGGCCGGTCCGGTGCCGCGAGTGCTCGAGGTACGCGGCGAGGTTTATATGCGCCGAGCCGATTTCCTGCGCATGAACGAGCAACGGGCTCAGGCGGGGGAGAAAACCCTGTTCGCCAACCCGCGCAATGCCGCCGCCGGATCCCTGCGCCAGCTCGATCCTGCCATCACCGCCCAGCGCCCGTTGAGCCTGTTCTGCTACGCCCTCGGCGAGGTCAGCGAAGCCGTCGCCGACACCCACTGGGACTTCCTTGCCCGGCTGCGCGAGTGGGGCTTCAAGGTCAACGACAGGATCCGCCGGTGCCGGGGTGTAGACGAGGCCCTCGCCTTCTATCACGCCCTTGGCGAAGACCGGGCGCAATTGCCCTACGACATTGACGGTGTCGTCTACAAGGTCAATCGCTTCGACTGGCAGGCTCGCCTCGGCCAGGTGAGCCGCAGTCCGCGCTGGGCCACCGCCCATAAGTTCCCGGCCGAGCAAGCGCGAACCATTCTTCGTCAGATTGACGTTTCGGTCGGCCGCACCGGCGCGCTGACGCCCTTCGCCATCCTCGAGCCGGTGACCGTCGGCGGCGTCGTGGTCAGCCGGGCGACCCTGCACAATGAGGACGAGATCGCCCGGAAGGACTTTCGCGAAGGTGACACCGTCATCATTCAGCGGGCCGGCGACGTCATCCCGCAAGTCGTGGCGGTGGTTGCCGAAAAGCGCCCGCCGGATGCCCAACCCTGGCAGCCGAAGGACGAATGCCCCGTCTGTCATAGTCACGCCGTCAAGCCCGAAGGCGAGGCCATCCGACGGTGCACCGGTGGTCTGACCTGCGATGCCCAAGTGGTCGAGCGGCTGATCCATTTCGCCTCGCGCAACGCCTTCGACATCGAAGGACTGGGCGAAAAGAACGCCGAGTTCCTGTATCGTGCTGGGCGGGTCCGCTCGCCGGCAGATATCTTCCGCCTGGAGGACCGGCACGGCGACTGGTTGAGGGAGCAGCCGGGGTGGGGCGCCAGATCGGCGCAAAAGCTGTTCGACGCCATCCGCGCCCGCCGGAGCATCGGGCTGCCCCGCTTCATTTATGCTCTCGGCATCCGCCAGGTGGGCGAGGCCACGGCGCGCCTCTTGGCCCTCAACTACCATTCGCTGGATGCTTGGCGCGCCGCGATGCTGGCGGCGACCAACCGCCAGGCCGAGGAATGGCAGCACCTGACCTCCATCGACCAGATCGGCCCGTCGGTCGCCGGTGACATCGCCGACTTCTTCGCCGAGACCCACAACCTTGCGGCCATCGCCGATCTGGTGGAGCAGCTTGAGCGGGTCAATGATTTCTCGGCCCCGGCAACCGCTGGCTCCCCCATTGCCGGCAAGACGGTGGTGTTTACCGGAACGCTGCAAACATTAAGCCGCGACGAGGCGAAAGCGCGGGCCCAGTCGCTGGGGGCCAAAGTCGCCGGCTCGGTCTCGGCGAAGACGGACTACGTGGTCGCGGGCACCGATGCCGGTTCCAAGCTGGCCAAAGCGCGCGACCTTGGGGTGGTGGTGCTCACGGAAGAGGAGTGGCTGGACCTTATCGGTCGATGATGACCGACCGATTCGTCGATCTACCACCCTTGACCGGGACTCTCCGGCACCCCTTATCCTCTTTAGAGCAGAACGGATTCGGATCGAGTTGCCCCTCGCCTCATCACCCCTGAGTGAAGCCTGGGGGGATGACAATGACGACGAGTGGCGCCCCGGCCCGATCGCATCCCGCTCTGACGCCAGAACCGCAAGCCACAAACTGGGGAGGAATAGAGCATGATCGTCGGGGCCATCCTCAAAGGCAAGTCAAGCAACCAGGTCGCCACCACCACCGCCGGCCAGGCAGTTGCCGAAGCCGCCAAGCTCCTGCACCAGCACCGCATCGGCGCCTTGGTAGTGGTGGAAGGCAGCGGAGAAATCGTCGGCATCATCTCGGAACGCGACATCGTGCGCGGTATGGCCTTGCACGGCACCGCCGTGGCCGACCTGAAGGTACGCGATTTGATGACCAGTTCGGTGCTGGTGTGCAGCCCCGAAGATTCCGTGGGAGACCTGATGGGGACCATGACCAACAACCGCATCCGCCATTTGCCGGTCATGGATAACGGCAGGCTGGCCGGCATCATCACCATCGGCGACGTGGTAAAGTCGTGCCTCGATGAAACCACCATGCAGGTGGATTCGCTGCGCGAATATGTGATGGCGGGACGATAAGCCGTCTGGATCGACGGTCCCGTCGGCGTTTGGTTTTAGTCCCTCGCCGGGCGGGGCCGAAGGCCCCTTGGCCGCCGCCTCAATGGCGGCTGGTAGCAACAGGGCCCCTCGCCGGGCAGGGCCGAGGGCCCGGATGGCCCCGCCCGGCAGCGGGCGGCTGCCGATTACGCCAGACTGTGCAGTTCCTTCAACGCCTTGCGACGCAGATCGCCGGCGTCGGCACGGCCGTACAGCTCGGCCGACCGGGTGAAATGGTTGCGCGCCGCATCCTTCTCGCCCCGGGCCACGGCAAGGCGCCCCAGCTCCAGGAGAATATCGGCCTCGCCGCGCAGGTGCCCGGCCTGGCCGTACAGTTCGGCCGCTGCGTGCAGAATTTCGGCCGCCTCGGCCGGGCGTCGGGTGCGACGTAACAGATGAGCCAGACCGGTCAGGGCGCTTGCCTCGCCCAAGACGTCGCCGGCCGCCCGAAACAGTTCGATGGCGAGATCGAAGTCCTGGTGAGCCTGGTCCGGCTGCCCCAACAGATCGTGCAGGGCCGCCAACGAGCGCAGGGCGTGAGCCTCGCCCAGGCCGTCGCCGGCGTGGCGATAAAGGCCGAGAGCCTGATGATAGAGGTCGAGCGCCAAGTCCTGGCGCCCCTCATCGCGCTCAAGATGGCCAAGGCGCTTCAGGACATGGGCTTGGCCGGATTGGTCGTCGGCGGCATGGAACAGTTCGCGGGCGGCGCCGTAGCAACTGCGCGCCTCGCCCAGATTGCCGGCGCGGTGCGCCAACTCGCCGAGGCGGGAGAGAATGGCCCCCTGTTCGCGCTGGTCACCGCCCGGGGCCAGCAGGGTGCGAGCCTCGGTGAACGCCTCGCGGGCCGCCGCATGGTGGCCCATGCGCATCTCGAGATCGCCGAGGGCCATCAGGGCATTGGCCTGGCCCGATGGGTCTTTCGCCTCGTGGTAGAGCATGCGGGCCCGGCGGAAACATTCGCGCGCGCGCTGAGTCTCGCCGGCGAGCCACAGCTGTTCGGCCTCTTTCAACACTTCATCGGCCTTGGTGATTGCCATGGCGTGAGTCCAATCATTGCATTTGGCCTTCTTAACAACGTAGGCCTGCAATGGCGTCAGGTAAACGGCATAGCGTCGAAAGCGGGGGTTCGATCGTCGCCGAGGACCGGAAAGTGCTTTCTCCCTCGGGCCCATGAGGTTAAATCTAACCCATGAATCCGGCCGAAATGTTCTCCGAGGTAATGCGCTGGGCGCGCTTGGGCCTCAACATGCTCGAACAGGTCCGCATCCCGCCGACCCCTGCCCGTTTCACCGTGGCCTATATGCACCAGACCGGCCAGATGGCCGATCTGTCCATGGCGCTCAACCGGCTGATCGCCCACGACAAGCTGAGCGGCCAGGCGGTGGATGAGATCTACGATCAGTTCTTCGGCCGGTTCATCGAGGAGGCGGAACTGCGCGATGCCAGCCAACGCATCGAACGCACCGTCACCGACGTCGTCGACTGCATCGCGGCTGCCAGCGACTCGGCCGAACATTATGGTTCCGTGCTTTCCGACTTCGTCGGCTCCTCCGAGATCTACAACGATGCCGATCTCGGCAAGGCAGCCGCCGCGGTGCTCGACGAGACACGGCTCATGGCGGCGGCCAATCGCCGACTGGAGGAACGGCTGCAGATGTCATCGCGCGACATCGAGCTGTTGCGCCAGCACCTGGAGCGGCTGGAGCGGGAAGCCAGCCTGGATGCGTTGACCGGCATTGCCAACCGCAAAAGCTTCGACACCGCCCTGCGCGCGGCGATCGTCCACGCCAACAACGAGAGCCGGCCGCTCACCCTGCTTATGGTCGACATCGACCACTTCAAGCAGTTCAACGACCTCCACGGCCACCTGCTCGGCGACCAGGTGCTGAAGCTGGTGGCGCACAACATGATCAAATGCATCAAGGGACAGGACATCGCAGCCCGCTATGGCGGCGAGGAGTTCGGCGTCATCCTGCCCAGCACCGACCTGGACGACGGCGTGACCGTCGCCGACAATATCCGCCGCTACGTGGCCGCCAAACAGCTGGTCAACCGCAAGACGGGAAGGACCTTGGGGCAGATCACCTTGTCCATCGGCGCCGCCGAATACCGCCCGGGAGAAACCGCGGCGGCGCTGGTCAACCGTGCCGACGAAGCGCTCTACCTGGCCAAGGAATCGGGGCGCAACCGAGTCGTCTCGGAAACCGAGCTTTCAACTGCCTGAGCCGAGCCGGGCTCAGATGGCCGGGCTCAGCAACGGAACGCGCCCGGTTAGTGCCAGCCAGGCCGCGGCGGCGGCCATCGACAACACCGTCATCGGCACGCCGGATCGGGCATGGTCGAGGAAGCCCAGCCGCACCCCAACGCCGGCCGCTCGTTCGACGACGATGATGTTGGCCATGCTGCCAAGGATCAGCAGGTTGCCGGCCAGGGTCGACAGCAGCGCCACGCCGTAGAGAACACCGGCCGGCGGGTGGGGCCACACGGAGAGGATCAGGATCACCGCCGGCACATTGCCGATGGTGTTGCTCATCGCCGCCAGCAACGGCCCCATCACCGCCAGGTTGTCCGGCATGGCCCGATGTGCCGCCAGCCAGGTCATGCCGTGCGCCGCCAGGCCAAGCGAGGAAAAGCTCTGGGTGATGACGAACAGGCAGGCGAACAGCAGCAGCAGATGCCAGTCGACGGCACCGATCATGTCGCGACTGGCCAGCTTGCGGCTGCCCAGCAGAAGAGCCGCAATAACCAGGGCACCGATGTCGCGCGGCAGCGGAGTGGCGAACAGGCCGGCCAGCAGCAGCAGGGCGACGCCTCCCTTGGCTGTCTGCCAGCGGTCGGGTGCCGCGACCGGCGCGGCGGCGGCCGCGGGGACCGGGTGGCCGGACAGCGCGCCGCGCCATTGCCGGCGCACGACGAAATAGACGATCGCCAGGGAAGCCACGCCGGGAGGGGCGCAGACGCCGAGGAACCGCCAGAAATCCAGCCCGCCCATCTGCCCGATCAAGATATTCTGCGGATTGCCGATCACCGTCATGGCGCTGCCGGCATTGCAGGCCCCGGCCAGACCGATAAGGAACGGCCG
Source organism: Pseudomonadota bacterium (assembly GCA_021781575.1). GTDB lineage: Bacteria > Pseudomonadota > Alphaproteobacteria > Rhodospirillales > Magnetospirillaceae > DUZF01. Next base: position 29,929 of record JAJXWP010000013.1, read on the forward strand.
GGGATCCAGCCCGCGCCGTCGCGTACCCTCGGCCAATACCGGAGTGACGGCGAACGCGATGATGTCGTTGGCCAGAATAGCCGACAAGGCGCCACCGACGATGACGGTCAGCAGCAGCAGTCGCTGCGGCGGGCCACTCGCTGCGGCCAGCCGTGCGGCCACCCAGTCGTAGAAACGGGCGGCTCCGAACTGGGCCGAGACGATCATCAGGGCGAACAGCAGCAGCAGCGTCGGCAGGTCGATCGCCTTGCCGATCGTCGCCACGTCCACCGCCCCCGATGCCAGCAAGGCGACCACGGCCATCAAGGCGAGACCGGTGCGGTCCACTTTGAGCCCGGGTATGCGCCCCAGCGCCATGCCCAGGTAGGTCGCGGCAAATACCACGACGACCACGGTGTCCATCAGAGTTGCGCACAGCCCGGGCGGGCGGGCCTCCTGAACAAATCCGGCTCACCGTTCGGCAGGATGGGCATGCCGTCCGCCGGCAGGCGAGGCTCGCGCCAGCACCGGGGCGTCCCGCCGATGGCGACAAAGAAACAATCATCCATGAGATTCACCCCGGTTCCGATGGAAACCCTTCGGTGGCAGGAGTCATCAGCCAGTCGGCGATTTCAGGGGCCCCATCCCCATCGGTCCGACCGAACAGTAAAGGCCGGCGACCGGACGGTCAACCCGGACGCCCCGGAAGTCCAGGCCCGCCTGTATCCCTCACGCTCGGCCCCGCGCTCATGGCATAATCGCTCGCGATTTTGGTCGGAGGACATCCGATGAGACTGTCGCGAAGGGAAGTGATCGGGGGATTGGCTGGCCTGGCCGCCGTGATGCCGCTGGCCGGGTGCGCCGGGCAGGTGCCGGGCCGACCGCGCGCAACCGCCGGCCCGGTGATGAACCCAGGCGATTACGGTCTCGACGCGGTCATCGACATCAACCACAACGACATCGTCACCGATTTCATTACTGCCCGCCTGTCGGGCAACGTGAGGGGCGTGGTCCATAAGGCCAGCGAGGGCAACGACTGGTTCGATCCGCTTTACCAGCAGCGCCGGCAGGAGGCCGAAGCGGCAGGGTTGCTTTGGGGCGCCTACCATTTCGGTACCCGTCAGCACTCCGGAGCCGAGCAGGCGGCGGCCTTCCTGACGGCGGCTCAACCTGGCCCGGCAACCCTGCTCGCCCTCGATCTGGAACTGAACGAGCGGATTCCCTCCAACTCCATGACCCTGCTGCAGGCCGAGGACTTCGTCGCCGCCGTCCTCATGGCCACCGGGCGCTTGCCGATGCTTTACGTGCGGCCGGCCTGGGCCGACGGGGACCCGCTTCCCGGCACCGGGTACAGCCTGGGCGGCGCCATCGGCCCCAATTCGGTTCTGGCGCAATGCGATCTGTGGCTGGCCGATTATCGCGTCGATCCGGAGTTGCCACGCAGTTGGGCGGCCCGGGGCTGGCGCCTGTGGCAATACGCCGGCGATTCCGGCGCCGAGGGCAGCGGTCCCTTCGGCCCCCTGGCGCATGCCGTCGCCGGCGTCGACCGCTGCGACCGCAATCTGTTCCGCGGCGACTGGCCGGCCCTCGCCAGCTTTTGGGCCGGTGCGGCAGGCGTATCCAGCGCCGGGTGATCACCTGTGGAGTGCTTACCATATATGCTTTTCCGGTTGGCCTGCCGGATGGAACATATATAGTACGGACATCATGCCCGACCCTTTCGACCTGGATGACGACGCCCCCGAACCACCCCGCCACCCGGTGGCCGCGCCGCGGCCGGCTGCGGCCGCTCCCTGGCTGAATGAGCTGAACGCCGAACAGCGCCAGGCCGTCGAGACCACCGAAGGGCCGGTCCTGGTGCTGTCCGGCGCCGGCACCGGCAAGACGCGGGTGCTGACCATGCGTCTCGCCCACATCCTGCTGAGCGGACGAGCCCGGCCATGGAATCTGCTGGCGGTGACCTTCACCAACAAGGCGGCACGGGAAATGCGTGAGCGGGTGGCGACGCTGGTCGGCCCGGCCGCCGAACAGTGTTGGCTGGGTACGTTCCATGCCCTGGGAGTGCGCATGTTGCGCCGCCATGCGCCGCTGGTCGGCCTGGAGAGCAACTTCACCATCCTCGACACCGACGACCAGTTGCGCCTGTTGAAGCAGATCATGGAGGCCGAGCGGGTCGACGCAAAGAAATGGCCGGCCCAGGCTCTGATGGGCACCATCCAGCGATGGAAGGATCGGGGCTTGAGCCCCTTGCGGGTCGGCGGCGGCGACGCCGGCGATATGGCGGGCGGGCGGGCGGCAGAGCTCTACCACCTCTACCAGGACCGGCTCAGGACGCTGAACGCTTGCGACTTCGGCGACCTGCTGCTGCACTGCCTGACCATCTTCCAGGATCCCTCCCAGGCCGATGTGCTTGCCGGCTATCAGGAACAGCTGCGCTACATCCTGGTCGACGAGTACCAGGACACCAACGTCGCTCAATATCTGTGGTTGCGGCTGCTGGCTCAGAAGCACAAGAACATCTGCTGCGTCGGCGATGACGATCAGTCGATCTATTCCTGGCGCGGCGCCGAGGTCGGCAACATCCTGCGTTTCGAGCGGGATTTCCCCGGCGCCGCGGTGATCCGGCTCGAAGCCAACTACCGGTCGACCCCGGCCATCCTGGCCGCCGCCGCCGGTCTGATCCGCCACAACGAAGGACGGCTCGGCAAGACTTTGCGGCCGGGCCGCCAGGATGCCGAGGCTGGCTCTCCCATCGTGGTGCGCGGCCTGTGGGACGGCGAGGAAGAGGCGCGCTGGGTGGTCGAGGAGATCGAGGCACAGCAGCGCGCCGGCATTCACCTTGGACAAATGGCCATCCTGGTGCGCGCCGGCTTCCAGACCCGCGAATTCGAAGAACGGCTGATCACCACGGGCGTCCCCTACAAGGTGGTGGGTGGCTTGCGCTTCTATGAGCGGCAGGAAATCCGCGACGCGCTGGCTTATTTCCGGGTGGTCATGCAACCGGCCGACGATCTTGCCTTCGAACGCATCGTCAACGTGCCGAAGCGCAGACTGGGCGATGCCACCCTGCAGGCCATCCATGTGCTGGCGCGCCGCCAGGGGGTCGGCCTGGTGGCCGCGGCCCGCCAACTGATCCAGACCGACGAACTGAAGCCGAGGGCGCGCGCCGTTCTTGCCGGCCTGCTGAGTGATTTCGATCGATGGCGAGGGCTGGTCGAGGGCGTGCCCCACCCCGAGCTGGCGGCGACCATCCTGGATGAATCGGGCTACACCGGCATGTGGCAACAGGAAAAGACGCCCGACGCCCAGGGGCGCCTGGAAAACCTCAAGGAACTGGTCGCCGCTCTCGAAGAGTTCGACAGCTTGGCAGGCTTCCTCGAACACGTCAGCCTGGTCATGGAGAACGACGAGAAAAGCGACGCCGAACGGGTCAGCATCATGACCTTGCACGCCGCCAAAGGCTTGGAGTTCGACGTGGTATTCCTGCCCGGCTGGGAGGAAGGTGTGTTCCCCCACCAGCGGGCGATGGCCGAATCGGGCGCCAAGGGCCTCGAGGAGGAACGCCGTCTGGCTTATGTCGGGGTGACCCGGGCAAGGCGACGAGTATTTGTCTCCTACGCCGCCAACCGGCGCATCTACAATCAGTGGCAGAGCAGCCTGCCGTCGCGCTTCGTCGAGGAACTGCCGGCCGAGACGGTGGAACGCCTGGCTGAACAAGGCCTGTTCGGCGGCGTCGCCGATTCTGCGGCAGCCTGGGCTGCCAATTGGAGCAGCGGCTATCTCACCCAGCGGCGGCGCGAACATCCGCCCGAAGCCATCGGCCCGGTGGAGAGCGGCACGCCGGAAGGCGGTTTCTCCCCGGGCGACCGCGTCTTCCACCAGAAGTTCGGCTATGGCCGGGTGCTCGCCGTCGACGGCAACAAGCTGGAAATCGGCTTCGACAAGGCCGGGGCGAAGAAAGTCATCGACAGTTTCGTCGCTCTGGCCTAGGAGCATCTGCGCGCCTGTCATCCCGACAGAGCGCAGCGACGAGGTGTGTCAGCCTGCCTCGGTCGCCGAGCCCCCTCACCTTCGTTCGGGATGACACCGTGCAGCATCGCCCATGACCAAATCCCATCCCACCATTTGGCGCGTCGCAATCACCGTGCCGCTGCCCGCCGTCGAGGCTTGCGAAAAGGTCATGGAGACCGTCACCGACGCGGTCTCGTGGTTTCTCGAAGATCCGGCCGCCGACGAAACCGACGCGAAGACCCTCTGGCGGCTGGAAGGCTTCGCCAAAACGCCGGTCGACCGCACGGCGCTGGACGCCGCGCTGGCCGTGGCCGCGGCAGCCATAGGCATCGAGCCGCCGCGGGTGACCGTCGAACAGGTTCCGGATACCGACTGGGTAGCGGCCAACTTGCGCGACTTCCCGCCGATCGCGGCGGGGCGCTTCTTCATCCACGGCTCGCATTTCGCCGATCGACCGCCGGCCGGCAAGGTGGCGTTGCAGATCGATGCCGGCGCCGCCTTCGGTTCGGGCGAACACGCCACCACCCTCGGCTGCCTGCTGGCACTCGACCGGCTGCTGCGCCGCCGGCACTTCCGCCGCCCCCTCGATCTGGGCTGCGGCTCGGGCATCCTTGGGCTGGCCGTGGCCAAACTTGGCGGTACAAAGGTGCTGGCCGCCGACATCGACCCGGTCTCGGTGCGCGTCGCCACAGCCAATGCCCGCCGCAACGGCGCCGCCCGCCTGGTCCGCTGCCTGCCGAGCGATGGCTACCGCAGCCGTGGTATCGCCCGATGCCGGCCCTTCGATCTGATCGTCGCCAATATTCTGGCTCGCCCGCTGGCCGCCATGGCCGCCGACCTCGCCAGCCATTTGAGCGACAATGGCATCGCCGTGCTGTCCGGCCTGTTGGTCCGGCAGGAGCGGCTGGTCCTGGCGGCGCACCGCATGCAAGGCCTGTCTCTGCTGGGCCGCTTCCGCATCGGCGACTGGTCGACTCTGGTCCTGGCCCGCTCGCCGCGAGCCAGGCTGTAGACTGGTCGACTTGCCTCGAAAGGCTGCAACACCTAACTAGGTCTATCATAGACCCTCGCCGGGCGGGCGCGGCTGCGCCCGCCCGGCGAGCGGCAAAAACAAAGGCCATGAAATAGGACCAGAGGGGCGGCATGGGACGGGCAGAAACCGCAGACACGATGACCTCGGACACCCCCCGGGCTGCACATCCGGAGCTATTGCGCCGAGAACTGAAGCGCCGCGACTTGGATGGCTTCGTGGTTCCGCGCAGCGATGAGCATCAGGGGGAATACGTGCCGCCGTCGGCCCAGCGGCTGGCTTGGTTGACCGGGTTCACCGGGTCGGCCGGGGTCGCCGTGATCCTGGCGGATCAGGCTGCCCTGTTCGTCGACGGCCGCTATACCCTGCAGGCCGAGGCCGAAGTGGACCTCGAGCGGTTCCGGCTGCTTCACCTGGTCGATCATCCGCCCCATCGGTGGTTGGCCGAGACCTTGGCCACCGGCACTCGGCTCGGTTACGATCCCTGGCTGCACACGCCCACCGGCGTCGACCAGTTGCGCCAGGCTTGCGACAAGGCCGGAGCCGCCCTGGTCTCCTGTGCCGACAATCCGATCGACGCGGTGTGGATCGACCGCCCCGAACCTCCCGCCGCTCCGGTTGTTGTCCATCCGCTTCGCTTTGCCGGCAAGAGCGCCGACGACAAGCGCCTCGAACTGGGCGCCGCATTGGCCGCCGAAAGACTGGACGCGGCGCTGCTGTCCGCGCCTGATTCCATCGCCTGGCTGCTCAACCTGAGAGGCGGGGACCTGCCGTTCACACCTCTGCCCCTGGCCTTCGCGCTGGCCCATGCCGACACCAGCCTCGATCTGTTCATCGACCCGCGCAAGCTGTCCCCCGAGATCGAAGACCATCTGGGAGCGGCGGTGCGCTTGCACCGCAGCAACGCGCTGGCGACGGCCCTCGACGGCCTGGCCGGCAAACGGGTGCGGCTTGACGCGGCAACGGCCCCGGCTTGGGCGTTCGACAGGTTACAGGCGGCCGGCGCCCAGGCGGATCGGGGTGCCGATCCTTGCGCCCTACCCAAGGCCTGCAAGAACCCCGTGGAACTGGAGGGGGCGCGCAACGCCCACCGCCGCGACGGCGTGGCTCTCAGCCGCTTTCTCGCCTGGCTGGCCACCACTGCGCCCACCAGGGGTCTGACCGAACTGGAAGCCGCCGATCAGTTGGAACACTTCCGCAGGGACGGCCAATTTTATCGCGAGCCCAGCTTCCCGACCATCTCGGGTGCGGGGCCGAACGGCGCCATCGTGCATTACCGTTCCACCGCGACGACGAACCGGCGGCTGGAGCCGGGGCAGCTATACCTGGTGGATTCGGGCGGACAATATCTGGACGGCACCACCGATGTGACTCGCACCGTCGCCATCGGACCGGCCGGGGCGGAAGAGCGGAGACGCTTCACCCTGGTGCTGAAAGGCCATATCGCCCTGGCGGCCGCCCGTTTCCCGCAGGGCACAACAGGCAGTCAACTCGACTCCCTGGCGCGCCGGGCGCTGTGGGCCGAGGGCCTTGACTACGATCATGGTACCGGCCACGGGGTGGGCAGCTATTTGAGCGTTCACGAAGGTCCGCAGCGGATATCCAAATTGCCCAACACCCAGGAGCTGCTGCCCGGCATGATCCTGTCGGACGAACCGGGATACTATAAGGCTGGCGCCTACGGCATCCGCATCGAGAACCTGCTGGCGGTACGCAGCTCGGCCGGCGTGGCCGAACGGCCGATGCTGGAGTTCGAGGTATTGACCCTCGCCCCCATCGACCTCGCCCTGGTCGATCCCTCCCTGCTCGATGAAGCCGAAAGGGCTTGGTTCAATGCCTATCACGCCCGGGTGCGCGAACTCCTGACGCCCAGGGTCGATGCCCCGACGGCGGCCTGGCTGGCCCAGGCGACGCGGGAGATCCGATAACGCCGGTGTTACCGTCCCTCGCGGTCGGCCCAGTCGGGCATGGCGACCTTGCGCTCGCCGCGAGCCTTGTTGAGACGCTGCACATGGGCCAGGTTCTTTTCGGCCACCGCGGCCTGGCGCACCAGGCCAAATTGACGATACACCTCGAGGGCCCCGGTGAAGCAGCCCACGGCCTCGTCCAGGTGCTCGGTCGTCTTGCTGTGCTTGTCCAGTAGGAACAGGGCGGTGCCCAGGGTATTCTGGCTGGCCGCCCAGCCCAGCGGCGTCCGGCTGCGGGGCCGGAACTCCAGCGCGGCGCGGCAGGCGTCAATGGCCCGCTCCAGAACTTCCGCGCTTTTCACCTGATCGCCATAGACCTGCAGGGCGCCAGCCAGGTTGTTCATCACATCGGCCCAGCGTTGCGGCGCCTCCATGCGGGTGAAGACCTGAAGTGCGGCCTGGAAGGCGCTCATCGCCTCCTTCAGCAGGTCGGTCCGCCCGGTCAGCAGGTCCAACTTGTAAAGGGCGAGGCCGAGGCGGTTCTGGGCGCCGCCCCATTCCTGCGGGTAGACCGACTTGACCAGGCACTCGGCCGAAGCGCGGAACTCGCCCACCGCCTGCTCCAGCAATTCCGGCGACTGATTGCGATCGGCGGCGGCCTGCAGCACACCGCCCATATGTTTGCGCAGCTGCGCCTCCTCGAGGCCGTGCTCACTCTGCCCCAGGCGCAGGATTGCCGCGCCATAGGCCTCGGCTGCACGGGCATGCCATTGGGCATCGCCCTCGAGTACGGCGATGGTGGCCGCGGCGTGACCGTAGCAGGTCAGCGCGCTGCGCTGCTGCTCCAGGTTCCACGCCACCGGTAATCCGCCGACGAACCCGGGCAAAGCCGCCTCGGCCTGTGGCAGCAGCCGGCGCTGCAAATTGCGCTGGTCGTCGTTGGCCGGTTCGATGGCGGCCAGCACCGCCAGATAAAGCAGGTCTCCGACCGGCGGCTCCAGGTCGCCGGCCAGTTCCAGCTTGAGATACAGGCTGAACCCACCTGGGCGGTCCTCGTCGACCACTCCATTGGCACTGAACCACAGAGAAAAGCCGTCCGCATGCACATCGCCCCAGATGAGCAGATCGAGGGTTTCGTCCTTGGCCAGCATCTGGCGCGCTTTGACCGCAACGGCGTTGATCTGGGCCTGGTCGGCCCCGGGTTCCAATTGAAGAGCCGCCGGCAGGCTGCGCACGGCTATCCCCTGGCGGCCTTCCAACAGGCCCGCCAATGCCCGCGTCCACGCCCCCTCGATGTCGTTGTTGACCGTCGCCACTCCGATGATCAGCGGTTTGATCGACAGGCTTCCGTCGCTCTCGGCCGTCGGGCGCCGGAGCCTCCGTAGCCAGGCCAGCATCACGCCAAAGGGATTCCGGCGCGCCGTCGGCGGCGTGTAGCTCTGCGAGCCCTGCTGCCCGGCAATGATGGCATCGGCCATCCGCAACCGCTCCACCAGCATGCCGACCACCCGCAAGGCAGCTCCCGGCTCGTCCTGCAGCCAGTTCTTGAATTCCTCCCTGGCGATGATCTTGACCCGTGTCTTCTCGGCGGCCCGCGCGCTGGCGCTACGCGGAGCGTCGTCGAACAGCCCCATCTCGCCGAACATCTCGGTCGGTCCCAGCATGGCCAGCAGGACCGGCCCATCGGGCCCCAATTTGGACAGCTCGACGCGGCCGCTCACCACCACATAGGCGGCGTCGCTGGGATCGCCTTCCCGGAAAATGAGCTCATTCCTACCGTAAGTTCGTTCGCCCGCGTTCACCGGTTACCCCCAAAATGCGAGGAATACGGTAAGTCAATCACGCGATTAGGCGCAACGACGGAAAGGTTCCGAGCACCACCGCCGCAGGGCAAGCGCTGGGCAAGCGCTTTTCGCCGGCCGTCGACTGGGCTATTCTGTCGTTGAACGGGAATTCAGAGAGTGGCCTAGTGCAGTGACTCATTCAAAAGGTTCACTGCACCAAGTCTATCAAAGACCCTCGCCCGGCGAGGGTCAAAAACCAAGGCTGATTTTCATCACTAGGAATATTTCCTCGTTCCAACACGCTAAAGGCTTGGCGAACGCCGGCTGGACCTGCAGGGGGAGAACCAATGCGCGGCATTTCGAAGATTTCGCCGGCGGGCGCGCCGGCCCGGGCGCCTGAGGGCAAGGTGACGCTCGTCGTGATCGACCCCCGCGCCTCGGTCCGCGAGCAGATCGCGGTGCCGCTGTGGCCGTATTACCGCATCCTCGACTTCGCCAATATCGAGGCGGCGGCGGCAGGCACGTCGGGCGCGCCGAGCGCCGTTCTGCTGGGTGAAAACGCCTTCGACAAGACTTCCGCGGCGGCGCTTGCGGCGCTTCGGCAAGCTCCGCTGTTCGGTGGAGCGACGATCATCGCCTGCCTGCCTGCCCAAAGCCGCCTGGTCACCGAGTGGGTGTCTACCGCGGCCGTGGACGGCCGGATCGACCTGCCCTTCCGCTGCGGCGACATGGCCATTCTGCTTTCGCGCCTGAACAAGGCCTCACTGCGCAAGGAATGGGCCAAGCTGCCGTCGACCCCGAGGCAAGCGTTGCGCCGGACCCTGGATGCCTACGACAACCTGGCGGAGCTGATTTCCAAGAACGCGCCGCTCGATTATCGAACCATTACCGACGCTTGCGCACCGGTCCTCTCCGCGGTCAGGCGGGCCGACCATAGTTACATTTTCGATGCGCTGACCCGGCTGGACGACCTCATCTATGTGCATTCGCTTCGGGTTTCCACGCTGCTCGCCATGTTCGGCTTCAAGATCGGCCTCAATGACGAGGAACTGATGACGCTGGCTTGCGGCGGCCTGCTGCTCGACCTCGGCAAGACGATGCTGCCCTTCGAGGTGCTGCACAAGCCGGGCAGCCTGACCGCGGCGGAATGGGAACTGGTCCGCGATCATGTGGACATGGCACGGCGTTACGTCGAACGCCAATCCTCGGCGCCGCGGGGCATCCAGGTGGTCATCGCCGAACATCATGAGCGGCTGGACGGCAGCGGCTATCCCGGCCGCATGAGCGGGGACAGGCTGAACGACCTGGCCCGCATGGCGGCGATCGTCGACGTCTTCGCCGCCCTGACCGAGGCTCGGCCCTACCGTCCCGCATTCTCGTCGGGCGATGCGCTGGACATCCTGAGCGGCACCATGAAAGAGCAGGTGGACCAGGGATTATTGTCCAGCTTCCGCCAGACGCTGCCCAATACCTGGGCCTGAAGCGGCGGCTAGTACCGCGTCACAGACTGAATCTTCAGTTTGTGTCAGTGAACTACACCGAAAAGTACTTCGCCTGCGGATGGAGGATGACGATGGCCGAGGTGCTTTGCTCGGGATGGAGTTGCCATTCGTCACTTAACGTCACCCCGACCCGCTCGGCTCGCAGAAGGCGCAGCAACTGCTCCTGGTCCTGCAGGTTGGGACAGGCCGGATAGCCGAAGGAATAGCGCGAGCCACGGTAGTTCTGCCGCAGCATCTTCTCTACGTCACGGTCGTCCTCGGCGGCGAAGCCCAGCTCCGAGCGGATCCGGGCGTGCACATATTCCGCCATGGCCTCGGCCATCTCCACCGACAGGCCATGCAGGTAAAGATAGTCGCGGTAGCGATTCTCGGCGAACCACTGGTGCGCCACTTCGCTGGCCGCCGGCCCCATGGTCACCACCTGCAGGCCGATGACGTCGCGTTCGCCGCTGCTTGCGTCGCGGACGAAATCGGCGATGCACAATCCCCCCTCCCCGGCCTGGCGCGGGAAGGCGAAGCGGGCTACCGGGGTTCGCCCGTCCGGTTCGAACAGCACGATGGCGTCGCCCTCGGCGGCGCATTTCCAATAGCCGTAGGCGGCGCGCGGCTGCAGGATCCCGTCCTTCTGGCAGCGCTTCAACAGGTCGACGGCCATCGGCTTCAGTTCCTTGGCGGCCCAGGCCTTCCACTCCTCCAGTGTCCGGCCGGCCTTCTTGTAGCCCCAGTGAAACTGGTAGAGCATGGTCTCGTTGAGATAGGTGACCAGGGTCTGCAATGGTACCGCGTCGATCACCTTGGCGCCCCAGAACGGCGGCGTCGGCACCGTCGCCTGGGCGGCCAACTCGGCGCGACGCAGCCGCAGTTCCTCGTAGTCGACGGGGCGCGCCGGCACCGCCGCCCGGCCGAGCGTGCGGCGCTCGTTGGTCGGCCGGTTCAAGCGCCTGGCCTTGACTTCGGCCAGATGGTCGTCGAAGCGGCCCCCGGCCACCTTGGCCATCAGGTCGAGGCCGTCGAAGGCGTCGCGGGCATAGGCGACGCGGCCGGCACCGTAGGCGGCGACGCAGTCTTCCTCGACGAATTTGCGGGTCAGCGCGGCGCCGCCCAAGAGCACCGGCAAGTCGATGCCGCCCTGGGTCATCTCCTCGAGATTCTCCCGCATCACCACCGTCGATTTCACCAGCAGGCCGGACATCCCGACGGCATCGGCCTGGTGTTCCCGGGCGGCGGCAATGATGGCGTTGACCGGTTGCTTGATGCCGAGATTGATCACCCGGTAACCGTTGTTGGTGAGGATGATGTCGACCAGATTCTTGCCGATGTCGTGGACGTCGCCCTTCACCGTGGCCAGGACGATGGTCCCCTTGTGCTGCCCTTCGGCCTTTTCCATGAAGGGCTCGAGATAGGCCACCGCCGCCTTCATCGTCTCGGCCGACTGCAGAACGAAGGGCAGCTGCATCTTGCCGGCGCCGAACAGTTCGCCCACCACCTTCATGCCGTCGAGCAACAGCTGGTTGATGATGTCGAGGGGCTTCCAGGCGCCTAATGCCTCGTCCAGATCCTGTTCGAGCCCGGGACGGTCGCCGTCGACGATGCGCTGCTTCAGACGCTCCTCCACCGTCTCGGCTCGCGCCTTCTTGACCTCGTCGCCGGCACCGCGGCCTTCGAACAGGGCAATGAACGCCTGAAGCGGATCATAGCCTTCGGCGCGGCGGTCGTAGATCAGGTCCTCGGCAGTTTTCACCTCGGCCACGTCGAGCCGGTGCAAGGGCGCGATCTTGCTGACATGGACGATGGCGCCGGTCATTCCCCGCTTCAGCGCATGGTCGAGGAATACCGAGTTCAAGACGTGGCGGGCCGCCGGCTTCAGCCCGAACGACACATTGGACAGGCCAAGGACGATCTGGCACTCGGGCAATTCCCGGGCGATGCGCTCGATGGCGTCGAGGGTGCTGAGGGCCAGCTTGCGGTCATCGTCATTGCCGGTGCAGATGGTGAAGGTCAACGGATCGAACAGCAGATCGGACGGAGCCAGACCATGCCTGTTGACGGCGAAATCGTATAATCGATGGGCCAAGGCCACCTTCGCCTCGACGTCTTTGGCCATACCCTGCTCATCGATGGTGAGAGCGATTACCGCGGCACCGAATTTCTTGGCCAGCACCAGCCGTTTGGCCGCCGGCTCCTCGCCGTTCTCGAAATTGATCGAGTTGATGATCGCCTTGCCGCCGTACAGCTTGAGGGCCGCCTCGATGACGGGAAGCTCGGTGGAATCGATGACCAACGGGGCGTTGACGGCGCCGCGCATGCGGCCCACCAGCGCGGTCATATCCCGCACCTCGTCGCGACCGACAAAGGCGGTGCAGACGTCCAAGGTGTGGCTGCCTTCCCGCACCTGCTCACGGCCGATGGCCACGGCAGCGTCCCAGTCCTCGCGGTCCTGACATTCGCGGAACTTCTTCGAGCCATTGGCATTGCAGCGCTCGCCGATGGACAGAAAGGCATTTTCCTGGCGCAACGTCACCTGGCCGTACAGCGAGGCGACGGCCGGCACCCAGTGGACCTGGCGCTCGACTGGCGCCGGTCGATGCCGGCTTTTTCCGCGCCTCTTCAGCATGGCATCGACGGCGGCGATATGGGCCGGCGTGGTACCGCAACACCCCCCCAGCAGGTTGACCTTGTCGTCGTCAAGGAAGCGTTCCTGCCACAGGGCCAGGTCTTCCGGTTTGAGCGGATAGGCGGTCCGCCCGTCCACCAGCTCGGGCAGACCGGCATTGGGCTGCACCGAGATCAGCCCCGGCCAGTTGGCCGACAGCCAGCGCACATGCTCGCTCATCTCCTGCGGACCGGTGGCGCAGTTGAGACCCATCAGCGGCACGTCGAGGCTGTGAATGACCGTCGCCGCTGCGGCGATGTCGGCGCCGACCAGCAGGGTCCCGGTGGTCTCCACCGTCACCTGAACGAATACCGGTATCGCCGTCGCCGCCTCGACCCCGGCCAGCTTCACCGCATTGACCGCCGCCTTGATCTGCAGCGGATCCTGGCAGGTCTCGATGAGCACGGCATCGGCACCGCCGGCGATCAGCCCGCGGGCCTGGACGAAAAAGCTCTGCTCGAGGCGGTCGTAATCGACATGACCGAGGGAGGGCAGCTTGGTACCCGGCCCGATGGAACCAAGGACGAAGCGTCGCCGCCCGTCGCCGGCGAACTGCCCGGCCGCCTCGCGGGCCAGTTCGACGGCCTGCTTGTTGATTTCGAAAGCCAGATCGCCGATGCCGAATTCGCCCAGAGTGAGCGGGCTGGCGCCGAAGGTGTTAGTCTCGACCATATCGGCGCCGGCGGCGAAATAGCGGCGATGGATCTCGCGCACTACATCGGGCCGTGACAGGCACAGGATGTCGGTGCAGTTCTCATGGCCCTGGAAATCCGTCTCGACGGACAGGGTCATCGACTGCACCTGTGTTCCCATGCCGCCGTCGCACAGCAGAACCCGGTCGTGGAGGTGGTCGAGAATGTCGGTCATGAACTCATAGCTCCGGCTCTCCGCCTCGCCGGCTTGCGGGAGAGGGGGGTGTGTGGGGTGTGGGGGGTGAGGGAGTTGGCGTCGATCATGCTTCGATCTTGGCCGGCCGCACGCCCAAGATGTGGCAGATGGCGTATGTCAAATCGGCGCGGTTCAGCGTGTAGAAATGCAACTCGTCCGCGCCGTCGGCAACCAGGGCGCGACATTGCTCGGCCGCCACGGTCGCCGCAACCATGCGGCGGGTTTCCGGATCCTCGTCGAGACCGGCGAACAGATCGGCCATCCAGGCCGGTACACTGGCCCCGCAGGCGGCCGAGAACTTCTGCACTTGGGCGAAGTTGGTTACCGGCAGGATGCCCGGGACGATGGGAACGGAGATGCCGGCGGCACGAGCCCGATCGCGAAATCGCGAATACACATCGACGTCGAAGAAGTACTGGGTGATCGCCCGCGTCGCTCCGGCATCGATCTTACGCTTCAGGTTGTCGAGATCCGCCTCGGCGCTGGCTGCTTCCGGATGAACCTCGGGATAGGCGGCGACGCTGATCTCGAAATCGGCGATGCGCCGCAAGCCCTTGACCAGGTCGACGGCGTAGGCGTAGCCGTCGGCATGCGGCCGGTAGCGTCCCTGCCCCTCCGGTGGATCGCCGCGCAAGGCGACGATGTGGCGGATTCCCTCGTCCCAGTAGTGACGGGCGACGTCGTCCACTTCGCCACGGCTGGCCCCGACGCAGGTCAGGTGGGCCGCCGGCTTCATCGCGGTCTCGCGGGCGATGCGGACCACCGTCTCATGGGTGCGCTCACGGGTGCCGCCGCCAGCCCCGTAGGTGACCGAGACAAAGCGCGGCGACAGAGGCGCCAACCGGGTCACGCACTCCCACAGGGAGTGCTGCATCTTTTCGGTCTTCGGCGGAAAAAATTCGAACGACACGGCGACCGACGCGGCCGGGAGAGCGATCGGCAACACGGGATTGGGACGAACGTCCATGCTCACGCTGCACCTCCGAAAACGGGAATGGGGGATGATATGTCGGGGCCAGGGGGTGCGGCGACGGTCTGTCGGGACGCCAGCCAGATATTGACGGTGAGAGGGTGCCCCGGCAAGCGCAGGATCCGCTGGACGGCGAGGTCGGCGGCGGCACACCAGTCGGACACCTCGGCGTCGGAGAAACCCAACCGGCGGTGGCTGTGCTCGCTGCGCAGGCTTTCCAACTCGTGCGGCGCGAAATCGACGAGAGCCAGGCGCCCGCCCGGCCGGAGCACCCGCGCCGCTTCCGCCACGGCAACCCCGGGGCTTTCGGCAAAATGCAGCACCTGGTGGATGGTCACCACGTCGAACGAACGATCGGCGAACGGCAGCCGGTACATGTCCGCTTGGCGCACGCCGCAATGGCAGAGGCCTGCCGCCTCGATATTGCTGCGGGCGATGGCCAGCATTTCGCGCGACATGTCGACGCCCTCGGCCCGTTCGGCGAAGGGGCCGAGAATCTGCAGAAGGCGCCCGGTACCGGTGCCGACATCGAGCAAATCGGCAATCGGCCGGTCGGCCAGGACTTGGCGCAATGCGCTTTCCACCTCGGCCTCGTCGACGTGTAACGAGCGGATTTGCGCCCAGCGCGCCGCATTGTCACGAAAATAGGCGGCGGCGGCGGCGGCATGGGCTTGGCGGATGGCGGCAAGGCGGCCGTTGTCTCTGACGAGAGCGGGATCGTCGGGGGCGGTCAGCGACATGATGTGCCGCACCAGTTCAGCACCGGCGCCACGCGGTGCCAAGCGGTAGAATACCCAGCCACCCTCCCGGAAGCGCTCCAGCAGGGCGGCGTCGCACAACAGTTTCAGGTGGCGCGAAACGCGCGGCTGGCTTTGCCCGACGATGGCCACCAGATCGCTGACGGTAAGCTCCCCTTGCGCGCAAAGAGCGAGCAGACGCAGGCGCGTCGGCTCGGCGGCCGCCTTCAAAGCGTTTAGAATCCGTTCCATGACCAGGCGACCCCGCAATTCATAGAATGATATAAACATATCCTTATCTTCTAAAAAAGAAGAAATTTAGCCCCATTGAGGGCCAGAGAGGCCCCTCTCCTACTCCGGGCCCCCTGGTCTTTTGACTTATCCTGTGTTACCCAAATCGCAGCTTCGCTCTTCGGGGGTAGTGGAGCGAGAATCCCGTGCAATCCACCGGAGCCCACTTCAGGACCAACCATGTCGTTGAAAGCCCTTCAAGAGATTGGGGTACGGGTGATTCTGGCGGTCGCCGCCGTGCTGCTGGCCGGCTGCGCCACTCCCCCGCCCGATGACGACCCCGAAGCGAAAGCCGAGTTCGAGCAGATCAACGACCCGTTGGAACCGGCCAACCGGGCGATCTTCGAGTTCAATGATACGCTCGATACCTATTTTCTCCGTCCCGTGGCCCAGGGCTATCGGTCCGTGGTGCCGAAATTCGGCCGCGACCGCATCGCCGATTTCCTCGACAACCTGCAGACGCCGCTCTATTTCGCCAATGACCTGATGCAGGGCAACGTCTCTCTGGCCGGCGTGACGGTCGAGCGTTTCATGCTGAACACCACCTTCGGCGTCGCCGGCATAATGGACGTCGCCACGCCTCTCGGCATACCCGGACATAAGTCCGATCTCGGCCAGACCTTCGCCGTCTGGGGGATCGGCGAGGGGCCCTATCTGGTGCTACCCCTCATGGGCCCGTCGAACCCGCGTGATGCGGTCGGCCTGGGCGTCGAGGCCGTGGTCGACCCGCTTGACTATTACCTTGCCAACAACAGGATGAACTGGGTCCTTTGGACGCGCTTCGGCATTTCCGGCATATCGCAGCGCGAGGCCTATCTCGACGCCCTGGACGATATCAAGCGCACCTCGTTGGACTACTATTCCGCCATGCGCAGCCTTTACAGGCAGCGCCGGAGTGCGCAAATCAACGAGGCTGAGAATCCCGGCACGACGACGGTCCCTACGCCCGACATTCATATCGACATACCAAAGATTAAGTGACTCTATGACAATGATTCGTCGCACCTTTCTTCACGCGTTCGCCTTATGCCTCCTGGTCGCCATGGCGGTGCCCGGGTCGGCTCGCGCCGCAACTGCCGACCAGGCCCAGAGCTTTATCCAAGCCCTGGCCCACAATGCGATCAGCACTGTTGCCAACAAGCAACTGTCGGATGTGCAACGCAACGACAATTTTCGCCGGCTATTCGTTTCGGCCTTCGACATTCCGGGAATCGGCCGGTTCGTGCTGTCGCGCTACTGGCGGACCGCCACGCCCGACCAGCAGAAGGAATTCCTCAAGCTCTTTGAAGACATCAACGTCCTGACCTGGGCGCAACGCTTCAAGGACTACAACGGTGAGACCCTGCAGACACTCGGCGCCACCAAGGACGGCGACCGCGGCTGGATCGTCGATTCACGCATCATGCGCAAGCAAGGGCCGCCTATACCGGTACAGTGGCGATTGCGCCAGGACGACGACGGAAACCTGCGGATCATCGATATCATCGTCGAGGGCGTCAGCATGGCCATTACCTACCGCTCGGACTATGCCTCGGCCATCCAATCCAACGGCGGGCGGGTGGATTCGCTGCTGGCCGCGATGCGCAGGAAGATCGACCAGCTCAAGGCGGCGGGGTGATCCCCGCCCCGATCGCCGCCTCGCCCCCCTGAGCCCGCCCCCGCGGGACCCGCCAAGAGCGGGCCCCGTGAAGGGGATGGCGCTTGACCATCAGGACCGGACCAGCGGCTTGTACTTGATCCGATGCGGCTGGTCGGCGTCAGCACCCAGCCGGCGCTTCTTGTCGACCTCGTAGTCGGCGTAGTTGCCCTCGAAAAATACCACCTGGCTGTCGCCCTCGAAGGCGATGATGTGGGTGGCGATGCGGTCCAGGAACCACCGGTCGTGCGAGATGACGACGGCGCAGCCGGCGAAATCAACCAGGGCCTCTTCCAGGGCGCGCAAGGTGTCGACGTCAAGGTCGTTGGTCGGCTCGTCGAGCAGGATGACATTGGCGCCCTGTTTCAGCATCTTGGCCAGATGCACGCGGTTGCGCTCACCGCCCGAAAGCTGGCCGACTTTCTTCTGCTGGTCGGCACCGCGGAAGTTGAATTGGGCGCAATAGGCGCGGCTCGGCATCTTGCGCTTGCCCAGTTCGATTTCGTCGTTCCCGCCGGAAATTTCCTCCCACACCGTCTTGTCGGCCGCCAGGCTGTCGCGCGACTGGTCGACATACCCCAAGGCCACTGTCTCGCCGACCTTGAAGCTGCCGGAGTCCGGCTGCTCCTGGCCGGTGATCATGCGGAACAGGGTGGTCTTGCCGGCGCCATTGGGGCCGATGATGCCGACGATGCCGCCGGGCGGCAGCCGGAACGACAGGTCCTCGATCAGCAGGCGATCGCCGAAGCCCTTGCGCAGATGCTCGGCCTCGATCACCAGCTGGCCCAAGCGCGGGCCGGGGGGAACGACGATCTGGGCGGTGCCCATCTGCTTTTCACTGGCCTGGGCGACCAGCGTTTCGTACGCGGTGATGCGGGCCTTGTTTTTCGCCTGGCGGGCCCGCGGGCTGGCCCGCACCCATTCCAGTTCCTGCTTGATGGTGCGCTGGCGGGCGGTTTCCTCCTTCGCCTCCTGCTCCAGGCGCTTTTCCTTCTGTTCCAGCCACGATGTGTAGTTGCCCTCGTAGGGGATGCCCTGGCCGCGGTCCAACTCAAGGATCCAGCCGGTGACATTGTCAAGAAAATAGCGGTCGTGGGTAACGATCACCACGGTGCCGGTATAGTCCTCGAGGAACTTCTCCAACCAGGCCACCGATTCGGCATCCAGGTGATTGGTCGGCTCGTCCAGCAGCAGCATGTCGGGATGACTGAGCAGCAGGCGGCACAGGGCGACGCGGCGCCGCTCGCCACCCGACAGCTTGCTCACATCGGCGTCGCCGGATGGGCACCGCAGCGCATCCATGGCGATTTCCACATTGCGCTGCAGGTCCCAGGCGCCCAGGTGGTCGATCTTCTCCTGCAGCTCGCCTTGCTCGGCGATCAGGGCGTTCATTTCGTCGTCGGACAGTTCCTCGGCGAAGCGGGCCGACACTTCTTCGAAGCGGTCGAGCAGCGCCTTGGTCTCGCCGACGCCTTCCATGACATTGCCCAGGACATCCTTGCCGGGGTCGAGTTGTGGCTCCTGCGGCAGATAGCCCACCTTCACCCCGTCGGCTGCCCAGGCTTCGCCGCCGAAATCCTTGTCAAGGCCGGCCATGATCTTGAGCAGGGTCGACTTGCCGGCGCCGTTGGCGCCCAGTACGCCGATCTTGGCGCCGGGCAGGAAGGACAGCCACATGCCCTTGAGAATTTCCCGGCCGCCCGGGTAAACCTTGGTGAGGTTCTTCATAACGTAGATGTACTGATAGGCGGCCATGGATCCTCCATTCACTCGGACGGGTGAGATGTAGCCCATGGACCCGCCCCCGGCAATGGGCGAGGTCGAAGAATGCGCCTGATGATCGTCACCGCCTTGCTGTCCCTGCTGATTTGGTCGCCGGCCAGCGCCGGCAACGGCAGTTTCGACTATTTCCTGCTGAGCCTGTCCTGGTCGCCGCAGTTCTGCGCCGAGCATGGAAGCCAGCCCTTCGCGCGGCGGCAATGCGCCGCCGGCGACCGCGGCTTCGTACTGCACGGACTGTGGCCCGAGGACAACGACGGCGGCCATCCCGCGTCTTGCCGGCCGGCCGGGCGCGTCCCCTCGCGACTGGTCGACCGGATGCTCCCCATGATGCCGAGCGAAGGCTTGATCCAGCATGAGTGGGTGACCCACGGCACCTGCAGCGGGCAATCCATGGACGATTATTTCGACAGCCTGGCGCAGGCCTTCCGCAAGCTGCGGATCCCAGCGCCGCTGCGGCAGCCGGCGCCACCCCTGACGACCAGCGTTCGCCGGCTCAAAGAGATGTTCGCCAATGCCAACCCCGGTCTGGCGGGGTCGATGATGACCGTGCGATGCGGCCGAGGGAACGCCGTCGAGGAAGTTTGGATCTGTTTGGACAAATCGCTGAACTTTCGCGATTGCGGCGGCGACCAATTCGATCGCTGCTCCGGTGGACGGGCACGCTTCCGCTCCGCGCGATAAGGCGACACGAATGGAACTGACTGCTCCACCCCAAGTCACATGTCGTCAAAGGCGAAGCGCAGGGTCATCACCCGGGGCCAGGTGCCGCCCGGCGGCAGCTTGAGCGGCTGGCAGAGGCGCAAAGCGAGCAGGAACGCCTCGATGGCCTGACGGCGGTAGCTATAGCCGAGGCGCGCCATGGCGGCATAGCCGCTGATCACCGCCTCCGGGTTCCACGGATCGTCCTTGTTGAGCGGCGAGGCCAGTGTGCCGTCGGCCTCGATGATGATCTGCGCCTCCAGGACCAGCCCGCGGGCTTCCGGCACATGGGTGTCCACATGCCAGTACTGCATGATCTGGCTGAGGATGAAATCCTGTTCGCTTTGGGTGAGTTTCGACCCTTCCGGCCCGTTCCCCCCGGCCGGCCCGCGCTTGGCCGCGCCGCGCGGAACCACGGAGAGCGCCGGGCCGGGTGTGATCGCCATCGCCCGGGCCGATCCCTCGGCACCGTTCGACGACGCCCGGTGCCCCGTCGCCGACCGCTTGGCCAGCGGCGCCTGGATCAGTTGCGGCGGAGGCGGCTTCGGTGGAGGTGGGGGGGGAGGAGGTGGAGGCGGCTCTTCCTGGGGCGGCCGGGGTAATTCGGCCTGCTGCGGTTGGGGTGGCGGGGGCTGGGGCTTCGGCGGCTGCGGCTTGGGCTTGGCGGCCGGCGGCTTGGGCTGTTCCGGCACCAGATCGACTTCGACCTCGCGCGGCGGCGCCAATAGCGCCTTCGTCCAGATCAACTCCTCGTTCAACAGGATGATGACCAGCAGAAGGTTCAGCAGCCCCGACAGAAGCAGGGCCAACGGGGAAAATCGTTTCTTGGTATCGGTCAAGGCTTGCCGTCGACCTTCCCTTGCCCCGGCTGGCCGGCGATGCCCTTGGTGATCGCTTCGTCCACCGTCTCCACCAGCTCGATGGTGACCCTGGCGCGGGCGGCGGCGGGGATGTCGTCGATGTCCTTGGCGTTTCGCGACGGCAGCAGCACCCTGCTTAATCCGGCGCGCACGGCAGCGGTAACCTTTTCCTTGATGCCGCCGACCGGCAGCACCAGTCCGCGCAGGCTGATTTCGCCGGTCATCGCGGTGTCGCTGCGCACCGTGCGGTCGGTCAGCAGCGACACCAAGGCGATGAACATGGCGACTCCGGCGCTGGGGCCGTCCTTGGGAATGGCGCCGGCCGGCACATGAATATGGATGTCGCTGGTCTCGAACAGCTTCGGATCGATGCCCATGGTCACCGAGCGGGCCTTGATCAGGCTGAGTGCCGCTTGCGCGCTCTCCTTCATCACGTCACCCAGCTGGCCGGTGAGGATCAGCTTGCCGCCGCCCGGCGTGCGGGCCGCTTCAATGAACAGGATGTCGCCCCCGGCCGGCGTCCAGGCCAAGCCGGTGGCCACCCCGGGCACCGCCGTACGCATCGCCGTCTCGTTCTCGAAGCGGGCCGCCCCCAGGACCTCGCGCAGATCATCGGCGCCGACCGCCACCTTGGTGACGGTTCCTTCGGCGATCTGCACGGCGGCGTGGCGCATCACCGCGCCGATCTCCCGCTCGAGATTGCGGACGCCGGCTTCGCGCGTGTAGTCGCGGATGATCCGGCGGATCGCCGGCTCGTCGATCGCCATGGCGTCTTCGGTCAGGCCATTGGCATGGCGCTGGCGGGCCAGCAGATAACCTTCGGCGATGGCCAGCTTCTCATCTTCGGTATAGCCGGGCAGATCGATCATCTCCATGCGGTCGCGCAACGGGCCGGGAATGTTTTCCAGCACATTGGCCGTGCAGATGAAGGTGACATGTGACAGGTCGAAGGGAACGCCGAGATAGTTGTCGCGGAAACTGAAGTTCTGCTCGGGATCAAGCACCTCGAGCATGGCCGAAGACGGATCTCCCTGGATGCCGGCTCCCATCTTGTCGATCTCGTCCAGCATGATTACCGGATTGCGGGTACCGGCCTTGCGGATCGCCTGGATGATGTTGCCCGGCAGCGCACCCACATAGGTGCGGCGGTGGCCGCGGATTTCCGCCTCGTCGTGGATGCCGCCCAGGCTCAGGCGGCCGAACACCCGTCCGGTCGCCCGGGAAATGCTCTGGCCGAGCGAGGTCTTGCCAACCCCCGGCGGCCCGACGAAGCAGAGAATCGGCGCCTTGCCCTCCGGCGCCAACTTGCGCACCGCAAGGAATTCGAGGATGCGCCGCTTGACCTTTTCCAGCCCATAATGATCGTGGTCTAGGATTTCTCGGGCGCGGCCGAGGTCGATCGCCGCCTCGCTTTCCTTGGCCCAGGGCAGTTCGGTCAGCCATTCCAGATAGGAGCGCACCATGCCGTATTCGGCCGAGGCGTCAGGCATGCGCTGCAGACGCCGCAGCTCGCGCCGCGCATGTTCCTCGACTTCCGAGGGCATTCCGCTCTTGGCAATTGCCTGGCGGATTTCCTCGATCTCGGCACCGTCTTCCTCGTCCTCGCCCAGTTCCTGGCGGATGGCATGCAGCTGTTCCTCGAGGATGTGCCGCCTTTGGCGTTCGCCGATGGCCTCGCGGGTCCGCTCACTGACGCGGTGCGACACCCGCAGAACCTCGAGCCTATGGGTTAGAAAGGCGATGACCTTGTCCAGGCGCTTTTCCAGATCGACGGTTTCCAGCAGTTCCTGCTTTTCCGTCGGGCTGATATCGAGATAGCTGGCGACCACGTCGGCCAGCAGGGTTGGCGGCTCGATATTGCGGACGATCTCGATCAGATGCCCGGGCGCCTGCGGCGCCATCTCCAGCGTCTGCACCGCCAGGTCGCGCAGATGTTGAACCCTGCCCTCGATCTCGGTGCCACCGTCGGTCGGCTCGTCGATCACGCGGATGATGGCCGTCAGCGCAGGTTGCTCGCTGCGCATGGATTCGATGCGGAAGCGTTGCTCGCCCTGACAGACCAGCTGATGGGTCCCATCGGGCAGGGTAACCAATCTGACGATGGTGGCAAGGCAGCCGACCCGATAAAGGTCGAGGCCGCCCGGATCATCGGCCGTCTCTTCGCGCTGCTGGATCACCCCGATACGCCCGCCCGCCTTCAGTGCCTCCTGGACCGCGGCCAGGGATTTGGGCCGGGACACCGACAGCGGAATCGCCACTCCGGGAAACAGCACGGTGCCGCGAACCGGCAACAGCGCCAAGGCATCGGGCGCCGGGGACTCCGGCGCCACTGTGTCCATCTCCGTTGCCACCGAGGCCTCCTCCTAGTCTAATTTCCGGAAGACGAGCCTGAGGCAGCCGTCGGCCAGCGCCCAGGGAGCGAGATCGTACCGCCCGTCGGGCAGGGTCAGGTGGCGCTCGAATCGGCCATGTGGAATTTCGATGCGGCGCAGGCTGGCCCCGTCGGGGAAGAACAGCGGCCGGGTACCGGCGACCACGACCTCGTTGTCGACGACGCGGACCTCCAGATTGCTTGCCGCGACACCGGGCAAGGCGACGATCACGACAATTTCGGCATCGGTTTCGTAGATATCGACCGGGGCAAGCCAGGACGGCCGGTCGCCGCGCCGCAACGTCGGTCGTAGGAAAAGACCTTCGAGGCGTTGCGCCTGGGCGATCACTTCATAGGCATAGCCCCACATCCAGTCTCGGGCCCCGGGCCGCGCCATGTCGCCGTCCTTTCACGCAACTGTCCTGGGAATAAGACTTTACTGCCGTATTGGCGGTGCGCTCAAGCCTCGTCCATGCGCAACGGGCCGGTTCAATGCTACACTGCGGCAAGGCTATTGTGGGGGCGGAGGCCCAGGATGAGATTGTTGCCCGATTCGATCCGCACCCGGACCATCCTGGTTCTGCTGGTGGGATTGACCGTTTCCCACCTGGGCAGCATCGTCGTCTATTCGACCGACCGCGAATCGGCGCTGGCGAGAGCCAATGAGCACCTCTATGCCGAACGGGTGGCGACTCTGGCCAAGCTGATCGATGCCGCGCCGCTGCCATTGCGCCAGCCGCTGACGGAAGCGGTGAGTTCCGACAAGGTCCAGGTCTGGTGGGGAAAGGAGATGGGTTCTCTCCGGGGACACCCGGAGGGCGCCCGGTGGCGAATGGTCGGTGAGGCCCTGCGCCCCTATTTCGGCGAGATTGCCCCCGACCGCTTGCACGTAACCGTCGCCCCGGCGTCGCATGACGTGGCTTCCCAATGGCTGTCGGCATTCCACCTGCGGCACGGCTGCCCCTGCAATCTGGAACTCCAGGTGGCCCTCAAGCTGAAAGACGCAAGCTGGGCCAATTTCCGTGTCCAGGTTCCAGGCCCGGTCTCCACCTGGCCGCTGCAGTCGCTGTTGTCGACCTTGGTGATGGTCTCGGCGACCCTGCTCCTCGCCAGCTGGGCGACCGGTTGGATTCTGGCGCCTCTCGCCTCTTTCGCCCGCGCCGCGGAAAGGTTGGGCATGGATGTGAACACGCCGCCGCTGCCGGAAGGCGGCCCCAAGGAAGTGCGGGCGGCGAGCCACGCCTTCAACCAGATGCAGCAGCGGATCATGAGTTTCGTCGAAGATCGCTTGCAGATGCTGGCGGCCATTTCCCACGACTTGCGCACACCGATCACCCGCCTTCGGCTGCGCACCGAGCAGTTGCCGATTCCGGGCTTCGAGCAGCACAAAATGCTGTCCGACCTCGACGAGCTTGAGCAGATGGTCTCGGCCAGCCTGGACTTCGCCAAGGATGAATCGGCCGAAGAGCCGAGCCGCGCCATCGATCTGGCCGCCCTCTTGGGATCGATCTGCGACGATGCCGTGGACGCCGGCCATAAGGCTGAATTCGAATGGGACAGCCGG
This sequence comes from Pseudomonadota bacterium, assembly GCA_021781575.1. Lineage (GTDB taxonomy): Bacteria > Pseudomonadota > Alphaproteobacteria > Rhodospirillales > Magnetospirillaceae > DUZF01. The sequence continues at coordinate 54,593 of JAJXWP010000013.1, forward strand.
CTGGTCATCCAAGGGCGGCCGCTGGCGATGAAACGGCTGTTCGCCAACCTGGTCGACAACGCGACGCGCTACGGCCATACGGCCCGGGTCACGGCGGCCGAGCGACAGGACGCCATCGAAGTGGTGATCGAAGACGACGGGCCGGGGATCCCCCCCGACCAGTTGGAGAAAGTGTTCAAGCCATTCTACCGATTGGACCATTCGCGCAACAAGGGGACCGGAGGAATGGGGCTCGGCTTGGCCACCGTGCGCAGTATCGCCCGCGCCCACGGCGGCGACGTGACATTGGAAAATCCGCCGGAAGGCGGCTTGCGCGCCGTCGTGCGGCTGCCGCGGAACGGTGACGGGAAAGCGGGAGCCTGACCCTTGAATACGCTGCCGCATTTGCTCATCGTCGATGACGATCCCGACATTTGCCAGCTGGTCAGCCAGTTCCTGGAGGCGCGGGGCTTCCGCGTGTCCAGCGCGGCGAACGGCCAAGCCATGCGCCTGGCCCTTGCCGCATCGTCGGTCGACCTGGTCATCCTCGACGTCATGCTGCCCGACGAGGACGGCCTGTCGCTGTGCCGGGAACTGCGCGCCACATCGCGCGTGCCGGTGATCTTCCTGACCGCGGCGAGCGGCGAAACCGACCGCGTCGTTGGCCTGGAGATGGGAGCCGACGATTATCTGCCCAAACCGTTCAGCGCACGCGAACTGCTGGCTCGGGTGCGTGCCGTGCTGCGCCGCACCGGCGACATGCGCGAGCCCGCCGAGGTCGAGCTGCGCGAAGACGCCGAGCCCGCCCGGCGCGGCCGGCTGATGGTCTTTTCAGGATGGAGACTGGACACCGGCCATCGCACCCTGACCTCTCCCGACGGTGTCCTGGTGGAGTTGAGCGGCGGGGAATACGAATTGCTCTTCGTCTTCCTCAAGAACCCTCAGTTGGTCTTGAGCCGCGACCAACTGCTGGATGATACGCGAGGGCGGCTGGCCGGCCCGTTCGACCGCAGCATCGACGTCCAGGTCGGCCGCTTGCGGCGCAAGATCGAAACCGACCCGAAGAACCCCGAACTGATCAAGACCGTTCGCGGCGGAGGATACGTTCTCGCCTCCGACGTCGAAGTGAACTGACTGGGTGGTGAACCGGCCATGACCGAACCAAGACTGACCATGAGCAGGGCCTTCGCCCTGGCCGCACCGGCCGACGAGGCATCCTTGTCGAAGCTTCGCTCCACCGCGGGAATAGCCTCCGTACGGGCTGGGGCCGGGATGCGGCGCATCGAAGTCTGTTTCGATCTCCGCTGTCTGGACGGCACCGAAGTCGAGAGAACGCTGCGCCTTGCCGGATTGCCCCTGTCCGACGGCTTCTTCGCCCGCTTATCCCGGCGCTGGTCGGCTTTCCGCGAGAAAAATCTGCGCGACCAATCGAAGATCGAGCACCGCTGCTGCAGCAAATGGTCGGAAGACGGCTAGTGCACGGAAAGGGCTCACAGCCAGCCCGCCGCGTGGGCATGGGCCAACGCCTCAGGGGCGTTGGCCATGGCTACCAGGGCCACGGCGCGGTCGCCGCCGGCATTGTCGATGGCATTGACCCAGAACGTCAGGTCGGCCGCCGTGGGGCTCCGGCCGAGCATGTTGTGATACATGTCGGTGACGAAGGTGGCTGGATCGGTCACCACGGCCAGGGGCGAGGCGGCCAGGGCGGTCTCGCCGTAGAGGGAAGCGTTGGCGGCCGCCGTCATCATCGGCATGTCGGCCGGCCCGATGCTGCCGTTCACGGCATGAATCATCAGGGCCTCCTGCACCATGGCCGAACTGGTCAGGGAAACGCCGGTTCCCGTCCCTGAGCCGCCGGATGTGGCGCTCAGCCAGCCGGTGGTCTGGGCATGGGACAGCGCTTCGGGCGAACTGGCGATATACATCATGATCGCCGCCCGGTTGCCGCCATCGGCATTGAGGGCATTGACGTAATAGGCCTGACCGGCAGCGTCGGGAGCCCGGCCGAGCATGTTCTCGTACATCAGGGTGACAAACTGCGTGGGATCGGTGACCGAGGCCAGCGGCGAATTCGCCAGCATGGTCTGGGCGAAGGCCGCCGGGCTGGCCGAACTGCCGATCGTCTCCAGCGCCGCCGTGGTGACGGTGCCGTTCAGCCCATGCGCCATGACCATTTCCGTCGCCTGGACCTGATTGGCCGCGGCAATGCCGGTGACCGCCGCCATGCCTGTGGTCCAGCCGCTCATCCAGCCCATGGCCTGGGTGTGGCTGGCGGCTTCCGCCGAGTTGGCCATGTACACCATGGCTGCCGCGCGGTCGTCGCCATTGCCGTTCAGGAAGTTGGTCCAATAGCTGAGATCGGTGGCGGTGGGCGCGCGGCCCAGCATGTTCTCGTACATCAGGGTGACGAACTGCGTGGGATCGGTGACCGGGTCCAGCGGCGAATTCGCCAGGGCGGTCTCGGCATAGGACAACTGGCCGGAGGCGCCGATCATCGTCTGGACATCCACCATGGTGACCGTCCCGTCGACGGCTTGCGACAACAGCGCATCGATGACGGCGCCCGGATTGGCGGCGTTGATCCCCATCCCCGTTCCCATCATGCTTTGGCTCATCCCGGTGGTTCCGCCGCTCGATGATCCTGAAACACCCATCATGGCCCTTGCTCCTTCACTGACGCGCCGTACGTCGACGGCGGCCTGGGAAAATTCAAACCTGTTCCGTCTGGCGGGTTTGCTCGCCGGCGCCGCCCCGGTCGCTGCGCCGGTCCGCCGCTCCGGCTTTCCTCAGCAGCGTGACCTCCTTGACCAGGGCGTAGAGCGCCGGAATGACCACCAGCGTCAGCACGGTGGAGGACACCATGCCGCCGACCATGGGCACGGCGATGCGGCGCATCACCTCGGAGCCGGTACCGGTGCTCCACAGGATGGGCAGCAGGCCGGCCATGATGGCGACCACGGTCATCATCTTTGGCCGGACACGGTCCACCGCGCCTTCCATGATGGCGGCATAAAGGTCGGCACGGTTCAGCTCCTCGCCCATCACCCGGCGCAAGGCCAGGCGCTCGGACAGGGCGTGGTCGAGATAGATCAGCATGACCACGCCGGTCTCGGCGGCGACGCCGGCCAGGGCGATGAAGCCCACCGCCACCGCCACGCTCATGTTGTAACCCAGCCACCACATCAGCCACATCCCGCCGACCAGCGAAAACGGCAGAGACAGCATGACGATGAGAGTCTCGGTCAGCCGTTTGAAGTTCAGATAGAGCAGCAAAAAAATGATGAAGATCGTAACCGGCACAACAATCTTCATCTTTTCCTTGGCCCGCTCCATGTATTCGAATTGACCGCTCCAGGTGACGTAATAGCCGGGCGGCATCTTGACCTGCTGCGCCACCGCTTTGCGCGCCTCGGCGACATAGCCGCCGATATCGCGCCCCCGGATGTCCACATAGATGTAGACCGCCAGCATGGCATTTTCGGTATGGATGGCGGCCGGCCCCTTGGTCAGCCGGATCCTGGCCAATTCGCCCAGGGGAATGTGCCGGCCGTTCGGTGCCGGCACCAGCACCTGGCTGGCGATGGTCTGGGGGTCGGCGCGAAGATCCTGCGGGTAGCGCACATTGACCGGATAGCGCTCCAGGCCCTCGACGGTGGTGGTCACGGTGGTGCCGCCGAGGGCGGTGCCGATGACATTCTGCAGGTCGCCGACGGTCAGGCCATACCGGGCCAGGGCGGCCCGGTCGGGGTCGATTTCCACGTAATGTCCATCGTTGCTGCGCTCGGCATAGGCGCTGGTGGTTCCCGGAACCGTCTTGACCACCCGTTCGATTCGCTCGGCGAGCCTCTGGATCTCGTCAAGGTTCTGGCCAAACACCTTGATGCCGATGGGGGTGCGGATGCCGGTCGCCAGCATGTCGATCCGCCCCCTGAGCGGCATCGTCCAGGAATTGCTGACACCGGGCATCTGCAGCGCCTTGTCCATGTCGGCGATCAGCCTATCGGTGGTCATGCCCGCCGGCCATTGCTCCTGCGGCTTCAGTTCGATGTCGGTTTCGAACATCTCGAGGGGTGCGGGATCGGTGGCGGTATCAAAACGCCCGGCCTTGCCGAACACCGTGTCCACCTCGGGGAAGCTCTTGATGATCTTGTCCTGGGTCTGCAGGATTTCGGCGGCTTTGGTGATCGATACCCCGGGCAGGGTAGTCGGCATGAACAGCAAGGTGCCCTCGTTGAGGGTCGGCATGAACTCCGAACCGACTTGGGTGGCGGGGTAGACGGTGGCGCCGAGGGCGGCGGCGGCCAGCAGCAGGGTGGTGAATTTCCAGTTCAGCACCCGCTTGATGAGCGGCCGGTAGGCCCAGATCAGCAGGCGGTTGATAGGATTTTTGCGCTCCGGAATGATCTTGCCGCGGACGAACAGCGCCATCAGCGCCGGCACCAGGGTCACCGAGAGCAGGGCCGCGCCGGCCATCGAGAAGGTCTTGGTGTAGGCCAACGGCTTGAACAGCCTGCCCTCCTCGGCCTCCAGGGTGAACACCGGGATGAACGACACGGTGATGATCAAGAGGCCGAAGAATAGCGACGGTCCCACCTCGATGGCCGCGTCAACCAGGGCTTTGACCCGCGAATCGCCAGGCTTCAACCGCTCCAGATGCTTATGGGCGTTTTCGATCATGACGATGGCGGCGTCGACCATGGCCCCCACGGCGATGGCGATGCCGCCCAGGCTCATGATGTTCGAGGTCATTCCCAGCGCCTGCATGACGATGATGGCGATCAGCACGCCGACGGGGAGCATCAGGATGGCCACCAGGGCCGAACGCAAATGCAACAGGAAGATCACGCAAACTGCGGCGACGATCAGGCTTTCCTCGACCAGGGTATGCTTCAGGGTGTGCACCGCGCGCAGAATCAACCCCGAGCGGTCGTAGACCGCCTTGATCGTAACCCCGGCGGGAAGGCCGCTCGCCACCTCGGCGATCTTCTCCTTGACGTTCCTGATGACGTCGAGGGCGTTCTGCCCGTAACGCTGGATGGCGACGCCGCCCACCACTTCGCCTTCGCCGTTCAGATCGGCCAAGCCGCGGCGTTCGTCGGGACCGAGTTCAATACGGGCGACGTCGCGCAGCAGCACGGGCGTTCCGCTTTGAGCCTTCAGAACAATCTGGCCGATGTCGCCGACGCCGCGCAGGTAGCCGCGGCCGCGCACCATGTATTCGGTCTCGGCCATCTCGATGACACGACCGCCCACATCGGCATTGCTGTCGCGGATCGCCTTGATGACCTTCTCCAAGGGGATGTCGTAGGCCTGCAGCTTCACCGGGTCGACCACCACCTGATACTGCTTGACGAAGCCGCCGACGCCGCTCACCTCGGAAACCCCGCCGGCCTTCACCAGTTGGTAGCGCAGGAACCAATCCTGGATGCTGCGCAGTTCCGCCAGGGTCTTGTGCTTGGCCAACAGAGCATACTGATAGACCCAGCCGACGCCGGTGGCGTCGGGGCCAAGCGCCGGCGTCACCCCCGGCGGCAGCGTCCTGGCGGCGAAGTTCAGATATTCCAGGACCCGCGAGCGGGCCCAGTAGACGTCGGTTCCGTCCTCGAACACCACATAGACCATGGATCCGCCGAAGAACGACACGCCGCGCACCACCTGCGATTTGGGTACGCTCAACATGGCCGTGGTCAAAGGATAGGTGACCTGGTCCTCGACCACCTGCGGCGCCTGGCCGGGAAAGTCGGTATAGATGATCACCTGAGTGTCGGACAGGTCCGGCAGGGCATCGAGCGGCAGGTGGAGCGTCGCATAGACCCCCGCCCCCACCACTCCGACGGTGGCGACCAGGATCAGGAAGATGTTGCGTACCGACCACCGGATCAGGCTGGCGATCATGATTTTGCGCCTCCGCTGGTTTCCCCGCCATCCCCGCGCCGGAGCCCCATGGCGGCAGCGGGCCCTGTGCTACCGTGGGCGTGACGGGCGGTTCGAGGATCGGACGACATGACGCTCACTGATGGTCGAAACTCTGCAGGGCAGCGCGCAGATTGCTTTCCGAATCGATCAGGAAATTGGCGCTGACCACCACCTTCTCGCCGCCGGATAACCCGCTCAGGACTTGCAGATAACCGTCGGCCCTTGCCCCGGTCTTGACGTCGCGGGGTTCGTAGCGCCCCTCGCCCCGCTCGATCAGCACCACCTTGCGGCTGCCGCTGTCCAGCAGCGCCGATTCCGGAATCGCCAGCACCGGGCCGCTGGCCGCCACCGTGGCGATCTCGACCGTTCCGTACAAGGCGGGTTTGAGCCGGCCGTCGCGATTGGGCAACTCGATGCGCAACTTCGCCGTCCGCGTGTCGGGCGACAAGGTGGGATAGATGAACGTGACCTTGCCGGCGAATGTCGCACCGGGCAGGGCATCGAAACTGACCTTCGCCTCTTGCCCGACATGGACGAAGGCAAGATCCTGCTCGTAGACTTCGGCGATCACCCAGACGGAGGAAAGGTCGGCAAGCGAATAGAGCACGTCCCCCGGCATGAAGCGCTGGCCGACGACGACCTTCTTCTCCAGGACGACGCCGTTGACCAGGCACGGCAGCGCCAGGGTCCGCGACACTTTCCCTGTGCGCTGCAATTTCGCCACCTCGGCATGCGGAATGTCCCAGTTGCGTAGCCGCTGCAAGGCGCCGTCGGCCAGCATGCGCGCCGCCTCGCGCGCTTCCCGGCTGGCGTCAGCGGGCAGGTCCTGCAGGGATTTCCAGGCCGCGAGGTATTCCTCCTCGGCCAGCACCAGGTCGGGGCTGTAGATGTCCATCAGCGTCTGTCCCTTGCGGACATCCTGGCCGGTGGTGTTGACGTAGAGCGTCTCGACATAACCCTCGAATTTCGGCGCCACCAGTTCCTGCCGGCGTTCGTCCACCTGCACCGTGCCGACCGCCCGCAGGGTGCGGGTCAAGGCGCGCCGCGTCACCGTTTCCGTCCGCACCCCGAGCTTCTGCACCTTGTCGAGCGAGATCTTGAGCATCGGGCCGCCATCGTCATCGCCCTCATATACCGGCAGATAGTCCATCCCCATGGAGTCCTTCTTCGGCACCGGCGAGGTGTCGGCGAGCCCCATGGGATTGCGGTAATAAAGGATCTTTCCCCGTCCCTTGGGTGGCGGCGGCGGTGGCTCGGGGGTAGCCGCCGCCTCCTCGTCGGCATAGACCGGCAGGTAGTCGCGCCCTTGCGCATCCTTCTTAGGGTCGGGCGAATAGTCGGCCTTGCCGGTCGGATCCTTGTAATAAATGATCGTGCGCTCAGCGGACTGCTTGGCCTTGGACTGCGGTGCGGACGGCGAAGATGCCGTCATCGCCGGCATGGTGGCCGGCGGGTGGCTGCGGCCGACCCAGAAACCAACGGCCAATGCCACCGCCACGGCGATGCCGGCGGCGGCCACGCCCCCGAGGGGTCGTTTTCGGCTCACAGCTTTCCTCCCACCAGTTTCTCGATGTCCGCCAGCCATTCTTCCTGTTCGAATTGCACCTTGATCAGGCTGACGTCGGTCTGCCACAGCTGCTGCTCGGCCGTCAGCACATCGACGAACTCGGTCCGGCCCAAGCCATAGCCATTGGCCACCGATTCGAAGCCGATCTCAGCCTCGGGCAACTGGCTGTCGCGCAGCAGCTTCTCCACTTGGCGCGACGACCTCAGGGCGACCCAGGCGTCACCCAGTTCCTTCTCCACATCGCGCGATACCGTGTCGTTCCTGCTGCGCGCCGCTGCCGCCTTGGCCTTGGCCTCGCGCACCTGCGAGTCGTGCAACCCCCATTGCAGCGGCAAGGTCGTGCTCACCATCACGTTGTAGCCGACCCAGCGCCCCCCCATGAGTTCCGGCCCGAGGCCCAACTCGACGTCGGGGTACCAATCCTTTTCCGCCAGGCTGGCCTCCTTGTCGGCGCCTTGGCTCGACGCTTGCTGCGCGAGGATCTGCGGGTTGGCATCCCGGGCCCGAGCGCTAAGAGCGGAAAGGTCCAGCACATCGGCCGGCGGCATCGGGCGCGGCACCGGTTTCTCCGCCAACGGCGCATCACCGGCGCGGGCCAGCAGACGGTTGATGGCGATACGAGCCTGGTCGCGTTCCGCCTCGGCGCGGGCGATCTCTGTCTCCAGCCTGGTCTTCTCCACTTCGGCACGGGTGGCGTCCGCCTGCTTGCCGAGCCCTTGCGCATACCGCGCCGCGGCGAGCTTCGCCAACGTATCCATTCGACCTTTCAAGCCGCGGTCGAGTTCGACCACCAGATAGGCGGAACGGTACTGCGCATAGGCGATCTCGACCCTGGCCACCACCTCGTTTTCCACTTCCTGGCGCAGCAAAGAGGCCTGGCGCGCGCCGGCCAAGGCGATGTCGCGCCGCAAATTGCGCTTGCCCCACAGCGGGAACATCTGGCTCAGCGTCACCATGTTGTCGCCAAGGAAGGGGCTGCGGGGAACGAGGCCGGAATTGACTGTCGGCCACTGGAAAACCTGCCACTCCAGCTTGGGGTCGGGCAGGCTGTCGGCACCGTCGACCTTGGCCGTGGCCGCATCGGCCTCCAGTGCCGCCACTTGGAGATCGGGATTCATCCGCCGGGCGGCGGCAATCAGGCCGGCCAGTTCGTCCACCGCCGGCCCGCCGGCGGCGCCGCTCTCGGCTTGCGCCGCCCACGGCAGCGTGGCGAGCAGGGCCGCCAGCAACAGCCACCGTCCGGCCATTGGATCACCTGGCGACGAAAGGTACGGTTCCGGTGACCGTCCCGGCTTCGCCCTGGACTTTCGCGGCAAGGGTGAGCGCCCACGGGCCTTCCATGGAGAAATTGGTCAGGAAGTGGTACTCGCCGGGCATCGGCGATTTGACCGCCTTGATAGCGGTGGTCATCGGCGCCATGCCCTCCATCGGCATCTCCATCCTGGTGGAGAAAATGACCGCGTCCTTGACCGGCATCTTGTCGGGCAGGTGCACCAGCCGCACGGCGATCGGAGTCTCCGAGGAAGCCTGCACGTTGGGCTGCACAGCCTCGAACCGATAGTCCTTCGGGTCGGCCTTGGCCGCCCCCGCCACGCTCAACGCCGCAACCCCCATGGCCGCGGCGAAAAGATATGCCGTGGATCCGCGCATGACCCGGCCCTCCCCTTTAAATGAAAGTTTATCGGAGAGATGTTTTATGCCGTGCCGCCGGATTTTACACGTAACATAGTGTAACTCTGGTCGAGGGCAATGTAAGCGACCGCCTCTGACCTTGAGCCCAAGGCGTCGGCGGAGCGCAGGGGCGTGCTTGGCCCCTCGCAGGGCGGGCCTTGCGGCGACGGGTGTGGTGGGCCCGGAGGGACTCGAACCCCCAACCAGACCGTTATGAGCGGCCCGCTCTAACCATTGAGCTACAGGCCCCACCGCTCCGCCCGCCGGCAGGCGAAGGCGGCGTGAGTTTCGAGTGTGTCGGGACGGCGGTCAAGGGCAATAAGAAAGGACCGGTTGCCCGACCGTCGATCAGGGGCTCACCCCAGCCGTCTCCCGGCTGCGGGAGACGGCTGGGGTGAGGGGTCAAGGACCAAATGCTCAGGTGTCGAGGAAGCTGCGCAGCTTGCGCGAGCGGCTGGGGTGCTTCAGCTTCCTCAGCGCCTTGGCCTCAATCTGGCGGATGCGTTCGCGGGTCACCGAGAACTGCTGCCCGACCTCTTCCAAGGTGTGGTCGGTATTCATGCCGATGCCGAAACGCATACGCAAAACCCGCTCTTCGCGCGGCGTCAGGCTTGCCAGCACCCGCGTCGTGGTTTCCCGCAGATTGGCCTGGATCGCCGCATCGAGCGGCAGAACGGCGTTCTTGTCCTCGATGAAGTCGCCCAGATGGCTGTCCTCTTCATCGCCGATGGGCGTCTCAAGGGAGATCGGTTCCTTGGCGATCTTCAGGACCTTGCGCACCTTCTCCAGCGGCATCGACAGCTTCTCCGCCAGTTCCTCGGGAGTCGGCTCGCGGCCGATCTCATGCAGCATCTGGCGGCTGGTCCGCACCAGCTTGTTGATGGTCTCGATCATATGCACGGGAATGCGGATGGTGCGTGCCTGGTCGGCGATCGAACGGGTGATCGCCTGGCGAATCCACCAGGTGGCATAAGTCGAGAACTTGTAACCCCGCCGGTACTCGAATTTGTCCACCGCCTTCATCAGGCCGATGTTGCCTTCCTGAATCAGGTCGAGGAACTGCAGCCCGCGGTTGGTGTACTTCTTGGCGATGGAGATGACCAGGCGCAGATTGGCTTCAATCATCTCCTTCTTCGCCTTGCTGGCCTCGCGCTCCCCCCGCTGGACGGTTGCCACGATACGACGCCACTCGAACACCGGCAGCCCGGCTTCCTGCGACACCGCGCCAATGGACGAACGGAGGTCGTTGACCTCGCGCGCGTGCTTGACCGAGAAATCCTTCCAGCCCTTGCTCGGCCGTTCGGCCACCCGCTCCAGCCAGTTGGGGTCGAGTTCGCTGCCGAAATAGCTGTCAAGGAAGTCCTGACGCTTGATCCGGCACGATTCGGCAAGGCGCAGCAGCTTGCCCTCCAGCCCCATGAGGCGGCGGTTGAGGTCGTTCATATGATCGACCAGTTGCTCGATGCGCGCATTGTTGAGGTGGACCCCCTCCATCAGGGAGACCAGCTCGCTCTTCAGCTTGTCGTACTTCTTCTCGGTGGCCGGCAGGACTTTGTCGCCCTTGTGGAGCGCCGCCAAGCGCTGCTCCTGCACCTTCTGCATGCGGCCGTAGGTCTCGGCGATGCCCTCGAGGGTTTCCAGAACCGTCGGCATCAAGGCCGCTTCCATGGCAGCCAGCGAGATTCCGCTTTCCTCGGTTTCGCCTTCCTCGGCTGCAGCCACGGCCCCTTCGCCCTCTTCGTCAGGGGCCCCTTCCTCCCCTTCCTGCTCCCTCTCGGGTTCTTCGGCCGGAGCGGCGGCGGCGCCCACCTCTTCCTCGGGCGGCCCGGCCTCGAGCTCTTCTTCCGAAATGTCGGCGCGCGGACTCCCGTAGGTGGCATCGAGATCGATGATGTCGCGCAGCAACATCTTCCCTTCCACCAAGGCATCGTGCCATTCGAGCACGGCACGGATGGTCATCGGGCTCTCGCAAATGCCGCCGATCATCATGTCGCGGCCCTGCTCGATGCGCTTGGCGATGGCGATTTCGCCTTCCCGCGACAGCAGTTCGACGGACCCCATCTCGCGCAGATACATGCGCACGGGGTCGTCGGTCCGCCCCAGGTCTTCCTCGTCCACATTGCCGGCGGTGACCGTCTCGGCCTCGCCCGAGAAATCCTCCTCGACGGCCGAGGCCTCTTCACCTTCCTCGCTTTCGACGAGATTGATGCCCATTTCCGACAGCATGGCCATCGTGTCCTCGATCTGCTCCGAGGACACCTCGTCCGGCGGCAACGCCTGGTTCAGCTCGTCATAGGTGATGTAGCCGCGCTCTTTGCCGCGCGCCACCATCTTCTTGACGGCGATGCCCAAGGTATCGAGCAGCGGACCATCGAGATTCTCTTCCTGCGTCTCAGAGACGTCCGCCGCATTCGTCGCTTTATTTGCCATCCAGTCTCCGCTCCCCACCGACGCCGCCCCGATCTCTCCGGGGATGGACGTCGCCATGGCGATGAACCAAGAGGAGTACCCAGGCCGGCCGTATTCCGGCCGGAAGATGGGGTCCTCCTCTACTCACGTATCGTCGCCCTGCCGCTTTGACGACCACAGGGCGTTAAAATAAGCAAACGTCTCGTCCGACAAATCCGCACCGGCCTGCTGTTCGGCCTGCCTCAGTTCGGCCACGAGCTCCTTCTGCGTATAAAGCTTGAAAACGTGTTCCCATAATTCGCGGACGGCCTCGACGGGGGCGTCGGGCTTGAGGTACGCACGTTGATCATGGGCATTGGCTTCCAGAAGGCAGTTCAATATCTGCGAAAAGCCGCATGAACGTAGGTGGCGCTGCACACCCTCGGAATCAAGGCTGCCCCAGCCATCGAGGTGCTTTAAGACTTCCTGACGAAGATTGTCAAGGGGCGAATCGGAGAAGTGGAGGTTGCCCAGACGCTCCGCCACCTCTTCCAACAGGGATGGATGGGCGATTAAGATCAGCAGGAGCACTCTCTCCTGGGTCTGCCATGCCGGCTGCGGAACCGGCGGAAGCCCGGCGCCCGGCAGGCGTCCGTCCGGCCCGCGATCGGTCGAACGGCGCCGCCCGAAGGCGCCCCGCGTCCCCGCCCGCGCATCCCCGCCGAGCGTCGCCTTGCCCCCCCGCGGCGGAGCCGAGCGCGGCGCTCGGAAGACCTCCCACAGCTGGGAGCGGAAATGGCGCCGGTACTGCTCCTTCACACCGGGGTCGGCAATCCGGCCCACCATGTCCATCAGATCCCGTTCGAAGGCGGCCCGTCGTTCGGGCGTATCGGTCCGGTGATTGCCCAGCGCCTGGGTCCATAAGACCGTCGACAGGGAAACGGCCCGCCCAAGGACATCCTGCATGGCGGCGGTGCCGCCGGTCCGAATGAGGCTGTCAGGATCTTCGGGTGCCGGCACGGTGGCGAAGGACAGCGACAATCCCGGCTTCAGCAAGGGAAGCGCCCGCTCCGCCGCCTTGAAGGCGGCCCGTTGACCGGCCGCATCGCCATCCAGACAAATGATCGGTTCGGGCGCCAACCGCCACAGCAGCTCGATCTGCTGCTCGGTCAACGCCGTCCCCAGGGGCGCGACGGAATGAGCGAACCCGCCTCGGTGGAGAGCGATGACGTCCATGTAACCCTCGCAGACGATGATGCTCCCCGCCTTCGCCGCCGGCTCGCGCGCTTGCGCCAACCCATAGAGGACGCTCCCCTTGTGAAACAGCGGTGTGTCCGGAGAGTTCAAATATTTCGGCTGCCCATCGCCGAGTGTCCTCCCGCCGAAAGCGATAATCCGTCCGCGCCGGTCGGTGATCGGGAACATCACCCGGCCACGGAAACGGTCGTAGGTCTCGCCGCCTCCTTCGGGGGCGATCAACAGACCGGCTTCGACCGCCAAGTCCTCGGGGATCGAGGCCGCCTTCAAGGCACCCTTCAGCGCGCCGCGGCCGTCAGGCGAGAAGCCCAGACGGAACCGGCCGATGACCTGTTCGTCGAGCCCGCGCCGGCGGAGATAGTCGAGCGCCTCGCGGCCACCGGGGCTACGCAACTGATGCTCGAAGAATGCCGCCGCCACCTCCATGGCATCGTGCAGGGACGCGGCATGGCGGGCCCGGTCGCGCTCCTCGGGCGCCTGCGCCGGCACTTCGAGGCCGGCCTCCGCCGCAAGGCGTTCCACCGCCTCCGGGAAGCTCAGATGGTGCGTCTGCATCTCGAAGGAGATGAGGTCGCCATGCGCCCCGCAACCGAAGCAGTGATAGAACCCCTTGTCTTCGTTGACGGTAAAGCTGGGAGTCTTCTCGTTATGGAATGGGCACAGCCCGGAATGCTCCCGGCCCTTTTTGATCAGCCGCACCCGCCGCCCGATGACGGCGGCGAGGGACAGCCGCGAGCGCAGTTCGTCGAGGAACGACGGAGGAAAGGCCATTTAGCCTAGCTGCTGCTTGACGACAGCGCTGGCCTTGGTGAAATCCATGCGCCCGGCGTAGCGCTCCTTCAATGCCGCCATGGTGCGCCCCATGTCCTTGAGGCCCTGCGCCCCGATCTCGGCGATGATGTCCTTCACCGCCGCCAGGGTTTCCTCGGCCGAGAACTGCACCGGAAGGAAACGTTGGATGATGGTGATCTCTTCCGCCTCCTGCTGGGCCAGTTCGAGGCGGCCGCCCTGTTCGTACAGGGCAATGCTCTCGCGGCGCTGCTTGATCATCGACTGCAGCATCGAAAGAATCTCGTCGTCGCTGATACCTTCGGTCACGCCGCGCGGCCGGGCCGCGATGTCACGATCCTTGAGCGCAGCAAGGATCAGGCGCACCGTCGACACCGTGCGGGTGTCCTTGCCGAGCATGGCCGCCTTCAATGCATCGTTGAGCTGTTGGCGCAACATGACGCACCGCCTCTCCCCCAGATCGCCGGAAGCTTGGGAGGCTACAGCAAATCGCCCCCAAAAGCAAGTTTATAACCCCTTGAAAAACCATCATTTTTCAAAAAATGATCGAACACTTGACGGCTTTGCCCATTTTGCCTATTTACAGCCCAATTTGCCTGCACGCATGTGGCCTATCGACCGGCCGCCACGGGTGAGCTTGACCTTCGTGTCGGCTCGTCCGCGATTGCGCGCGGCCCATCGAACCATCAAGGGATCACGCATGACACAGGATTCGCCAGATGCCTTCGCCTTCAGCGCCCGCCCGCCGGGAGCCACGGCAGCGGTGGTGCTGGCCGACGGCACGGTCCTGTGGGGGCGTGGTGTCGGTGCGGCCGGCGCCGCGGTCGGCGAGGTGGTGTTCAACACCGCCATGACCGGCTATCAGGAGGTGCTGACCGACCCCAGTTATGCCGGGCAGATCATCACCTTCACCTTCCCTCATGTCGGCAATGTCGGGGCGAACGGCGAAGACGTGGAATGCCAAACCGCGGCGGCCCGCGGCGCCATCTTGCGGGCAGACATCACCGAACCGTCCAACTGGCGGTCCACCCGCCATTTGGACGCCTGGCTGAAAGCCAGCGGCATCGTCGGCGTGGCGGGAGTCGACACCCGGGCACTCACCCGGCGGATCCGCGATGTCGGCGCGCCCAGCGGCACCATCGTCCACGCCCCGGATGGCGACTTCGACCTGCCCGCCCTCTGCCGCATGGCGCAGGACTGGCCGGGCCTGATCGGCATGGACCTGGCCAAGGAGGTCACCTGTCGGCAGACCTACCGCTGGGATGAGACGTTGTGGCGCCTGGGCCGGGGCTTCGGCCACCAGGCCGAGCCGCGCTTTCACGTCGTTGCCGTCGACTACGGCGCCAAGCGCAACATTCTGCGCTGTCTGGCCGATTGCGGATGCCGCGTCACCGTCCTGCCGGCCACGGCGACCGCCGAGGAAGTCCTGGGACACCGGCCTGACGGGGTATTCCTGTCGAACGGCCCGGGCGATCCGGAAGCGACCGGGGAATACGCCGTGCCGATGATCCGGGGCATCCTCGCCGCTTCGGTGCCGTTGTTCGGCATCTGCCTCGGCCATCAGATGCTGGCGCTGGCATTGGGCGGAAAGACCCGCAAGATGGAGATCGGCCATCGCGGCGCCAACCACCCGGTGAAAGACCTGGCCACCGGCAAGGTCGAGATCACCAGCCAGAATCATGGCTTCGCCGTTGTCGAAGACAGCCTGCCGGCGGGCGTGACGGTGACCCACCGGTCGCTGTTCGACGGCTCGGTGGAAGGCCTCTCGGTCGAAGGCCGGCCGGTATTCTCGGTGCAATACCATCCGGAAGCCAGCCCCGGACCGCAGGACAGCCATTACCTGTTCCAGCGGTTCGTCGGATTGATCGAGAGTCATAAGACCGGTGCATGACGAATAGGAACCGCCGGGACGCCGAGGCACGCCGAAGGTCAATTTCGGCGTCCTTGGTGTCTTGGCGCCTTGGTGGTTAAATTCCCAGCCGGGAAATCGGAAGATCGAGTAATGCCCAAACGGACAGACCTTCATTCCATACTCATCATCGGCGCCGGGCCGATCGTCATCGGACAGGCCTGCGAATTCGACTATTCCGGCGTGCAGGCCTGCAAGGCACTGAAAGAGGAAGGTTACCGGGTTGTTCTGGTGAACTCCAACCCGGCCACCATCATGACCGACCCCGGCCTGGCCGACGCCACCTATATCGAACCGATCACACCGGAAACGGTCGCCAAGATCATCGAGAAGGAGCGCCCCGACGCCCTGCTGCCCACCATGGGCGGACAGACGGCGCTGAACACCGCCATGGCGTTGGCCGATGCCGGCGTGCTCGAAAAGTTCGGCGTCGAGATGATTGCCGCCAAGCGGGAAGTCATCGCCAAGGCCGAGGACCGCTTGCTGTTCCGCGAGGCGATGGACAAGATCGGCCTCGAATCGCCGCGCTCGCGGCTGGTGAAGAGCCTGGCCGAGGCACGCTCCGCCATGTCTTTCGTCGGCCTGCCGGCGATCATCCGGCCCAGCTTTACTCTGGCCGGCACCGGTGGTGGTATCGCCTACAATGTCGAGGAATTCGAGCAGATCGTCGCCGGCGGCCTGGCCGCCAGTCCGGTCCAAGAGGTGCTGGTCGAGGAGTCGGTGCTCGGCTGGAAGGAATACGAGATGGAAGTCGTGCGCGACAAGCACGACAACTGCATCATCATCTGTTCCATCGAAAACGTCGACCCCATGGGCGTGCATACCGGCGATTCGATCACCGTGGCCCCTGCCCTGACGCTGACCGACAAGGAATACCAGATCATGCGCAACGCCTCGCTGGCGGTGCTGCGCGAGATCGGCGTCGACACCGGCGGATCGAACGTCCAATTTGCCGTCAATCCCGAGGACGGCCGCATGGTCATCATCGAGATGAATCCGCGGGTGTCACGTTCCTCGGCACTGGCTTCGAAAGCCACCGGCTTCCCCATCGCCAAGGTGGCCGCCAAGCTGGCGGTGGGCTATACCCTGGACGAACTGCTGAACGACATCACCGGCGTCACCCCTGCCAGTTTCGAACCGACCATCGATTACGTGGTCACCAAGATTCCCCGCTTCACCTTTGAGAAATTCCCCGGCACCGACCCCATGCTGACCACCTCGATGAAATCTGTCGGGGAAGCCATGAGCATCGGCCGCACCTTCCAGGAAAGCCTGCAAAAGGGCCTCCGCTCCATGGAAACCGGGCTGACCGGCCTCAACGAGGTGGAGATCGTCGGGGCGGATGGCGGCAAGAACAAGGATGCCGTCAAGGCCGCCCTGTCGCAGCCGCGCGCCGACCGCCTGCTGGTCATCGCCCAGGCCTTGCGCTTCGGACTGGCGGTGGAAGACGTGCGGTCCTGCTGCAGCTACGACCGCTGGTTCCTCGAGCAGATCAAGGGCATCGTCGATGCCGAGGCGGAAGTGCGCCGCCAAGGCCTGCCGATCGACGCGCCGGGCCTCCTGCGCCTGAAGAAGATGGGATTTTCCGACGAGCGTCTGTCCGACCTGTCGGGAAAGACGCTGACCGAGGCGATGTTCCGCCGCGAGGTGCTGAACGTCAAGCCAGTGTTCAAGCGCATCGACACCTGTGCGGCCGAATTCCCCTCGCGCACGCCTTACATGTATTCCTGCTACGAAGGCGACGGCATCCAGCCGCCGGAATGCGAGGCCGAGCCCAGCGATCGCGACAAGGTGATCATTCTGGGCGGTGGGCCCAACCGGATCGGCCAGGGCATCGAATTCGACTATTGCTGTGTCCATGCCGCCTATGCGCTGTCTGAGGCCGGCAAAGAAACCATCATGGTCAACTGCAATCCGGAGACCGTATCGACCGATTACGACACCTCGGACCGCCTGTATTTCGAGCCGCTGACCGCCGAGACGGTCATCGACCTGGTGCGCCGCGAACAATCGAACGGCCGCGTCCTGGGAGTCATCGTGCAGTTCGGCGGGCAGACTCCGCTCAAGCTGGCGGCGGCATTGGAGAAAGCCGACATACCCATTCTCGGCACCTCGCCCGACGCCATCGACCTGGCCGAGGATCGCGAGCGTTTCCAGGTACTGCTGCGGAACCTGGGGCTGCGCCAGCCGGAAAACGGCACCGCGAGAACCCTGGAGGAGGCCTTGTTGGTGGCCGAACGCATCGGCTATCCGGTGGTTATTCGGCCATCCTATGTGCTGGGCGGTCGCGCCATGCGCATCGTCCACGACCATAACGGCCTCGAACGCTACATGAAGGACGCCGTCCTAGTCACCGGCACCAACCCGGTGCTGATCGACCGCTACCTGTCCGACGCCATCGAGGTGGATGTCGACTGCCTGGCCGACCGCCAGGACGTATTCGTCGCCGGCATCATGGAACATATCGAGGAAGCGGGCATCCATTCGGGTGATTCCGCCTGCTCGCTGCCGCCACACAGCCTGGCCCCGGCGACCATCGCCGAGATCAAGCGGCAGACGGCGCTGCTGGCGCGCTCGCTTGAGGTGGTCGGCCTGATGAACGTACAATTCGCCGTCAAGGACGGCGAAATCTACATTCTGGAAGTCAACCCGCGGGCCAGCCGAACCGTGCCCTTCGTCGCCAAGGCCATCGGCGTGCCGATCGCCAAGATCGCCGCCCGGGTCATGGCAGGAGAACCCCTGTCGGGGTTCCATCTGACCGATCGGCCACTCAAGCATGTGGCGGTGAAAGAAGCGGTGTTCCCCTTCGCCCGGTTCCCCGGCGTCGACATCCTGCTTGGCCCGGAGATGAAGTCGACCGGCGAGGTCATGGGGATCGACACCGATTTTCGGCGGGCCTTCGCCAAATCCCAGTTGGGCAGCGGCACCCGCTTGCCGTTGGAAGGCACCGCCTTCCTCTCGGTGCGCGAGGCCGACAAGGGTGGGCTGGTCGAAGTGGCACGCCGCCTCGTCGGTTTCGGCTTCAAGCTGATCGCCACCAGCGGTACCGCGCAGTTCCTGCGAAGCCAGGGGATCGAGGTCGGTGTGGTCAACAAGGTCCTCGAGGGACGCCCCCATTGCGTCGACGCCATGCTGTCGGGCCAAGTCCAGCTGGTCGTCAACACCACCGAGGGCGCACAGGCAGTGGCCGACAGTTTTTCCATCCGGCGCACGGCGTTGACGCACAACATCCCGCATTACACGACGCTGGCCGGCGCGCGCGCGGCGGTTGGTGCGATCGAGGCGTTGAGGGGCGGTGCTCTTGATGTTGCACCCTTGCAGTCGTATTTTAGTGGCTCGTTCTAAAGTTGCTCGGCGGCCGGGGGACCTTGGCTGCGGCGCTGTTTTTTTGCTTTTCAGGAAGGCCGGATGGAAAAGATCCCGATGACTCCGGGGGGGCTGACCTCCCTCGAGGACGAACTGAGAGTGTTGAAGTCGATTGAACGCCCCGCGGTCATCCGAGCCATCGCCGAAGCGAGGGAGCACGGCGATTTGTCGGAAAACGCCGAATATCACGCGGCGCGCGAACGCCAGAGCTTCATTGAAGGCCGCATCACCGAACTCGAGGACATCATCAGCCGGGCCCAGGTCATTGACGTCAGCCAGCTGTCAGGCGACATCGTGCGTTTTGGGGCGACGGTGACCCTGGCCGACGAGGACAGCGACGACGAGTCGATCTACCAGATCGTCGGAGCCCACGAAGCCGACATCCGCTCCGGTCGCCTGTCGGTGCATTCGCCGCTGGCGCGTGCCCTTATCGGCAAGCATATCGGCGATTCGGTGGAGGTAAGCACGCCGGGTGGGTCGAAATCCTACGAGATTGTCGACGTCCGCTTCAGTTGAAGCGTCTATCGATACGGCCGCCCGATAAGGGCGGCCTACCCAGGGCGAGGGACCATGTTTCCTTGTCCTGAGGAGCGGCGCTTAGCGCCGCGTCTCGAAGGATGAATTCGCCCTCGTTACCCGACGATTTCGGTCTCGGCGAAGAAGAAGGCGATTTCCTTGGCGGCGTTTTCCAGGGAATCGGAGCCATGTACCGAGTTGGCTTCCACCGATTCGGCAAAGTCGGCACGGATGGTGCCCGGCGCCGCATTGGCCGGATTGGTGGCGCCCATGATCTCACGGTTGCGGGCGACAGCGTTTTCGCCTTCCAGAACCTGCACCACCACCGGATTGGAGGTCATGAATTCGCAGAGATCGTTGAAGAACGACCGCTCGGCATGGACGGCGTAGAATTTCTTGGCCTGGTCCTTGGTCAGCTGCAGGCGCTTCTGCGCAACGATGCGAAGACCGGCATCCTCGAACCGGGCGTTGATCTTGCCCGTAAGGTTGCGGCGCGTGGCGTCGGGCTTGATGATCGACAGAGTGCGCTCAATAGCCATTGTCGTTATGTCCTCGTCTGAATCGGGCGCGGTCTTCCCCCAAAGGGCGCACCCATTTTTCCCTCTCGACCGCTCCCCGGCCGAAGACCGCGGTTTATACCGTCTTGCCGCAGTGCTGGCAACGGACAGCTTTGTAAATATTGTTGAACCCCGACAGGCGTGATATCTGCCTCCTTCCATGCTGCACATCAACGATCTCACCTTCCGCATCGGTGGGCGGACGCTGTTCGACGGCGCTACCGTCCATGTCGCCGCCAGCCAGCGGGTCGGACTGGTCGGCCGCAACGGCGCCGGCAAATCAACCCTGTTCAAGCTGATCCTAGGCGAACTTCACGCCGACGGTGGCAGCGTTTTAGTACGGCCGCGGGCAACCGTGGGCCGCGTCGCGCAGGAGATCCCCGAGGGCGAGGCAAGCCTGATCGACTGCGTGCTGGCCCACGATCCGGAGCGTACCGCGCTGCTGGCCGAAGCCGAGGCCAGCAGCGACGGCCATCGACTGGCCGAACTGCACGAGCGGATGGCTGCCATCGATGCCCATTCCGCTCCAGCCCGCGCCGCCGCCATCCTGGCCGGACTAGGGTTCGACGCCGAGGCTCAGGCGCGGCCGCTCGGTAGTTTTTCAGGTGGCTGGCGAATGCGGGTGGCCTTGGCCGGCGCCCTGTTCGCCCGCCCCGACCTGTTGCTGCTCGACGAACCGACCAACCATCTGGACCTCGAGGCGACCCTATGGCTGGAAAGCTATCTGGCCACCTATCCCGGGACGTTGATCGTCATCAGTCATGACCGCGAGCTGTTGAACGCGGTGGCCGACCGCATTGTTCATATCGATCAGGGAAAGCTGGTGGCCTATGGCGGCAACTACGACCGCTTCGCGCAGGTCCGCCGCGAGAAGATGGAATTGGCCGCCAAGGCGGCGGCGAAACAACTGGATCAGCGGCGCAAGCTGCAGGCCTTCATCGATCGCTTTCGTGCCAAGGCGACCAAGGCGGCGCAGGCGCAAAGTCGGATCAAGATGCTGGAACGCCTGGGTCCGCCTATCTCGATCATCGAAGACCGGCCGATCAGCTTCGATTTTCCCGACCCCGAGCCATTGTCTCCGCCGGTCGTGGCCATCGAGCGGGGGCAGGCCGGCTATGCTCCCGGCAAGGCAATCTTGCGCAACCTGTCCTTGCGCATCGACATGGACGACCGCATCGCCCTGCTGGGCGCCAACGGCAATGGCAAATCGACCCTGGCCAAGGTACTGGCGGGGCGACTGTCGCTGCTGGATGGCACGCTGCAGCGCTCGCCCAAGCTGCGCATCGGCTACTTCGCCCAGCACCAGACCGAGGAACTGAACCCGCGGGCCAGCGCTTTCGCCCATATGCAGGAGCTGATGCCGTTGGCCCCGGAAGCCAAGGTCCGAGCGCAGCTCGGGCGATTCGGCTTCTCCCAGGAGCGGGCCGACGTCGCCGTCGAGAACCTGTCCGGCGGCGAAAAGGCCCGGCTGCTGTTCGCCTGCATGAGCCGCGACGCGCCCCATCTGATGATCCTCGACGAGCCGACCAACCACCTCGACATCGACAGCCGCGAGGCGCTGGTATCGGCACTCAACGCCTATGACGGGGCGGTCGTCCTGATCAGCCACGATCCGCACCTCATCGAACTGGCCGCCGATCGCCTGTGGCTGGTCGCAGGGGGCCAGGTCAAGCCGTTCGACGGTGACCTCGATGCCTACAAGCGGCTTCTCCTCGACCAGGCGCGCGAAAGCCGCCGCGACGGCCGCGATGCCCGACCGGCGGGGCCAAACCGCAAGGACGAGCGGCGGGCCGCAGCCGAACTGCGCACGCAACTGGCGCCGCTGCGCAAGGTCGTGCAGGATGCGGAAAAGCTGGTGGAAAACCTGGGTCGGAAGAAGGCAAGCCTGCAAGCCCAACTGGCCGAACCGACTCTCTATGCCGGCCCGCCCGACAAGGTGGCCGCCATCCAGCGGGAACTGGGAGAAGCGGAAAAAGCACT
The DNA here is from genome assembly GCA_021781575.1 of Pseudomonadota bacterium. Lineage (GTDB taxonomy): Bacteria > Pseudomonadota > Alphaproteobacteria > Rhodospirillales > Magnetospirillaceae > DUZF01. The sequence continues at coordinate 76,488 of JAJXWP010000013.1, forward strand.
GGCCTCCGCCGAGGAGGCCTGGTTCGCCGCCCACGAAGCGCTGGAAGATGCACAAGGCGCACAATAGGTGGCAACGCCGAGGCCAGTCCTCGGCGCTGCCACGCGTCATCAATGCATAGTGCCGAGCCAGTCGGAGACCTGGCGTTCCGCCTCGTCCCGGGCGATTCCGTAGCGTTCCTGAATCCGCCCGACCAATTGGTCACGGTTACCTTCCAGGCGTGCGACCTCGTCCTCGGTCAAATCACCCCATTTCTCCCGCACCTTGCCCTTGAACTGCTGCCAGTTACCCGATACCTGATCCCAGTTCATTCTCTTCTCCTTCCTGTCGGTACGAGAGAAAAACAGGGAGCGGCCGGCCGTCGTTCCTACTTATGCAGGATTTTCGGCACCCGGTTGCTGCCGGTCCGCAGGCGGTAGGCGTCGGGCATGCGCGATCCCAGCAGTGGGCGAAGATACAGGCGGAATGCGTCGGTGATGTCGGTCCCCGAGGCGGCGATGAATTCGTTGGGCATGGTGCGGGTCTTGCCGGCGACCGTGGCGAGCGGCATCAGCTTGTAGTCGACCGAATAGAAGCCGGTGCGCTGGATGGTCACCGAGCCGTCGCAGTCGTCCCACATGGCATACTGCACGGCCTTCTCGCCGACCTCGCGGGCCTCTCGCTGGTCGACGTCCGAGACGCAACCGGCGAAGGAGCGCTGCAGGTAGCCCAACGTATCGCCGCGCACCCGCTTCAGCTGCAATTTGCTGCGCACCGCTTCCGTCAGCAGGTCGGCCAGGGCACCGGTCCCCGACAACTGGACGTTGCCGTGGGCGTCCCGTTCCAGTTGCGACGCAAGCTTGGCGGCGATAGGCAGACCGGTGCCATCGTGGATGCCCTCCGACACGGCCACCACGCACCGACCGTAACGCTCATACATGCTCTTCACGTCGCCGAGGAAGCGCTCGAGATCGAAGGTCCGTTCTGGCAGATAGATGAGATGCGGCCCATCGTCGGGAAATTTCTTGCCGAGCGCCGAGGCGGCAGTCAGGAAGCCGGCATGACGCCCCATCACCACGGCGATGTACACCCCAGGCAGTGCCCAATTGTCGAGATTGGCCCCCATGAAGGACTGGGCGACGAACCGCGCGGCCGAGGGAAAGCCAGGCGTGTGATCGTTCTCCACCAGATCGTTGTCGATGGTCTTGGGGATATGGATGCAGCGCAACGGATAGCCGGCCTTGGCGGCTTCTTCGCTGACGATACGCACCGTATCCGACGAGTCATTTCCGCCGATATAGAAGAAGTAGGCGACCCCGTGAGCCCGCAGAACCTTGAAGATCTCGTGGCAATAGGCAAGGTCGGGCTTGTCGCGGGTCGATCCCAGCGCTGAAGCCGGCGTCTCCGCCACCATCTCCAGATTGTGGGTGGTTTCCTGGGTGAGATCGAGAAACTCCTCATCGACGATGCCACGCACGCCGTGCAGGGCGCCGTAGACGCGCTCGACATTGAGGAATTTGCGCGACTCCAGCACCGCGCCGACCATCGACTGGTTGATCACCGCCGTCGGGCCGCCCCCCTGGGCCACCAGAACCTTGCCACTCAGCATCCTCATCCTCCCTCTCTTGCCGCCTCCGCGGTACGGGCCTTCTCTTCCCACCCACCCCGCTCGGTCTGCTGGTAATAGGTGAGGCTCCAGCCCCGCTCTTTCCAATCCTTCCATAAGGCGCGGGCGGCCTTCACAGCCGCCTCGTCATTGCCGTCGAACAGCAACAGGCAGCGGGCAAAAGCGCTCAGCTGCTGTGAGACCACACCATCGGTGAGCAACAGCACGTCGGCACCATTCGGGTTTCCATCGCCTTCGGTGAGATAGATCGGCTGCTGCTCGGCGTCGCCGTCGCGGCTGGTACCATGCGGCAGCCAGGAAGCCGGATCCCAGGTCCACAAGTGAGCGTCGAGAAACGCCACCCGCTCGGCCGAGCCGGACATCACCACGGCCCGATGCCCGCCTTCCAGTACTTTCTCGAGAAGCCTGGGCAGAGCCTGTTCCAGCGAAGAGCGCTGCAAATGGTAGAAGCCGATACGGATAGCCATGACGAGGCTACTCTACCCCGCGCGTCGGTCCTCGACCAGATGGACCAACAGACGAATGCCAAAGCCGGTAGGTCCTTCCGCGGCCAGCGGACCATCCTCCTCGGCTTCCGACACGCCGGCGATGTCAAGATGCGCCCAGGGCACCTCATGGGGAACGAAATGCTGGAGGAAGCGCGCCGCATTCAGCGCATCGGGACTGTGTTCCCAGGTGCAGTTGCGCAGGTCGGCGGCGGCGCTTTCCAGGGCCTCGTCATAGGCATCGGTCAGCGGCAGCCGCCATACCGGTTCGTCCTCGGCCTCCCCGGCGGAAAACAACGCCTTGGCCAAGGCATCGTCGGCGGTAAACAGCCCGGCGCGGTGACGTCCCAAGGAAACCTCGACCGCACCGGTCAGGGTTGCCAGATCGACCATCAGCGCCGGGCGAAGCGTAGCGGCGGCGAAGGCCAGCGCGTCGGCCAGGGCGAGCCGGCCTTCAGCATCGGTATCGACGATCTCGACGGTGATGCCGGCGTAGCTCTTGACCACATCGCCGGGCCGGGCGGCGCGCCCCGACGGCATGTTCTCGGCGATCGCCAGGACCCCGACGGCGTTGATCGGCGCTCGGCGTGCGGCCAGGGCATGGATGGCGCCGGCCGCCGCCGCCGCGCCGGCCATGTCGCCCTTCATCTCCTCCATGTCCTCCCGCGGCTTGATGTCGATGCCGCCGGTATCGAAGGTGATTCCCTTGCCGACGAAGACGACCGGCGGCTCATCTGGCCGGCCGCCCTGCCAACGCAGCAGCGCCAAGCGAGGCGCCACAGCGCTTCCCTGGCCCACCGCCTGCAACAGGTTGAGGCCGGTCTGACGGGGATCGACCTGTTCGACCCGCACGCCCAGATCGGCCAGACTGTCGAGCCGTCGGCAGAAGCTGTCGGGGTTCAGTTCGTTGGCCGGGGCCACCACCAGGTCGCGCGCCCAGGCCGAGGCGACGGCCACCGCCGCCAGCTGGTCGAAACGGACTTGCGCCGCGGCCGGATCAGCCGTGGCAAGGACCGCCTCGACCAGGCTCCATTCCTCGTCGGGATCCGGCTTGGAACGGTAGCGCGCCGCCGGCCGCCAAGCCCTCAGGCACATTCCATAGGCCAGTTCGGCGGCCGACTCGGGCGCCAGGTCGAGACGGAGGTCCAGGCAGATGATGCCGCTGTCGGCCAGTTCGGCGAACAGATTGCCGCCGATGCGGCGCAGCCGCCTGGCGTCGCGTTCTTCGGCCGCCCCCATGCCAACCAGCACCAGCCAGCCCGACGCGGTCAACACGGGCAGCACGTCATCCTCGTCACCGTCAAAGCGATGCCGCCCGGCCAAGGCGCGCGTGACCAGACCGCCGGCGTCGGCCGCGCGGGCGGCAGGAAGCAGTTCACCGCCGGGGGCGACGCCGACCGCAAGGGCCTCCGACGCGAGTCCGTCGTCGGCAGGCGGGACGAAACGGATCGTCAGCAACGCGCTATTTCTGTTCGTAATACTCGGCCACCAGCCGGTCGAGCAGACGAACGCCGAAGGCCGTGGCGCCTTTCGGCGTCACCGGTCCGTCCTTCTTTGCCCAGGTCACACCGGCGATGTCCAGATGAGCCCATTTGGTGTCCTTGACGAAGCGCTTGAGAAACATCGCGGCGGTGATGCTGCCGCCTTCACGCCCACCGGTGTTCTTCATGTCGGCGATGTCCGACTTGATCAGCTTGTCGTAGGGGTCGTCCAGCGGCATGCGCCATAGCAGCTCGTCCACCTCCTTGCCCGCGGCAGTCAACCTGTCGGCAAGGTCGTCGTCATTGGCGAACAGCCCGGCATAGCGGTCGCCCAGGGAAATGATGATGGCCCCGGTCAAGGTCGCCAGATCGATCATTGCCTGCGGCTTGAAGCGGTCCTGGGTATACCACAGGGCGTCGGCCAGAACGAGGCGTCCTTCGGCGTCGGTGTTGATCACCTCGATGGTCTGGCCCGACATCGAGGTCACCACGTCGCCGGGGCGCTGGGCGGTTCCCGACGGCATGTTTTCCACCAGGCCGACCACGCCGACCGCGTTGACCTTGGCGTTGCGCAGGGCCAGCGCCTTCATCAGGCCGATGACCACGGCGGAACCGCCCATATCCCATTTCATGTCTTCCATGTTGGCCGCCGGCTTGATCGAAATGCCGCCGGAGTCGAAGGTGACACCCTTGCCGACAAAGGCGATCGGAGCCGCATTCTCATCCTCGGCGCCCATCCAGCGCATCACCACCAACTGGGATTCCCGTTCGCTGCCCTGGCCAACGCCCAACAGCGCCCCCATGCCCAGCTTGCGCATTTGCTTCTCGCCGAGGATCTCCACGTCGATGCCGGAATCCGCCAGCATCTTCACCTGCTCGGCCAGGCTTTCCGGGTAGATCACGTTGGCCGGTTCGCTGACCAGGTTGCGGGTCAGGAATACTCCCTCGGCGATATTGTCGAGAGCGGCGAAGCGCCGCTTGGCCGCCGAATGCTCCTCGAGCATGAGCGCCAGCTTGGCAACGCTGGGCTTTTCTTCGGCCTTTTCCTTGGTGCGATACTTGTCGAAGCGATAGGAGCGCAACCGGGCGCCGAAGCCGATATGGGCCGCCATATGGACCGGGGCCAACGGGCATCCGTCGATGGCGTCGACGGCGACGGTGACCACCTCATCGCCGGCCGCCTGCAGTTGCGCCACCACCGTGCCTCCCAGCTTTTCGGCTGCCAGCGCGTCTATTTCTTCAGGTTTCCCCAGGCCGACCAGCAATAGCCGCTGTGCCTGGAGACCGGCGGGAGCCACCAGCAGAAGCGTCTGGTCCTTCTTGCCTTCAAACCGGCTGGCCGCCATGGCCCGACTGATCAGCCCATCGGTCTGTTCGTCCAGTTGCCGGGCGGTGGCGCTCGGCTTGCGTCCTTCGAGGACGGAGACGACGAGAGCGCCCTCGGTGGGAAGGCTGACCTTGGAGAAAGAGATTTTCATGGGTGTCGTGTTCCTCCAGGGGGAGAAAATGTGACTGATGGCGCCCACAGCATCCGTCAGATTCTCGCCACAGTTCAATCAGGTGGTGGACCGCCTTGTCCGGACGCTCGAAAACCGGGCGCCTGGGACGGACCACTGGCAGGCGGGCATGCCGTTGCCAAGGAATGTAACACTCGGAATCTGGAAGGAAAGGTCTTAGCCGGCGATTTCTTCCTCCACCGGCCGCTCGTCGAGCGCCGCTCCCCCGACCGGCTCCGCAGCCGTCGGCTGGCGATCGCGGGAGAACAGCCAGAAGATTCCGCCCGGCAGGGCAATCAGGATGGTCACCAGGCCGAACAGCACGGACATCGCCGCCGCCTGCGCCGCCGGCACGCCGATGAAGCCGAAGACGGTGACCATGGCGACCTCGCGCGCCCCCCAACCGGCGATGGAAATGGGCAAGGTGGCGACGAGGATCACCGGCGGCACCAGCACCAGGCAGTCAACCACCGACACCGGGGCGTTGAGGCCACGCGCCAGGGCCCACACCACCAGCGCCAGGTTCACATGGCCGAGGATGACCATGGTCAGCGTCGGCAGGGCGCTCCCCGGGCGCAGGAACAGCCGACGGGTGTCGCCGGCCAGACGGGCGAAGCCGCTCACCAGCCGTGAATGCAACAGTGACATGGGAAGGCGATCGAGGCCGGCGAGCACCAGGATGCCAACCAGGCCGCCGAGGCTCAACGTGGGAAACACCCACAAACCTGACGTGTCGCGCAGGCGGTCGGCCAGCAGCGGCTGCGCTGCCGCCACCAGGACGACCAGACCGAACACCGTCGCCACCCGTTCCAGCATCACCGAATTGATCGATGCGGCCAGGCTCAGACCGGCTTGCCGGGCCTTCCAGATACGCACCGCATCGCCCCCGACCGCGCCGGGCAGCACCTGGCCGAAGAAATTGCCGATACAGAACAGCTCGCAGGCCTTGCCGAACGGCAGCCAGGCGCCGATGGCCTGAAGCACCAGCCGCCAACGGCCGGCACAGATCATCAGTTGCACCACCTGCAACAGGAAGGCGGCGAGAAACATGGCGGGGGTCACGGCCTTGCCCATCTTCCATGCCGTCGGCAGATCGACCTTGGCCTGGAGGTACCACAAGGCCCCCCCGGTGAGGGCGAGTTTCACCGCCCATGAGGCCGAACGCTTGATCATCGAGGTGTCACCGAGCTGTCGCCATCGCTCGTCATTCCCGGCCCAGAGTGCTTTCCGTGAAGCCGACGTTGCCGCCGGCCTCCGCCGAAACGCTGGCGGAAACGCCAGCGCCACTGGTTTTTCTCACACTCTCTTGCGCGCGGATGACGCTTCCGGGAAGGCACTAGCCTGCCCGGGGGGCTCAAGTCAAGGCTTGCAGCCTCACCGGCTGGAAGCGGCGCCCCCAGTCGCCCGGTTCGGCCTCAAACACGCCGGCGACAGCCGCGCCGCAACCGGCACAGTGTCCGCCGGCATCCAATCCCCAACTCCCCAGCCGGTACCAGTCCCGTTCGACCAGCAGCCGGCCGCAGGACGGGCAGAAGGTGCTGCCGCCCTCCGGGTCGTGGACATTGCCGGTGTAGACGAAGCGCAGGCCTTCAGCCAAGGCAATGGAGCGGGCCCGGGTCAGGGTGGCCGGCGGGGTCGGCAGGGTATCGGTCATCTTCCAGTCGGGGTGGAAGGCGCTGAAATGCAGCGGCACATCCGCTCCCAGATGCTCCACCACCCATCGGGACAGAGAGCGCAATTCGTCGTCACCGTCGTTTTGCCCGGGAATCAATAGGGTGGTGATCTCGAACCACACCGACGTCTCTCGGTGCAGATATTCCAAGGTATCGAGGACCGGCTGCAAATGACCGGAGCACAGATTCTGGTAGAATTCTTCGCTAAATCCTTTGAGATCGACGTTGGCGGCATCCATATGGGCGAAGAATTCGCGACGGGCCTCGGGTGCGACATAGCCGGCGGTGACCGCCACCGTCTTCACCCCGCGCGCATGGCATTCTCGCGCCACATCAACGGCATATTCGAGAAAAATCACCGGGTCGTTGTAGGTGAAGGCCACCGACCGGCAACCCAACCTGACGGCCGCCTCGGCGATAGCCCGAGGCGAGGCCGCATCATTCAGCCGGTCGACCTCGCGGGCCTTGCTGATGTCCCAGTTCTGGCAGAACTTGCAGGTCAGGTTGCAGCCGGCGGTGCCGAACGACAGCACCGGCGTCCCGGGAAGGAAGTGGTTGAGCGGCTTCTTCTCGATCGGATCGATGCAGAACCCGGACGACCGGCCATAAGTGGTCAGCACCATCTGCTCGCCGTGACGAGCCCGCACGAAGCACAGGCCCCGCTGCTGGTCGTGCAGCTTGCAGAACCGCGGGCACAGGTCGCATTGGATCCGGCCGTCCTCCAGCCGGTGCCAATGACGGCCGGGAAATTCGGAGGATATTTGATCCATGCATTAGATTTAGCGGGCGGGGGCGGCTGCCGCAACACCCGGTGAGCGACACACCCGGCGACCGGCGCCGCGGGGCAACCCCGGTCAGATTGCTGCCCTGGCGGCAGCCCTGCCCCGGGCCGCCCGACTGCCTCTTTTGGAACCCTCCGGCCAACGAGGTATCGCCTTCGACGAGTTGCCAGCCGCGGACTCTTTTGCCCATCCTGCCGCCCTACGACCTGGACCTACCCGGCGACAAGAAAGGAGGAAACTGAATGAGCTACCTGAACATTCATCCCGGCGAGATCCTTGCCGAAGAGTTCCTCAAACCGAAGGGCGTCAGCATCACCGACCTCGCCCGGCAGCTGAAGGTTCCGCGCGAACGGCTCGACGCCATCGTCGGCGGGCGGCAATCCATTTGCCTCGACACCGGCTTGCGCCTGTCCCGCTTTTTCGGCACCTCGGACCGCTTCTGGATCGATGCCCAGGTGACCTACGACCTTGAGCGAGCCCACCATCAGCAGGCAGAGATCCGCCGCGAAGTGCAACCCATAGGGGCTGTGGCCTGACCGTCCGCCCGACCAATCCTTCGATCTGCTCCTCCTCTAACCGATTGACCACCAGTCCGGCTCGTCCCATAACGGGGTAACGTCACCCGCTGGGAGGGCAGGCCTATGCGACTGTTGGGTCGCGTCATTCTCGTCGTCCTTGCGGTGGTCGGCAGCTTCACCCTGCTGATCACCGCGTTGGGCCTGTGGGCCGGCTTCAGCGCCCGCCCCGCTCCGCTTCCCCGGCAGGTGGTGCTGGAACTGGACGTGGATTCCGGCGTAGTCGAAGCGCTGCCCGACGGCCCATTGGCCAGGTTGGGCCTACCCAATGCCTACACTGTGGCGGATGTCGTGGAAGCGCTCGACAAGGCGGCACGGGATCCACGGGTGACGGGACTGGTGGCGCGCATCGATAGCCCCTCGCTCGGCATGGCGCGGGCCCAGGAACTGCGCGAAGCCGTCCTGGCATTCCGCAAATCAGGAAAACGGACGGTCGCCTTCTCCACCAGCTTCGGCGGAACCTCCGCCGGCACCGTGCCTTATTACCTTGCCTCGGCCTTTCAGGAAATCTGGCTGCAACCCTCGGGCGACGTTGCCCTGACCGGCTTCATGGCGCAAAGCCCTTTCCTCAAGGGCACCCTCGACCTGCTCGGCATCAAGCCGCAATTCTCGGCGCGATATGAATACAAGACCGCCATCGATATCTTCACCCAGACCAAGTTCACCCGAGAGGGCAAGGAATCGACCGAGCAGCTGGTGGATGCCTGGACCCGTCAGGTGGTCGACGGCATCGGCCGGGCACGTGGTCTGAAGGCCGAGCAAGTCAAGGCGCTGATCGACCACGCCCCATTGATGGCCGATGAAGCGCGCCAGGGGCAACTCGTGGATCATCTGGCGTATTGGGACCAACTGGAAGACGGGCTGACGCAAAAGGGCGCCAAACTGGTGGACCTCCACGATTATCTGGATCGCGCCCGGGCGGAGCCCAATGCGGTGAAAGTGGCGCTGGTCTATGGCGTCGGCCCGGTCCAGGAGGGGACCGATCGCGACAGCGCGCTGGCCGACGGGGGCGTCATGTCGGCCCAGCGGATCGGTAAGGCGCTGCGCGCCGCGGTCAAGGACAACAGCATCAAAGCCATCTTGCTGCGCATCGACAGCCCCGGAGGCTCCTACACCGCCGCCGACGCCATCTGGCGGGAAGTCGGCAACGCCCGCGCAGCGGGCAAACCGGTGGTCGTATCGATGGGAGACGTGGCGGCCTCGGGCGGATATTTCGCCGCCTTGCCGGCCGACAAGATCGTCGCCCAACCGGGAACCATCACCGGCTCCATCGGCGTGTTTTCCGGCAAGATGGTGTTGGGCGATCTATGGAAGAAAGTGGGCGTCAGCTGGGATGAAGTACACCAAGGCCAGAACGCGCCCATGTGGAGTTCTGTCACCAGCTTTTCCCCCACCGCCTGGGACCGCCTGAATGTCATGCTCGACCGGATTTATGCCGACTTTACCGCCAAGGTCCAGCAGGCCAGACATATCAAGCCCGAGGACATGGACCGCCTCGCCCGCGGCCGCGTCTGGAGCGGGGAAGACGCCAAGCGCCTCGGATTGGTCGATGAGACCGGTGGTTATGCCGAGTCCATGGTCCTGCTGCGCCAATTGGCGCGCCTGCCTTCGCAGATGCCTATCGACCTCGTGCCGTTCCCCCGGCCCAAGGGTCCGCTGGCATATGTTCTTGAGATCGCCCGCACCGGCCGCTTGCCCGCGGACATGACCATGACCATGGCGAACGGCGCCCACCTGGCCGCACTGACAGAACGACTGATGCCGCTGGTAGCGCTGCTTTCCCGCACCGGCGACACGCTTCGCATGCCGCCGCTCGAAGGACGTTGAACCGGGTCAAGGATCAACGACGATCCGATGTTTCTCCATCAGCCGATAGACGGTGACGCGGGAAACACCGAGCTGCTCGGCGGTCATCTTGATACTGTTGCGGTTCGACTGCAACGCACGGCGCAGAAGCGCCTCCTCGACTCCGCGACGGGCCGCCTTCAGAGCCTGAGGCGTGGCTGACGGCGGGACGTCCGCCGCATCGGCCGGCAGACCGAGATTGTCGGGATGGATCCACGGACCGTCGGACATGACGACGGCGCGCTGAAGGCAGCTGATCAGTTCGCGAACGTTTCCCGGCCAGGTATAACGCCGGACCAGGCTCTGCGCCTGCGGACTGAGCCCGAGGATCGATTTGCCGGCCTGATGGGCGAATCGGCTGACGAAATGCCCTGCCAGATCGTCGATGTCAGCGCCTCGATCGCGCAGCGGCGGCATCTCCACTGTCAGGACATTGAGCCGGAAGAACAAATCCTCGCGGAACCGTCCCTCGGCCACGGCCTTGCGTAACGGCACATTGGTCGCTGCGATGACCCGGGCGTCCACCCTGATCGGGTGTATCGCGCCGATGCGGTCAATGGTCCCTTCCTGAAGGAACCGCAGCAAATGCGCCTGCAAGTCGAGCGGCAAGTCACCGATTTCGTCGAGGAACACGGTGCCTTTTTGGGCCGCCTGGATTCGGCCGATACGGCGTTGGTCGGCGCCGGTGAACGCACCCTTTTCATGCCCGAACAGCTCGGAAGCGATCAGAGCCTTCGGCAGCGCCGCGCAATTGATGGGGATGAACGGCCCCGCCGCGCGAGCCGAGCGGCGATGGATGGCGTTGGCGGCCAGCTCTTTCCCGGTTCCGCTTTCGCCGGTGATCAGCACCGGCGCATCGGCGTCGGCGATCTTTCTCAGCGCCGCCTGCAGGCCCCGCATTGCCGGGCTGGCGCCCAGCATCGACCGTTCACCGTTGGCGCCGACGCCTCCGCAACGTTCCTCCGACAGCAGGGGGCGCAGCCTCTCGATCAAGGCAGGGTCCTTCCCCGCCAACTCCAGGACAAGGCCGGCCAGAACCTCGCTGCCGAGACCGGCCACCCGTTCCCGGGTGAACTCCGTCCCATTGTTGTTCGAACAATACATGGATCCGCCCCATCGCTCGTTTCCGGCATTGCGAAGTGTCGCAGAAAGCGACCCGGGCTTTCCCGCCATATTCTGAGAGGCCGTTCAGAATTCGGCGCCTATGACTTAGGCGGGAGGAAGCTAGCCCCTCCACTGACGGAGCGCACAATCCCTCCGGATGATTATACCACCGACAGCAAATGAACGACTAAGGCCGTAGCGTTCCGTTTCTTTCGCTGAGCCACATGACTCTTGCGAATAACTCAAACAAGCATATACTTACCGATAGCAATATCTAACTATTATTACTTTTTGACTGGTGATCGACAGGAATTATACAGATCCGATGAGATCTCGCTCTGCCGCCGGGACGGACTAGAGTCGCTCGTATGAAAGCCGAAGCGACTTAAGGGGGACAGAGCCGAATGAGAACGCGCGTCATTCCAGCAGTCTGGCTGTTGGCCTCGGCGGCCGGCATTACAGCGGCCGTTGCCCAGACCCCGGGGCCGGCCATTCAGGGCCCGGCGCCGACGCTGGAGAACCCCGGCATCAACGTCACCACCTCGGCTCCGGGAAGCTCCAATGTGCTCACCCCCGCCGGCACCCTCGTCGTCGAACCGTCCGTTCAATACATGCATACCAGCGTCAACACCTTCGTCGCCGGCGGCGTGGCCATCCTGGATACCGTGCTGGTCGGCAATATTCAGGCGACGCAGGCCAGTCAGGACGCGATCACCGGTATGATGTCGTTCCGTTACGGAGTGACCAACCGCTTCGAGGCCGATGCGATCGTCCCCTACATGTATCGCACCGCCAGCACTACCAATACGATAGTCAGCAGCAATAACACGACCGCCACGACCAGCGCCCAGGATTCGGCCCTTGGCGATGTCGAAGGTTCGCTGCATTACCAGGTCAACGACGGCGATGCGACTTGGCCGATTTTCGTGACCAATCTGCGGGTAAAAAGCGACACCGGCACCAGCCCGTTCGATGTGCGGCGCAATCCCCTCGGCATCGCCGAGCAATTGGCGACCGGATCGGGATTCTGGGGAATCGAGCCCAGCGTCACGATGATCGCCCCCTCCGATCCGGCCGTATTCTTCGTCAATGCCGGCTATCTCTACAACCTGCCCAGTTCGGAAAACGCCACCTATAGCTCGGCGTTGAACATCACCAGCGTCGATCCCGGCGGGGCGTTCCGCATGGGGTTCGGCATGGGGATCGCCCTCAACGACAAGATCTCCTATTCGATCGGCTACCAGGAGGATTTCATCGCCTCGAGCCGACTGAAGTTCAGTAACGGCACCGCCTTCGAGACGGCCAACCTGTCGGTAGGCATCCTCAATCTCGGCATCTATTGGCAAATGAACCCGAAATCGGCGATGGCCCTCAATGTCGGCGTCGGCGTTACGCGCGATGCGCCGGATGTCAGCTTGACCGCGCGGGTGCCGTTTTCCCTTCCCATATTTTGAACAGGTCAGCCTCTGACCGCAGCGATGGCCGACTGATAGCCGAGCCGCGCCGCCTGAAACCGCGAGGTGAATGCCGTCGTCGCCTGCACGATGGTCGGCAGCACCGCGTCGATGGAGGTGGTATGCGAGATCGACAGACCATTGGCCGCATTGCTGATCAAGGTCTCGACCTGGTAGCGGGAAATCTGCTGGATGATGTTCGTGCCGTTGCCGATCGCAACCGCCGTGACCGCGGCCGGCGCGGCCGGAGCCGAAGCGGCGGGCGCCGAACTTGCTGATCCGGCCGGGGCCTGGGCGACCGTCGACGGCGTCCCGGCTGCCGGAGCCAAGCCGCCCGCCGAGGCCGGGCTTGCCATCGAAATGGAAATCGGAACCGCGCCCGGTGCCGCCGAAGCCTTGACTACGGGACTCGTCCCCGCTGTCGTGGTGGCACCGGCCAGGCGCCCGCTGTCGTCGATGGCCAGGGTGGTCTCCAGCACCGCCGCCGGTTGCATGGCCTGTTGTATGGTGGTGCGAATGGTGACGGCGAAATTGACGGGGATGCCCCCGATCAGCATGCCGCCACGCAGAACGGCCAATTGGCCGCGCCCCAGTGCGGTCGCGCCGGCGAAAGGATCCTCATTGGCGCTGGCGCCCGTCGGAATCGCCACCAGCGTCGCCAGCGCCGCAGCCAGTGACGGCAAGTGGGGGCGCTTCCCTGCGGAATTGATCATGGCTCGTCGCTCCCTGTTTGTCGGTCCGGCCGGCGGCCGGCACGGCGGGTCGAATCGGCTCAGAACACGAAAATACTCGGCAGCATGGTCGTGACCGTCGCCAGGCCCTGGCGGTCAAGGGCCACCGACAACGGCGCTTTGCGCCGCACCATCCAATCCTGAGCTTGGTTGAAGTGCCGGCGTCCGGTGGCCAGGTCGTCGTGAATGACGAAGCTGATTCCCACCCAGCCAGCTTCGAATTCGCGGCGCGGGATGACTCTCAACCCCGCCGCTGGGTCACCCACCAGGACATCCCCCTCCTTGATTCCCTTGATGACGACGAAGTGGTGATAGCCCTTGCTGTTGATCAGGGTGATGGCGGGAACACCTGCGGCGGCCAGCCTGTCGAGACTCACCCGGTAACCGTCGGAATGATAGCCCAATGTCGCCAGGTACTTCTGCATGTCGGCCAAGGAAAACCCGGACTTCTGGATGGCTGCGCGGTCACCGACGGCGAACATTGCCCGGAAAACCACGTCTTCGGCGATCGGATGGCCATAGTGGTAGGTAAGCAGCGTCGCCAGCGCCGCCGAGCCGCAGGAATAGTCGCGTTCCTGCCGTACGACGGTATGGAACTGTGCTTCCTTCAGGCTGAGCACTGGAACGGTGAATGTCCCGCCGAACGCACCGAACCCCACTTGGCCGGCTCGCCCCGGTCCCGCCATCAGCCCCCCGCACAGCAGGGAGGCGGCGATGAACATTGCGCTGTGGCGAAAGCTCGTCATGCACCCCTCCCGCCGCCATCAACGCAGATAGACGTTGACGCTGGTCGCGTTGCTGAGATTGACCAAGTCGCCGGTGTTCTGCATCACCGTGGTCAGGCCGCGGTTGCCCGCCACGGTGGCCGAATAGATGGTACCGCTCAGCTTTACCGCATCGCCGCTGAGCGAAACGCCGCCGTTGTTGGTCGGCGTCTGGCTGGTGGTGTTGCTTTGCAGAACGCTGTCCGAGACGGTCATGCCGGCATCGGTGCCCCCGCGCTCGGCGGCAAGGCTGTCGGCGGCCAGCGGCTTTCCGAAAAGGTCACGGCCGGTATCGGCCGCCCTCGCCTGCCCGACGAGCGCCACCGCCAGCGCGCTCATCGCCAACACTGTTCTTACGCCCATTGCCTCGTCCTTCCCTGGTGTTTCCGGCCCAGCTTGGCCGGGAGGTGGCGAAGGCGAAGCCGGCAGGCGCCGCGAAGGCGAGGCCTGCCGGCCTCGAACGGCTAGTTGAGGCGCGCGTTGATGTTGAATGAGTTGATCTGGTTGGCGCTCACCCCGGTGTTCTGCGAAATGTTGGTCAAGCCGTTGATCGTCCCGCCGAGGGTGGTCGCACCGATATTGCCGCTGCCGAAATGAACCGACGCGTTGCCGCCCATCCCGCCGGTTCCGGCGCCGCCCCAGGCATTGCCGCCGACGCCGTAGCCCGCGGTAACCCGGGCCAACTCTTTGTTGCTCGCCGACTGTGCGTTGCTGCCGGCAGTCGAGGTGCTGCTCACCTTGTTGGAGCCCCCGTTGCCGCCATTACCGGCCGCCGCCTGGGTCGTGGCCGACTGGGTAGAGGCGTCGTGAGCGCTGTCGTGATTGGTGCCGCCATTGGCGGGCGCGGCCGCCCCGCCCGGCCCACCGGCGCCGCCGGCACCGCCGGCACCGCTGGAGGGATTTCCATTGGATGCGGAAGCGGTCTGCCCCTGACCACCGCTGTTGCCGCCGCGGGCGCCGTTGCCGCTAGCCCCGGGGCCACCGGCACCGCCGCTGTTGCCGCTGGCGGTCGCACTGCTTCCGATAGCCGACGCCGCCGTCTGGGTGGCGGCACCACCGGCCCCGCCCGCACCGCCGACACCTGGTCCGCCGGCACCTCCTGGGCCGCTGGCACCGGTGTTAGAGCCGGTAGGGTTGCCGTTGGCAGACGCCGCCGTCTGGGTCGCGCCGCCCCCGGGCCCGCCGGCCCCCGCCGTGTTGACACCGCCGTTGGCCGTACTGGCCGCTGTTGGGGTTTGTGTCGAAGTCTCCCCATTGGTCGCCGTCGCCGCGCCACCGGCGCCGCCGGCGCCGGCAGTCGTCGGGCCGGTCAGGTTGGCGGCGTCTCCACCGCGGCCGGTATTGGTCGTGGTCGCCGTCTGCGTGCTGGTCGCTGCGCCGCCGGTCCCGGCCCCGCCGGCGGCCGCGCCACCAGTTCCCGCCGCGCCGTTGGCGATGCCCCCGGTCAAGGAGATGGGGCCGACCGAACTGGTCGGGTCGATGGTCGTGCTGTTGCTCTGATTGACGTTATTCTTGCCGTTAAGGACGTCTCCGCCGGCCGAGATCGCCGTCCCGCCGAGATTGGCCGCCGCCGAGCCAGCGCCGCCGGCGGAATTGTTCTGCAGAAAGTCGGCCGTGCCCGAGGCCGAACTGGAATTCCACGAGCCCGCGGGATTATTGCCGGAGCCCTGGCTCTGCGCCGCCGTCGCGGTCCCCGTGTTGGAGACGGTGTCATCGGCCCGAGCAGCGGACACCGCCAGCAGCAGCGCCAAACCGGACACGCCCGTCAACCATATCTGTTTCATAGTGTCTCCTCTCAAGCATTGCGTCATCGACGAGCCGCGCAGCGCTCACCGAAACTCGCGCACTGACTGGAATTGCCGCTGCGGGCAGAGCAGGAGAAAGGCAAGCGCCGTGCCAAGCCGAGGCATAGCGCTCATTGCGTTGAAACCCCTCGAACATGGACCGTCGCCATAGGCGATTCGCCGGAATGCCTGGTGTAACGTCTCTGATACCGGTGTAACAGGCCTGCACCCGGTCGAGGAGGTGTGCCTGGCATGGGCACTGGATTGGAGGTGAAAGTCCTTCGCGGGGCGAGTTGGTAGCAACCGCGAGTCAGAGGCAACTGCACGCAGGACGGAAGCCGCAAGGCGGAAGTTCTGGCGCCG
>JAJXWP010000049.1 GCA_021781575.1 Pseudomonadota bacterium
CACGTTGTCGCCCGGCATCACCATCTCGGTGCCTTCCGGCAGTTGCACCGTGCCGGTGACGTCGGTGGTGCGGAAATAGAACTGCGGGCGGTAGTTGGTGAAGAACGGCGTATGACGGCCCCCCTCCTCCTTGGTCAGCACATAGGCCTCGGCCTTGAACTTGGTGTGCGGGGTGATCGTCCCCGGTGCCGCCAGAACCTGGCCGCGCTCCACGTCCTCGCGCTTGGTGCCGCGCAGCAGCGCTCCGATGTTGTCGCCCGCCTCGCCCTGATCCAGCAGCTTGCGGAACATCTCGACGCCGGTCACCGTGGTCTTCACCGTCGGGCGGATGCCGACGATCTCCACTTCCTCGCCGACCTTGACCACGCCGCGCTCGACGCGGCCGGTCACCACCGTGCCGCGGCCCGAGATCGAGAACACGTCCTCGATCGGCATCAGGAACGGACGGTCCTTCGGACGCTCCGGCTGCGGGATGTAGGAGTCCACCGCCTTCATCAGCTCAAGGATCGCCTCGCGGCCGAGCTGCGGCTCGCGGTCCTCCAGCGCGCACAGCGCCGAACCCTTGACTATCGGAATGTCGTCGCCGGGGAAGTCATAGGACGACAGAAGTTCACGAACCTCCAGCTCCACCAGTTCCAGGAGCTCGGGGTCGTCCACCATGTCGACCTTGTTCATGAACACCACCAGCGCCGGCACGCCCACCTGGCGGGCCAGCAGGATGTGCTCGCGCGTCTGCGGCATCGGGCCGTCCGCCGCCGAAACCACCAGGATCGCGCCGTCCATCTGCGCCGCGCCGGTGATCATGTTCTTCACGTAGTCGGCGTGGCCGGGGCAGTCCACATGCGCATAGTGCCGGTTCTGCGTCTCGTACTCCACATGCGCCGTCGAAATCGTGATGCCGCGCGCCTTCTCTTCCGGCGCCTTGTCAATCTGGTCGTAGGCGGTGAACGTCGCTCCGCCCGTCTCCGCCAGAACCTTGGTGATCGCGGCCGTCAGCGAGGTCTTGCCGTGGTCAACGTGACCGATGGTGCCGACGTTGCAATGCGGTTTCGTCCGCTCAAACTTTGCCTTCGCCATTTGTCAAACCCGTCTAGTTCAATACCGCGTTTCAAAACCATTCGGCACAATGGAGCGGGTGATGGGAATCGAACCCACACAACCAGCTTGGAAGGCTGGGGCTCTACCATTGAGCTACACCCGCCGAATAGGGTGCGCCGGCACCCTTCTTCGAATTCGGTCCGCCGAACCGCTGCCTTTGGATGCGGCATGGGAAATGGTGGAGGGGGTAGGATTCGAACCTACGTAGACGTTCGTCGGCAGATTTACAGTCTGCTGCCATTGACCGCTCGGCCACCCCTCCCCAATCGCCACGGCACCCCGGTGCGACGGGAGAACGGAACTAAGAGGATTTGGATGCTATTGTCAATCTCAAAAGAGAGGGTAAAACACGGGAGACGTCCCAGAGCCACAGGAGGAGCTGCATGAACCGACCACGTTCGCCCTCATCGTCTGCCGGCTCGGCCCCCAACGGCGGCCGCTCCGCCCGGGCCGCCCGCGAGGAACGGCGCGCCATGCCCAGGGCGCCCCGCGGAACAGGCACAGGGTCAGGACAATTTTGGCTGTGGGGCGTCCACCCGGTTTTGGCCGCCCTGGCCAACCCGGCACGCCACAGCCGGCGGCTGCTGCTCACCGCCGAGGCGCTGAAGAGCCACGGGGCGGCAATCGACTTGCTGGCCCGGACCCGTCCTCTGCCCCAGGCTGAAGCCATCGAGCGGGCCGATCTCGATGCCCTGCTGCCCATGGGGGCCGTCCATCAGGGCATCGCCCTGGCGGTCGAGCCCCTGCCCGCCACCGATATCGCTGACTTGCTGGAGGCGGCGAAGGATCGGCCCAACGCCGTAGTGCTGGTCCTGGACCAGGTGACCGACCCCCATAATGTGGGCGCCGTCATGCGCTCGGCCGCCGCCTTCGGGGCACTCGGGCTGGTGGTCCAGGATCGCCACACCCCGGAGGAGACAGGAACGATGGCGAAGGCGGCCTCGGGAGCGCTGGAACGTCTGCCCTTGGCCCGCATCACCAATCTGGCCCGCGCGCTCGAGGAATTGAAGGCGGGTGGATTCTGGATCGCCGGCTTGGCCGCCGACGCCCCGAAAACCCTTGCCGCCGCAGAATTGAGCGGCCATATCGCGCTGGTCTTGGGCAGTGAAGGCGAAGGCTTGCGACGGCTGACCAGGGAGGCTTGCGATTATCTGGTCAAGCTGCCGCAGACCACCCTGGTGGAAAGCCTGAATGTCAGTAACGCCGCCGCGGTCGCCCTTTACGAGCTGGTCAGGCGATAGGAGGCTTGCGCGGGCGGAGGCCGCACTCTAACTTGGCGACCGTCGATCACGGGGACCAATGCCGGTTTAGCTCAGCTGGTAGAGCAACCGCCTTGTAAGCGGTAGGTCGCGGGTTCAAGTCCTGCAACCGGCACCATTTCTTATTTCCCAGGGCAGATCCCCATGGCGCTCCTTCTCAATCTCCTGTGGCTGGTGTTCGGCGGCCTGGCCTCCGCCATAGGCTGGGCCTTCGCCGCGCTGTTGATGGCGATCTCCATCGTCGGCCTGCCGTGGGCGCCGGCAGCCCTGCGCATCGCCTGGTATACCCTGCTGCCGTTCGGCCAGACCGTGATCGAGAGCAACCCGGGCCCGGTAAGCGTGATCGGCAATATCGTCTGGTTCGTGCTTGCCGGCTGGTGGCTGGCGCTGACCCATATCGTGCTGGCCATTCTGCTCGGCATCACCATCATCGGCCTGCCGTTCGCCTGGGCGCATGTCAAACTGGCAGGCCTGAGCCTGGCCCCGGTCGGCAAGACCGTCATTCCGGGGTGACCGGCCGGGGTGACCGGCCGGGGTGACCGTTGGAGCCGGCCGGCATTCAGGCCAGTGCGGGCTAATCCATTCCCTCGGGCCGGCCACGCAAAGTCTTGACCGTCGAACGCCGGCTCTTGGCGTCGAGCCGACGGCGCTTGGATGCGGCGGTGGGCCTGCTCGGCCGCCGCAGGACGGGGGGCACTGCCGCCTGGCGGATCAGCGCGACCAGCCTCTCCACCGCATCCTCCCGATTGCGCTCCTGGGCTCGGAACCGCTGCGCCGAGATCACCAGCACACCGTCCTGGGTCAGGCGGCGGCCGGCCAAGCGTTCCGCGCGTTGGCGCACCGCTTCGGGCAGGGATGGCGAATGCCGAAGGTCGAAGCGCAGTTGCACCGCCGAGGCAACCTTGTTGACGTTCTGCCCGCCCGGACCGGAGGCGCGAACGAAGGTGAACACCAGTTCGGTCTCATCGAGGGCGATATGGGCGGTGATCGGGATCATCGACCCACACTACATCGACACCGGGCGAAGGGCGAGGCCATCCGACGGCCGCGGCCGACCGATCCGTCCCCGGATTTCGCCCGAATGGACCGGCGATGACGAAATCGAGGGATGCGCGCGACGCGGCTGAATCCCACATTCCTGTGCGACGGGCGGTTCGTCGGAGCAGAAGGTGGCGTTCGAAGTCGTTCGAACCTGGGCCTTGCTTGCAGCCATGCTCTTCTTGGGCAGCCTGGTGCATGAGGACGGCGCTATCCTGGTCGGCGGCTATCTGGTGGTCGATGCTCATCTGCCGGCCGCGGTGGCGGGGCTCAGCCTGTTCGGCGGCGTCGTATTCGGCGATTGCGCGATCTACGGCCTCGGCCGCCTGGCGCGGCGAAACGCGCGGCTGGGAAAGCTGCTGCAGCGCTTTTGCGGCGTCCGGGTCGGGCCGTGGCTGTCAAAGCGGCTGTTCTGGGTGGTCGTCGGCTGCCGGCTGACCCCGACCATGCTGTTCCCGGCCTTCACCGCCATCGGCTGGGCGGGGGTTCCCTTTCGCCGCTTCTTCGGGGCAGTGGTGGTATCAGCCTGCCTTTACGTGCCGGGCATGCTGGTCGCCGTTCTGGTCTTCGGCACCGCCCTGGAATACCGTCTGAGGATCTGGGGCTGGCCGGTGATCGCCGCCGGAATGGCGGCCATGTGGGTGTTGCGTCGCCGGGCCGGATCCTTGGTCGAGCCGACCACCCCGGCGGGCACCGAAATTCGCGCGCATCGGGGCATGCCGCCGCTCAAGGCCGAGGATCTTCGCGTCGCTCTGGCCGAGAAGATCAGCCCGCCGCTCTACTACCTGCCGCTGGTCGTCCAATGGCTGTGGCTGGGATTGCGCTATCGCAGCCAAACTCTGCCCACCGTCGCCAATCCGTCGATCGAGGCCGGCGGCCTATTGGGCGAGTCGAAATACGACTGCCTGCGGCTGATCGATTCAACCCAGGTGAATTGGGTGGCGCGATCGGCCCGCATCGACACCGTCGAGGGGATCGGCGGAGGCGAACAAACCCGCCGACTGGTGCTCGCCGCCATGGAAGAGGCCGGGCTCGGCTACCCGGTGGTGGCCAAGCCCGACATCGGATGGCGGGGCATCGGTGTTCGCCGGCTCGACGACGACGCCGCGACCGACGGATATCTGGCGGCTTTTCCATTGGGACAACGTCTGGTGATCCAGGAATACGTGCCGCTGGACGGCGAGGCGGCGGTATTCTACGTGCGCCATCCCGCCGCACCGCGCGGATGGATCTTCTCCTTGACGTTCCGCTACTTTCCCTTCGTTGTCGGCGATGGCAAGGCGACCCTGCGTGAACTGATTCTGGCCAACCCCCGCACCCGCTGGAAGGCGCCGGTCCACCTTGCCTGCCACGCCGCACAATTGGCCCGCGTACCATCGCACGCAGAAGTTGTTCGCCTGAGCACCGTCGGCAGCAATCGTGTGGGCGGGCTTTACATCGACGGGCGAGCTCAGATCACTCCCGCCATGACCGATCGTTTCGAGAGCATTGTCCGCAGCATGCCGGAATTCTGGTTCGGCCGCTTCGACCTGCGCTTCGACTGCGTCGAACGCCTGCAAGCCGGCGAAGGCTTCCTGATCGTCGAGGTAAACGGCGCCGGGTCGGAGGCAGTCCACATCTGGGACCCCAACATGAGTCTGGCGCAGACCTATCGAACCCTCTTCCGCCAGCAGTCCTTGATGTTCGCCATCGCCGACGCCAATCGTCGCCGCGGCTTCGCGCCGCTGCCGATCCGCGGCTTGGTGGCCTGCCAGCAGCGCCAACAGCGCCTGCTCAAGCGCTATCCGGCATCGAATTAGCCAACCCTATATATTATGAACGAGCGCTGTTGGGGGGTGCTGCAATGGACCGATGGAGTAAGGCTGCTTTGTTGCTGGTCGGGCACGGCTCGTCGCTCCGGCCGGAAGGGAGGGCGGCGACCGTACGTCTGGCCGAAGCCATCCGCCGGCGCGGCATCTTCGCCGAAGTGCAGGAATGCTTTTGCAAGGAGCCGCCCTACCCGAGCCTCGATCTGGCGTCGGCCCGGTTGATCTATGTGGTGCCCAATTTCGCCGGCGTCGGCAATTACACCAACCGCCTCATTCCCCAGCGGCTGGGTCTCACCGGCCGGGTCACCATCCGGGCGGGCCGGAGAGTGGTCTATTGCGACCCGGTCGGCAGCCATCCAGGCGTGGCGACGCTGCTCCAGCGCCGGGCGGAAGAGCTTTGCCGGACGGCCGGCGCTTCCACCACAGCGACGGCGCTCCTGGTAATCGGCCACGGGGCGCGCAGCGGCGATGCCGGCAGGACCCCCGAGGCGGTGGCAGCGGCTCTCCGGGCCAGTGGCCGATTCGCCGAAGTAGCCACCGCCTTCATCGAGCAGGAGCCGCGGGTCGCCCAGTGGCCGCGATTGGTCCGCGCAACGCAGGTGATCGCCGCGCCCTTGCTGATATCCGAGGGAATGCACGCCAACGAGGATCTCCCGCCGCTGTTCGGTCTGTCGACGCCGATCGGCGGCCCCATCGCCCTGAGCGGGCGGACGGTCTGGCTGATGGGCGGGCTGGGCCGCGATCCGGAGGTGGTGGAGATGATCCTCGATCTGGTCCGTGCCGCCGACTCGACGATGCTCGAGACGGAACCTCCTTGATCGCCTGCCGCCGACCGGAGCAGGATGGCGGGTGCCTTCGCGGAGGTCTCCTGTTGAAATTCGCCATCCTGGTCAATGAGGACCCTTTCGGCCATCAGGCCGCCCAATCCGCGTTATCCTTCGCCCAGGCGGTTCTCGCCTCTGGGCACGAATTGGTGCGGGTGTTCTTCTACATGGGTGGCGTGTACAATGCTAATCGCCTGGCTTCCCCTCCCATGGAAGACCGCAACATCGTCCGCGAATGGGCGGAACTGGCCGCGAAGGATGGCGTCGACCTGGTCATTTGCATCGCCGCCGGGGTAGCGCGGGGCGTGCGCGAGGCCAACCTGGCCCCCGGCTTCCGCATCTCCGGCATAGGGCAACTGGTCGAGGCGGCGGTCATCGCCGATCGCCTGATTACCTTCGGAGCGTGACGCCCATGCGCCGCAAGTCGTTCCTGTTCGTCAACCGCAAGGCGCCTTACGGCGCCGGCCGGGCCGCCGAGGCCCTGGAAGCGGCGCTGGTCGCCGCGTCCCTCGGCCAGGAAGTGCATCTGGCCTATCTCGATGACGGTGTCTTCCAATTACTGGCCGGCCAGGAACCGGCTCGGCTCGGCCGCCGGGATTTCACCGCGTCGCTGCAAGAACTGGGCGAGTACGACATCGATCACGTCTGGGTCGACGGACAGTCCCTTCGCGAACGGGGACTGACGCCAGCCGACCTGCTGGTCGCGGCGACCCTCCTCGACCGGGCCGCCATGGCCGAACTGATGGCCGGCATGGACGTGGTCGTCAGCATCTGAAGGACACCCATGGGCCCGCTGCACACCGTCAACAAATCACCATTTGCCGGCCCCGCGCTGGACAGCTGCCTGGGCCATTTGACTGAGGGAGCGGCCCTCCTGCTGATCGAGGACGGAGTCTATGCCGCCGTCGCCGACAGCGCAGCAGCAGCCAAACTGGCCATGGCGGCCGGCCGGTATGCGATCTACGCGCTCGGCCCTGACCTGGCCGCCCGCGGCCTGGGTAAGGCCTCACTCCTCGACGGAATTATGGTAATAGACTACCTTGGCTTCGTCGACTTGGCGGTACGGCACTCGACCGTCCAGGCTTGGTTGTGAGAGGGTTCCCCATGAGCGAACATCCTTTTGCCCATTATGTCCGGATTCTCGGCAAAGGGCCGCGGCTCAGCCGGGCGCTGACCATGGACGAGGCCCACGCCGCCGCCGCCATGGTTCTGCGGGGTGAAGTCGAACCGGTCCAGCTTGGCGCTTTCCTCTGCCTGCTTCGGGTGCGAACGGAAACATCGGAGGAAATCGCCGGGTTCGCCCTGGCCATAAGGGAAGCGCTGAACCTTCCGCCGGACCTGCCGGCGGTCGACCTCGATTGGCCATCCTATGCCGGCAAGAGCCGGCGCCTG
The DNA here is from genome assembly GCA_021781575.1 of Pseudomonadota bacterium. GTDB lineage: Bacteria > Pseudomonadota > Alphaproteobacteria > Rhodospirillales > Magnetospirillaceae > DUZF01. Next base: position 7,420 of record JAJXWP010000049.1, read on the forward strand.
CCGCTGTTCATCCTGGCGGCGCTGCTGCTGGCCGGCGACGGGGTCCGCATCCTCATGCACGGTACCGAAGGCCATACCGAGGGCCGCCTCTATACGCGCGAAACCCTTGCCGCACTGGGCCTTCCGGCAGCCGGCTCGCTGGCCGTGGCGGCAGCGCAGCTGACGGCGCGCAATTTTGCCTATGTGCCGATGGAACTGCTGAACCCGAGGCTGAGCGATATTTTCGCGCTGAAGCCCCTGCTCGGCCTGCGTTCACCTCTGCATACGGTAGTCCGCAACCTCAATCCCTTCGATGCCGGGGCTTTGCTGATCAGCGTCTTCCACCCGAACTACCGGGCCGTCCACCGCGACGCGGCGAAACTGCTGGGAATGCAAAACCTGGCCTGCTTCAAGGGCGACGGCGGCGAAATTGAACGGCGCCCCGACAAGCCCTGTCTTGTGGAGGGTTTTCAGGCCGGTACTGGTTTTTCGGAAGAATGGCCGCCGTTACTCCCCGGCGCCCCGCAAGGTGTTGGCGACATGGATCCGGCCTTTCTGAGCGCCCTGTGGCGGGGCGATCGCGCCGACGCCTTCGCCGAAGCGACGATCACCGGCACCGCCGCCGTGGCGTTGCGCCTTCTGGGCCGAGCAGCGACCATCGACGATGCGAACCGGCTGGCCAGACGTCTGTGGGAGGCTCGTCGACGGGACCGTCTGGTTGCCTGACATTCACTTGAAAGAGTTGCCCGGACGCCCCATCTGGCGAGTTTGCGCGCTTTTTAATGGACGGCCGGGCGGGGTGCGTGGATGCTGCCTCGCTGCAGGCCCCCTCCGAGAATGACCGCGTCGTTTGCGGACATGTTCCCCGATTCAGCAGTGCGGCGGATCCTTCCGCCGCGGCGCGGGTCCCGCTTAGCGGTGGCGCCTGCCCGGAAAGAGCGCAATTGTGTTCGCATCCAGCACTTGCGCATATACGTGGCAGGGAGAAGGTGACAGAGACCAGATGATCCGCATTCAACACCTGACACACATCTATCCGGGCAGCCGGAAAACCACCCCCCGTACCGCCATCTCGGACCTGACGCTCAGCGTCGCGGAAGGTGAATTCTGCATCCTTTCGGGCCCCAACGGCAGCGGCAAATCCACCTTGTTCCGCATCCTGTGCGGCATGACCCTGCCCTCGGCCGGGAAGATCCAGGTCGCCGGACACGACCTGCTGAAGGAACCGGCCAGAGCCCGCACCCAGATGGCGGTAGTGTTTCAAAGCCCCGCGGTCGACAAGCATCTGACGGTCGCTGAGAACTTGCGCCTGCACGCCGACCTTTACGGCCTGAAGGGACGGGATCTGGCGCAACGCCTCGATGAGGCGCTGGCATGGACTGACCTCAAGGATCGCTTGCCGGACAAGGTCGACACCTTGTCGGGGGGCTTGGCCCGCCAGGTCGAACTAGCCAAGTGCCTGCTGACCCGGCCGAAGATTCTGCTGCTCGACGAGCCGACCACCGGACTCGATCCCAGCAGCCGGCGGAACTTCGTTACCGCCCTGCACAACCTGCAGCGCGGACGCAAGATGACCGTACTGATGACCAGCCATATCTTCTCGGAAGCCGACGACGCCGACCGTGTCGCCATCATGAAGGGGGGCCGATTGCTTGCCCTCGACAGCCCGCAGATGCTGAAAGCCGGCCTCGGGCGCGAGATGGTCGTGGTGCAGAGCCGCAACCCGGAAAGTCTGGAAGCCCGTATCCGCGCCGACCTGCAGTTGCGCACCCGGCGTCACGGCGACGAGATTCGACTCGAGGAGACCGACAATGGCACCAGCCTGCCGGTGCTCGAGGACCTGCTGACCCGCTACCGCGCGGAAATCGACAGCATCGCCATCAAGCAGCCGGCCCTGGAAGACGTTTTCATCCATCTGACCGGCAAATCGGCGCAGGAAGTTGAAAGCGAGCAATTGGAGACCGCAGCATCATGATCCGCGTGGTTTTTGCCCTGGCCAAGCGCGAGTTCGTCCGCTTCATCCGCCAACCGCAGCGGGTTGTCGGCACTGTCGCGCAGCCGATCCTGTTCTGGCTGTTCCTCGGCTCGGGCTTTAATTCCTCGTTCCGCGCCCCCGGCATGGAGAGCGTCAGCTACCTGGAATATTTCTACCCAGGTGTCATGCTGATGATGATGCTGTTCGCCAGCATTTTTTCGTCGATCACCATCATCGAGGACCGGGACGCCGGTTTCCTGCAAAGCGTACTCGTCGCGCCGGTGTCCCGCATGGCCATCGTGCTTGGCAAGGTGCTCGGCGGGACCGCCATCGCCATGGTGCAGACGCTGATCTTTACCCTGGCCGCCCCATTCCTCGGCATGCATCTCGGTTTGGGGTCGCTGGGCTTGCTGATCGCCGCCTATGTGCTGACCAGCGCGGGCTTCGCCGCGATGGGTTTCTTCTTTGCTTGGCCCATGCGCTCATCCGCCGGCTTTCATGCCATCATGATGGTTTTCCTGATGCCGTTATGGATGCTGTCCGGCGCCCTTTTTCCCATCGAGCGCGCCCCCGGCTGGCTGCACGTCCTGATGACGATCAATCCCGTGGCTCACGCCCTGATCCTCATGCGCAAGCCGTTCTACGAAACCCCGGACGCACTGTTTGCCGATCAGCGCTATCTGATCGCCTTGGCAGTGACCGTGGCCTGGGCGGCGTTCTGCCTTTTCGGTTCGATGGCTCGGGTCGAAAGGAGAGAAAAGGGCCTGGCAGCCCAACCTTAAGTAAAATGCCTTTCGTCTACCGCTTTACGGTTCAACCAAAAGGACGATCCCGACAAAGCCCCATTGCGCATCAGGCCATTCTGAGCTATGCATTGAATGCTTAAGAGGAGCGCAAAAATAAAATAGCAAAAGCGCTCACTGATGATGACGAGCCCTCATGCAAGAGGGACGCAATGCAGGGAGTCCACATGTCTCAACTCAGCCAAATCGCTGTGGAACCGGCCGCGCAGCCGGCCGCGGCAGCAGCGCCCAAGTTAGGCAATCCAGCGGTAGTCGGTCTTGCCGGATTCGGCATGACCACCCTTCTGCTGCAGTTTCACAACCTCGGATGGGTCAGTGTCGGCCCAGTTATTTGGCTTGGCGTTTTCTTCGGCGGCCTGGCCCAGCTGATCGCTGGGTACGGCGAGCAAAAGATGGGGAATAATTTCGGTTATTCGGCGTTCGTCTCCTACGGCGCCTTCTGGATTTCGCTGGCGGCCCTCCTGATCGCCAATAACTACAAGCTGTTCCCGATCACCGGAACCGACGTTGGCTGGTTCCTGGTGGGCTGGACGCTGTATACGGCCATCCTGTGGATCGGGTCGTTCAAGATCAGCAAGGCGATGTTCTTTACTTTCACCACCTTGTTGGCCGGCTTCATCCTTCTCGACCTCGAAAAATTCGGCGGCGGCGAAGCGATGGGACAGTTGGCAGCCTGGGACCTGATCGCTTGCGCCCTCGGCGCGTGGTACATGATGGCCAGCGCCATTTTCAAAGATCTGTTCGGAAGAGACGTACTTCCGGTCGGCACGCCTCTGCTCTGAGGCTTTTTTTCGCACGCCGCCTGGACCCACCGGGCGGCGTGCCACCTTTCTCCGCCGAAATCGCTCTATCGCCTTAGATTCACGTCGATGACCACGGCGGCGAACAGTCCGACCAGATAAATCATCGATTCAAAGAAATTCTTCCTCGCCTGGGCGCGGCTTGGCTCGACGACCAGACGTCCGTTAGTCCACAGGAAGTGGCCGCCGAACGCCAGCGCACCGGCGCCATAGGGCCAGCCCAGACACCCGAAAGCCACCGGCAGCAGAGATGAGGCGACCAGCAAGACGCTGTTGAGCATGATGATGCGGGCGGTCGCCTTGTCCCCTTTCACCACCGGCAGCATGGGCACACCGGCTTTGGCGTAATCCTCCTTGAGTACGATGGCCAGACTCCAGAAGTGGCTGGGCGTCCATAGAAACAGCGTTATCGACAAAAGAAATGGCAGCAGCCAGCGAGCCGGATCGACGGCCGCCCCCCCGGCAAGCACGGCGAAGCTGCCGGCGGCCCCGCCGATGACGATATTGAGCCAGGTCCGCCGCTTCAACCACACCGTATAGACGATGGCGTAGAAGAAGGCGCCGAGAAACAGGTGCAGCGCCACCATCGAGTTGAAGTAGCTGGTCGCCAGACCGCACCCGGCGGCCAACAAGCCTCCCGCCAGCCACAGTACATGCGATGGCCGGGACGCCTGCCCACTGGCCAACGGCCGCCGGCAGGTCCGCTGCATCAGGCGGTCGATGTCACGATCGTAGAAATGATTGAAGACGGATGAACTGGCCGACCCCAACAGCATGGCAAGGGCAAGCACGGCCATCTGGGCCGAGTTCACCTGGTCGGCGACGGCAACATAGCCCATCACCGCCATCAAGGCGACCATGAGACCGATACGCAGTTTCATCAGTTCGACATAGGAGCGAATCGTCATGTCTTGCCGTTGCCTCCCGGATGGATTGCTTAGTGCACCGACTCGTCCAGATGAATCAGTGCATCAGGTTTATTATCTTGGTCCCCCGCCGGACGGGGCCATCCGACGAGGGGCAAAAAGCCAGGGCTGGCGCATTGGCGCAGACTGATTATCCAGTTTGCGCCAATGCACTAGCGAGGGGATGAAGCGGTCAGGCGGCGCAGCGCAAGCCACACGAACAAAGCGCCGCCGATCACCGCAATGGTCGCGCCAACTCCCGTCATCGTCATGCCTAGCAGTTTGACCGTGCTGTTCAGTCCCTGCGCCTCGCCGGCGATCTTGCGCGCGACGCCTTCGCTGCCGGCGATAAACATACCGGCGACGAACACCACCATTCCGCCGCCGTAGAGCCAGAACTGCAGCCGAACCGCCCTGCCATTCTCGCCGCTGCGCAGCAAGACCGGCAAAAGGATAGCGAAGAACAACCCCATGAACGCCAAGTTCACGCCACCGATCACCGCGTGGTAATGAGCAGGCGTCCGAGTGTCAGCGCCGTCAGCGAAAAAGCCCATGGCGCCGCCCACGCCGAACAATCCGAGCGACAGCACGAGACCAAGAAATGCCGGTGCCCGCCAATTGCGCGGGCCTTGCAGGATTTCCCGCAGGACCGCCGCGCCGACGATCACCGGCGGCAGCGGCAGGCCGATCCAATAGAGTCTGGTGAAGGCCTGGCGCAGTTCCGCGCCCGTCGTCTCGTGCAGGGCATAGAGCACCGGGCCCGGCAACGCCGCGGCGACCATCAGCCCGCACACCGCGCGCCAAGCCCGAGGCGGCAACGCCGGATGTTCGAAGGCCTGCTCCGATAGCATCTGCCACGCCGTCAGAAGCAGCATGGTGTGGACGAATTGCAGCAGATGGCCGCCCCCCCAGAACAACTGCTCGTCGTAAGAGCCCAGGGTCGCCCCGGCGGGCAGCCGAAGCCAGGCCAATCCGATGCAGACGAGGGCCAGCAGATACAGGACACCGGCCGAGCCTGCCCCCAAGGCCAGCGGGCCGCCCCATACCGGGGGGCGCAAGAGCAGGTGAAGCACCGGCAACGATACGCCGACGGCAAGCAGGGCTAGCCCCCCGTAAAAAAGCGGGTGGACAAGGACCGGCACGTAGTTGTTCAGGGAAGGCTCGCCCTGATTGGTTAAGGTGGGGACCAGGAGCAGGATGGCGCCCGAGGTGGCCAGCGCCAGTCCTGCCAAGCTGGCGATGCTTCCCGGCCGAGCCGCGGCGGCGAGCCCCCCCAGCGTCGCCAGGTACCAAACGACAAAGGCGAATACCACATGGGCGACCAGCGCCTTGCGGAAGAAACTCTGCCACGGCCATGGCAGCCAGTCCTGGATTCCCGGCGTACGAGCCATTGCCAGTAACAGGGCCAAAGCACCGGCCACCGCCAAAGATCCCACCGCCAGCAGCAGCCATCCCGAAAGGGCGCGCCGTGCCGCGGCGTCGAGCCCGACGGGGGGCAAACCTGGCGGCAGTTCGAGGGTATCGCGCATCACGCCTCCGGCCCATAGACGTGGTAGAGCAAGAGATAGACGGCGATGCCGGTCAGCGACACATAGAGCCAGATAGGAAAGGTCCATCGGGCGAGGCCGCGGTGGCGGTCAAAGCGCCCCTGCCGGGCTCGGCGAAAGGTGACCAGCACCATGGGTGCCACCACGGCCGCCAAGGCTACGTGGGAGGCAAGCATGGTGAAATAGATGGGGCGGATCGCCCCCTGCCCCGGGAATGCGAACAGCGGCGCTGTAAGGTGATGCAGCAGATAGCTCACCAGAAACAATCCCGATACAGCGACCGCTGCCGTCATCACCCCACGATGGGCTTGCCGGCGCCCTCGGCGGATCAAGCCGTAACCGATCAACAATAGGATCGCCGCCGCGGCGTTCAGTGCTGCCGTGACATGCGGCAAGAGCGCAGCCATGGCCTTAGAACCCGCCGGTCCAGCGTAGCGCGATCGCTGCGTACAGCAGGGCCGCGACCACTGCAAGGAGCACCCCCAAACGGCGGTTGCTCTGGAGAAGGCCACCATGCCTTTCCCGGCTAAGCGACATGGGCGCACCTCCCTGGTTCAACCTGTCCATCCAACGGTTATCTGGGGTGCGGCGACGAGCGGGAAAAGGCTGGCTGAGGAGCCAATGCGAAAAGTCAGCCTCGAGGCCTCGTTGAGAAACAACTGCACCATTTCCCCGTGAAGGCGCAAGCGTTCGGATTATGCTAATACGAATGATTCGCACATAGGCCTTCCGCTGGGCTGCCGATCAGGGCACACTGTGGGCCAAGCTGGAATATCGTCTCACCTAACCGACGGGGGAGAATCGATCATGATGGCACACAGTCTTTCCGCAGTGAGCCTCCGACACGTACCGGTGCGGCGTGTCGCCATTGACGACGCCAGTCAGTGGTTGGCCGCCGGATGGCGCGACTTCCGCCGGGCGCCGGCAATCGCCCTGGCCTACGGCGGCGTTCTCGTGATAGCCGGCTATGTGATCGTGCTTGGCCTGCATGATCTGGGAGTCGGCAGCCTGGTACCAGTGGCCCTCGCCGCGTTTTTCCTGGTCGCACCTCTGCTGGCGGTCGGTCTTTATGATGTCAGTCGACGGCTCGAGCGCGGCGACGCCATCAGCATGGGCCATGCCTTACGGGCGTTTCGACGAAACGCCCGCGGGCTGGGCGCCATGGGGCTGGTGCTGATGCTGAGCGTGGCCGCCTGGATGCAGGTGGCCCTGCTGGTCTTCATGATGTTCTTCCACACCTCACCGCCGCCCCTCGACGATTTCATTTACGGCATCGTCACCGCGCCCCAATTCCTCCCCTTCCTGCTGGTCGGGACCATGGCCGGAGCGGCGATCGCCACGGTAGTGTTCGCCATCACAGCAGTTTCCATCCCCATGCTGCTCGACCATGACATGTCGGCCGGTCTGGCCATCGCCACCAGTATCGCCGCCGTCCGCGAAAACTGGCGGACAATGCTGGGCTGGGCGGCGACGATCGTCCTGCTGATCGGCGCCGGCTTTGCCACCGCCTTCATCGGTCTGGCCGTGACATTGCCATTGCTGGCCTTTGCCAGCTGGCACGCGTACAGGGATCTGGTCGATTAGGCACCGCGCCCCGGGGCGGCTCACCCGGTCTTGCGGATGCAGTAGCGGAAGACTCCGTCGAGGTCTTCCGCCCATTCCACCAGTTCGTAGCCGGGCTGCCGGCAGAACGCCTGAAAGTCACTGACTGAACCAGGATCGGTCGCCAGCACGATAAGCATCCCTCCCGCGGGGACACCGTTCAGCATCTTCTTTGCCCGCAACACGGGCAACGGACAGATCAGCCCGCGGGCATCAAGGATGGTCTCGGACATACGCGGCCGGCCCTCGTTCTTGCGACAAAGGCGGCACTCTACAAAAGAAAACGGCGGTCCGTCGAGACCGCCGCAAGCCACCCGGCTGGCTGCCGGAGGGTCAGTCCTGAACCGTCAGGTTCACGGCCGAGACGCGACCACGGTCGCCGCGCGCCAACTCGTAGCCCACCTTCTGCCCTTCGCTGAGGGAGTGCATGCCGGCTCGCTCTACCGCCGAGACGTGAACGAACACGTCCTTCCCGCCGTCGTCGGGCATGATGAAGCCGTAGCCCTTGGTAGGGTTGAACCACTTGACCGTTCCAGTAGCCATTGCGATCTCCAGTCTTCAGCGCATTGAACAGGACGTTCCGCCAGTTCGCCGGCCCGCCACCGGTTGGTCCGGTATGGCTTATCCCGCCTTGCCGCCGTTCTAACCCGGCGGAACTGCGCTCATGTGGGGGCGGAACCGGCGCGCCTCAAGACGCCGGGGCATTCCCTCCCTCGCAATGGACGCGAAATTCGCCGAGTTTTTCAGTTGGGTGATGCGCGGGCTGGGTCGGCCGCCGTCGAGGGCTTTACCGTTCTGCGTCAACCGGGCATTCTGCCATGATGCTTCGTCACTTTGCGCTCCTCGCGGCCATTTTTGCCTTCATGATGTTGCCACTGCCCGGCCGCCCACTGCAGGTCGCCGCGGCGCAGCGCACGAGCGCCGCGGCGGCACCACCGGCCAAGGCGGCCGCTCGCCCTCACAAGGCCCGGCCCCGCAAGGCGAAAAAAATGGGCGCCAAGGCGCGCTCCCGACACAAAGGACATCTTCACCGCAAGCCCCCCTCGCCACACAGGCACAAGAGGCGGCTGCACCACAATCCCCGCATCCACCGACGACCGCAAGGCGGCGGCTGATCCGGCGATGATTGCGGATGCTTGCCAAAGCCCTACTCGAATCCCATGATAGAATCATTCCAAAGGAAAGGTTGGCAATGAACCAGCAAGTGAAGATGGTCGATGTGACGACTGCGTTGAACTGGATTAATTCGGGAATGGCCGTCGTCGTCGACGTGCGGGAACGCCATGAGTTTGCAGCTCAGCACATTCGGGGTGCCTTTCTGCTTCCCCTGTCCGAATTCGACCCGGCCAAAATGCCCGAGGTCGAGGGTGACAAGAAGCTGCTGCTGCATTGCCGCTCCGGGCAGCGCTGCGGTGTCGCCGCCGCCCGCCTGCTGGCCACCGGCTATAAGGGCGAAATCAATCGGCTGGCCGGCGGCATGCTGGCCTGGATGGCGGCCGGGGCGCCCGTTGACTGCGGCGCCGCGGTGTAGTGGCCGGTGAAGAAGTCCACGGCTTTGCTCGGTGGACTTTTCCGCATTGGCTGATCAAGAGTGCGGTGATCGGTTCCGGTCACCGCAGCTCGGTATCAGTTCTTCGGCAGCGTGTCCAACAGCTTGGCCACCTCCTGGTGCTGCGGGCCGTCGGCCGGTAGCTTGGCCAGCAGCTTGGTCCACATGGTCCGGGCGGCGGCCGAATGGCCGGCCTCGGCCTCGGCCAAGCCGACATAGTACATGGCGGCATTGTTGGTCGGATCGAGAGCCTGAACGTCGCGCATATTGGCAACGAATTCCGCGGGTAGCCTTTCGCCCTTCTTGACCTGGGCGAGTTGCACTTCCGCCAAAGCCAGCTTCGGCTCGACCGACTGCGGCTTCAGCTTCACCGCCCGTGCCGCAGCCGCCTTGGCCTCATCCAGCTTGCCCAGCACCTTGTAGGCGCGAGCGAGCTTCATCCAGCCATCGTAGTCGTCGGGCGATTGCTGCAGGCGGGCAGCCAGACCGTCGACCATAGCCTGGATGGTCTTGGCCCGCTGCTCCGGCGTTTGCGCCATCACGGCCGCCGCCGCGGCGCCGCCTGGCATCCCTGAAGCCGCAGGCGGGGCGGCGTCACCATGGGGGTTGGGGCCCTTGGCCGAGGCGACACCGGCGGGCGCCGGCGGCACCGGATTGATCGTCGCCGGATCGAATCCGCCGAGCTTGGCATATTGTTGGATATGCTCTTTCAGCATGGGAAGCCAGGGTGCCCCCTCGCGACTGCCGCTTTCCAGGTCACGCCAGATGGAGACCGCTTCGCGGTATTCACCGACCTGGGCTTTGGCCAGACCAAGATAGAAGCGGGCCCTGGGATCGTCCTTGTCCAGGACCAGCACTTCCTTGAACGCCTGCCGCGCCTCCGGCACCACCTGGCCGTCGTTCGACAGGACAATCGACTCGGCCATGTCGGAGAGGTTCTCCGCGTTTACCGCGCCCAATTGGATGGCTTGCTGGAACGCGGCCGCTGCCTCCGAGTAGCGCCGCATCGAAGTATAGGTCCGCGCCAGCGTGACATAGCCGTCGGCGTCCGGCTTCTGCTGCAGATCGGCGGCCAAGCGGGCGGCCAGTTCGGTCAAGCGGAATTCAGGATCGGCCTGCCGAGAAGCGAATGGCTGCCCCGGCAATTCCGGCGAGCCGAGGCGGTTGTAAACCGCCAGGGAACCCGCTGGCAGGCCGATTACGATGACCAGCACGGCCGCCAGACGCAACTTCTTGCCGCCCGTCCGGAACTCGCCCTTCGGCTCCCTCAGCTCGGCGTCCTCCGCCGCCAGCATCCGGCGATGGATCTCCGTCTTCGCCGCCGCCGCCTGTTCGGTGGTCAGCAGCCCCCTCTCCACATCCCGTGCCACCTCGGCCAGTTGGTCCCGATAAACCACGATATCGTAGTCGACCCGCGCCGGTGCCGGTGCCGCCCGCCGCATCAATGGCACGACGAGAAGGCCGAGCGTGCCGATGGTAAGAGCGGCGAAGATGATCCACAACGTCATGACTTTTTGTCGTCCTCTAACAGGGCCGTGAGGCGGCGGCTTTCCGCCTCGCTCAGCGGCGCCGCCGCCGGGTCCGCAGCGGCCGCGGCGGTGACGCGCCGGCGATAGTAAGCCACAGCGAAGCCCAATCCCGCCAGAAGCAGCCCGCCGGGGCCCAGCCACAACACCAGGGTCTCGGCGTTGAACGGCGGCTTGAGCAGCACGTAATCGCCATAGCGTGCGACCAGATATTGCTTGGCCTGCTGATCCGTGTCTCCGGCCGCCAGACGCTGGCGCAACAGGACGCGAAGGTCGTGCGCCAGATCGGCATTGGAGTCATCAATGTTTTCGTTCTGACAGACCAGGCACCGGAGATCCTTGCTCAGCTCGCGGGCGCGGGCTTCGAGTTTCGGATCCTTCAGCATCTCGTCGGGCTGGACAGCAAACGCCGGCCCGGCGGCGATGATCATCAGTGCGAAGGCGGCAAATAGGCGTCTTGCTGTCATTTGCTCAGCTCCGCCACCAGCGGCAGCAACTTCTTGTTGATGTCTTCGGGGGTGAACGGCCCGATCTGCTTGAAGCGAATAACCCCTTGTTTATCCACCAGAAAGCTTTCGGGCACGCCGGTCACGCCGAAATCGATTCCCACCTGCGACTGCGGGTCTCGGGAATCCAGATTGGCGTTGATGATGCCGATCGCCTGGTAGGGGTCTCCCAGACGCTCGAGATAGGCGCGTGCCTGTTCCGGACGATCCTTGTAGACGATGCCCACCAGCCGGACCTTTTCCCCCAGCCCACGGAGCAGCGGGTGCTCCTCGCGACAGGGTATGCACCACGAGGCGAAGAAGTTGACCAGCGTAACATGGCCCTTCAGATCCGCCAGCTTCAGCCCCGGTTTGTCGAGCACCACAGGCGGCAGGTCGAACTGTGGCGCCGGTTTGTTGATCATCACCGACGGAATGATATTCGGCGTATCGCCGTGTTCCATCAGCACCAGACGCCAAATGAAGAATCCCACCAGCACGAAGAACACGGTCACCGGCAGGGCCACCAACCAACGACGCATCGGACTGCCCCCTTTCGCTCAGGCTCGAGCCGCGGCGGCAGCCGCGCGTGCCGTGCGCAACGGCGCCCCGACCCGGTAGCGCCGATCGGTCAGTGATACCAGGCCGCCCCCCACCATGATCAGCGCGCCGATGAAGATCCAGGGCACCAGCGGGTTGTAATAGAGCCTGGTGACGAAACCACCAGTGCCGTCCGGGTCGCCGATCACCGCATAGAGATCGCCGATCAGGTTGGTATGGATCGCCGCGTCGGTCGTCGGCCGCGGCGGCATGGTATATTGCCGCTTCTCCGGGTGCATCACGGCGATCAACCGCCCGTCCTTGCGCGCCGTGAACGTCGCCCGCAAGGCGGTGTAATTGGGTCCGGGAACATTGTCCTGGGTACCGTCCAGCGTCACCTGATAGCCGGCGACGTTCACCGTGTCGCCCGGATGCATCACTTGGATTTGCTCGGTCTTCCAGGCGGTCGATCCGGTGATGCCAACGATCACGACGGCCAGGCCCGCATGAGTGATGGTCATGCCATAGGCGGATCGCGGCAGATGGCCGCAACGTTGGAGGAATTCGCCAAACGAGCAGCGACCCAGGCGCACCCGCTCGGCCCACTCAACCGCCGTGCCGACGAACAGCCACGCGGCCAGGCCAAGGCCGCCGGCCGCCCATAACGGGCTGGCCGAGCCCCCGGCCAGCAGCCAGGTGGCGACCGCAACCGCCAGGGCCAGGACGAAGGCCACTTTCAGGCGGGACAGCGCCCCGGCCAGATCACCCCGCTTCCATTGCATCATCGGGCCGATCGCCATGGTCATTACCATCGGCACCATCAACGGCAGGAACACGGAGTTGAAGAACGGCGCGCCGACCGACACCTTGCCCAGGTTCAGGGCATCGGTGAACAGCGGATACAGCGTGCCGAGCAGAACCGTGCCCGCGCCGGTGCTCATCAGGACGTTGTTGAGCAGCAGGCTGCCCTCGCGGGAGATCGGCGCGAACAGGCCGCCGCCCTTGAGGCTGGCGGCGCGGAAGGTGAACAGGGTCAGCGACCCGCCGGTCACCACGACCAGCAGGGCGAGGACGAATACGCCGCGAGCCGGATCCGAGGCGAAACTATGCACTGAGGTCAATACGCCGGAGCGCACCAGGAAGGTGCCGAGCAACGACAACGAGAAGGTGACGATGGCCAGGAGAATGGTCCACGCCTTCAATGTGTCGCGCTTTTCCACCACGATGGACGAGTGCAGCAGCGCCGTTCCGGCCAGCCAGGGCATGAACGAGGCATTCTCCACCGGATCCCAGTACCACCAGCCGCCCCAGCCCAAGGTGTAGTAAGCCCACCATGAGCCCAGGCCGATGCCGAGGGTCAGCGAACACCAGGCAAGCAGAGACCATGGCCGTACCCAGCGCGCCCAGGCAGCGTCGACGCGGCCCTCGATAAGGGCGGCGATGGCGAACGAGAACGCCATCGAGAAGCCGACATAGCCCAGGTACAGCATCGGCGGATGGAACGCCAGGCCGGGGTCCTGCAGCAGTGGATTCATCCCGTTGCCGTTGAACGGGGCGGGATCCAGACGGGCGAACGGATTGGACGTCAGCAGGATGAACAGGATGAAGCCGACCGAAATCATCGCCTGGACGGCCAACGCCCGGGCTCGCAAGGCCGGCGGCAGGTTGCCACCGGCGGCCGCCACCCCCATGCCGTAGAGGCTCAGGATGAACACCCAAAGCAGCATGGAGCCTTCATGGTTCGCCCAGACGCCCGACACCTTGTAGAACATCGGCTTGTCGGTGTGCGAGTTCTGCGCCACGTTGAGCACCGAGAAGTCGCTGGTCACATAGCAGGTGACCAGCGCGCCGAAGGCGATGGCAATCAGCAGGAACTGCGCAACGGCGGCCGGTCGCGACAGGTCCATCCACGCCCGGTCGCCGCGGCTCGCGCCGATCATCGGCACCGTTGCCTGCACCACCGCGACGAATAAAGCCAGTATCAGGGCGAAGTGTCCGGTTTCGGGAATCATTTGGTCACTTGTCCTTCTTGCCAATGACCCGACTTCTTCAATGCGTCGGCGACTTCTTTCGGCATGTATTTTTCGTCATGTTTGGCCAAGACTTCGCTGGCATGGAACAGTCCCTGCGGATCCAGCCTGCCTTCGGCCACCACTCCTTGTCCTTCACGGAACAGATCGGGCAGGACGCCGGTGTAGGTTACCGGAAGCGATGCGGTCAGGTCGGTCACCTTGAACTCGACCGTCTCACCCTTTTTGATCACCGAACCCTTTTCGACCAACCCGCCCAGCCGGAAGCGGCGGCCCGGAGCCACATGCTTGGTCTGGATGTCGGCCGGCGTATAGAAATACACCAAGGTGTCGTTGATCGCGGTCAAGACCAGGGCTGTCGCCGCGCCCAAGGCCAACATGCCAAGCAGAACGAAATAAAGCCGCCGCTGTTTACGCGTCACGTCTTGCCCACTCCTTTATCGGAGGATCATATGCTGGGAAATCACTGGCCCTGCCCTTCGTGGGTGCGAGCGCGCCGCCGGGGCATTACGTCCTGCAGCGCCTTCAGTTCGGCTTCCCGGGCCTTGAGGCCGCGCCAGGTGACCACTACCAGGCCCACCATCACCACTGCAGTCAACGCATATGACGGCCACACGAATGCGGCATAGCCGCCCATGGAGAAATACGTCGCCAAAGAAGTCATGCCAGATTCCTACCGCAGGCTCTCGCCGACCAGTTCTCCGGTTGCCGAGCCGGGGACCGAATGGATCTGAGTCAAGCGGATGGCCCTGACCTTCACCGCCAAAATCTCTGATCGAACCCTCATCAGCAGAATGGTGACGAAGAAGGTGGTGAACGCCAGACCCATCAGCATCAGGGGCAACAGCATCGCCGGATCGATGGCCGGCATCCCGACACGCGACACGCTGGCCGGCTGATGCAAGGTGTTCCACCAGTCCACCGAAAACTTGATGATCGGAATGTTGACAAACCCGGCCAGGGCCAGAATTCCCGCCGCCTTGGCGCCCCGCGTCGGATCGTCGAAGGCGTTCAGCAGGGCCATATGCCCCAGATACAGGAAGAACAGGATCAACATACTGGTCAGCCGGGCGTCCCAGGCCCACCAGGTGCCCCACATCGGCTTTCCCCACAGCGAGCCGGTCACCAGGCAGACAAAGGTGAATGCCGCTCCGACCGGCGAAGCCGCCTTGGCGACGAGATCGGCCAGCGGATGCTTCCAGATGATGCCGACGCCCGAAGCGGCTGCCATCGTCGAATAGGCCGCCATGGCGAGCCAAGCCGAGGGGACGTGCACGTACATGATGCGCACGCTTTCTCCTTGCTGGTAATCGGCCGGCGAATCCACGAGGCCGAAATAGAGCCCCAGACCAAGGAGGATGAGTGTTGCCCCCGCTGTCCATGGCTGGATGGCCGCGGCTAGTCGGAGAAACCTCGCGGGATTGGCAAAACGATGCATGGTGCCCCGTTCTACAACTAGTTAAAAAACTTTTCCAGCAAATCAGCTTCTGGCCTGATCAACCTATTCGAGAGCTTGCCGCAACGCCGCCGCTGCCGCCCACGGCGCAAGCGGCAGAGCGGCCATGAGCATACCACCCAACAACAACAACAGCCCTCTGGCCGGCAGCCCTTGGACGGCCGCGTCGATGGCGCCGACCCCGAAAATCAGTACCGGTATATAGAGCGGCAACACCAGCAGGGACAACAGCACGCCACCACGGCGCGCGCCCAGCACGAGGGCCGCCCCCATGGCACCGACCAGGCTCAATGTGGGGGTTCCCAACAGCATGGTAAACAGCAGCGTTCCGAAACCATCGGCATTCATGTGCAAGAGGACCGCCAGCACCGGTGCTGCCACGATAAGGGGTAGCCCCGTGGTCAGCCAATGTGCTGCAACCTTGCCGATGACCAGCAGTTCAAGAGCGGTCGGGGTCAAGGCCAGGAGTTCCAGGCTGCCATCCTCGTAATCGGCCAGAAACAGCCGGTCCAGCGACAGCATGGATGCCAACAGCGCGGTTACCCATAGCACGCCGGCGCTGGTCCTTTCCAGCAAGTTCGCTTCCGGCCCCAAGCCGAATGGGAACAGCACCACCGTCAGCACGAAAAAGGTCACCACCATGACGCTATCGCTGCCCTGGCGCAGGGCAAGGCGCAGGTCCCGCCGGACGATTTCCGCCAAACGGCTCATATCCATGCCTCCGCCGCTTCGACCGGTTTGGGGGCGAAACGATCGAGATACAACCTGCCTGCTTCCGGCAGATCGATATCTGCGTGGGTGGACAACACCACCATCCCGCCATGCGCCCGATGCTCGGCGATCACCGCTTCGAGGGTCTTCACCGAGGCTCTGTCCAAAGCGACACTGGGTTCGTCGAGCAGCCACACCGGCGCCTCTGCGGCGAGCAGGCGCGCCAGGTTCAATCGGCGCTTCTGTCCGGCCGACAGCAGCTTGCCCGGCACCTCGCGCAAATGCCAGAGGCCGAAGCGCTCAAGCGCCGCCTGGGCCCGGGCATCGCCGGCTTCGGGGGCATGCAGGCGCGCCCAGAAGCGAAGGTTCTCCAGCACGGACAACACCGGTTTGATAGCGTCGTGGTGGCCGACATAGTGGATTCGCGCGGCATGTCCTTCGCGATCCTCGCTCACCGGGCGGCCGTCCCAGGCCAGCTGCCCGGCCGCCGGCTTCAGCAAGCCCGCCAGCAGGCGCAGCAGGCTGGACTTGCCGCTGCCGTTGGGGCCCAGCAAGAACAGCGCCTCGCCCGACGATAAGCGAAAATTGAGGTGGGTGAATACCACACGCTCGCCCCGCACGCAGGCCAACCCGTCGGCTGTAAAAGTGGAGGAAAGGCATCCCTCGGTCATGGGCGCGCACCATAGCAAAACGGACAAAGGCGCCAAGCAAAATCGCCATGGCGAGAGAACTAAAAACTTATTGGATCACACTCCTCAACTGTAGCGCAATATTCTTCCGAAAATTGACCCTGCCATCGAACCAGCAATTCTAAATGAGGCGGTGGCTGAACATTTTTTGCATCCGATCTGTCTGACGGTGACGAGGGTGACGGCTGGGATGTCGGCCTGTCAGGGCGATCGCGCCTTCGGATCGGCAATGGACTGAA
>JAJXWP010000014.1 GCA_021781575.1 Pseudomonadota bacterium
CTTGGGGCCGGCGATCCCGGACCCCGTTGAACACACCATCACTCTGGGGGACAGCCACCCTGCCTAGCTACCGCCCGGCGCAAGGCCCATTACGGCATCTCGCCGGGCGGGGCCATCCGGCCCGTCGTGCGCCCCGCGCACATCTTCGCTTCGGCCGCGCCCGCAATGGGCGCGGGAACAAGGGCATCAACCAACCGGCCGCCGTTGAGGCGGCGGCCAAGGGCACGGAAGCGACCGCCCGGCGAGGCACAAAAACCAAACCTGGGGCACTCAACCATTTGAATGGTTCAGTACCCTAGTATACACAACGGCGGCGTTATAGGATGAGATCCGAATGTGTGCATTGAGCTGCTGGGTAGTCACCGACGGCAAGGTGGGAATGGAAAACCAGTGTGTGGGCTTGGCCCAGGCGCTGGGGCTGACCCCGGCAGTCAAACGGGTGAGACTGCGCACGCCGTGGAAACAGCTCAGCCCGTTTCTGCTGCGCATCGGTAATCGCTGGTCCCTGGCGGCGGATAGCGACCGACTGGACGCCCCGCTGCCCGACCTCATGATCGCCACGGGGCGCCACAGCGTCTCGTCGTCGCTGGAGGTCGGCCGGATGAGCGGAGGACGGACCTTCCGCGTGCAGATCCAGGATCCTGGAATCGATCCCCGCCATTTCGATCTCGTCGTGGTACCGCAGCATGATCGCCTGCGCGGGCCCAATGTGGTCGTCACAACGGGGGCGCTGCACAAGGTAACGGCGGAGAATTTGCAGGCCGCGGCAGGACGTTTCGCCGACCGCCTTGACCACCTGCCCCGCCCGCGCCTCGCCGTTCTGGTCGGCGGCAACAGCGGAGTCCATCGCCTGACCCCCGAGATCACCGAGCGTCTGGCGGACCAACTTGCCGCGACCGCCCGCGCCCATGATGCGGCGCTGCTGGTCACCGCCTCCCGGCGCACCGGAGCCGACAACGAGGCGGTTTTGCGCCGGCGATTGGCCGGGCTGCCGGGCGAAATCTGGGACGGCCGCGGCGAAAATCCCTATCTTGGCTATCTGGCCGCCGCCGACGCGGTGGTCGTCACCGCCGACAGCGTCAACATGGTTTGCGAGGCCTGCTCCACCGGCAAGCCGGTCTACATCGTCGAACTCGAGGGCGGGTCGGACAAGTTCCGGCGCTTCCACCGCGGCTTGCAGGCCTCCGGCATGACCCGGTCGTTCGACGGCAGCCTGGACCGATGGACCTACCAGCCGCTCGACGATACCCGGCGTGTCGCCGAGATCCTCCGCCGGAAGCTTGGGGAACGTTAGATCTGTCTCGCCGGGCGGGGCCACCCGCCCCCATCCAGAGAGGCAGAAGGGTTAACCCGCCCAGCCGCAGGCGCGCAGAGCGGCTTCCATATGCGGCGGCGGCGGAGCGACGACGATGATCGGCGGCCGGTCGGCCCAGTAGGGCACGGCAATCGCCCGGGCGTGCAGATGCAGCGGCATGCCGGATGGCGGCCCGTAAACGGGATCGCCGAGAATGGGACAGCCCAACCCCGACGCGCAATGCACCCGTATCTGATGGGTTCTGCCGGTGCGCGGCCGCAACTCCAGCCAGGTCACGCCGTCGGCACCGCCCCGCCGCACCCATTCGGTCACCGCGGCTCGGCCGCGAGATGCGGCTACCACGCGCCAGCCATTGCGATCGACCAGCTTGTGCAGCGGCAGGTCGATCCGCCCACTTTCGCCGTCGGGTGCTCCCCGGACGACCGCCCAATAGGTCTTTTCGATGCGCCCGGCGCCGAACAGACGGCCGAGGCGCGACAAGGCCTTGTCATGGCGCGCCAGAACCAGGCACCCTGAGGTGTCGCGATCAAGCCGATGGGCAAGGCGCGGCACTTGGCGGTAACCCGCGCTCAAGGCGGGAAGAAGGCCTTCTACATGCACCGTGGTGCGCGGGCCTCCATGCACGGCCAAGCCGGCAGGTTTGTCGAGGATGAGAAGATTGGCATCCTGGTAAAGGATACGAGACCGGAGGTCGTCGTCGCCACACATCTCAACGTGCAACAGCGATGAATACATAGCCAAGGGCATGGGCCGCCCGCACAGGAAGCTCGGTGCCGAGTTCCACTTCCGCCTTACGGCGCAGGCGCCGCACCACCGCATCAAGGCTGCGCGGATCGTAGCCCGCCTCGGAATAGCCGAGTGCCCGGATGATGTCGGTGCGCGGAACCGGCCGCCCGGGAACAGCCATCACGGTGGCAAGGAAGCGGAACTCGCCGCCGGTCAGAGGCAGCCTGCTCCCGTCCGGCGCCGACAGCTCCCACTTTACCGGGTCAAGCGACCAGGCGGGTGTCGGGCCGGCAACCTCGCTTACTGCTCCCGAGGCCGCGCGCAACACGCAGATGCGCCGTGCCAGATTTTCGGTGGCTGCCGCCAGTTCACGGATGTCGGGGGGCCAGGGCAGATAAAGATCGGCCCCCGCCTCAAAGCCCCGCACGCGGCTCTCGACGTTCTCGCCGCACAGCAATACGACGCCGCCGAAGTAGGATTTCCGCAGGCTGGTCAGCACGGCGGCGTCGTCGTGCCGATGCCCCCATTGCAGGATTACCACGTCGCAGCCTTCGCCGGCCACATGTCCGCTCAACGCCTCGCGGTCCACGAGCCCGGTCACGGCGAACCCCCGCTGCCTTAGCCTGACAACCATTTCCTGGCGCAAATGGGTGTCGTCGACAGCGACCGTCAGACAGACCATGTCTCTGCCTCCCCTCCTGTGACAGATCACTTCGGCGAGAAGCTAAGAGCTTTTATTTGGACCAGGCAAGATGCTGCAGGTCATCCTCCACCGATTTTCACCGACCGGCAGTTTAGATGGCCCCAGTCACGGGCGCCTCAGGAAGGCGCCGACTCGCGCTGTCGGCGGGCTTCATAGGCGTTGAGGTGGAGCTGAGCCAGCCGCAGCAGGGGCAGAGCCAGTCCGCTCGCCTGGGCGCGCCGCAACAGATCGCCGATCACATGATCCGCCTCGACGGGGCCGCCGCTCTCGATATCACGCAGCATCGACGCGGTCAGAACCGACCCGGCCGCCGACAGCAAGGCACGGGTCTTGTCCAATATGTCCGGGCGCGCGCCGTGGCCGGCCGCCTCGGCCACCGATTGACTCTCGGACAGCAGGCCGAGAAGGATGTCCTTGCCCCCTGCCACCACGATGTCGCCGACGCTGGCCCGCAACAGGCAGGTGCCGGCGGCCAGGGCGGACAGAAAAACCCACTTCTCCCACATTTCGAGAATGATGTCGGTGCTCGCCCGCCAATGGAAATTGGCTGGCCTCATCAACTCGGCGATGGATTTGACCCGCGCGCTTTCCCCCCCGGCCCGCTCACCGAAGGCAAGGTTGTGCATCTGGTTGAGATGGCGGATCGCTCCCTGCCCGTCCATCGTCACCGCCAGTGAGCATAGACCGCCCAGGACGCACTCGACGCCGAAACGCCGGTCCAGCTCGTCCAGATGGGCCATGCCGTTGAGCAGCGGCAGAATCGTCGTCTCGGGCCCAACCGCCGGAGCCATGGAGTCCATCGCCTTGGGCAGGTCATAGGCCTTGCAGCTGAGGATCACCAGATCCCAAGAACCACTAATCTCCTCGGCCGATACGGTGGGCGCGGCCAATCGCGCGTCGCCGAACGAACTGGCGATGATCAGCCCATCGGCTGCCAACTGTGCGCGGCGGCGCGGGCGGACGAGAAACGTGACGTCCCGCCCCGCTTCCAGCAATCGCCCGCCGAAATATCCTCCGACGGCGCCCGCACCGACGACCAATACCCGCATCGTCACCTCCCTCTTCATGTCCGTGGGATGTTCGCGCCCTCGTTCAATCGGATCGCAGAGCAGCCTCCGGCTGCCGCTCGATGTCGAAATCGCAACCGCAAGCGGCAAGAGCATCCCGCATCTGCGTCGGCACCGGCGCCGTGACGGAGATCGGCGCCTTCTTCGGATAAAGCGGTAGCACCACGGCGCGAGCGTGAAGATGCAGGCGGTCATCGACCAGGTCGGCCGTGCCTCGCCCATAAATGCCGTCACCGACGATCGGGCAGCCGATCGACGCCAGATGCACCCGAAGCTGATGCGTGCGGCCAGTCTGCGGACGGCATTCCAGCCAGGACAGCCGGCCGTTACGCCCAAGCAGGCGCCAGTCGGTCACCGCCGGTTGTCCACCGCGGTCAATCTTCATGCGCCAATGACGCGTGCTGGCATCCACCTTGGCCAGCGGCCGATCGATGGTGCCGCTCTCGGTCGGCGGCTCGCCCACCACGACCGCCCAATAGATTTTCTCCACCCGGCGCGTGGCGAACAGGCCGCCCAGCCGCTTCAGCGCCTGCCGATGGCGGCCCAGCACCAGGCAGCCCGAGGTCTCCCGATCCAGCCGGTGCGCCAGTTCGGGCGGCTGCGGCAGGCCGAATGCCAGGGCGTCGAGATATTGACCCAAATGCTCGTCGTTTCGCCCGCTGGCATGAACGGCCAGGCCAGAGGGCTTATCGATGATCAGCATCATGGCGTCGCGGTAGAGGATGCGGGACAGGAGATCGGCGGGCGTCACAGGGGTTCTTTCCGGCGGGACGGTGAATAATCGCATATCTGGGCATCTGTCGAAACCCCCCGCTGCCCCTGGGCTATGACGGATGTGGTCGAACGGGTTGCCGTTCCGCTTTGACAGCACTCGACCGCCCAAACCTGCGCCCAGACAATGGTCCCTTGTTTTTGCCCACTTTACATATCTGGTAAAATCAATTTACCATGCCTGCAACAAGGTAGCCGAACACCAATTTGGGGGGAGCAGCCGAGACGACCGCCACAGCCCCGCGGAAGACGGGGAGGCGTCAGTGCCGAGGGATCCGCCGCCAAGAGCGGGAGACCTGCCTCGCTCGCATCCAGACAAAAAGGCTATCGGCCGATTCGCAGGAGCAACCATGCAAACTTGGACGCAGATCTACGATCCGCTCGGTAATCTCTGGCTCTCGTCATTGATCGCCGCACTGCCGATCATCGTCTTCTTCGTCGCACTGGCCGTATTGCGCATGAAAGGCCATGTGGCAGCCACCATTACCGTCGCCATCGCCCTGGCGGTGGCCGTCCTGTTCTACGGAATGCCGGCCAAAATGGCCGTCGCTGCGGGATTTTACGGATTCATCATCGGCCTGTGGCCAATCGCCTGGATTATCGTGGCCGCAGTGTTCCTCTACAAGGTCACGGTGAAGACCGGGCAGTTCGAGATCATCCGCTCGTCGGTCATTTCCATCACCGAGGACCAGCGCCTGCAGATGCTGATGGTCGGCTTCTCGTTCGGCGCCTTCCTCGAAGGCGCGGCCGGCTTCGGCGCTCCTGTCGCTATCACCGCGGCACTGCTGGTCGGGCTGGGCTTCAACCCGCTCTACGCCGCCGGCCTCTGCCTGATCGCCAACACCGCCCCGGTCGCCTTCGGCGCCATGGGCATTCCGATCATCATGGCGGGCAAGGTCACCGGAATGGAAGCCATGAAGATCGGCGCCATGGCCGGCCGCCAACTGCCGTTCCTTTCGGTGTTCGTACCGTTCTGGATCGTCCTGGTGATGGACGGCTGGAAAGGCGTCCGCGAGACCTGGCCGGGCATCCTGGTGGCGGGCAGCTCCTTCGCCATAACCCAGTTCCTGACATCCAACTTCATCGGCCCCGAACTGCCGGATATCATCTCGGCGCTGGTCAGCCTGGTCAGCCTCACCCTCTTCCTGAAGGTCTGGCATCCGAAAGCCATCTTCCGCTTCAGGACCGAGGAAGCCGAATTGGAGAGATCCGCCCACAAGTTTACCACGGGACAGGTTTTCAAGGCATGGTCGCCATTCCTCATCCTCACCCTCATGGTGACGATCTGGAGCCTGCCGGCTTTCAAGGCCCTGTTCGCCGCCGGCGGCCCGCTGGCCGCCACGACGATCGATTTCAACATCGCCGGCCTCGACAAGCTGGTGCTGAAAACCATGCCGATCGTCGCCAAGCCGACGCCGTACGCCGCCAGTTACTCGCTGAACCTGCTGTCGGCAACCGGCACGGCGATTCTTGCGGCCGCCCTCCTGTCGATCCTGGTTCTGGCGATGAAACCGGGTGACGCGGTGAAGGCCTTCGGCGAGACGCTGAAGGAATTGGCCCGCCCGGTCTACACCATCGGCATGGTCGTGGCCTTCGCCTTCATCGCCAACTATTGCGGCTTGTCTTCGACGCTTGCCTTGCTGCTCGCCGGCACCGGGAAGGCTTACCCGTTCTTCTCGCCGATCCTGGGGTGGCTGGGGGTCTTCCTCACCGGGTCAGACACCTCGAGCAACGCCCTGTTCTGCAGCCTGCAGGCCAACACCGCTCACCAGATCGGGGCGCCCGACACGCTGCTGGTCGCCGCCAACACCACCGGCGGGGTGACCGGCAAGATGATCTCGCCGCAGTCCATCGCCGTGGCCTGCGCCGCGGTGGGCCTGGTGGGCAACGAGTCCGACCTGTTCCGCTTCACCGTCAAGCACAGCGTGTTCTTCGTGATCGTCGTCGGCATCCTGACGGTCCTGCAGGCCTATGTATTCCCGTTCATGATTCCCTGAGTGACGGCGGAAGCTTACCCGCGGCTTCCGCCGGCGCCACCTTGATGCGCCGCAGCGATGCGGCGCTTTTTTTGAGTCCAGGGCGCTCCGCATCGCACCGCAACGGAGAACAAAACACAGAACCTGCCTGTAATTGACCTAAGAAAGGGTTTCACGAAACCTTCACGAAAGTGTCTTCTTACTGCCGTCAATCATCAGCTAGGGAGTACCGGAAGAAAGCGGCAGAGTTAAGACAAGGAGCGTGGGAAATGCCCGAAACGAGCATTGCCACCACTCATGACAAGATTGATTCATCTCTGTGCGACGACGAGCGGTCGCATGGTTTCTCCCGCCTGTGGCAGAGTGGAGACATTCCCATCCTGTGCGACTGGCCGATCGGCTGGCGCTTCCATATCCTTGTCGCCCTGGCGCTCGGCGCCGGCGCGATTTTCGCCACCGTCTACGGCTGGGGCGAAACCAAGATCTCGCAAGCCATCGCCGCGCAACTGGCCTACGGCCGGACGCGCGACCTGGCGGCGGATATCCGAGCCGACCTGCTGGTCATGCAGGGTGCGCAGAACGCCTATGTCAACGAAAGCGACCGCAGCTCGATCGAGCTCTTCCGCCGGACATCGGCCAGTGCATCCAAGGATCTGCGCCAGCTGCGGTCCCTGGCGGTGGCAACCGCCCATGCGCCGGCGCTCGACGCCATGGAGGGCGACGTCAGCGCGGTCGACCGCAGCTTCGACAAACTGGTCGGCGAGTCTGAACGGCTTGGCCTGACCGAGGACGAGGGACTGAAGGCCAAGCTCAACGCGTCGATGAAGGCCATCCAAACCGAACTGGATGTATGGCCGAACCAGGACGCCATGGTCGCTCGGATGCTCCAGATGCGGCTTGCTGAAAAGGACTTCATCCAGTTCAAGGACCCCTCCTACCTTAGGCGCCACAAACGCTGGGCCAACGAGTTTGACCTCAAGATCGACGCCAGCGAACTAGATCCGGCGACACGCGACAGGTTTCACCTGCTGCTGAACGCCTATGTCGCGGATATGGCGATCTATTCCGCGACCACGCTGTCCATGGTCAAGCAGCAGGCCGCGTTGCGATCCCGCTTCCGCGTCCTCAGCCCGAAAGTCGATGCCCTGTACGAAGCGGCCCGCCAAGGCAGCCGATCGGCCACCGAAAGCCAATCGAAGACCCGCGCCGCGGTCCTGTCGCGAACGATCGTTTTCGGCAGTTTCGCCGCCATCCTCTATTTCGTTGCGTCTCTCGTCTTCCAGCGCTCCATAACCCGTCCTGTCGAGGCGATGGAAGGGGCGATGAACCGGCTTGCCGCCGGCCATACCGGAATTCCAGTCCCCGGCGTACACCGACGGGACGAGATCGGGCGGATGGCAACCGCCGTCCAGGTATTCAAGGAGAACGCCGAGGCGGTCGAACGCATGCGCGTCGACCAGGAGCGGCAAGCGCGGCGAATCCATTCCCGGGCCCAGCACCTCGAGCAGATGGCCCGCGCTTTCGATCACGAGGTTAATGAAATCGTCCAGGCCGTGGCCGGGTCGGTGGACCAACTGGAGGCCAAGGCAAGCGACATCGCCGGCATTGCCGAAACGACGTCCTGCCAGATGACCGACGTCGACACCTCGTCCTCGCAGGCATCGGCCAATGTCCAGGGCATGGCCGGCGCGGCCGAACAACTTGCCGCCTCGGTGACCGAGATCGCGGCGCGGGTTCACCAATCGGCATCCATCACCAGCCAAGCCGCCGCCGCCGCCGGCCGCACCGACCAACTGGTGACCAGCCTGGCGGATTCCGCCCAGCACATCGGCGACGTCATCACGATGATCAACAACATCGCCGGCCAGACCAACCTGCTGGCGCTGAACGCCACTATCGAGGCGGCCAGGGCGGGCGACATGGGCAAGGGATTTGCCGTCGTCGCCAATGAAGTCAAACATCTCGCCGGCCAGACCGCCAAGGCGACCGACGAGATCCGCCAGCAGGTCGGCAGCATTCAGGCCGCCATTGGCGAGGCGGTCGACGCCATCCGCGCCATCGTCCACACTGTCCAGCAGATCAACGGCATCTCGTCGACCATTGCCTCGGCTGTCGAACGGCAGGGCTTCGCCACCGAGGAAATCGCCCGCAATGCCAATGCGGCAGCGCAAGGCACCGAACTGGTCGCCACGAATATCGCCTGGGCCGCCCAGCAGGCCGGCGAGATGGGTGCCGCCGCCCGCCATATGCTCGAAGAGACCGCCGCCACCGCCCGCCGCGCCAAGCTGCTTCACAACAAGGTCAGCCTGTTCCTCGACGGGGTCCGCCAGCTGGAGAATTAGTGCATCTGAACTATCCGAATGGTTCGAGGCCTCCGCTCGAACCGTTCGTTAGGAAGGGAATGGCACCTTGTCCGCCGAAAGCTATAATCGGCGGACAACCTCTAAGGTGCGTCCCATGACCAACACCACCAAGATCGTCTTCATCGGTGCGGGCAGCGCCGCCTTCGGCCTGTCCATGTATCGCGATCTGTTCACTACCAAGGATTTGGCCGGCAGCACTCTGACACTGGTGGATACCAATCCGGAGGCCTTGCGGCGCATGGGCGACCTCGCCGAGCTGCTGAACCGCCGAGGCGATGCCGGTTTGAAGATCGAACGGACGACCGACCGCCGGGCCGCCCTCGACGGTGCGCGCTTCGTCGTCAATTCGGTGGCTATCGACCGCAACCGATTGTGGAAGCAGGACTTCGATATACCCAAGAAATACGGCATCCGCCACACCTTGGGCGAAAACGGCGGCCCCGGCGGCCTGTTCTTCACCCTTCGGACCATGCCGCTGATTTTCGATATCGCCCGCGATGTCGAGGATCTGTGCCCCGATGCCCTGTTCATCAACCTCTCCAACCCCGAAAGCCGCATCGTGCTGGGCCTCAGCCGATACAGCAAGGTCAAGCCGTTGGGGCTTTGCCATGGTCTTTTTCTGGCGCGCTGGTTCATTTGCCAGATCCTCGGCATGGCCGAAGCCGAGGTGGATCTGTGGGGGGCCGGCCTCAATCACTTCCAATGGGTCATGCACGTCCATGAGCGGCGGACCGGCCGCGACCTCTACCCCCTTTTGCGGGAGCGGGAAAAGACGCACGATCCGTCGTTCACTCCGTTGATCCGCAAACTGTTCCACGCCTTCGGCCTGTGGCCGAGTTGCAGCGACGATCACACCGGCGAATTCCTGCCTTACGGCTGGGAAGCCGGTGAGCACGGCTTCGACTTCGACGAGGACGAGCGTGGCCGCGAGCGGCTCAAGGCCCTGATCGAAGGGGTTATCGACGGCAGCACTCCGCCGCCGGACGAGTGGTCTCAGGAATCCTGGGGTGAGCGAGCCGTCGCGGTAATCACCGGCATCCTGCACAACCGCAAGCGCCTCATTGAGTCGGGCATCGTCTGCAACCGGGGCGTCATCCCCAACCTGCCGGCGGACTTGGCCGTGGAGGTACCGCTCATGGCCGATGCCGCAGGTATTCACCCGGTATCGCTGGGGCCGCTCCCGGAGCCGATCGCCAACCTGCTCAAGGTTCAGGCCGGCGTGCAGCAAATGGCCGTCGAGGCGGCCATCCACGCCTCGAAGGAACTGGCCCTGCAGGCCCTGCTGATCGACCCGGTGATCAATTCGACCACCGCAGCCGCGCAGATCCTTGACGAACTGTGGGAAGTCAACAAGCCCTATATCCGACCTTGCGTGTAACTCGAATAAATAAATATGCTGACAGTTGATAGGCACGCTAATTTTCGCGGGATAGTCGATGATGGGAAACAAACACAAACCACTCGCTGCCGTTATCGGCGTGACGGCCGTGGCCTTGTTCGTCGAGGTCGCGTTAAACACCCCTAGCCTGCTGAGCGTCGCTCTGTTGGCCCTCGCCGGGGCCGGCGCAGTGGCGGTGGTGTCTTTTGGCGGCGAGGCTGACTTGCGCGCCCTGGCCTCGGACACGGAACGCCTCGCTGCCGGTGACGCCACCGGCCGGATCGAGGGAACGGAACGGCAGGATGACCTTGGACGCCTGGCCCGCAGCCTGGAGACCCTACGGCAGCAGGCGGCGGCCTTGGCCGACGAGGGGAAGATCAAATTGGAAGAGCAGGAGCGCGGCCTGCAAAAATCCCGCAAGCGCATGACGCTGCTTCTCGACTTCGACGCGGCCGTCCGCTCAAAGCTGGCCGCGGTGACGTCCTCGGCCGATCGGGCGCGCTCCATATCAGCCGGCTTGATTTCGGCCGCCGACCAAGCCAGCCAGCGCGGCGCGGCGGTAGCCGACGCCGCCGGCACGGCGGCCGCCAACGTGCAGACGGTGGCCAGCGCGGCGGAGGAACTGACCGCTTCCACCGAGGAAATCGCCCGGCATGTGACGGCGACCAGCCGGATCACCGGCCAGGCCGTGGCCGGCATCGGGCGAGCCAACGAACTGATCCTGTCGCTGGACGAAGCAGCGCAGAAGATCGGAACCATCATTACCCTGATCAACGATATCGCCAGCCAGACCAATCTGCTGGCGCTGAATGCCACCATTGAGGCGGCAAGGGCCGGCGAAGCGGGAAAGGGTTTCGCCGTCGTCGCCAATGAGGTCAAGAGCCTGGCCAATCAGACGGCTCGGGCGACCGGTGACATCTCGGAGCAGGTGGCAGGAATCCAGAACTCGACCCATTCCGCCGTGGAAGCCATTCGATCGGTGATGGACACCATCGGGCAGGTCAGCGAAGTGGTCACTTCCATTGCCACCGCTGTCGAGGAACAGACGGCAGCGACCCGCGAAATCGCCCGCGGCGTTCAGGAAGCGGCGGAAGGCAACGGCTTGGTCGCCGGCAATGTATCCGAGGTATCGCAAGCCGCCGCCGAAACCCACCAGTTGGCCGGCGCGATGAACGGCGTTGCCGACGAACTGGCCGGAGAAGCGACCGCCTTGCGCGACAGCGTCGAGCGGGTCCTCGCCGATATCAAGGCGGTGTGAATCACTGCACCGCCGCGATGAGCAGGGGCAGCGTAAGATAGGACAGGATCGTCGACACCAGCACCATGCCGGCTACTTCCTCCGGCTGATCACCGTATAACCGGGCGAAAAGGTAATTGAACACCGCGACCGGCATGGCGCTTTCGACGATGACGACCCCGCGCGCAGCCCCGTGCAGACCGAACACCAATGCGACCAGCCAACCGCCGCCGGCGCCCAACGTCAATCGACCGACGGAAAGTGCCAGGGCGCGTTGGAGATTGGCCACTTTCAGCTGGGCCAGGGCTACGCCCAGCGCCAGCAGCATCAGCGGGATGGTCAGGCCGGAGGCGAGAGAAGTGGTGTTGGCCAACCATTGCGGGACCGTCAAATGGAAGCCGTCGACGGCCATGGCGGCGGCAACGGCGGGCAGAAACGGAGCCTTCAACAGGTCGGGGCGAAAACGCCCGGCGGCGATGGCCGGCCCAAGAGTAAACTGTCCGATGGTGGTCACCGTGAAATAGATCATGGCCAAGGCCAGGCCGTCCTCGCCGAAGGCGAACAGGCAGACGGGCAGCCCCATATTGCCGATATTGGGAAATACCAGGGATGGCAGATAGACATTGGCGGGCAGCCGGACCGCCACCAGCGCAACGGCGGCAATGGCGGCAAACAGCACCAGGCAGGCCAGGGTGGCGCTCCCGACCAGCACCACTTGCAGCGCAGGCAGGTGGATTTTGGTCAACGTGCTGAAAACCAGGCACGGCGCCCCCACCAACGTCACCAGATTGGTCACCAATTCCTGGTCGAACGGCATCCTCCGCCGGCCCCAGAGATAGCCGGCAAAAGACATCAGAAGAACCGGCAGGATGACGGCCGCCAAGCCGGACAAGAGGCCCATGGAAAGCCTTTCAGGCGTGCCGCAAGCCGAGAACGAAACCGACCAGGCCGGCGATCAGGGCCACGGCGGGAATCACGAAAAGCAGGAATTTCTGGCGTGTCTGATCGTGGCGCCACTGCTCCTTGGCCCATCGGGCTTCCAGTAGGCCGGCGATCACGCCGGTAGTGGCCGCCTGAAGGAAGTCGCCAAAGAAGATGCTCTCCAGCGACCAAGGGGTAAAACGCCCGTCGCAGTACTCCCGGACGATCACGCTGAAGGCGCAGCCCTCGACGCTTGAATCCGCCTGCCACCGCTCGATCACGCCGTTGCGCCGCTCTTGTCCGCTTGGCGGGCCGAGCGGGCGAAAGGTGAAGACGCTGCCTCGGTAAAGCAGATCGCGCGACGACTTCGGCTTCCCCGCCTCCTCGGCCGGCGCTTCTTCCGCCGTCCGGATGTCCGGCGGGCCGGCTCTAAGAACCGCTTCGTAGAGTTTGGCCCGATCCTCTATCGCCTGCTTGCGGGCCGCCTTCGGCACCTCGTTCTTGGCCGGTTTGTCGGCAGCCTGGGGTGGCGCAGCCTCGGTCGGGCTGGGCATCCGCATAAGCACCCGCATGGCAGGGGAATTCATTGGGTCGGTCCGTTTATCGTCGTCGGCCATGGGGCGTCTCGGTCATGGGGCGAAGCATCGTAGCACGGGAGGAAGAGAGGTTCAGGGCAATCCCAGCCTGACAAATTCGATCTTCGGACAGCGATCCATGACGACATCGAGGCCGGCTGCCTCTGCTCTGGCCGCCGCCGCCTCGTGGCGGACACCGAGTTGCATCCACACCACCTTCGCGCCGATGTCGATGGCGTCGTCGACAAACGGTGGAATCGAGGCCGAGGCGCGAAACAAATCGACCATGTCGACCGGTTCGGGGATATCCTTCAGCATTGCATGAACCCGTTCACCAAGCAGAACCTGTCCGGCGATCCCCGGATTGACCGGATGGACTCGGTAGCCCTTGCTCTGCAGAAAACGCATGACCTCATGGCTGGGTCGTTCGGATTTGGGTGAGGCGCCAACCAAGGCGATGCTGCGTACCGTCGACAAGATCCGTCGCAATTTCACGTCCATGTCGTCGAGTGGCGCCCGCATGGCGCGAAGATCGTCGGCGTCCATCGAAGTCCCCCATCGGATTCAGTCGCCCACGAGCCTGCCTCCGCCGGTCGGGGCGCGTCAAGGTCTTGACCTGGCGGACCGTCATCCTGGATTGTGGGGAACCCATGACGCGGGAGATCCCATGGCTGCCGACATCATCAAGGCCTCTCAGGCAAGCTTCGTAATCGGCCCTCCGGTGGCGCCGGAGGAACTGAAGCAGCTGTACCGGCAGGCTGGCGCCCGGGCCGGCGGCACGACCACTCTGCTGGCCCGGAAGTTGGCCGAGACCAGAAAAGAGTCGGTGACTGTTTTTTCGACAGTCACGCAGAACGGAAAAAGCCTCTTGCAGAGAATGTTGGAAGGGGTCCTGCGCAAGGAACTCGCCAGGCTGGAGGCAACCGTCAGCGAGAGGACAGTCCGTGGGGATCTGGTGCCTTGTCTGACCATCTCACTGCAGAAATCGGCCTATGCCGACGGCCAGCCCCTTTCGACGAACTTGACGAAAACGGTGATCCAGGACTTGGAAGGAGGCCTCCGCATGGCCTTCAAGGCCGAATGGGTACAGTCCGTCGTCAGTTAAGGCCGGCTGGTTGATTAGGCGCCCGATTAGCTGTCTTCGGCGCCGCTCTTTAATCTCGCCGCGCCACCGAACCGCGGTCGAAATGCGGTTCGCGACGGCCGTCGAATGACTCGGTCCGCCGCTCGAATGTCGGTTCGCGCCGCTGCCTCGACCGCGTCGGCACGCCTTCCTCGGAATCGCGACTCATCAGCTTGGCTACCCAACGCAGCGCCAACACCACGATGACGCCGAAGGCGGCGATGCGGATGATATAGCCGATCATCGCGGCTGTTTCGTCGCCCATCATCGCCCCGCCGTAAAGCAGAGATCCGAGGCCGGTCCCGATCAACCCGGCGAGCAGTCCGCTGACCACTGGATGGGTCGGCAGAAATCCCGTCGAGGGCGCCACCTGGGCTGGGGGCGGTTCCGCCGCCGAAGCCCCCGTCGGGGCTCCTTCCGAAACCACCGATGGCCGCGGCGCCGCGGCCAAAGGCGCCGTCGGGGCCAGATTAATCTGCGGCGTTTCGGCCTCCACCTTGGGCACTGCGGGCGCGGCGATCGGCGCCGACGGCCTTCTGTGGCGCTCGCCCCGTTCCACCGCCTCGGATTCACCGTGGCGGGCGCCGAGAACACCGATTGTCGGATTGTTCTCGTATGAGGCGGAGCTGTCCTTTTCCTTGGCGGACCCGGCAACCGCCATGCCGGAAACCAGCGATAGGGCCATGATCAGTCCGACCATCCCCAGGCGATTTCGTGAAAACTGCACTTCGCTTTGCCTTATCTGGTGCCTACCGCGGCAGTAACGCGGCAGACCCTACTCTCGATGAAGGGCCCCCATCAAGAGGGATGGCGGCGGCAACCGAAAGAGACGAACGAAAAGCCGGATAGGAAGGAATACCCCCCTCTCGCCGCCGCAGGAGAGGGCGAGAACAACATCAGGCGAAAGCCTAAGCAGCGACTTGCAGAACCTCCCGCCAGCGCGGATACAGGCGATCGGCATCCCCCTGGAACGAGGCGAAGGCCCGCGCCAGTTCACCATGGTCGCGCGCATAGTCGACCAAATCGACGCCGGCGCTCCACGCCTCCCACGCCTGGCGCAGCGACCTGGCGCCGGCGACGGGCCCGTCCAGGTGGCCGAACGCTCCGCCGCCCGAGGTCTGAATGACGTTGGCGTGGCCGAGGTTCTCGAAGAAGCCGGGAAGCCGCAAAGCGTTCATGCCGCCGGAGATGATCGGCGTCGTGGCCTTCAGACCCAGCCATTCCTGGCGGAAATAGGGCCCATCGGCAATGTCCCGCTCCAGCATGTAGGCGATGGCGCGGTCCGACGCCTCGCCCTCCATCTTGCCGAAGCCCATGGTGCCGGTGTGGATGCCGGAGGCTCCTTGCAGACGAGCCATCTTGGACAGCACGAACGCAGTGTAGCCGCGCTTTGCCTGGGGCGAGGTTACGGCGCCGTGGCCGGCGCGGTGGTAATGCAGGAACTGCCCGGGGAACCGGCGGCGCACGGTCGTCACCGCCGCCGGCCCGGCCACATAGCCGTCGACCAGCAGGGCCACATGGCTGGCATTCTCACCGAAGGTCTCCAGAATGTATTCCCCGCGGGCGACGATCTCCCATGGATCGTCGGCCGTGACATTGGCCGAGAACAGCTTGGCCTGGCCGGTCTCGTCCTGAGCCCGGCGCATGGCGTCGGCCACCAAGCGGATGGTCTCCTTGAAGGGGGCGAAGACCTGGTTGCCCTGGGGCTCGTCGTTCTTGATGAAGTCGCCGCCCAGCCAGAACGCATGGCAGGCATCGGCGAAGGGTTGCGGCCGCAGTCCCAGCTTCGGCTTGATGATGGTCCCGACGACCAGGCCGCCGTTGACCGTCGGGCGCCCCAGCACCCGCCACATCTCGGTGATATTGACCGCCGGCCCGTCGAACAGGGTCAGCAGCTTGGGCGGGACGTAGAAATCGTGCATCTTGGCATATTCGACATCGCCCATGCCCTGGTTGTTGCCGATGGTCAACGTGAGGAACGAGGCGATCATCGCGCGCCCGTCGGTGATATTCCGGTCGAACAGGGCGACCGGGTAGGCGATCTTCATCAGTTCCTGAGCTTCATCGACGTGGTAGACCAGGGCGTCGACGCCACGGGTGAAATCGTCAGTGGTGCACACCTCCACATTGGTTCCCGTCGACGACTCGGCGGCAAAATGAGCCGCCGTCTCGACAAAGCCATGCCCCGTCTTCGGCCGCATGATGTAAGCGCACAGCACGTGCTCGCCGCCCGAAATGAGCTCGGCTTCCTGCAGCTTCAGATTCACGTAGCGGCCCGACTGGTCCATGGCCTCACTCCTGTGTTGAAAACGACCGAAGAAACCCTACGGCCCAAATGGCATAAGTTCCACCAAAAGATTCTTGATGTAGATATTTGCTTTTCCTTATTTTAGATAATTATGAACTCCGGCTGCGCCGCCGCCGCGGTGGCTGACATCGCGCCAAACTCTCCACGCGCTGGGCTCCTTCGCGCACCAGGAAATCGACGAATGCGCCGGCCACGGGCAGCAGTTGCTTGCCTTCCCGATGGACGATGTACCATTCGCGCATGACCGGCATCCCCTCGATATCCAGGATCGCCAGTAGTCCGGCCGACACCTCCAGACCGATGGTATGACGCGACAGAAGGCTGATTCCCATTCCCGCCATTACCGCCTGCTTGATGGTTTCGTTGCTCCCCATCTCGATGCTGCGGGCGGCAACGACATTGTGTTCGGCGAGCAACCCCTCGGTCAGCACCCGCGTGCCGGATCCCTGTTCACGCAACAGGAAGGTCTCGCCGGACAGCGACCGGATGGTCAGGTCGCGCCGCCGGGTCAAAGGATGAGACGGGTTGGCGATCATCACCATGGGATGCTTGGCGAAGGCCACGGCGGATACCGGAAAATCGGTGGGCGGGCGCCCCATGATGGCGAGGTCGACCTCGTTGGCTTTCAGCCGGCTGACCACCTGTTCGCGATTGGCCACCGACAGCCCCAACTCCACCCCCGGATAACCGGACAGGAACACCGACAGCAACGACGGCGCGAAATATTTTGCCGTACTGACCACGCCGATGCGCAGGCCTCCCGCCCGGCGTCCGCGCAGCGCCATTACCGCCTCTTCGGAATCGGCGACCGCGCCGAGGATCGTGCGGGCATGGCGGATCAGCACCTCTCCCGCCGCAGTCAGGTGCAGCCGACGACCCACCTGTTCGAACAGGGCCAGGCCGGCGAGCGCCTCTAATTGCTTGATCTGCAACGATACGGCAGGCTGGCTGAGATGAAGCTCCTCGGCTGCGCGGGAAAAGCTGAGGTGGCGCGCCACCGCATCGAATACCTGCATTTGCCGAATGGTGGCGTGCCGCATGAGGTCCGTTTCCGCATTTTCTGATATAACGTTTAGCTAATCACACTTCTAACAATTACTCAATTGCACTTATCCTCTCGACCCCCCTAACATGGCCCTTCAAAAGCTAGGGGAAGGAAACGAACCATGAGCGACGGCATAAAGCTCGCGCCCAGCCTCCTGTCCGCCGACTTCGCCCGTTTGGGCGACGAGGTCCGGGCCGTGGCCGCGGCCGGTGCTGACCTCCTGCATTTTGACGTCATGGACAACCACTATGTCCCCAATCTCACCGTCGGGCCGCTGATCTGCTCGGCGATCAAGCCGCACTGCCCGATACCGATCGACGTCCATCTGATGGTCAAACCGGTCGATCGCCTTATTCCCGATTTCGCCGCCGCCGGAGCGCGCATCATCACGTTCCACCCCGAGGCATCCGAGCATGTGCATCGCACCATCGGCTTGATCAAGAGCCACGGCTGTCTGGCCGGGCTGGCGCTCAATCCGGCGACACCGCTGACGACCCTCGACCATGTGCTTGAAGACCTCGATCTGGTCCTCGTCATGTCGGTCAACCCCGGTTTCGGAGGACAGTCGTTCATCTCCTCGGCGCTGCCCAAGCTGGAGGCCATTCGCCGCCGCATCGACGAGTCGGGCCGGGCGATCATGCTTGAAGTCGACGGCGGCGTGAAAATCGACAATGCCGCCGCCATCGGGGCCGCCGGCGCCGATGTCCTGGTGGCCGGTTCGGCCGTGTTCGGCCAGCCGGACTATCAGTCCGTCATCACCGCCATCCGTTCCGCCGCCCAAAACGGCCAAGCCAGCCGCCGCGCCACCGCGTCCGCGGCATAACGAAATCGTCCAGGAGGAAAACCATGTTCGTCGCCGACCGCACCACCCTGGCCCAGTTCCTCATCGAGGAATGTCGACGGTTGCCCGACGCCGCCGAACTGCCGCCGGTGATTCTCGACGTCGCGTTGGCCTGCAAGCGGATCGCCAAGGCTGTCGCCCTCGGATCACTGGGCGAAACGCAAGGTGTCGCCGGCACGGTCAATATCCAAGGCGAAACCCAGAAAAAGCTCGACGTGATCAGCAACGACATTTTCCGCAGCTCGACAGAATGGGGCGGCCACGTCGCGGCGATCGCATCGGAGGAAATGGATCATTCCTGCCCCATCCCCGATCACTACCCGCGCGGACGCTATCTGCTGGTCTACGATCCGCTCGACGGATCGTCGAACATCGAGGTCAACGTTGCCGTCGGCAGCATCTTCTCGGTGCTCGAAGCGCCGGCCGCCGGCAGGCCGGTCGAGGACTCGGACTTCCTGCAGCCTGGCACGCGCCAGGTGGCGGCGGGCTATGCCCTTTATGGCCCAGCCACTGAACTGGTGCTGACCATCGGCAACGGCGTGCATGGATTCACCCTGGATCCGCAGCTCGGCGAGTTCATCCTGACCCGGCCGGCGATCAAAGTGCCTGAGGAAACCCGTGAGTTTGCCATCAACGCCTCCAACAGCCGCTTCTGGGAGCAGCCGGTAAAGCGGTATGTCGAGGAGTGCCTGGCCGGTTCAACCGGCCCGCGCGATAAGGATTTCAACATGCGCTGGATCGCCTCGCTGGTTGCCGAGGTGCACCGCATCCTGATGCGCGGCGGGGTTTTCCTTTATCCCCGCGACAGCAAGCAGCCGCTCAAGGCGGGGCGGCTGCGGCTGCTCTACGAGGCCAATCCGGTGGCATTCATCATGGAACAGGCCGGCGCAGCAGCGACAACCGGCAAGGAGCGCCTGCTCGCCGTCGAGCCGACCTCGCTTCACCAGCGCATTCCCCTGATCTTCGGTTCCCGGACCGAGGTGGATCGCATCGAGCGCTACCACCATGAAGACGCCCCCCAGCAGATCGACACCCCGTTATTCAACTCCCGCGGGCTGTTCCGCGCCAACGTCTGAGGCAAAACCGATGTCAGCCAAACACCCGATCATCGCCATCACCGGTTCCTCCGGCGCCGGCACGACTTCGGTCTCCCGCACCTTCCAGCAGATCTTCCGCCGCGAAGGGGTCAACGCGGTATTCATCGAGGGCGACAGCTATCACCGGTATGACCGCCTGGAGATGAAGAAGCAGATGCAGGAGCAGCTGGCGCTGGGCAACGACCGT
The DNA here is from genome assembly GCA_021781575.1 of Pseudomonadota bacterium. Lineage (GTDB taxonomy): Bacteria > Pseudomonadota > Alphaproteobacteria > Rhodospirillales > Magnetospirillaceae > DUZF01. The sequence continues at coordinate 19,634 of JAJXWP010000014.1, forward strand.
TTCAGCCATTTCGGGCCGGAAGCCAATCTGTTCGACGAACTCGAGCGGCTGTTCGCCGGCTATGCCGAGGCAGGCACCGGCAAGCGCCGCAGATACCTGCATGACGAAGAGGAGGCGGCCCCCTACGGCCAGCAACCAGGCACCTTCACCGCCTGGGAAGACCTGCCGGACAGCGACCTGCTTTTTTATGAAGGACTGCACGGAGCGGCAGCGGCCGGCGACATCGACGTGGCGCGCTACCCTGACCTGCTGGTCGGCGTGGTCCCGGTGATAAACCTCGAATGGATCCAGAAGATCCATCGGGACAAGGCGTCGCGCGGCTACTCCACGGAGGCGGTGACCGACACCATCCTGCGGCGGATGAATGATTACGTGAATTACATCTGCCCGCAGTTCACCCGCACGCATGTCAACTTCCAGCGGGTGCCGATCGTCGATACATCCAACCCCTTCATCGCCAGGGATATTCCCTCGCCCGACGAAAGCATGCTGGTGATCCGCTTCGCCCGTCCAAAGGGAATCGATTTCCCCTACCTGCTGAATATGCTGCACGACTCCTTCATGTCGCGGCCCAACACCATCGTCGTTCCCGGCGGCAAGATGGGACTGGCCATGCAGCTCATTTTCACACCCTTCATCTGGCGCATCATGGAACGCCGGCAGAAGGCCCTGGGTCGCTGATACATTCCGATGGGTCAGTGCATTAGATATTAGCCTCTCGCCGGGCGACGCCATGCGGCCCCTTGGCCGCCGCCTCAATGGCGGCTGGTTGGCCGGTGTCCGCGTTCCAGCGCCCGTTGAGGGCGCGGCCAAGGGGCCGCATGGCCCCGCCCGGCGAGGGGCAAGAAAAGCCGAGATGGAGTCCCGATGACCAATTTATCTCCCCCCTCCCCCGAAGCCACCCCGGCCTCCCGCGACAGCCTGGCGGCAACGGCGTTGCGCATGCTGGTTGCCGATGCCGTCGAGGCGGCGAACAGCGGCCATCCCGGCATGCCGCTGGGCATGGCAGAAATCGCCGTCGCCCTGTGGGGCGCCGAAGGCAACGGCCTGCTCCGCCACAACCCGGCCAATCCGGGCTGGTGGGACCGTGACCGCTTCGTTTTGTCGAACGGGCACGGCTCGATGCTCCTCTACGCTCTGCTGCATCTCACCGGCTACGACCTGGGGATCGAGGAGTTGAAGCGTTTCCGGCGCTTAGGCTCGCGCACCCCAGGCCACCCCGAAGTGGGCATCACGCCCGGAGTGGAAACCACCACCGGCCCGCTTGGCCAGGGTGTGGCCAATGCCGTCGGCATGGCCCTGGCGGAGCGGCTGCTGGCCGCTGAATTCAACCGCCCCGGCCATATGATCGTCGACCACTGGACCTATGTCTTCCTGGGTGACGGCTGCCTGATGGAGGGGCTATCCCACGAAGCCTGCTCTCTGGCTGGGACACTCGGCTTGGGTAAGCTGATCTGTCTGTGGGACGACAACGGCATTTCCATTGACGGACATGTCGAGGGATGGTTCCGCGACGATACCCCGAAGCGCTTCGAAGCGTATGGCTGGCAAGTAATCCCCGATGTGGACGGCCACGACGTCGCGGCCGTGCAGCGAGCCATAATCGCCGCCCGCGCGGAGACCAGGCGGCCGACCCTGATCTGCTGCCGCACCGTCATCGGGCAGGGCAGCCCGAACAAGGCCGGCACCCACGACGTACATGGCGCACCGCTCGGCGCGGCCGAAATCACCGCGATGCGCGACAGCCTGCAATGGCCCTATGGGCCGTTCGAAGTCCCAGCCCCCGCGTACGAGCAGTTCGATGGCCGCCAACGCGGCTCCCGCCTCGAGAGCGAATGGAACGCCCGCTTCGCCCTGTATCGGACCGAATTTCCCGATCTGGCGGCAGAGTTCGAACGGCGGATGGAAGGACGGCTGCCGCCCGACTGGAACCACGCGGCCAAGGCCATCCGGACCAAGGCCTTGGGCAAGACTTCGGCCATCGCCACGCGCAAGGCCTCGCACGAAATCATTGCCGATCTGGCCCCGGCCCTGCCCGAGTTGTTCGGCGGCTCGGCCGATCTGACCGGATCGAACCTGACGGACTGGCCGCAGGCAAGACGGGTCAACGACCACGGGAACGGCCGCTACCTCAGTTACGGCGTGCGCGAGTTCGGCATGACCGCGATGATGAACGGCATGGCCCTGCACGGCGGCTTCATCCCGTTCGGCGGCACCTTCCTGGTGTTCTCGGACTACGCCCGCAATGCCATCCGCATGTCGGCCTTGATGAAGCAGCGAGTCATCCATGTGCTGACCCATGACTCGATCGGCCTCGGCGAAGACGGCCCGACCCACCAGCCGGTGGAGCACGTGGCCTCGCTGCGGCTCATTCCCGGCCTGCGCCTGTGGCGCCCGGCTGACGCCGCGGAGACCGCCGTCGCCTGGACCGCCGCCATCGATCGCGAGGACGGGCCGAGCGCCCTGGTGCTATCGCGCCAGAACCTGCCCAGCCTGTCCTCCGACGAGGCCAAGCTGGCCGATATCGGCCGCGGCGGCTACGTGGTGTCGTCGCCCGAGGGCGCGCGGGCGGTGTTGATCGCCAGCGGATCCGAAGTCGGCTTGGCGCTGCAGACCCAGGCCAAGCTGGCCGACAAGGGGATTGCGGTATCGGTCCTATCGGTGCCCTGCCTTGATCTCTTCCTCGAGCAACCACAAGCCTATCGCGACCATGTGCTGCCGCCTGGGCTTCCCCGCTTGGCCATCGAGGCCGCCCATCCCGATCCCTGGTGGAAAGTGGTCGGCAACGGCGATGTGGTCGGCATGACGACCTTCGGCGAGTCGGGGCCGGCCTCCGAGTTGTTCAAGCATTTCGGCTTCACGCCGGAGGCGGTAGCGGAACGGTTGATGCGGCTTCTTTAATTCCCGTGAAATCCCTCCCCCACGATGGGGGAGGGATAGCCCGTTGTAGGAAGCCAATATTTGGCAGAAAACACGCCCCCCATTCCGGGTTCCCGACCCGTGTTTATTGTGTTTTATCTGTGTTTATCTATGCTCTTGTAAGCACTCTGCCGATCCGGTCGCAACCAGATCCAGCACCAGCGGTGCCAGGCGCTGCCATTGTGCGGCCAAGGGTGGCGTCATCCACAGGCGTCGGCCGGGAATTTCGTCGCCTTCCATGAGCGCACGCAGGTCAATCAGCACATGGCTGGCCACCGAAAAAAAGCACGGCACCGCGATCACGTCCGGCATGCCGACGGCCGCCGCCCAATCCTTGGCATAGGGCGGCTGGGAAAGAAACAAGGCGTGGATTTCCGCCGCACAGTCCAGGTCGGCAAGCTTGCCGGCCAGTCGGCCGACCACCGACCCTGCGGCGGGATTTCTGCCGCTCCCATGCCCCAGCAGAACCACCGCGGTCTGCCGCTTATCCAAACCCATCCTGGCCATCGCCAGGCCGACAATCTGCTCCACCATCGCGGCAAGACCGGGGTGCTCGCCGATGGGCGGATGAAGCAGCAGCCGATGTCGCTCGCCGCCGGGAAGGCACTCGCGCAGGATCTCGCGCCCCGCCCATCCCTGCGCAGCGAGCAGTGGAACCACATGCACCAGCGGGGCCCGCATGGCGACCAATGCCTCAGCCGGGGACGGCCGCCCATGCAGGAACGATACTTGGACCTCGGAGAAATAAGTACTCAGCGCCCGGCCGAGACGCTTCGTCGCCGTGCCGTCGTCGCCACGTCCCCCATGGGCCACCAATAGCAGCCCGTCTTTTGTCATGACAGGCCTATCGCCGAGAGATTGCGAACCATCACGTAAACGCCGACCGAGAACACTGTCGCGGCATAAACATAATTCAACGCCTTTCGGCTGCCCGCCAGGCGCTTCGCCATGCGCATCCCCGCCCATCCGCCAACCACCCCACCGCCGATGAATTCGGCCGCCACCATCCAGTCGACCAGGCCCGAGGCCGCGTAATTGCCGGCGGTGGTCAGGCCGAAGGCGCCCACCGAAACCAGCGACGACCCCACCGCCTCGATGATCGGCATGCCGGTGGAAAGGATCAATCCCGGCACCACCAGGAAACCGCCGCCGATGCCGAAGAAGCCGGCCAAGGCGCCGACGGTGACCCCGGCACCGCCGACCCGCAGGAAGCAGTCGGATCCCTGGCACGTGGCCCGATCGTCGCCGGCAGTCCGCCGCCTCACCATCAATACCGCCACCAGCATCATCACCAGGGCGAACAGGAGCAGCAACTTCTGTCCGTTGAGCAGCTTGCCCAGGGTCGAGCCGACCAAGGCGCCACCCACCCCGGCCAAGGCAAACAGGCCGGCCATGCGCCAGCGCACATGGCCTGACCGGGCGTGCGGCACGAGGTTGACGAACGCGCTGAGCGAAACCGCCAGGGCGCTGGTGCCAATGGCCATGTGGGGGTCACTCATGCCGACCAGATAGATCAACATCGGCACCGCCAGCACGGAGCCGCCGCCGCCGATGAGGCCCAGGCTGAACCCCGAAAGGGCGCCGCAGAAGATTGCCGCGAGGATTTGATGGAGGATTGCCGTTTCCATGCCCGGCCCCTCACCAAACCATCATTCTACCGAAGAATAATACTACGCATACACTAATGGAACTAAACGAAAGCACAGCAGGATAATAAGAGATGCCTCTCCCATCATCACCAAGCATTAACTGCGTTTCGCACCCCCCGGAGACTGTTGCCTGCATGCGGTTCTCTCCCGATTTCACTCGTTATTTTATGGTTTTTCACGGTCCTCTAGACCAAACGGATTAGAAGCATTTTCATGCTTGGCATGGTGCCCAATTTATGGAAACACTTTAGAAGATCCTGATATGAACGCACTCTAATGTGAATGTAAAGCCGGAAAACGGCAGTCCTGCGGAGGAATCGATGGCGGAAGGATGCGTTTATCTGGTGGGCGCCGGTCCCGGCGACCCGGAACTGTTGACGGTGAAGGCCCTCCGGGTGATCCGCGAGGCTGACGTGGTGGTGATGGACCGCCTGGTCAGCCATGACATTGAAGCCCTCATCCCCGCAGGAACGACCAGGATCTTCGCCGGCAAGGAAGCGGGAAAACATCACCTGCGCCAGGAAGAAATCAACGACCTGCTGCAACGGCTCGCCCAATCCGGCCGCCGCGTCGTCCGACTGAAAGGCGGAGACCCGCTGGTTTTCGGCCGCGGCAGCGAAGAGGCCGAGCATCTTGCCCGTAGCGGCATCCGCTTCGAGGTGGTTCCCGGCATTACCGCCGCCGCCGGCTGCACCGCCTATGCGGGCATTCCGCTGACTCACCGGGGCTTGGCCAACACCGTACGGTTCATCACCGGCCACGCCATGGACAACGGCGACATCGAATATGATTGGCCCAAGCTGGTCGACCCGGACTGCACCCTGGTGATCTATATGGGCCTCGGCACCCTTGATCGGCTTGCTACCGCCTTGATCGGCGCCGGCATGCCGCCGGACATGCCGGCTGCGGCCATCCAGCACGGAACCACGGCCCATCAGCGTCGCGTCACCGCCGCGCTGGCGGAATTGCCGCAGGTGGTTCGCTCGGCCAGATTGGCCTCGCCGACCCTGGTGGTCATCGGCAAGGTGGTCGGCATGGCTGAAACCCTTGATTGGTTCCAGCCGATGCCGGCCGATACTCAGTCGGTGGCGCTATGATCGTCGTCGCCGCGCAGGGCCTTGCCAAGTATCTCAGTCAGCCAATCGGCGGTTGCGGCATCGACATCGAGCATGGTGAACCGGTGCCCTTCGCGGATCCGCAGGCGCGCCAACCGCATGCCGCTGCCGTAATGCAGGGCCTGGACAACCAATTCCTTGCCCCAAGGGGCGGTCACCCGGCCCAGTTCAATCACTTCGGCCTCGCCAGTTTCGTCCATTTATCCCTCGCTAATTTGGAAACCTACTTTCCGGTTACAACCAGAGAACACATGCGTACTATCTAATTTTAACCCTTGCAACAACCAATTAGATCAATCTAATGTTAATGTAATTCGTGGGCCCGTTGGTGGGCGGGATTACCCCACGACAAATAAGGCCACCGAACTAAATCGGGGCTGACGTTCGGGATACGTCTTTAAGAAGGTCCGATTCCTTCGGACAACGTCGATTGGTCTTGGCAGCGGCAAGTATTTGCTTACCGCAACGGAGATGAATTGCCTTCAGGCGAAGGTCTCCGCGCCCGTTCCATCGCCGCTACCAGACATCTCGAATGCCGGCTTCGTTGCCAAGTAAATGACTCGTCTGCGCCCTAGGGCGTGGTGTGTACGGGACTATTTGTGCGGGAATACTGAGGAGACCAATCAATGTCCAAGCAGTTGCCTGAAACGCCAATGCTTGATCAACTGGAAGGCGGACCCTGGCCCAGCTTCGTTACTGGCCTGAAGCGCTTGGCCAGTTCTGAAGACAAGCCCTACGCCCCGATGATGAAAAGCCTTCTGGGCCAGCTCGAACGTTCCTACGAGACGCGCAAGGGCTACTGGAAAGGCGGCACCGTCGGTGTCGTCGGCTACGGCGCCGGCATCATTCCACGCTTCTCGGAATTGGCCGAAGAGTTCCCGGAATCGGCCGAATTCCACACCTTCCGCGTCATGCCGCCGTCCGGCATGCATTACAACACCGATGTCCTGAACAAGCTTTGCGACATCTGGGAGAAATACGGCTCGGGCCTGATCGCCCTGCACGGCCAGTCGGGCGATATCATGCTCCAGGGATGCACCACTGAGAATGTGCAGCCTTGCTTCGACGAATTGAACGAACTGGGCTTCGACCTCGGCGGTGCCGGCGCCGGCGTCCGCACCTCGATGGCCTGTGTCGGGGCCGCCCGTTGCGAACAGTCCTGCTATGACGAGGCGAAGGCACAGCGCCTGATCATCAACAGCTTCCTCGACGAAATGCACCGGCCGTCGCTGCCGTACAAGTTCAAGTTCAAGTTCTCGGGCTGCGCCAACGACTGCGTCAATGCCACCCACCGCTCCGACTTCGCCGTGCTGGGCACCTGGCGCGACGACATGCAGGTCGACCAGGAGGAGGTGAAGGCCTACGTGGCCAAGAACGGCCGCAAGCAGATGATCGACCAGGTCATCACCATGTGCCCGACCAACGCGCTGTCCCTCAATGACGACGACACCCTCGACGTGGACAACCGGAGCTGCGTGCGCTGCATGCACTGCATCAACGTCATGACCAAGGCGCTGAAGCCCGGCAAGGAGCGTGGCATCACCGTGCTGGTCGGCGGGAAGCGCACCCTCAAGGTCGGCGACCTGATGGGCACGGTGGTCGTGCCGTTCATGAAGCTCGACACCGACGAGGATTACGAGAAGCTGAACGATCTCGCGCACCGCGTCATGGACTTCTTCGTCGACAACGCCCTGGAGCACGAGCGCACCGGCGAGATGATCGAACGGATCGGGCTGGTCAACTTCCTGGAAGGCATCGGCGTCGAACTCGACCCGAACATGGTCAGCCACCCGCGCACCAATTCCTACGTCCGCACCGACGGGTGGGACGAAGAAGTTGCCAAGTGGGAGGCCCGCAAGGCCGCTCCGGCCAAGGCCAAGGCCGCGGAATAACGAACATTTCGATTTCTTGGAGGAAACCTTGACTGAACCACGTCGCCCCATCGAATCCGGCATCCCGGATCCGTTTCCCTACATGCATCCGTTGCTGAAGCAGAACTACGGACAGTGGAAATGGCATGACCGTCCCCGCCCCGGCGTTCTGCATCACGTTGCCTATGGCGGCGACGAGGTATGGACCGTCAAGGCGGGTACGCAGCGCCAGATGGACGTCTATACCGTCCGGAAGCTGTGTGAGATCGCCGACGCCTTCGCCGAAGGCCATATGCGGTTCACCACCCGCTCCAACGTCGAGTTCATGGTCAGCTCGGCCGACAAGGTGCAGCCGCTGATCGACGCGCTGGATTCCTCCGGCTTCCCCGTCGGCGGCACGGGCAACTCGGTGTCGATGATTTCGCATACGCAAGGTTGGTTGCACTGCGACATCCCCGCCACCGATGCCTCGGGCGTGGTCAAGGCGCTCATGGACGCCATGTACCACGAGTTCACCCACGAGGAGATGCCGAACCGGGTGAAGATCACCACCTCCTGCTGCCAGATCAACTGCGGCGGCCAGGGCGATATCGCCATCAACATCCAGCACACCAAGCCCCCGGTCATCAACCACGACCTGGTGTCCAAGGTGTGCGAGCGGCCGGCGGTGGTTGCCCGCTGCCCGGTCGCCGCCATCCGTCCGGCGATGGTCAACGGAAAGCCCAGCCTCGAAGTGGATGAAAAGAAATGCATCTGCTGCGGCGCTTGCTATCCGCCCTGCCCGCCCATGCAGATCAACGACCCGGTGCACAGCAAGCTGGCCATCTGGGTCGGTGGCAAGCATTCCTCGACCCGTTCGAAGCCGACCTTCCACAAGTTGGTTGCGGCGGGCATTCCCAACAATCCGCCGCGTTGGCCCGAGGCGACGGAAATCGTCTTGAAAATTCTCCATGCCTACAAAGAGAACGCCAAGGCTTGGGAACGGATGGGCGAATGGATCGAGCGCATCGGTTGGCCGCGTTTCTTCGAACTGACCGAGCTCCCCTTTACCAAGTTCCATGTCGACAACTGGCGGGGCTCGCGCGTCCAGCTTAACGCCTCGGCGCAACTCCACTTCTAACCGCTGAGGGACGAGTTATCCGATGAAATACGCGATTTTGGTCAATGAAGGACCCTTCAACCATCAGGCTTCGGATTCGGCTTACCAATTCTGCAAGCACGCGCTGCAGAAGGGCCATGAAGTCCTGCGGGTATTTTTCTACTACGACGGCGTGCTCAACGGCACGAAGCACTCCGCCCCTCAGGCGGACGACCGCAACATCGTCAAGCGTTGGTCGCAGTTGGGCAAGGATTACCACCTCGACCTGGCGGTTTGCGTCGCGGCCGGCCTGCGGCGCGGCATCACCGAGGAAGTCGTTGCCCCCGGCTTCCGCATTACCGGCCTCGGCCAACTGGTCGAAGCCGGTATCGATGCCGACCGTACGATCGTCTTCGGGGATTGAGGAGAACCACTATGAGCGCAGAATCGGATAACTCGGCCGAGCCCAAGGTCAAGCGGTTCATGTATGTGAACCGCAAGGCCCCGCACGGCACCGTCTACGCCCTCGAAGTCCTCGAGATGGTCCTCATCTCGGCGATGTTCGAACAGGATGTGCACATCGCCTTCCTCGATGACGGCGTCTTCCAGGTGAAGAAGGGGCAGAACCCGGCGGTCTTGGAGATGAAGGACTTCTCCAAGACCTACCGGGCCCTGGAAGGCTACGGCATCGAGAAAGTCTTCATCGAAAAAGAATCCATGGAAGAACGCGGGCTGTCCGCCGACGACTTGATCATCCCGGTCGAAGTCATTGGACGCGAAGAACTGGGAGCCCTGATGGAGTCCATGGACGTCGTCTTGAGCGCATGAAGGAAGGAAGAAGTCATGCTGCATCTGGTCAACAAATCCCCCTTCGAGCGCAACACCCTCGAGGCCTGCCTGAAGCGGGCCCCAAAGGGGTCGTCCATCCTGCTCTATGAAGACGCGGTCTATGCCGCCCTGCAGGGCACGACTCTGTCCGCCGCCATGACCCAGGCCGCCAAGACGCACGACATCTACGTCTTGACGCCTGACCTGACGGCGCGCGGCCTCGACGGCGCCTCGATCCTCGAAGGGGTGCGGCCGGTCGATTACGACCGCTTCGTCGACCTCACCGCGGACAAGGGCACCGTCCAATCCTGGCTCTGAGCCGAGCCGAAACAACCAACTGCCTAACGAAGACCTGGGAGAGAACAAACATGTCGTATCAAATTGGCGGAAAATCTATCGAGCACGATGAAGAGGGCTACCTCGTCGATATCGGGCAATGGGATGAAGACGTTGCCAAGATGATCGCCGAGGCGGAAAAGCTTCCGCTCAGCGACGAGCACTGGGAAGTCATTCACTTCTTGCGTGAATACTACACCGAATATCAGATCGCCCCGGCGATCCGCGTGCTGACCAAAGCCCTGACCAAGAAGATGGGCGAGGCCAAGGGCAACAACAAATACCTCTACGAGTTGTTCCCCTATGGCCCGGCGAAACAGGCCTGCAAGATCGCCGGCCTGCCCAAGCCGACCGGCTGCGTGTAACGACACCGCGGTGAGGGGGTCATGTCCCTATTAAGCCCTATCATGGCCGTGGTCCTGGTCCTTGCCGGCGCCGTTCTGATCGTCGGCCTGGCAAGGCGGATATGGCTTTACGCCGTGACCCCCGCGCCGTTGCGTATTCCTACGACGCCGGCGCCCTTTACCAGAACGGGCGCGGCATTCCGCGTCGGCCGCGAAGTGATGTTGTTCGAAAGCCTGTTCAAGGCGGACAAACTTCTGTGGCTGCTCTCGGTGCTGTTCCACCTCGGGCTGCTGCTCGTGCTGGTTCGACACCTGCGCTACTTCCTTCCGCATGCTCCGGAAGCGCTGGTCTTCATCCAGCCATTCGGCAAGCTGGGCGGCATCGCGATGGTGGTGGGCTTGGCGGGGCTTTTGGCCCGCCGGATCATCCTGCCACGGATCCGCTACATCTCCAGCGCCACTGATATCGGAACCCTGCTTCTGCTGATGGCGATCGGCGCCTCCGGCCTTACCATGACCTACTTCATCCATACCGACATCATGGGCCTGAAGGCGTTTCTCGCCAGCATACCGCACTTCGACCTGCAGCCTATCCCCGACGATGCACCGCTCGTCATCCATCTGCTGCTGGTTGCCGGACTGTTGATGATCGCGCCGTTCTCCAAGCTGCTCCACATGGCCGGCGTCTTTTTCAGCCCGACACGCAATCAATGCGACGACGCGCGCACCCGCCGTCACGTCGCCCCCTGGGCGCGGCCGTACGACCAGCAGCGCTAGTGATCACCCGGAGTCAGCAACATGGCCGATTTTGAAGTTCCGCCTCTGGCGGAGGATATCGACACCGCCGCTCCGCCCGCCTTGGCACCCAACGCCATGGCGCATCTCAAGACGTTTCCGGCGGCGCCGGCCCATAATGAAGCCCTTGGCTTCCCGGGACAGCTGGTCGAGAACTGGCAGGAACGGGCCATCGAAAAGATGGGCGAGCTTCTTGAGAAATACCGCTCGCTTCGCGTCTATCTCGACAGCTGCGTGAAATGCGGTGCCTGCGCAGACAAGTGCCACTACTTCCTTGGAACAGGCGACCCGAAGAATATGCCGGTCGCCCGGCAGGATCTGCTGCGCAGCGTTTATCGGTATTACTTTACGCCTGCCGGCAAACTGCTCGGCCGGCTAGCCGGCGCCCGCAAGCTGACCGAAGCTGTTCTGCAGGAATGGTATACCTATTACCATCAGTGCTCGCAGTGCCGCCGCTGCTCGGTGTTCTGTCCCTACGGCATCGATACCGCCGAGATCTCCATGGCCGCCCGCGAGATCATGGATCACATCGGGCTGGGTCAGAAATATTCGAACGAAATCATCGGCAAGGTCCACAAGATCGGCAACAATCTGGGCCTACCCGAGCCGGCCTTGGCCAACACCCTCGAGGGCCTGGAAGAGGACGTCCGCGACGCCACTGGCGTTGACGTGAAGTTCCCACTCAACGTAAAGGGCGCCGAGGTCCTGCTGGTCACTCCGTCGGCTGACTTCTTCGCCGAGCCCCATGTCGACGGACTGATCGGCTACGCCAAGGTGTTCCATCAGGCCGGCGTCAGCTGGACCCTCAGCTCGCATGCCTCGGAGGCGGCAAACTTCGCCATGTTCATCGGGTCCTACGACCAGATGCACAAGGTGGCCAACCGCATCCGCCAAGCGGCCATCGACCTGGGCGTCAAGCGTATCGTCTTCGGCGAATGCGGCCATGCCTGGCGTGTCGCCTACTCTTTCCTCAACACCTTGGCCGGCCCGTGGGACTTCCTGGATCCGCGCTATCCGCGGCCGCAACATATCCTGGAGTTCACCCACGACCTGATGACGCGCGGCGGCATCCGCTTCGACAAGGACGCCAATGCCGGCATGGTGGTGACCATGCACGACTCGTGCAACGTGGCGCGGGCTTCCGGCATGGGCGATCGCCCCGGCGGCCAGTTCACCATCCCGCGCGAAGTCATCAAGGCCTGCGTGCCGAAGTTCGTCGATATGCACCCCGATACGATCCACGAGAAGACCTTCTGCTGTGGCGGCGGCGGTGGATTGCTGACCGACGACCTGATGGAACTGCGCGTCAAGGGCGCCAAGCCGCGCATGGACGCGTTGAAGCAAGTCGTCGAGCGTGACGGCGTCACGAACATGGTGGCCATCTGCGCCATCTGCAAAAGCCAGTTCACCAAAGTGATGCCCAAGTACGGTTTCGACATGGGGATGGTGACGTCCCTTCATCAACTGGTCAGCCGGGCGATCCGCCTTGGACCGGGTGCATAGCCTGTAGCGAATAGAAAAGATACTGGAGGAGCCCCAAAGATGACTGTGAACTCCGCCGAAGCGCCGGTCGAGGCGTTGACCTTCCGCCGGTTCGAAGACGGCGACCACGCCCCTCGGCCGTGGCAGGAAGAAATCTTCAACGCCGGGTGGACGCATAAATGCCCGACCTATGTGCATAAGACATCGCCCTGCCAAAGCTCCTGCCCCTCCGGGCACGACATCCGGGGCTGGCTGGCCGCCGTCCGCGGCCAGGACAAGCCGACCAACGGCATCAGCTGGCAGCAGCATGCCTTCAATCTGATGACCGCCGCCAATCCGTTCCCGTCGGTCATGGGCCGCGTCTGCCCCGCCCCGTGCGAAGACGGCTGCAACCGGAACGAGGTGGAGGATCGGGTCGGCATCAATTCCGTCGAACATTTCGTCGGCGACTGGGCACTGGCCAACAACGTCAGCTTCCCCAAGCCCGCAGTGGAAAGCGGCAAGACGGTCGCGGTGATCGGCGGCGGCCCCGCCGGCCTGGCGGCGGCCTACTTCCTGCGCCGGCGTGGCCACGGCGTCACCATTTTCGACGACCATGCCGAACTGGGCGGGATGATGCGCTACGGCATTCCCGGCTACCGCACCCCGCGCGACAAGCTGGACGGCGAGATCAAGCGCATCCTCGACATGGGCGTCGAAGTGCGCCTCAACACCCGGATCGGCCGCGACATCTCCGTCGCCGACCTGGAGCGTGATTTCGGTGCCGTCTTCTGGGGCGTGGGCACCCATCAGGGCCGTAACCTGCCCATTCCCGGCTCCGATGCGCCGAACTGCATTACGGGCGTCGCCTTCCTGCGCGCCTTCAACGAAGGCCGCCTGAAGCTGGCCAGCGCCAAAGTGGTCGTGGTCGGCGGCGGCGACACCTCCATCGACGTCGCCTCGGTGGCCCGCCGCCTCGGCCACATCACCCAGGCCCACGAGAAGGATCGCCCGGAATTCGTCGCCCTCGGCTACGCCGCCCATGACGCCGCCAGCACCGCCGGTCGTGAGGGCGCCAAGGTGACACTGACCTCACTGTTCCCGGTGGAAAAGATGACCGCCGCCGAGCAGGAAGTGAACGACGCCAAGCGCGAAGGCGTCGACATCCACGGCAGCGTGATGCCCCTCGAAGTGCTGAAGAACGCCGACGGACGGGCTCGCGCGCTCAAGATGTGCAAGTGCGAGATGCAAGGCAACAAGCCCGTCCCGGTCGCGGGCACAGAATTCGAACTGCCCTGCGATCTGATCGTTGTCGCCATCGGCCAAAAGGGCGATCTCGCCGACCTGGCCGAGTTGGATAACGGCAATGGCTTCATCAATGCCGACAAGAACCTTCGGGTGCCCGGCCGCAAGGGCCATTTTGTCGGCGGCGATATCGTCCGCCCGCATCTGCTGACCACCGCCATCGGCCATGGCCGCATCGCCGCGGAAAGTATCGACCATTACCTGGCTGGCGAAGAATTGGGCCGGCGCCCGCGCGTCGACGTGGTGCATTTCGACCTGATCGACCGCTTGGCCCATGACGGCCGACAACTCGAGCATATCGAGCAGCCGACCCGCGGCACCTCCGAAAGCAACAAGTTCGCCGTTCACAACTACGAAGACCGGGCAGCGACGGAAATCGCCACTGCCGATACACTGTTCCTCGGCTACTTCAACTACACGCCGCGCAATATCCGCGACCATCGGGAAATCCACGGAGACGCGGTGCTTGGTGACTTCAGCGAACGCCTGGTGCCGCTAACCGAAGCTCAGGTGATCGCCGAGGCCAAACGGTGCATGACCTGCGGCCTGTGCATGGAATGCGACACTTGCCTGGTGTACTGCCCGCAGACCGCCATTTCGCGGGTTCCGAAGGGAGAACGGGCGCCCGGCCGCTGGGTCGAGACCGACTATACGAAGTGCATCGGCTGCCACATCTGCCATGACGTCTGCCCGTCCGGCTACATCCAGATGGGCCTGGGAGAGTGACGTCCATGCGGGTGTTTCGACCGTTCCTCCTGTTCATTGCCGTCGCCGTCCTGCTGGTCGGCGCCGGAACGATGCTGGCGGTGGCCGAAACGCCCGCCGCCGGCCTCACGCCCTCGAACGTGGCGGAGCCGATGCCGACGGCATCGGCTTCCGCCGCCCATTGCATCATGCCTACCCCCTTCATGCGCCGGAACCACATGAAACTGCTCATGCACGACCGGCGCATGGAGGTTCACGACGGCGTCCGCATTCAAGGCCATAACCTGGAGGACTGCATGACCTGCCACGTCGTCCGCGACGCGCAGGGCGAGGCGGTGCCCATCACCGATTCGCGTCACTTCTGCAACAAGTGCCACGCTTCGGCGGCCGTATCGATCGACTGCTTCAGTTGCCACCGCTCGACCCCCGAGCCGACCAGCGCGGAGGCCCGCCGATGACCGACCGTCGTACGTTCCTGAAGACAGCGCTGGCCGCCGGCGGAGCCATCGCCATCGGCCCGGGCCTGTTCCTCGTGGCCGAAGCCGAGGCCGAGGCGCGACCGGCCGATGAACCGTTCAGCGCCAAGCAACGGTGGGGCCTGCTCATCGACAGCAGCCGCTGCCGGACCGGCTGCACCAGTTGCGTTGAAGCCTGCCAGAAGGAGCAGGGCTGGCATAGCGACAACCTCGGCGCCGCCGATCCTCAATGGATCCGCAAGGTCGAGGCCACCGACCCACGGTCCGGCGCCAGCATCTCGCTGCCGGTGATGTGCCAGCATTGCGCCCATCCGCCCTGTGTCGATGTCTGTCCGACCGGTGCCTCGTTCCGCCGTGTCGACGGAATCGTCCAGGTCGACCGCCATCTGTGCATCGGTTGCCGCTATTGCATGATGGCCTGCCCGTATCGGGCACGATCCTTCGTCCACGAAGCCATCCAGGATCAACGCACCCACACGCCGCGCGGCAAGGGCTGCGTCGAGGCCTGCAACCTGTGCAGCCACCGGGTCGATACCGGCGGCGGTCCCGCCTGCGCCGAGGCCTGCCCCGAGGGGGCGATGGTCTTCGGCGACCTCAATGATCCCAACAGCGCCATTTCCCTGGCTCTGCGCAAGCACCACGCCGTCCAGCTGCGCCCCGACCTCAAGCTCGACAACGGCGTGCAGTATCTCGGAATTTAACGGAGGGCCCGCGTACCATGGCTGGCATCGCCACCGCCACACTCGTCTCACCACCGCGACGCCTGCAGGGGGTTGCCGCCGTCCTCGGCATGGTGATCGTCCTCGCCCTCGCCTCCGCCCTTTACATGGAGGAAAACGGGCATTGGGTCACCGGGATGACCAACTACGTCGTCTGGGGCCTCCCGCATGTCTTCGCCATTTTCCTGATCGTCGCCGCCTCAGGCGCGCTGAATGTCGCTTCGATCGCTTCGGTGTTCGGGCGCACGGCCTACAAGCCGCTGGCACCCCTGTCGGGGCTGCTGGCGGTTGCCCTCCTGGCCGGCGGATTATCCGTGCTGGTGCTCGATCTGGGGCGCCCCGACCGCCTTCTGGTCGCCATGCTGAACCAGAACCTGAGTTCGATCTTCGCCTGGAACATTTTTCTTTATTCCGGCTTCTTCGCCGTGGTCGGCGTCTATCTGTGGACCATGCTGGCCCGCCGCTACAGCCGCTTTACCACCGCGGCGGGGACCATGGCGTTCGTCTGGCGCCTGGTGCTGACCACCGGCACCGGCTCGATCTTCGGCTTCCTGGTCGCCCGCGACGCCTACCATTCGGCAGTCATGGCGCCGCTGTTCATCGCCATGTCGCTAGTCTATGGCCTGGCCGTATTCCTTCTGGTGTTGACCGCCCTCGGTGCGCTGGGCGGCCCGGAGGCGCCGCCCGATCTGGTCCGCCGGCTGGGCAAGCTGCTGGGCATTCTGGTCGCCGCCCAGCTTTATTTCGTCTGCGTTTTCCACCTGACCAACCTCTATGCCGAAAAGGGTATCGCCCTCGAGCGTTATCTCCTGTTGGATGGGGGCGTTTACCCCTGGTTGTTCTGGATCGGCCAGGTAGTCCTTGGCGGAGTTCTTCCCCTGGTGCTCTGCCTTGGTCCCCGCACCACCAGCGCCGGGCAGCTTCTGGCGGCCGCGCTGGTGGTGTTGGGCGGCCTGATGCAAGTCTATTTCATCGTCATCGGCGGCCAGACCTACCCGCTATCGGTGCTACCGGACTGGATCCTTCACTCTTCGTTCGGCGACGGCCAGATCAGCCATTACGCCCCGTCCCTGCCGGAGGTTCTTCTCGGCATCGGCGGCGTCGCCCTGGCCATGACCCTGGTGCTGATCGGCTGTTCCGTACTGCGCATCCTCCCGACGACGCTGGAGCATCACGAATGAATGCGGAACATCCCTTCGCCCAATACGTCCGCATCCTCGGCAAGGGGCCGCGCCTGTCGCGGACCTTGACCGAGGCGGAGTCCTATGAGGCGGCCCGCATGATCATGGCCGGCGAGGTCGAGCCGGTGCAACTGGGCGCATTCCTCTGCCTGGTTCGCATGACCACCGAAACGCCCGAGGAAATGGCCGGCTTCACCAAAGCCATGCGCCAGGCGGTGGCGGTAGCGGTGCCGGCCGAGACGCCCCGGGTCGATCTCGACTGGCCCAGCTATGCCGGGAAGAAGAACCGTCTACCCTGGTTCCTGCTGTCCGCCCTCCTGCTGGCGGACAACGGCATCCGCGTCTTCATGCACGGCGAGGACGGCCATACTGTGGGCCGCCTCTACGCCGCCGACTGCCTGGACGCGCTGGGGGTGTCGGTCGATCAGTCGCTTGCCGACGCGGCGCGGCACCTGGAGGAGCGCAATTTCGCCTATATGCCGCTGAGCCGGCTGTCGCCGCGCCTGCATGAACTGATGGGATTGAAGCCGTTGATCGGCCTTCGCAACCCGTTCCATTCCATCGTCCGTGAACTCAACCCGTTCGGCGCGGCCTGCCAGATCATCGGAGTCGCCCATCCCTTCTACCAGCCGCTGCATCAATCCTCGGGGCTGCTGGTCGGGCAACCGCGCCAAGCGGTGTTCAAGGGCGACGGCGGCGAGGCCGAACGCCGTCCGGAAAAACCCTGCGAGGTGGCGGTGATCAATGGCAACGAGGCGCAGACCGAGACATGGCCGCCGATGAGGGAGGCTCCCGCGCCGAAGGATACATACTTGAGAGTAGAACGGCTAACAGCAGTTTGGAACCGTACAATTGCAGATGAAGCCGGTGAGGCGGCGGTGATCGGCACTGCGGCGATCGCTCTCAAGGCGCTGGGGCGGGTGACGGATCAGCGGGAGGCATTGGATTTGGCAAGCACCTGGTGGGCAGCAAGGAGACGGAATGGCCGAAATTGCTAGACTGTTCATCTCGGCGGCGCACAAATCCTCCGGCAAGACGACCGTCTCGCTGGGGCTGTGCGCCGCCTTGCGGGCCATGGGCCTGACCGTCCAGCCGTTCAAGAAGGGCCCCGATTTCATCGACCCGCTGTGGTTGTCGGCAGCGGCTGACCGCTCCTGCCGTAATCTTGACCACCACACCATGAGCGAGGAGGAAATCCTCGGCTTCTGTTCGCGATACGGCGCGACCGTGGACATCTCCATCATCGAGGGCAACAAGGGCCTTTACGACGGTGTCACGCCGGACGGACGTGACTCCGGAGCCGCCCTGGCGCGCCTGTTGCGGGCTCCGGTGGTGCTGGTCATCGATTGTGGCGGAATCACCCGCGGTGTCGCCCCGCTTTTGCTGGGCTATAAAAATTTCGACCCCGCGGTCCACATCGCTGGCGTCATCCTCAACAAGGTCTCGGGATCACGGCACGAGGCGAAGCTTCGGCAAGCCGTGGAATCTTATACCGGCATCCCGGTACTGGGCGCGATCCACCGTTCTCCGTCCCTCGAGATCGAAGAGCGGCATCTCGGGCTCGTTCCCGCCAATGAAGCCGCCGAGGCGAACAACCGCATCGCCTGCATCGCCGGCGCCATATCGACGCAGGTTGATCTCGAACGGATCATCGCCATCGCCCAGGCGGCCGGGCCGCTGCCCGCCGGTCCGGCCAGCCCCCTGCCGCGCCGCGCCGCCACCCGCGGCCGGGTCGGCATCGCCTCGGACGCGGCGTTCGGCTTCTACTATCCCGAAGACATCGAGGCCCTGGCTGCCGAGGGGTTCGAGCCGGTCCCGTTCAACACGCTCAAGGATCCGCATTTGCCGCCGGACCTCGACGGTCTTTTCCTGGGCGGCGGTTTCCCGGAAGCCCATATGGATGCGCTGGAAGCCAACGCCGGCTTGCGCGGCGAGATCCGGGCGGCAGTCACCGCCGGCCTGCCGGTCTATGCCGAATGCGGTGGAATGATGTACCTGTCGCGGCGGATCAGCTGGCAAGGCCGATCCTGTGCCATGGTCGGCGCGCTGGAGGCCGATTCCGTCATGCATCAGCGCCCCCAGGGGCGGGGCTATGTGCTGCTGCGCGAAACCGCACAATCACCCTGGCCGTCGATCGGCCGCGGCGAGGCACTGATCGCCGCCCACGAATTCCATCACGCCTCCCTCGAAAACCTCGGCCCGCAAAGCCGGTTCGCCTACGAGGTGGTGCGGGGGCAAGGCATTACCGGTCGCCATGACGGCCTGGTAACACACAATACGCTCGCTTCGTTCAGCCATCTGCGCGGTGTCGGGCAGGCCCCCTGGCCGGCCCGCTTCGCCGCTTTGATGCGTCATTGCGCCGACGCCCGCCGCGCCGCCCGCCGCCCGTCGGCCCCGCTGACCACCCACGGTTTCGTTCCTGCCCTTGCCAAAGGAGAAGCACCACTATGTCAAATCGTCAAACCATCGATGCCCGTAATACCTTCTGCCCCGGGCCGATGATGGAATTGATCGCCGCTCTCAAACAGTCTGAAATCGGCGATGAGGTCGAGGTTTTGTCCTCGGACAAAGGATCGGCCAACGACATTCCGGCCTGGACCAAGAAGGTCGGCCATCAGTTGGTCAGCAGCGAAGAGCACGCCGATCACTGGGCGATCGTCGTGAAAAAAATGAAATAACCAGAAGCAACACCAAGAACAAAAAGCGGCGTGCGGTCAACGACACGCTAAACGTTCAAGAATGTCTAGGAGACACCCATGGGAACAAGGATACTAATTCTTGGCAGCGGCCTGGGCGGCACCATCGTCGCCAATGGCTTGGCCCGGCGGATGCCGGGTGAACTGCGGTCTGGCGACGTTACCATCACGGTCCTCGGCGCGACGCCCAAGCACCTGTACCAGCCCGGCCTACTCTACGTGCCATTCGGCCGGGCGCGTGAGCAGGAGCTGTTCCGCGACGAGCGCACCATTCTCGATCGCCGCATCAATTTGCAGATCGACCCTGCCGTGCACATCGATGTCGCCAACAATCGGGTGACCGGCAAGTCGGGAAGGACCTACGATTACGACTACCTGGTCATCGCCACCGGCTCGCGGCTTGCGACCGACAGCATTCCCGGCCTCAAGGAAGGCGCCCATCAGTTCTATGACCTGGATGGCGCGCGTAAGCTGCGTGACGCGCTGCAATCCTTCGAAGGCGGGAAGATCGTCCTCAACGTGAACGCGCCGCACAAATGCCCGGTGGCCCCCGTCGAGATGACGCTGATGCTGGATGAGCACCTGCGCAACCGCGGCCTCGCCGACAAGTTCGAGATCACCTATACCTACCCGATCGGTCGCCTGCATTCGCTGGAACCGGTCGCCCAATGGGCTGTCCCGGAATTCGAGCGGCGCGGCATCAAGACGCAGATCTTCTTCAATACCGCGTCGGTTGACCCGGAGAAAAGGACCATCACGTCGGAAGAGGGCGATACCCTGCCCTACGACCTCCTGATCACCATTCCTCCTCACCGCGGAGTCCAGGTTATCGAGGATTCCGGCCTGGGCAAAATGGGCTGGGTGCCGACCAACCCGAAAACGCTGAAGCGCGAAGGTTCGGACAATGTCTTCGTGATCGGTGACACCACGAGTATTCCCATCTCGAAGGCCGGCTCGACGGCCCACTTCGAGGCCGATACGGTGATCGAGAACCTGACCCTCCTGGTTCAGGAAGGGCGCTGGTCCCGCGATTACGACGGCAAGGTGTTCTGCTTCATCGAGACCGGAATGAATTCCGGAACCTATGTCTGGTTCAACTATTCGACTCCGCCGAAGCCGACCCCACCGACGCAGATGGTGCATTGGTTCAAGCTGGCTTACAACCGCATGTATTGGTTGTCGGCCTGCGGGCTCCTGTAACGGCCAAGCCAGGGAGATCGCGATGGAAATGACCTTTCCCGACGTACCGGCGCCATCCCATGTCGAGGAACTCGGCAAGGCGGCGGCGGCGGCGCTGACCGACAGCATGGTGGAGCGCCTGGTCACCACCGGGTCCACCGGACTCGAACTGCTCGACCGATTGAACAACCCCGACACGCGAGCGGCCGTCCATCACTTGCTGGACGGCCTGACCGCCATGCATGCCGGCGGCAGTCTCGATACCATCTTCCAGTTCGCCGCCATGCTGAATGCGGCCCGCTCGGCCTTGTCGGACGAGATGGTGGAACGATTCTGCAGCTTCGTCGAAACCATGGTGACAAATCTGGCGACAACGGAAATCGCCGAACTCGCCAGGGATACCGAGCGCTCTCTCTATGATGCCGCGCAATGCTGCAACACGGAGGAACAGCCGAAATCCATGTGGGCCCTACTCCCGCGCCTGTTCAAGCCGGAGTCGGTCCGCACCCTGAATCTGCTTCTGGCCTTCGCCAACTGCCTGAGTGCCAGAACCCAGGGCGACACCGGCCGATCAGAGCCGACCCCGCTGGATTGACCGGCATTTTCCTGCCCCAGACGCTTGCTTGCCAAGTGTCTGGGGCAGGTGGCCGACCAACGATCGGACTTATGGCGAGGGAAGCCGGTCGCGATGCATCACCCGACCGGCAGGGATTCCACGGCTGGGCAGGATTTTGCCTGTGCCTGCTCGGCCGATTCGACGCTGAACATGCGGTATAGCGTTTCCAGAACCACCGGCGTCTCCCGGCCGTTCAGCGAATAACAGATGGTCTTGCCGACCCGTCGGGTCTTGACCAGACGGTCACCGCGCAGACGCGCCAGATGTTGGGACAGCGCCGACTGGGATAACCCGGCGATGCTCTCCAACTGCCCGGCGCACCGTTCGCCGTCCAACAATTCGCAAAGGATAAGAAGACGGCTTTCGTTGGACAGAGCCCTGAGCAGAGCAGCTGCCCGCCGCGAATCAATGACCATCAGATTTGTCTCCATCGGTGGCCTGAACACGTCGGCAACGGAAATGGCCTTTCACGCTTCTCTCCATGCTGGATCGCGGTGCGTTATCGGCGACTTCTTGAGCCGATGCGGCGGAGACTTAGTAAATATCGCGCAAATACCGATTTCATGCAAGATCCCCTACCCCGCCTGTGCCCATTTCCCGGCCATGGTGGAGAAGGCCGATCCGCCTATCCCCCCATCGGCACGGTGACGCCGATAGTTCGGCCATTACCCCCGGGAAATTCGGCGAACAGCGCACGGACCAGATAGGGCATGTTGTCGTTCAGCGGCCCGACTTCGCTTTCGCCCAGGGCCCGCCCCTCGAACAGCATGCGCCGCCGCCCCTGTCGCCAGGCCGGCCCGTCGTATAGTTCGACGTCGAGCGAGGTGAAATAGTAGGTATAGACATCCACGGTTCCGTCGTCGACGCCGCCCCAGCCGCCCCAACGGGTCCCCGGCTCGAACCAATATTCGTTCCGGCTCCCGACACTACCGCAATGAAGCAGCACCACCAGACGAGCCGGCGGCCCCTGCCGCGGCGCCGGACGTAAGCCGTTGGATTGCAGCGCCGCCGCCACCAGCTGCGCGTAGTGGTGAAATTCCAGACTATCGTCCTGCCCGCCATCGGGCAGGACGACGAAGGTTTCGCCTCGAATATCCGATGGCAGCCGGTTGAACCGCGTGACATCGGCCTCCAGCACTTGCTGGCAGGCCGCCAACAGCAGGAGCAAGCCCCACGACGCCGCCCATCGGCCCAATTGCCGCCCCGCGGGAAAGGGCGCAAGCGGGCGACGACAGCCAGGCGGCCCGCATGGATCGCGCCCGGCACGCAGCGGGCTGCATTTCGCTTTGGCCCGGCGAAGCGGCCACACGCCTTCCATCGACAACCTC
The DNA here is from genome assembly GCA_021781575.1 of Pseudomonadota bacterium. Lineage (GTDB taxonomy): Bacteria > Pseudomonadota > Alphaproteobacteria > Rhodospirillales > Magnetospirillaceae > DUZF01. The sequence continues at coordinate 42,235 of JAJXWP010000014.1, forward strand.
GGCCAAGACGCGGTATCCGTCCAAAGGAAACAAAATTGGCGAGGCCGCGTTCCCACGGGATGCCGAACAGCGACTTGGGCTCCGGCGCGACCCCGGAAGCCGAGGCCTTCTATACCGACGGCTTAGCGCATTTGATCGAGGTGCAAGGCGGCCCGGATCGCGTGAAAGCGCCGCCCACGCGGTATAAATCGCGCCAGATCGGAAAGGGCATTGATTTTCCCGCCCCGGTCGGGTATTGATAAGGTTCGGTTGTTGCGAATGCGTCGCAATTGCATCTGGAGTCGCCATGCTGGCAAGCCTGCTCATCGTGTTCCGAGAAGTGTTCGAAGCCGGTCTCATCGTCGGCCTCATTCTTGCCGCAACGGAAGGGGTCCCCCGCCGTGGTCGCTGGGTTGCCGGCGGCATCCTGACAGGCGGGCTGGGAGCGACGCTGGTCGCCGCCTTTGCCGCCGTGATCGCCGGCGCCCTGCGGGGCGTGGGCCAGGAAGTGTTCACCGCGGCGATCCTGATCGTGGCTGTCGCCATGCTTGGCTGGCACAGCACCTGGATGGCCCGCCATGGCCGCGAAATGGCTAGAGAGATGTCGGCGGTCGGGCGCGCCGTGAAAGGAGGCCAGCGATCACTGCTGGCATTGGCGGTGGTTGTCGCGGTGGCGGTCCTGCGCGAAGGGTCCGAAGTGGCGCTGTTCCTTTACGGGATCGCCATGTCCGCCCACGCCGGGCCGGTACCCATGCTGACGGGCGGCGGCATCGGCCTCCTGCTCGCCGCGCTGGTCTCCCTGTTGCTTTACCGCGGGCTGGTGGCCATCCCCCTCAAGCATCTGTTCACCGTCACCAACGGACTGATCGCCCTTCTAGCCGCGGGGATGGCCGGCCAGGCGGCGGCCGTCCTGGCCAGCGCCGACATCCTGCCCAGTTGGGGCGACCACCTGTGGAACACCTCATTCCTTCTTGCCGACGACAGCTGGATAGGAAGCGCACTGCACGCCCTGGTCGGCTATTCGGCCCGACCGTCGGGCGTCCAGGTGGCCGCCTATGCAACCACCCTGGTCGTCCTTATCCTGCTCGCCCGTTACGCGGCGCAACCCTCCCCGGCCCGATCGGTCCTTGCCGACGACGCCGTTTCCCCTCACCGCTGACGATCATCCACCCGGAAATGAGGTCGACCATGCGAATCTCCTTGCTTGCCGCCGCCCTGTCATGCCTCGCCGCACCAGCCCTGGCCGACGAACCCCTGCATCTGACGATCAAGGATCACCAATTCCAGCCCGCCCGTATCGAAGCCCCCGCCGGGGTAAAGATCAAGCTGCTGGTCAAGAACGAGGACGCCATGGCGGCGGAGTTCGAGAGCTTCGAGATGAACCGCGAGAAGGTCGTGCCCGCCGGCCAGGAAGTCCCCGTCTTCCTCGGCCCCTTCGACAAGGGCGAATACCCCTTCTTCGACGATTTTCACCAGGATACCAAGGGCGTCCTGGTGGTCCGCTGACGCATATTATTCCCGGAGAATGACTGATCATGACGATCACCGTGCGCCAATGGCCGGCAGGTCTTTCTGCCACCCTCGCCACCCTACTCTTCCCCCTGGCGGCGCACGCCGACCTTTATATCCGTTCCCCCACGGACATCGACCAGGGCGTATGGGAACTGGAATACAACGGGTTGAGCACCATCGATCCCAGTCCGCTGAAGGGCGGCGCGCTCAGCAACACCGTCGAATTCGCCTACGGCGTCACCTCGTGGTGGCGCCCGGAGTTGGAATTGGATCTGGAACAGGCGCCGGGGCAGGATCAGTCGACCGGGCTGCAGGGCTTTGTATGGGAAAACACATTCCGCCTCACCGAGCCAGGCGAATATTGGGCAGATCTTGGTTTCTATTGGGAATATGGACACGCAATACAGAGTGGTGTCTCAGATGAAACAATGTTTGGACCGCTGATACAGAAAAACATCGGCGTCACCACCCACACGCTCAACCTCTTCTTCACCAAGGAACTGGGCGCCAACCAGGAAATCCATGGATGGGATACCAGCTATGCGTGGCAGAGCCGCTGGAATATCTATCGCTTAGCCTCGCCGGCAGTCGAAATCTATGGTGATGCCGGGCAAATCGACCCCTTCGTCAAATTTCCCACCCAGCAAGTGCTGGCCGGGCCGGTCGTGGTGGGGGAGACTCTCCTCGGCCGCCTGGGCAAACTGAAATACGAAGCGGGCTATCTGTTCGGCGCCACGGCAGGCAGCCCGGCTGGAGCCGTCCGATGGAAGATGGAATGGGAGATGCGATTCTGAACTACGGCCCCTCCTCGGGCGCATCGACCATCTCCTCCACCCGTGCCGGCCGCGGAATCTCCGCAGTGGTCAGGGTTTCGCGCTCCAGCAGCAAAGCGGCGGCGATCTGCAAAAGGCGGAGATCCCTCTGCAGGATGGCCGTCGCCCGATCGAAAGCGGTGACCGTCAGGCCGCGTACGGCGCAATCGATCCGGCGGGCGGTGTCTTCGCTGAAACGACGAGGTGCCCAGAAGGCGCCCTCCTGCTGCCCGAGGAACTGGCCACTCTCGGTATCGTAGGCGATCGGCCCCAGCTTGGCATCCATGCCGTAGCGCATCACCATGCCACGGGCGATATCGGTGGCCTTGGCCAAGTCATCGGCCGCACCGGTCGATAATTCGCCAAATATCAGGCTTTCCGCCGCCCGCCCGGCCAACAGCACGGTCATCTTGTTCTCCAACTCGTGCCGGCTCATCAGGAAGCGGTCTTCGGTCGGCCGCTGGATGGTGTAGCCCAGTGCGGCGATACCGCGGGGAATGATCGAGACCTTCTGCACCGGATCACAGCCCGGAATTGCCATGGCGACCAGGGCATGCCCCATCTCGTGGTAAGCGACCACCTTGCGCTCCTGCGGGTTGAGGATGCGCGACTTCTTCTCCAGCCCGGCCACCATGCGCTCAATCGCCGCGGCGAAATCCTCTGACCCGACGGCCGCGGCGTTTCGCCGCGTCGCCACCATCGCCGCTTCATTGACCAGATTGGCCAGATCCGCCCCGGTAAAGCCCGGCGTCATCGCGGCCACCTGGTCAAGATCCGCATCCTCGGCCAAGGTCACTCGGCGGACGTGGATGGCCAGGACCTGCAACCTGCCGCTCTTGTCCGGCCGATCAACCAGAATTTGGCGGTCGAACCGGCCGGCGCGCAGCAATGCCGGATCGAGAACTTCGGGCCGATTGGTGGCGGCAAGCAGTACCAGGCCCACCGTCGGGTCGAAGCCGTCCAGTTCCGCCAGCAGCTGATTGAGGGTCTGCTCCTTCTCGTCATGTCCGCCGATTTGCGGGTAAATGCCACGGGCGCGGCCCAAAGCATCCAGTTCATCGATGAAGATGATGGCGGGCGCCGAACGGCGGGCCTGCTCGAACAGGTCACGGACCCGTGCGGCACCGACGCCGACGAACATCTCGACGAACTCCGAGCCGTTGGTCGAAAAGAAGGGCACCTCCGCCTCGCCGGCGACGGCTCGGGCCAGCAGCGTCTTGCCGGTACCCGGCGGGCCGACCAGCAGCGCGCCTTTCGGCACCCGTGCGCCGAGGCGACCGAACTCCTGCGGGTTCTTGAGGAAGCGGACGATCTCGATGAGCTCGGTCTTGGCCTCGTCGACACCGGCGACGTCTTGAAAGGTGGTTTTGATGCCGGTCTCCACATAAACCTTGGCCTTGCTCTTGCCGACCGCCAGGAAACCGCCACCGGGGCCGCCGCCGCCGATCCATCGGCTGAACAGAGTCCAGATGAGAACGAAGACAAGCGGCATGGCGATCCAGGAGACCAGCTGCTTCACCCAGCCTGGCGCCGGCTCGCCGCTGAAGGCCACGCCCCGGCGCTGAAGCTCCCCGGCAAATGCGGGGTCCACCCGAGAGGTGACGAACTCCTTGTGCCCCTCCGGGGTGGCCTGCTTGAACATGCCGCGAATGTAGTCCTGCGAAATCACCAGGCTGTCGATCTTTCCCTGTTCCAGATAGCTCTGGAACTGGCTGTAGGAGATGGCCTCGATCTGCCGCGCCTGCTGCCAGCATGAATGCATCATGAGCAACGCCAAAAACATCATGAAAAGCAACAGCATTTGAAGGTTTTGCCGGCCTTCCATGATGACCACCGCGGCTACTGGACAGTAGTTTCGCCACAGTAGTTTGGCTCCATTGCCTGGAACGGCGCCCTAACTTGCATTAAGCCGGCTGTGCGAGAATTGACGGTCGATCCGAATGCATCGGCCGAACGGCCCGCGCGGCTCCAACGCATACCGTTAACTTGCGTTAGTGCCCCGCCCTCCGCTTGCCCCGACTATGGAGCATAATCATCCGATAGGACGGCTTTGACCATGGCGACGGACAACGACATGGCCGAACGGGTCCGCGCCAGTTTGGGCAAGGACAGCCGTATCGGCGCCGGCACCCACCCACTCTTCCTTGCCTTCAGTGACGGCATCCTGGTGATGCAGGGGATGCTGGGCAGCGTGGCGGCAAAGAAGCTGGCTCTGGAACAGGCCGCCAGGTTGGAGGGCGTGGTCGGGATCCTGGACCGCCTGCGGGTGGCTCCGGCGGAACTGGCGGCCGACGGGGATATTGCCCGCCACTTGGGCGATTCGTTCCTACAGGAAGATGCCTTCCGTGATTTCACCATAGGCGGTTCCGAGGCGCGCAAGCCGCCCGTCGCCCTGCGCTCCCCCGGCCGGCCGAGCGGCAGCCTGGAATTTTCGGTGGCCGATGGCGTGGTCACGCTGAACGGCACGGTCCCCGGGCTCGACCACAAGCGGCTGGCCGGCGTCCTGGCCTGGTGGAGCCCCGGCAGCCAGGATGTCATCAACGGCATTGCCGTCGAACCGCCCGAAGAGGACGGCGACGGAGCCGTGGCCGACGCGCTGCGGCTGATACTCGAGAAGGACCCCTTGGTCACCGCGGGGCAGATCCGGATCGCGGTCAGCGAGGGTACGGTCTTCCTGTCCGGCTTGGCGTCCAGCGAAGCGGAGCGGGACATGGCGGAAAACGATGCCTGGTGCATATTCGGCGTTGACGACGTGGTGAACACCATCGTCGTCCGGCGATGACCCTTTCTGCGGAAGCGCCGCCGCGCTCGCAGGCCGGCCCTAACATGGATCAAGGAAGCGGTATCCGGTCGGGGCGAAAATGAGCTTAGCGCAACGAACCTGTCGGCAGGCATGTCATGATGCAAATTCCGGTTCAGGTCAGCTTCCGCCATATGGATCCGCCATTGGGCGTGGAGGACAGGATCCGCGAAAAGGTCGCGGCGCTGGAGCGGTACTTTCCACGCATCACCGCGTGCCGGGTAATGGTCGAACGGCGCCACCACCGCCATCGTACCGGCGACCTGTTTCATCTGCGTATCGACCTGACCTTGCCCGGGGGCGAATTGGCGGTAAGCCGCGAACCGCCGGAGCACCATGCGCACGAGGATATCCTCGCTGCCATCCGCGACGCCTTCGATGAAGTGCGACGCCGCCTGGAGGACCATGTCCGGCAGGCGCGCATCGACATCAAGACCCACGACGTTCCGCCCCATGGGCGCGTCGCGCGGCTATTCCGTTACGAGGGATATGGGTTCATCCAGACCGCCGATGGGCAGGAAATCTATTTCGCACGGGAAAGCGTCGCTGAGAATCGCTTCGAGGACCTGGACGTCGGCGATGAAGTGCGGTTCTTCGTCCATCCGGGCGAAGGTGAAAAGGGTGATCAGGCAAGCATCGTGACACCCCTTGGTAAACATCATCTGCCGCCGGCCGAACGGATATGAGTAGCGCCATGACAGAACATGTTCGCCTTGCCCATGATGACGTGACCGACGTTGTCGGCCGGATTGACGACGAAAAGGTCGCCGCCATCATCGCCACCGGAGCGACCTTGGAGGAACTGGTGGAGGCCTATGCCTGGACGGTCGATGAAAGCGACGCTCTGGCCGACGCTGAAAAGTCGTTGAGCGGCACCGTGGCCGAGATCTACGACATCCTGATGGCTGACGAAGCCTGGGACGACGAGCGCTGAATGCCGGCGCTCGCTTGGCCGAAAAGTGGTATTAAGGTACCTTTTTGCAGGTCATTCCGTCGGCCTCAGCTTGAAAAACGGCATCGCGATACCATTTTAATTGACTCGCATTTTTTTCTGTATCACCTTTGGATACAGCGAATATCAATTTTTCCAATGACATAGGATCATGCAGAAGACTTGAATGCGAGAGACGCGGATTCAACGCACGATCACAGGAGATGGCGCACCCAACCGTTGGCAGACCACCGTGGCCAATACGGGGAATTGGTGATTCTTTCCCGGCGGTGCCGTGTATCGGCGTAAAATAAGAGCAAAAACAACCAGAGCAGAATGAGCGAACGAGAGAGGAACCCATGAAAGCCAGACTGAAGGCGCCGCCCGCCGGCGCATTGGAGCCGATTGAAGTCGCCAGCCGTGATGAACTGGCCGCGCTGCAGCTCAAACGCCTCAAGTGGTCGGTGCGCCATACCTACGACAATGTGGAACATTATCGGACGAAGTGCCAGGCCAAGGGTGTGCATCCCGAGGACTTGAAGAGCCTCGAGGACCTGCGCCACTTCCCCTTCACCACCAAGGACGACCTGCGTCTGAACTACCCCTTCGGCATGTTTGCCGTCCCTATGGAGAAGGTAGTTCGTGTCCACGCCTCATCGGGAACCACCGGCCTTCCAACGGTTGTCGGATACACCCGCAATGATATCGACATGTGGGCCGGTTGCGTTGCCCGGGCGTTGCGCAACGCCGGCGCCTGCACCAGCCACAAGGTCCAGGTGGCCTACGGCTACGGCCTGTTCACCGGCGGCTTGGGCGCCCACTATGGGGCGGAACAACTGGGGTGCACGGTCATTCCCATGTCGGGTGGCCAGACCGAAAAGCAGGTCCAGTTGATCCGTGATTTCCAGCCGGACATCATCATGGTCACGCCATCCTATATGCTGGTGCTGCTGGATGCCCTGGAGGCAGCCGGAATCGATCCGCTCGAATGTTCACTGAAGCTGGGGGTGTTCGGCGCCGAGCCGTGGACCGAGTCCATGCGCGCCGAGATCGAGCGGCGCGGCGGCATCGATGCGATCGACATCTACGGGCTGTCGGAAGTGCTGGGCCCGGGCGTCGCCTGCGAATGCATCGAGACAAAAGATGGACCACACATCTACGAGGATCACTTCTATCCCGAGATCGTCAACCCCGAGACGGGCGAACCGGTGGCCGATGGCGAAATGGGCGAACTGGTGTTCACCAGCCTGACCAAGGAAGCCCTGCCGATCATCCGCTACCGTACCCGGGATTTGAGCCGACTGCTGCCCGGAACCGCCCGCAGCTTCCGCCGCATGGGCAAGATCACCGGACGGTCGGATGATATGCTGATCATCCGTGGGGTTAATCTTTTCCCCTCGCAGGTCGAAGAACTGATCCTGAAGAACGGATCGCTGGCGCCGCACTACCTCCTCGAGGTCAATCGCCAGGGGCACCTTGACGATCTGACCGTGAAGGTCGAACTGCGCCCCGACGTGATCCTCGATGACCGTGATAAATCGGCCGTGGCGACCGATCTGAAGCACCACATCAAGAGCTATATCGGGGTCAGCACCAAGGTCAGCATCGTCGAGCCCGACAGCCTGCCCCGCTCACTTGGCAAGGCGAAACGGGTAATCGACAATCGACCGAAAGCCTGATTCCTTAACAGGCCCTCCTCCACAACCGGGGAGGAGGGCTTGTTGCCGTTTGCTTTCATCATCCCCTTCCCTCTGACTCAACGGCCGTTGGCGAGCCCCTCCGGATCGGTGACCCGCAGGGGCATCCGTCGTCATTGGTTGTTCATCGCCATCACCGGTGGTGCGTCGTTGACCGCGTCGACCTGCGAAGGCTGGTCGGCGCCGTACGGGACGAACGCCGCCATGGCATTGATCAGGTTGCTGTCGGCGGTGTTGGAGGTTCCGGCCACTGTCGTCGTCGGCCCGGTGGCGGCGACGATGCTGCCACTGCCGCTCAAGGTCGCAGCTGCCCGAGATGATCAGCGTCGCCCCGCCTCGGCCAGGTAGAGGTCAATGCAGCACGGCATGGAGTTCGGCGAGGGTCTGCGAATCGCCAATCCGTTTCGCATTGCGAGCTAACCCGCGGCAAGAAGGCAAAAGGCCTCTCTTTGCACTGCGGCCGATCCGGACCGACAGATGGTGCCCGGGCGTGCATCGTCTGTCGGAGCCGGACCGCTTGCCCGCAAGAGGGAAGGGCGGCAGATCGGCGCCGCTCACCGGCCGCGGCTGCGAATCCGCGCGGCCTCGGTACGCGCCTCGACGTAACGGACCAAGGCCCGGGTGCCGCTGACGCAGTTCTTGACCACACACACGCCCTGATCCTTCAGCCTTGCCGCCATGGCGTCGTAGAGAGGACCGCCGTCGACGACCGCGACAATCGGCTTCTCGGTGCGCGCCACCACCGGCGGCATCAGTTGAACGGTGCTTTTCGGGCTGTTGATGTCGAAGCCGGGCCGCAACTTGCTTTCTTCCAAAGCCGCCACCGATGGAGCGGTTGGGTCGAGACCGACCACCACGGCATCAATGTTCGGATCCTGGGCAAAGGCTTCGGTAACCTGCAGATGCGCCTCGTCGTCGGCGCCGGGATTGATATCGATCGGGTTCCGCACCTCGACCAGCGCATCAAGCTTCTTGGCGACAAGGATTTCCCCGATCCGCTTCACCGTCTCGTCGCTCAGCGCGCCCATCTGCATGGTGAAGGTCTCGCCTTCGGTGGCGTCGGCCATGCCGACAGCCTCGAATCCCGCACCACTGATGGCACCCAAACGGTTGCCGCCGATAGTTTTGCGATGCAAGACGCCAGCCATGTAAAACAGGTCGTCGAAGCTGTCCAGGTCCTCGGTGACGATGGCGCCGGCTTGACGGACGACCGAGGAAAACAGCGCCGGATCACCGGCGATCGATGCCGTATGCCCCATCACCCCGGCCATGCCGGGCGCGGCCCGACCCGATTTGTAGATCACCACTTCCTTGCCGTTCAGCACGGCACGCCGCACCGCCTTGACGAAATCGAGTCCATCCAGGTCCTTGAACCCCTCGAGATAAATCCCGATGGTCTCGATTTCCGGCCGCTCGGCGAAATAGCTGAGAACGTCGCCATGGGTAAGGTCGGTCTGGTTGCCGAGAGCCACCATATACCGGGGGTCCAGCCACGCATTGCGGCTGAGCCGACTGATCATGAATGCCCCGCTCTGGCTGATCAGGACGGAATTCCTTTCCGCCTTCTTCTGCGTCTTAGGCAGACGCTCCAGAGGTATGAACCAGGAATCATAGCCGCCTGGATGTGAAACGATACCCAGGCAGTTGGCGCCGAGGAAGATCGGCCCACCGTCTTCGCTGGCATGAGCGGCGTTGATCCGCCCGGCCAGGGCAGCGGCAGGCTCCTTGCTCCGTTTGGTTTCGCCGAGATCGCCGGGAATCAGCATTACCGAATGCACGGCGCCGGTGGTGATGATCTCGTCCACCAGATCATAGACGGCGCTCGCCGCCACGGCGACGATCAGCAGGTCGAGCTTGCCGTCAAGCGCTTTCAGGCCTTCGATGCATTTGACACCGTCGATTTCCGTCTCGCCGGGGCGCAGGATGGTCAGGCGCTCCTTCGGATAGCCGCTGCCCATCAGGTTGCGCAGGATGATACGGCCGAAGTTCATCCCGCTCGCCGACACCCCGATGATACCGATCGAGTTCGGATGCAACAGCTTGTCAATCTTGTGAACGGGCCGGGCAAGGCGCGTTTCCGCAGCCGGACCAAAGCTGCACCGGGCCGCCCGCACGGTCAGGCCTTCGCCAAGATGAACCGGATCGAGATCGAGGCCCGACAACACCAGGCCGGCATGGCCATCGTCGTTGCCCAGGGCGATCAGCCGCTCGAAGCAGGCCTTCAGCACCGCATCGGGAAGCGCCCTGCCCTCCGCCTGGGCCGAGGCGGCCAACTTCCGGTAGGCCAGGGTGCGCTGGAACAGCCGAAGGAAGTCATCGGCGTCGGTCAGCGCCGTGGCCGCATGCACGGCATAGCGATCCATGCGGAAGTTGGCGCCGTCCACCTGCCGATCCAGCCCCCCCACGCCGGCACTGATGACCATCCCGAACTCCCTGGTCCGGCTCAGCGAGATGGACAACTCCACCGCCGCGGCGGCCTTCCCCGATTCGTCCAGGGCCAAGCCGAGGGCGGCCAGGAGTGCCGCCAGTTCGGTGGTGTTCAACGCGTCGCGCCCGTCGGCGGATGCCTGTCGGAACAGCGCCTGTGCGTCGATATTTCCCCCCGCGCCGCCAAGGCCGGAATCCGACGGAATGTGCATGCCTTTCCTCCCTGGGATTCGTTTCGTTATATCACTGCCGGCTCCGCCGCCGGGGCGGCAGCCATTCGCTTCAGCAGCGTCACCTGTTCATCGACCCTGGATTGAATGTGATCCAGTTGCGCATCGTCGAGATGCCGGTATTTTCCGATCATTTTCACATAGTCGCGCACCGGGATCGGTCGGTCGGGCGAGCGAGTGAACCTGAGCCCGCCTTCGCGGGTGTACTCCCACAGGGTGACGAAATTGCTGTCGACGCTCATCCGACAGGCCTCGATCACCTTCGACGATGGAATGCGCCAGCCGGTCGGACAGGGCGAATAGATGTGCAGATAGGAAAACCCTCGGAATGATGCCTCGACCGCCTTGTCGAGCTTGTCATAGAGATCTTCCATGTAGCCGGTGGAGGCGGTGGCGACATAGGCGCATTTGTGCGCCACCATGATCAGCGGCAGGTTCTTGGCGTCCTGGCTCTTGCCGCGCATATGCTCGCCCACCGGCGTCGTCGAGGTCCACGAACCGAACGGCGTGGTGCTCGACCGCTGCATGCCGGTGTTCATATAGCCTTCGTTGTCGACGCAGACGTAAAGCACCTTCTCGCCACGCTCGGCCGCGCCCGAGACGGCGTGGAACCCGCAGTCCGAGGTGCCGCCGTCGCCGGCCAGGGCCATCACCACGATGTCCTTGCGGCCGACGCGGTCGTAGTAGCGGCGGATGCCGGCCAGCATCGAGGCGGTATTGGTCAGCAGCGGATGGAACACCGGCACCTTGGTGCCGGTCTTGCCGTTGTAGCCGACCGAGCCCATGCCCGGAATGCAGCCGGGCGGCGTCGCCAGCACCGAATTGCGGCCGATCTTGCGCATGGCGTGGCGCATGATCAGTTCCGAATTGCAGCCTTGGCAACCCGACAGGCCGGGGACGAACATGTCCTCCTTGTCGCCGTATTTGTTGAACACGCTGCCGGCCGTCACCCATTGCAGGGCATCGGTGGGGCAGGCCTTGACGCAGGCCGGATCGCCGTCGCACTGGTCGCATTTGGACACGCGGGCCGTGTGGCTGTCCAGCGAGATGCCGCCATAGCTGCAGCCGGCGGTGCACAGCAGGCAATCGATGCAGCGGCTGGCATCCCACTGCACCACACCCGAGCCATCATCCTTGGCCAGCGCCCCCGCCGGGCACACCATGACGCATTTGGGGTCGCCGCATTGCCGGCACATGGCCAGTTCGAAGCTGCTCTCCTTGGTCCCGGGGACGATGGAAATGCGGGCGGCGCCCTGCTTCGCCTCGGCGCAGGCCGTCATGCATTTGCCGCAACCGTCGCAGCTGCTGGCTTTGAACGTGATGGTGTCGAACGCGGTTCCCATCCCTTATCTCCACCCTTCGCTCATCAGCCGGCGGCCGGTTTCCAGCGGCCGGTCGAGAAAGTCCTGCTTGCAGCCCGACAAATCGACCCGACGGCGGATCAATTCGCCCATGATGCCGACATCGAACGGTTCGTCGACGCTGGCGTAGCCGACCAGCCGGCCGTCGGCCAGCACCACCCGGCGATAGCCAGGCCCTTCGTGCTCGGCCACCTCGCCGCCACCCTCGGCGGCGGCCTGGCCGATCGACAGGGCGACGCGGCCGAAGAAACGATAGGTGTTGACCGGAAGGCCCCCGGCATAGGGTTTGACGTAGCTGTCCCCGGCCATGCCCATGCCGGCCAGACGGCCCTGCTCGACCGCCGTCGGGATGATGCCGATCAGCGCCTGCTCGCCGCTATGGAAGTCCCGGGCCTGGGCGACGTCACCGGCGGCCCACACGTCGGGCTGGTTGGTGCGCATGGTATCGTTCACCAGCACGCCGCGATCGATCGCCACGCCCGAACCCGCCAGCCAATCGACCACCGGCTTGACCCCGGCGGCCACCAGCAGCAGATCGGTCTCCAGGGCCTCGCCGCCGTCCAGGCGAACGGTGCAGGCCTGGCCCTTCCCGCCGTCGATGCCGACCACCGTGCGGCCGAGGAACAAAGTCACCCCGTGTTCGGTAAAAGCGGCCTCGATACGCGTGCTCGCCTTGGCGTCGAAATATCCGGGCAAGACATGCGAGCGCATCTCGACGACGCTGACGGCAAGGCCCGCCTCGGCCAGGTTCTCGGCGGCGTGCAGGCCAACCAGCCCGGCGCCGAGGACCACCGCACGCCGCGCCGTCCCCATTGCCTTGCGCAGGCCCTGGGCATCGTCGAGGGAGCGGAGCACGTGGTACGAAACGCCGTCCAGCCCGGGGACGGGTGGAATGGCTGGTGCCGCTCCGGTGGCGATCAGCAGCTTGTCGTACCGCCAGCTGCCGCCGTCGGCCAAGGTCACCGTCTTGGCCGTGGCATCGAGTCCGACGGCCGTGGTGTTGCCGACGAAGGTACATTTGCTGGCGGTGAAGAACGCCTCATCGCGCAGGATCACGCGCTCGGCCGGCGATCGGCCGGAGACGACATAGGGCAGGATCGTCGGTGAATAGGGCAGATGGACGTCGCGGGTCAGCATGGCCATCGACCCTTCGGCGTCGACCTGGCGGATGGCCCGCAGCGCTTCCAGCGCCGCATGCGACGAGCCGATGATCAGATATTTCGCTTCCATGATGGCGCGCCTCAGTCGTTCTCGTTGAGCCAGACCGGTTCGACCGCTGTCTCGCCGGCCGCCAGCCGCAGCGTTCGCTCGATGGCTTGCGCGAAATGCTCGACGGTGATGTCGGCGCCGGCCAGGCCGCCGATGAAGCTCATCGCCGGCACGCGCACCGGCAGGTGGTAGAGCGCCGCCAGGACTTCCTGGAACACCGGTCCGCAGTTCCACCCGAAGTTCACCGCGCGGTCGACCACGCCGACCGCCCGTACCTTGGCCAAGGCACGCGCCATCTGCATTACCGGGAACGGCCGGAAGGTCTTGATCTTGACCAGCCCCAACCGGCGACCGTCAAGGCGCGCTTCATCCACCGCATCCTTGGCGGCGCCGCTCATCGAGCCGATGGTGACCAGCGCCACCTCGGCATCCTCCATGCGGTATTCCTCGATCAGCGGCGACCAGTGGCGCCCGGTCTTCCGGCCCCACTCGGCATGCGCCTCGACGATCACGTCGAGCGCTGCCCGCATGCCGCCGCACAATCCCTTGCGATAGCGGACGAAGGTTGCCGGGCCGGCGCCGGTGGCGCCGCCGGTCAAGGGATCCACCGCCATCGGCCGTTCGGGATCCAGGCAGGCGTGCCAGTTGATGCTCTTTTCGCCGAGAAAGGCATCGACCACCGCCTGGTCGGGCAGATCCACCTTGGCCACGCCATAGGACAGGTAGTTGCCGTCGTGATTCACATTGACCGGCAGCATTACCTCGGGGTGCTCGGCGACCTTGTAGGCGATCGGGATGGTGTCGCAGATCTCCTGCTGCGTTTCGCAGAACATGTGGATCCAGCCGACTTCCTTGACCGTCATGGCGTCCTGCTGACCGCCCCAGACGCAGGTCGGCGACACGGAATCGCGGTTGACCAGCGAGACCACCATGGGCAGGCGCAAGCCCGGCGTGCGGAAATAGGGCTCGAACATATAGGCCAAGCCCTGCGCGCTGGTGGCCGAATAAGTCCGCGCTCCGGCCAGGCAGGCCCCGTGCAGCACCGACAGGACGGAGTGCTCCCCTTCGACGTCCATCAGATCGGCGTCCATGCGACCGTCGGCGATGAACTTGGCCAGGTATTCGACCAGCGAGGACTGCGGCGTAATCGGGTAGACCGCCACCATATCCGGGCGCGACAGGGCCGCGCCCCAGGCGGCAGCCTCATTGCCGTCAATGACCACGGTTTGCGACATCTCAGCCCTCCGCCTCTTCGACCATGACGATGGCGCCGTGCGGGCATTCCTCGGCGCAGATGCCGCAGCCCTTGCACATCGCCAGATCCGCGTCGAACCAGCTGCGCCGCTCGACGATGCACTGAACCGGACAATACAGCCAGCAAGTGGCGCATTTGACGCATCTGTCGCGATCGACCACCGGCCGCAACGCCCGCCAGTCGCCGGTGAGCATCGTGGTAAGATCAGTGGCGATGGGACAAAGGTTGTCGGGAATATTGCGTTGCTGGCTCATGCTGCCGCTACCCCATCCAGTTGGCGCACGGTGGTCTCGGCGAAACCGCGCTGTACCGCCTCGATGTTCTGGCGCAGACCGGCATCGCGGAAATCGGTGTGTTCCAGGGCCTTGATCAGCGACTCCACCGAAACCATGCCGGTGGCCTTGGCGAAGGCACCCAGCATGATGGTGTTGGTGATCGGCCGCCGGAAAATGTCTAGTGCGATGTGCACCGCGTCGCACACCGCCACCCCGCTGAGATGCCCGGGCAGGACCAGGTCTTCAGCTTTCTTGCTGGTCGCCTGAATCAGGGTGGTTCCCGCCGGGGTTCCGGCGAAGACATCGACAGACCGCCCGACGGTCGGGTCGATCACCACCACGATCCCCGGCTTGTAGATGTTGGTAAGACGGCGGATCGGCTTGTCGTCGAACCGCAGGAACGCGACAACCGGCGCGCCGCGCCGCTCGAAGCCAAAGGCGGGGATGGCCATGACATGGCGCCCCTCTTCAACCAAGGCGTCCGCCAATATGGCCGAGGCCAGGACGGCGCCTTGGCCGCCGCGGCCGTGAATCCTTAATTCATGCATGTCCGTCGTCCGGCACGGTTACTGGGCGGCTGTTGCCTTTGCCTTCGCTGCCTTGGCCTTCAGCCGAGCCTTGGTCTGCTCCACATCGACGACAAAGCGGGTGTGCACGCCTTTGCCGACGGCATCGAAGGCGTCGCGCGCCTCGATGGCGAATGTAAGCGCCCGGCCTTTGACCTCGGTGATGGTCGCCGTGATTTCGACCCACATCCCGACCAGTGTCGGCGCCGTATGGTCCAGTTCGATCCGCGTGCCGACCGTGTCCTCACCGGCATCGAGATGGGCCAGGGCCAGGTCGCGACAAACGACCTCGGTGTCCCACAGCAGTTCGGGCGTGGCATAAACCCGCCCCTCATCACCCATGAAATCGATCGTGCGCTCCGTATCGATTTCGTAGCGCCGCGTCAGCGACAGACCGGCAACCAAGCTGCTCTTCATCTTGGAACCCCTCTCTCAACCGTATTCTAATTGTTGATAACGAACATGTCACACATTTCACAGCGATGTCAATGCCACTGTATCACATTTCCAGCTATCCAAATCCGTCATAGAGTACCGTTTTTGTTACACTTCTGTGCGATAAAGGTAGAGATCCGGCAGGGTCACCGACCCAAATCGCGGCGATTCCCAGGCCTCCAGCCCAGCCACCGCTCAGTATCAGTATATTTCATTTTTTTTATTGCCAACCTTCTTTTTGTATCATATCGTTGAAATCAAGCGGTGATAATGAATCAGCTGCGACCAAGAATGGGAGGCTCAGGCGTTGGAACCGACACGGCACGGCTCGACACGTTACGTCCCGACGTATTGTTATAACTGCGTCGCGGGCCCGGACCTGCTGACGGTCAAGGTCGAGGACGGCGTCGCCACCGAAGTTCGCCCGAACTTCGACGCAACGGGCATTCATCCTGCCGATGGGCGCGTTTGCGTGAAGGCCTTCGGCCTGGTCCAGAAGACCTATAATCCGCACCGCATCCTGACGCCGATGAAGCGGACCAACCCCAAAAAGGGCCGCGACCAGGATCCGGGATTCGTCCCGATCAGCTGGGAAGAGGCGATGAGCGAGATCGCCACCCGCCTCAATCGCATTCGTTCCGAAGGCCTGTTGGACGACCGCGGGCTGCCGAAGGTCGCCGCGAGTTTCGGCCATGGCGGCACGCCGGCCAGCTATATGGGCACCCTTCCCGGTTTCCTGGCGGCCTGGGGACCGATCGATTACAGCTTTGGGTCCGGCCAGGGTGTCAAATGCACCCATTCCGAACACCTCTACGGCGAGTTCTGGCATCGCGCCTTCACGGTCTGCGCCGACACCGTGAACACCCGATACATTCTGTCCTTCGGCGCGAACGTCGAGGTCACCGGCGGTGTCTGTGCCGTCTGGAGGCACGCCGGGGCCAGGGTTCGCGGTGTCAAGCGGGTCAATTTCGAGCCGCACCTTTCGGTGACCGGCGCCGCTTCGGCCGAATGGGTGCCGATCAAGCCGAAGACCGACGGCGCGCTGATGTTCGCCCTGATCCACACCATGCTGTTCGAACACCCCCGTGATCGGCTTGACATCCCCTTCCTGCGCGATCGCACCGCATCGCCTTACCTGGTGGGGCCGAACGGCTATTTCCTGCGCGACAGCGAAAGCCGCAAGCCGCTGATGTGGGATACCGTCACCAACACGCCCCTTCCATACGACACCCCCGGCGTGGTTCCGGCGCTCGAGGGAACCTTCACGGTCACCGACGCCGTCGAAGTTGGTGCCGACGAGGAAACCTGGACCCATCGCGACGTTCGTGTCGAGACCGCGTTCACCCGCATGACCGAGACCATGCGGCCCTACTCGGCGGATTGGGCGGCGGAAATCTGCGACGTCAAGGCGGATCGGATCCGCCGCATCGCCGGCGAATATCTGGACAACGCCTGCATCGGCGAGACCATCGAGGTGGACGGCGCCGTTTTGCCTTTCCGCCCCGTCGCGGTGACCTTGGGCAAGACGGTGAACAACGGCTGGGGCGCCTATGACTGTGTCTGGGCGCGGACCATGCTGGCCTGTCTGGTCGGAGCGCTGGAAGTGCCGGGCGGCACCATCGGCACCACCGTTCGCATCAACAAGCCCCATCATAACCGGCTGCTCAGCGTCAAGCCGGGGCCCGACGGCTTCATGACGGCCAATGTCAACCCGACCAAGCGGGGCAAATGGGAGGAGCGCCCGACCGGCCGCAATGCCCACAAGACACTGGTGCCGCTGGTCGGCAACGGCGCCTGGAGCCAGGCGCTGGGACCGACCCACTTGGCCTGGATGTTCGTCCGCGAGGCGCCTGAAGGCTGGGCCCGCCCCAGCTATCCCGAGATCTGGTTCCTCTACCGGACCAACCCCGCCATCTCGTTCTGGGACACCCGGCAGCTGACGGAGACCATCGCCCGGATGCCTTTCGTCGTCGCCTTCGCCTATACCCGCGACGAAACCAACCACATGGCCGATATTCTGCTGCCGGACGCCACCGACCTGGAAAGTACCCAGCTGATCCGCATGGGCGGCACCAAGTTCGTCGAACAGCACTGGGAACACGAGGGTGTCGTCCTCCGCCAGCCGGCGGTCGAACCTTGCGGCGACAGCCGCGACATGACCTGGATCGCCACCGAGTTGGCCAACCGCACCGGACTCATCGAGAAGTACAATGCGGCGCTCAACCGGGGCGCCGGCTCGGTGCCGCTGAAGGGCGAGGGCTTCGACTTCTCGCTGGAGCTGTCGAAAGTGCACTCCGGAGACGAGATCTGGGATGCCGCCTGCAAGGCGGCCACCGCCGAGCTATCCCACGGCACCGACATCAAGGATCTGGCCTGGTTCCGCGACAACGGCTTCTTCGTCGTGCCATTCAAGCGCGTCGACTGGTACCTGTACCCGACCATGGTGGAACAGGGCCTGCGCTTCGAGCTGCCCTACCAGGAACGCCTGACCCGGGCTGGAATCGAACTGGGGCGCCGATTGCATGAGCAGGACGTCCACTGGTGGGACCGGCAACTGGCCGAATACGAACCGATCCCTCGCTGGCACGACATTCCCGAAATCTGGATCAACTCAGTGCGCAATGCCGGCGCCAATCCCGACGACTTCCCATTCTGGGGGGTAACCACCAAGTCCATGCAGCATGCCACGGGCAGTAATGCGGCCATCCAGCTGATGGACGAGGTGGCGAGCAACCTGCGCACCCACGGCCGCGTCGTGATGAACCGGAAGGCCGCCGAAAAGCTTGGGATAAAGCGAGACTCCTGGGTCGAGGTGCGGTCCATCGCCAATGTCACCCGCGGGCAGGTCGAACTGGTCGAAGGCATCCGGCCCGACACCATCCTGATCACCGGTCAGTTCCAACACTGGGCGACGCCCTATGCCAAGGAGCTGAACTACCCCAGCCTCAACACCGTCACCCCCATGTCTCTCGAACTCACCGACGCCAACGGATCTGGATCCGATGTTGTGCGCGTCTCCGTCCGTCCGATTGAAGAGGTGGCGGCATGACCCGCTATGTGATGGTCGCCGACCTCCGCCGCTGCGTCGGCTGCCAGACCTGCACCGCCGCCTGCCGGCATGCCAACGCCACGCCCCCGGGCGTCCAATGGCGCCGCGTGCTCGATCTGGAGATCGGGGAATACCCGGATGTGCAGCGGGTGTTCGTACCGACCGGATGCCAGCATTGCTCGGATCCGCCCTGCGTCGCCGCCTGCCCGTCGACGGCCACCCGCCAGCGCGCCGACGGCATTGTTACCATCGACTACGACATCTGCATCGGCTGTCTGTACTGCGCCCTGGCCTGCCCCTACGACGCCCGCTCGAAGATCGACGAACCGCTCTATGCCTATGGCGAGGAGCCGACGGCTTCGGAACAGACGCGGTTCGACCCGCGTACCATCGGCGTGGCCCAGAAATGCACTTTCTGCGTCGACGTCATCGATGCCGGGGTCGCCGCCGGCCTTACCCCGGGCAAGGACCGTGCCGCTACACCGGCCTGCGCCAACGCCTGCATTTCCGGCGCGCTGACCTTCGGCGATATCGACGATCCCGACAGCGCCGTGTCGCGGCTGCTGCGAGAGAACAAGTATTTCCAAATGCACGAGGATGCCGGGACCGGGCCCGGCTTCTATTACCTTTGGGACAAGGAAGCCCTGCCGCTATGAAGACGAGCATCGCCACCGGCCCTTGGCCGAAACTGCAACGACACTGGGACATCCGCGCCGCCTGCAACTTCATCGGCGGCGGCACCGGAACCGGCCTCATCCTGGGCGCCGCCGCGGCCGCCGCAGCCGGCCAGACCTTCGCCCCGGCCCTGCTGGCCGGCCTGGTCTTCGTCGCATGCGGCCTGACCATGGTATTGCTGGAAATCGGTCGGCCGTGGCGCGCCTTCAACGTGTTCTTCCATCCCCAGACCTCGTGGATGACCCGCGAAGGCGTCGTCGCCCTGCCGCTGTTCGGCTGCGGCGGCCTGGCGCTGGTGCTGCATTGGGCCGACGGGCCGCAGCTGATCGTCCAGGCCTTGACCGTGCTGACGGCGGTGACCGCCTGCGGCTTCCTTTATTGCCAGGCCCGTATCCTGCGTGCCGCCAAGGGCATTCCGGCCTGGCGCGAAGCAAGCCTGACACCATTCATGTTGTCGACCGGGGCGACGGAAGGAACCGGCATTCTGGCCGCCCTGGCAGCGACCGGTCTGGCTCCATCATGGGCACCGGCCGCGGCGCTGGTCTTCGGTCTGGTGCGCGTGGCGGCATGGCGGCACTACGGCAAGGGTCTGAAGGCCGCCGGAGTCCCAGGCGCCAGCCTGACCGCGCTGGAGCGGATTGGTCCGATGTTCCTGCTGGTCGGTCACGGAGCGGCTTTCCTGTTGCTCGCCGCGCCGGCGGCCTCGCCGGAATTCGCCTTTCTTCCGGCCATCGGCGGCCTGTTGCTGGCCACCACCGGGTGGTGGGCCAAGCAAACCATCGTGATGAAGGCGGCAATCACCCGCGGCTTCTCGATCCCCCGCACGCCGGTGCGGGGATCAGGGACCAGCCGCGTCGTCACCAAACCCAACTGGAAGACGGAAGCGGCGTGATGGAAACGGCGGCCTCGTCGAAGTTCGACTCGGTCAGGCGCATTACCGTTGAGCGCTGGCGCGACGGTACCGCCCTGGCCGGCATGGACGACGTCGCCGCCGAGGTCCCCGTGGCGCTGGAATACAACGGCATCTCCCACGCCGTGATGCTGGCTTCGCCCGCCGATCTCGAAGACTTCGCCCTCGGCTTCTCGTTGACCGAGGGGATCCTCGCCCATCCCGGCGAACTCTACGACATGGATGTCGTGGAGAGCGACGACGGCATCCAGGTGCAAATGCGCATCTCCGGCGAACGCTTCGCCTGCCTGAAGGAACATCGCCGCAGCATGGCCGGGCGGACGGGCTGCGGGCTGTGCGGGGCGGAGACGTTGAAGCAGGTGTTCCGGCCGTTGCCCCCGGTGCCCCCATCGACCCGTCTGGCTCCACAATCGCTGCACGCGGCACTGCGGGAACTGCAGGCGCATCAGCAACTGCAGCAGATCACCGGCGCCACTCACGCCGCCGCCTGGGTCGACGGCGAGGGCGATGTCACCTGCCTGCGGGAGGACGTCGGCCGGCACAACGCCTTGGACAAGCTGATCGGGGCCCTGGCCGCCCGCCGAACCGATTTCAGCACTGGTGGCATCCTGGTGACCAGCCGCGCCAGCTACGAAATGGTGCACAAGACCGCTTCCGTGGGCGCCGGTCTGATCGCCGCCATCTCCGCGCCGACGGCCCTGGCCATCCGCGTGGCCGAAGAACTGAATGTGACCCTGGTCGGCTTCGTCCGTAACGGCGGACACGCCGTCTACAGCAATCCGCAGCGACTGCTGTGATCGGGAATGGGGCCCGAGTGAAGTTCACCGAAGCCTCCCGCAGCCCGCTGCGTTTCGGGCCGGCGCTCTGACGCCCGCCTGCCGTTTTCCCGTTCTTCCCTTTACGCCGTCAGCACAAAAAGGTAGGGGAATTGAAGCGCCCTTCGAGCGGTGAATGATGGCGCGGGCATCCACCGCGTCGACAGCCCCGCCGCCCGCGCCGACAGGGAGGTTTCATTTCGGTGAACGAAGCGATCGTCGTCGTCAACATCCTCGGTGCGGCATCCCTGCTGTTGTGGGGGCTGCGCATGGTCAGCACCGGTGTTACCCGCACTTTCGGGGGCGATCTGCGACATTGGATCAATATCGGCACCGGCAACCGCACGACGGCGCTGCTGACCGGGGCGGCCGTCACCATCGCTTTGCAGAGCAGCACCGCAACATGCCTGATGTCTGCGTCCTTCGCGGGCCGCGGCCTGATGACGGCCGCCACCGCGCAGTCGATCATGCTGGGGGCCAATATCGGCACCAGCCTGGTGGCCAAGCTGCTCACCTTCAATGTCGGGCCGTTGTCGGCGTTGCTTGTGCTGGTCGGCATGGCTTTATTCCGCTCGGGCGAAGGAAAGCGGCGCCACATGGCGCGAATTTTCATCGGTCTCGGCTTGATGCTGCTGTCGTTGCACCTGCTGGACGGCGCATCGGAACCGTTGCGTGATTCGCCGCGATTGCGCCAGGTGCTGCACGATCTCGACGGCCTGTGGCTGGTCGGTTTGATCCTCGCGGCCCTGATCGCCATGGCGGCGCATTCAAGCATCGCTTCGATCCTGCTGATCCTCCCCTTGGCGGCGAAGGGCGATTTCAGCCTGTCCTTCGGCCTGGCGATGATCCTTGGCGCTAATCTGGGTAGCGCGATCCCTCCCCTTTTGGAAACCGGCAAGGAAAGGCCTGCCGTGCGCCGTGTTCCTCTGGGCAACGCCTTGGTCCGCCTTATCGGCTGCGCCTTGGTGTTCCCCTTCCTGAACCGGGTGGCCGAGGCTCTGCCGATGCTCGAATCGGCTCGTGCCGCACAACTGGTCGACTTTCACATCGCCTTCAACCTGGTCTTGGCCCTGCTGTTCCTTCCACTGGTGGCACCGATGGGCCGGCTGGTCGAGCGGCTGCGTCCCGACGACGCCAAGGCGGAGGATCCTCGGCAGCCGCGCTATCTGGACGAGTCGGCGCTTGGCTCGCCCAGCGTGGCGATCGGCGCGGCGACACGCGAGACGCTGAGGATCGCCGACTTCGTCGAAGAAATGCTGCGGCAAACCATGGAGATGCTGAGAACCGACAACACGCATCTCGCCTCTGAGGTCGTCAAAACGGTCCATGTGGTGGAGGCTCTCCACCAGGCGGTCAAGCTCTACCTGTCGCGGCTGGCCAACGAAGACCTGGACGAGGCGGGACGCCGGCGGGCCAACGAGATCATGACCTTCGCCATCAACCTCGAGCATGTTGGCGACATCGTCGATCACAACCTCAAGGAAGCTGCGGAAAAAAAAATCAAACACCGCCTGTCATTTTCTGCCGAGGGCTTCGCCGACTTGTCGGCGATGTTCCACCAAACCCTGGAGAACTTGAAAATGGCCACGGCCGTCTTCGTTTCCGGCGACGTCAAGCTGGCGCGGCAGTTGGTGGCCGAAAAGACCGGGATGCGCGCCATCGAGCGGAATGCCACCGACGCGCATTTGGCCCGCCTGCGCGAGGGGCGGCGCGAAAGCATCGAGACCAGTACACTGCATCTGGATATTCTGCGTGACCTCAAGCGGGTTAACGCCCACATCGTGTCGGTGGCCTATCCGATCCTGGAACTGCGTGGCGAATTGGAGGAGAGCCGGTTGCGGACGGCCAAATGATGGACAACGACTCGCCGATCGTTCGGCCCATGTCCACAAGACAGGCCGCCGACCTCGCCCGGGAAGCTGAATTTCCCCGGCTATGCCGCGAGTTCAAGACGATCTCCACCATGCTGCGGACGTATTGCCGCGTCCACCACCCCTCAAACGGCACGGAACTTTGCCCGGCCTGCGCCGGCTTGCGCGACTATGCGCGCCGGCGCCTGGAATACTGCCGCTTCGGAGAGAACAAGCCGGCCTGCGTCAACTGTCCGGTCCATTGCTACAAAACCGATATGCGCGAGGCGGTAAGGCAGGTCATGCGCTGGGCCGGTCCACGCCTGTTGCTGCACCACCCCCTGCTGGCGATCCGCCACCTCATTGACGAGCGACGACCATGACCTTTTTACCTCGTTCTCGTGCGCTATTCTGTCATGGCCGGCATGACGCTTCGATGAATATCGACAGCCCCTAGCCCGCTTCCGATATCTCGCCGCCATGGCCCGCCACATCGATTGCCTCCGGATCACCGGGGGCGGTCTGCCATTCGAGGCCCGGCAGGGCAATGACACGGCTGCCGTCCATGTCTTCGAAGCTGGCGATCAGTCCCTGCTGTTCCATATAGGTGAGCATGCTGCGGGCCCGGCGGGGCGAGCGGCTGCCCAGCGCGGTGGCGATCGTCAAATCGGAGGGACAAGGCCGGCCGTCCAGGGCAGCCCGGGCCAGCAGGAGGAAGACGCCATGGACATCCTCGGCCATCCCGGCGGAGACTGTCAGCGCCCTCTTCCATTCGTCGGCATCGGCCGGCGCCCCGTCGAAATCGGTCCCGGCCACGCTGGCCCGCGCGGCGGCCAGCTTGCGGCGGAAGGCGGAAAGATCGAGCAGACGGCCATTCAGCCCATGGCGGCGGCAGCGCACCAGGAAATCCTGATAGAGGACGGAAACCGAACGATAGAGGGCGTCGGTGTCGGTCAGCAGCTGCTGGAGGATGGCATCATAGCCACTCTGCTGGGTCACGACGCGGCGCGCCAGCGCCATCGGCCGGCGGGGCGCCACCGGAGCCTCGTCCGGTTGACCAGGAAGCGCGGAGGGCTGCTCATCGTCGGCACCGGTCCCCGCGTCCGCCGAGGCCGAGGATGCTGGGGACGCCGCGGGTGGACGTGACTGGGCCAGCTGCTGAAGAATTTCGGCGGCCGAGATGGGCGGCGGGCGGCGCGCCGAATAGCGCGGGATTTCGCTCTCGTCGCGCTTGAACAGCAGGTCGCGGGCATTGTCCTGGGGCGTTTCCGGTAGCGGCATCAGGCGGGGACCGACGGCGCGGGCGGCGGTCCGCACCTCGCCGATGCGGATGGACAGGGGGCGGCGCGCCAGGGCAGGACCCAAGGCGATGAAGTGCCCCCGTTGGAGGTCGCGGAAAGCCTCCGCCTGACGGCGCTCCATGCCCAGAAGGTCGGCGGCGCGGGCCATATCGATGTCAAGGAAGGTGCGGCCCATGAGGAAATTGGAGGCTTCGGCGGCCACGTTCTTGGCCAGCTTGGCCAGGCGCTGGGTGGCGATGATACCGGCCAGGCCGCGCTTGCGGCCGCGGCACATCAGATTGGTCATCGCCCCCAGCGAGGCCTTGCGCGCCTCGTCCGACACCTCGCCGGCGACCGATGGCGCGAACATCTGCGCCTCGTCGACCACCACCAGCATGGGAAACCAGTAATCGCGGTCGATGTCGAACAGCCCGCCGAGAAAGGCGGCGGCTTGGCGCATCTGCGCCTCGGCATCCAGGTTCTCCAGATTAAGCACCACGGACACCCGGTGCTGGCGGACGCGGCCTCCGACCATTTGCAAGGCCCCTTCGCGGAGAGTTCCCGCCTCGATTACGACATGGCCGAAAACCTCGGCCAGGCTGACGAAATCACCTTCCGGATCGATGATGGCCTGTTGAACCCAGGGCGAGCTCTGCTCGATCAGTCGCCGCAACAGGTGCGACTTGCCCGACCCCGAATTGCCCTGCACCAGCAGCCGGGTCGCCAGCAATTCCTCGAGATCGAGCGTCGCCGCCACTCCCGATGTGGTCAAACCCATGTCGATGCGGACCGTCATTCGCTACCCCATACGCCCTTGCCGGCAACAACCATCGTCACTTCTCGGCCCCACCACGGACATGGGCGTCCGCCGCCTTGGTCTCGGGGGCTGCCAACCGGTAGCGCGCCAGTTCCATGTTCCACTTGTCGTCGCTGTCGTTGACGGCTTTGACGAGTGCCCTGGCCTGCGGCGCGTACCACATGGTCATCGTTCCTTCGCCCTGGAACGGGCCGACGGACCAATTCGTCTCGCATTCCATCCGGAACGCCTGAAAATCGCCGGCAACGACGTGCACTTGCTCGTAGGCGGTCACAGCGCAGTCTTGCGTCACGTCGGTCGAGAAGGAATCCTCGGCCGTAGAAAGTTTGAAGCTTCCGCTCCACGTCTTCCCGATGCGCAAGGGATAGGGAAACGGCGGCGCCGATGGGTCGAATGACACAAGAGTCTTTCCATCCCTGCCCAAGATCCTAACCAGGGCGCCAGTCTCCGGCGAAAAATAGGCGACATTGCCTTCGCATTGGAAAAGTCCGTAGCCTTTGGCGTCCCGGCCCTTCACTTCCCATTTCCGGCAGCGGACCGTCTGAAACCGATCGACATACTCGAACATGTCGCCGGCTTGGTAGTCGGGACGCTCGGCCACCCTGACTTCGTCGGCGTGCGCGCATTTGACCAAGGTAACCTCGGGAAAGATGACAGCCGCGAAGGCTACTGCCCCTGCAACGAATGCGGACGATTCAAGCATGCGGTTCCCCCCACTCGAACGGTACGGCCGGAGGCGACGTCGCGACTTGCAACGATGGCGCCGTAACGATCTGAGTCAGCCGGCTTGGCGCGAATGCAAGCCGCGACGCCCGGCTCACGCGGCGTCTTGGAGCCCGCCGAAGCGCGCGTAATAATCCGGCGCCGCCGCCGGCAGCGGCCCTTCGGCGGTCTCGGTCACCTCCATCAGATATCGTTCGGCCGGTGCCTGGATCAGCCGGTAAAGATTGCGGCACAGCAGCCGCGCCGCCGTCCCCGGCCAATCCGCCGCCAGCAGTTCATTGGGCAGCATGGGATCGCGCAGGAGGACCCGGCGGTAGCCGTGCATCAGCAGAATGCGCACCATGAAACACAGGGCGGGATCGAGTTCCGGAGCGGACTGCATCGCCCGCCATAGCGGGCGGAATATGTCCAGGAACTCGTCGTAGCCGGTGGCCAGTCGCTCCAGGCCCCAGCAGTTGCGGATGATGTCGCGCAACGCGTCGGGGGCCACCCAGGATTCCGCCGAGCCGCGCATGACCAGCGCCCGCGACGCCACACCGGCGTCGACCAGGGTTTGGCGAAGAGCGGCCTGGTCGGGGTCGGGGTGCCACATCACGCCCGGCGACAGCGGACCGAAACCCTGCCAGCTCAATTCCCGGCGCAGAGCCTCCCGCTCCTCGCCCTCCAGGCCGGTCAGGCCGATGAACACCATGGTCCACTGCTTGTCCCAGTGATGGCCATCGACGGTATAAAGGCGCTGGGCGGCAGCGTCGAAGCGATGGCGTCCGGCCTCGGTGACGCTGTAATAGCTGCGACGGCCGATCTGGCTCGAGGTCAGCCACAGCTCCTTGGACAGCCGGAACACCGAGGTGCGGACGATCCGCTCGTTCAGGCCGAACGGCTCGACCAACCGAATGATGCTGCCCAGCCAGGCGCTGCCGCGGTGCGGATAAATGGCGTCGCCGTAAACCGTGATGATCAACGACTTGGCCTTTGGGCGCAGCCGTTCTAGGGCTTGCCTGGCAAGATCGTCGATGCGTCGGGAAAAGTTCATGGCCTCGGTGGGGTGCAGGACTAAAAAACTCCGCTTGCCATCCTAGCCATCGGCCCGGCGCAGGCAACTGCCAATTTCACAGTGCCGGCGCGAGCGGGCGCCGGCGACGCTTTAAGGTAAAGCAGTACCTTAATGCCATTTTTTATGATACTGTTAGCCTGAACGCCGTTATAAGAACGATGTATCGCGCCGTCCAAGAGCCAGCGACATCAAGGGAGGTCTTCCGTGAACGAAATACCGCTGCCGACCAACAACGCCTGCGAACAGATCCTGGGATGGCAACTCGGCGCAGGCCTGGCTGACAGCCCAGCCATACTGGCCGGCGACCGTGTACTGACCTTTGGCCAGTTGTGCAGCCTGGTCAACCGCATCGGCAATGCGCTGCGTGCCGGCGGCGTCAACCAGGGCCAACGGGTCATGCTGCTGACCAAGGATTCGCCGGAAATGGTGGCGGCATACCTGGCGGCACTCAAGATCGGCGCCGTCGCCGTCGCCGTGAATACCCGCGCGAGCGCCGAGGACCTGGCCCATTTCCTCACCGACACCGCCTGCAAGGCATTCATCTACGACCCTGAATTCGCCGGTATCTACTCGACGGCGGCGAACCTTGCGGCACACCGTCCCACCCTGCTGATCGACGATGTCTCCGCCTTCGCCGCCGGGCAAGACGACCGTCTGGAAGCCGTGCCCGTGCATCCGGCCGATCAGGCGTTCTGGATCTACACGTCGGGCACCACCGGCAAATCAAAGGCGGCGATCCACTGTCACCGCATGGTCGGCATCGCCCATCTGCATTTGCGCGAAAACCTGGGGGTCAAACCGGGCGACAAGCTGTTCTCCTCGTCCAAGCTGTTTTTCGCCTTCGCTCTCGGCCACTGCCTGATCGGCGGCCTGAAGTGCGGCGCGACGATCATCCTGCATGATGAATGGCCGGATGGCCCGGGCGTCGCCGCCGTCGTCGACCGGCATCGCCCCGACCTGATGTTCTGCGTGCCGACCCTGTATCGCAACCTGTTGCGCGACGGCTATGCCGCGACGCCGTCCTTCACCTCGATCCGGCATTACGTTTCGGCCGGCGAAAAGCTGCCGGAAGGCCTGTCACGGCAATGGCAGGCGGCTTCCGGGTCGCCAATCCTGGAAGGCATCGGCACCAGCGAGACGGTGTTCCTGATGCTGGTCAACACGCCTTCGGCCCATCGGCCAGGCTCCTCGGGCCGCCCTGTGCCTTGGGCCGAGGTGCAACTCAGGAGCCAGGACGGCGGCGACGTAACAACGCCCGACGAGCCCGGCGTCCTATGGGTGCGCGCCGCCTCGGTGGCGGCGGGGTACTGGAACCAGCCGGAAAAGACCGCTGCCGCCTTCGTCGACGGCTGGTATTGCACCGGCGACCTGTTCTCCTTCGACGGCGAAGGCTGGTGGTATCATCAGGGGCGCGCCGACGACATGCTGAAGATCTCGGGCCAATGGGTCAATCCCACCGAAATCGAGGAACGGGCCATCGAAGTGCCGGGCGTCGCCGAGGCGGCGGTCGTGGGGATCGCCAACGCGGACGGCCTGGTCCGCCTGGGATTGGTCCTGGTGGCCCAGGGCGGCGCCAACGAGAAACTGCTCGGCGCGGCTGTGCAGGAACACCTGACCAAGCATCTGTCCATCTACAAGTGCCCGCGCCGTATCGCCTTCGTCGACGAAATGCCGCGCACCGCCACCGGTAAACTCCAGCGCTTCCGTTTGCGTCAATTGCTGGCAGAGGAATAGCAGCTTTCGGCTAAGGCAACTGTTTCCATAATTTGAGGCGCGGAGGCCCGAAGGTGCGAAGGCAAGTGAAGAGTATTTTCGCCGGCAACACCGGCCCTTCACTTCCGTCGCGCCTTCCCCTCGTCGTGGTGAATTTTCGCGAGAAGGAGGAACGGGCCACTTTTATTTGACGAAGCGGGCCAAGGCTTCAGTGGTATCCAGATCGGTCAGCACGGCATCGTCGGGCATGGCGACTTCGCACAATGCCTCGTCGTGCCGGGCGAACAGGCCGCGCGCGCCGCTATCGCCGGCAAGGCCACGCATTTCGGCGAAAAACTGGCGGCCGAGCAGGACCGGGTTGCCTCGTTTGCCCTGATATGTCGGGATGCAGATGCTGCGTCCCTCGGTCGGATTGAAGGCGGCGACGATCCGCCGCAGGTGTTCCGCCGTCAAGGCCGGCATGTCGCCCAGGCAGACCAGCACGCCGTCGGCCTCGGGCGGCAGGGCGGCCAAGCCTGTCTTCAGGGATCCGGCCAGACCGTCGGCGAAGTCGGGATTGTGCGCCCAGGCAAGGGGTAGGTTGCCCAGCGCCGCCCGCACCGCCTCCACCTGATGGCCGGTCACCACCACCACCGGATCAAGGCCGGCCGCCAGCGCCGCCTCGGCGGCGTGAACCACCAGTGGCTTGCCATTCACCGCAATCAGCAGCTTGTTCCGCCCCATACGGCTCGACAGTCCGGCCGCCAGAACCAATCCGGCGATGCGCCGCCGGCCACCCTTCTGGGCCTCGACCGACGCGCGAGGCAGCGGACGCTCGGCGATTTCCTTCAGCAGACCGCCGGCTCCCATGACCATGATATCGCGCGACGTCACCGGCAGGCCGGCCATCAGACGCCGGAATACGAAGTCGACGCCATTGAGACGGGGGGATCGGGCGCATCCGGGAACGCCGAGCACCGGCACCGCGCCGATCCGGGCCAGCAACAGCAGGTTGCCGGGATCCACCGGCATGCCGAAGTGATCGATGGCCCCTCCCGCCGCCACAATCGCCGCCGGCACCACATCGCGGCGGTCGACGATGGCCGAGGCCCCGGCGATCAGCAGCAGGCCGCAACCGGCGGCAAGCGCCTGGCTGATCTGTGCAGCCAGAGCGTCGCCCCGATGCGCGCAGCGCGACTCGAACACCAGGCTGCCGCCCAGGGAGGCGACCCGGGCGCGGCTGGCGGCGGCGGTCGCCTCGACCAGCTTCTCCTTGGTCCCCGGCAAGGTGGTCAGGATCAAACCCACCTGCTGCGGCAGGAACGGCCGGACCGAGACGATCGGCCCGCCTTCGCCGGCGAAACCGGCGCAGCGATCCACCGTCTGCTGCGCAACGCCGAAGGGAATGACTTTGGCGGTGGCGATCATCTGGCCAGCGGCGACCACCTCCCACGGAGCGACGGTGGCCACCGTGACCGCCTCATCCACCTGATTCAGCTGGTCCAGCCGTTCGCGGTCGATCACCGCCAGGCCGTCGATCGCCGCAAACAGATTGCTGCGGCCGGCAAAGGCGGCGGCACGGGTCACATTGGCGCCGGCCAGCGCCGCGGCCACCCGATCCGCCGCGTCGTTTTCCCCCAGGTCGCCAACCTCGAGGCGGGCTCCGACGACACTGGCGAAGCCGGCCGCCTGCAGCGCCTCAACGTCGCCCGAGTCAAGCCGGCGCCCCTTCTTCAGGCTGCCGCCCGGCAGGTTCAGCGAATGGGCGAGAATGATCCCTTCGGCCTGTTCGACAGCGAACTCGGCGAAAATCATGGGCGCTGCCGCGGCCGGCCGTGCCGGGCACCGACCAGTTCGGCAACGATCGACGCGGCGATTTCCCCCGGCAGCCGGCCGCCCAGGTCGAGCCCCACCGGGGCGGCGATCCTGGCGATGTCGACGTCGGTGAAACCGGCCTCGACCAGC
The DNA here is from genome assembly GCA_021781575.1 of Pseudomonadota bacterium. Taxonomy (GTDB): domain Bacteria; phylum Pseudomonadota; class Alphaproteobacteria; order Rhodospirillales; family Magnetospirillaceae; genus DUZF01. The sequence continues at coordinate 72,554 of JAJXWP010000014.1, forward strand.
CGGGCCTTGCGCCGCGCATGGGTCCGGCTGCTGCCCAGGGCGCCGACGAAGAAGGCCGGCGAGCGCAGGGCGCCGATCAGACCGACATCGTCGATCTTGGGGTCGTGCGTCAGGGTCACTACTGCCGTGCGGGCATTGGGCGGCGTCGCGGCCAGGACTTCGTTGGGCCACTCGACGATCAGTTCGACGCCCGGAAAGCGCGATGCGGTGGCGAATGCGCGGCGCGGATCGATGACCTTCACCGCAAAACCGGCGAGCGCCGCCATCGGCGCCAGGGCTTGGGCGATATGGACGGCGCCGACCAGAACAAGCGTCCAGGGCGGGCCGTAAACGCGGACGAAAAGCCCGTCGACCTCGCCGCTGGCATCTCCGGCCAGCAGGCGGCGAACGCCGGCCAATGTCTCTTCACCCAGATCAAGCTCGCCGGAGACCTGGTCGGCGGTAACCAGGGCCTGCACACCGGTTGTCCGGTCGGTGACCATGGCTGCCGGGCACTGGGCGGCGCGGAAGGCCTGCAGAGCGCGGAACAGCTTGCTGTTCATCGGACACGCTCGACAAATATGCCGATGGTGCCGCCGCAGGCCAGACCGACCTGCCAGGCCTGCTCGTCGCTGACACCGAATTCCAGGCTGCGCGGCTTTCCATCGGCGATGGTCTCCAGCGCCGATGAAATCACCGCACCTTCGATGCAGCCGCCTGACACCGAGCCGACGAAGGCGCCGCCGGCCTCGACAGCCAGATGGCTGCCCACCGGCAGCGGCGCCGATCCCCAGATCTTAGTCACCGTGGCCAGCGCCACGTCGCGCCCCTCGTCCAGCCAGGCCGCCAGCTGGCCGAGGATGGCATCGTCGTCCGCACCGCTGAGAGGGGCAGACGGGGGTAGGTTCATCGTGTCGTCCCCTGCTCCCAAAGGCCGTCAACCAGTCGCCGCGCCGCTGCTTGCAGGACGCGCCGGCGATATTTCATGCCGATCGTCGTGGTATTCTGCAGCTTCGCCGTCTTGTTCAGCCGGTCGGCCAGCATCTTGGCCGCGGCATCATCCCAGCTCTCCAAGCCGTCCATGGAAATTGCCAGCGGTGCCGAGCCGGCTCCGGTGACCGCGACGCGCAGGCCGACCAGGCGCGGGCCGTCGCGCTCGACGGCGGCGGCGACGCCGACCAGCGGGAAATCGATGGATTCGCGGACCCGCAGCTTGGCGTAGCCGGCCACCAGACGGTCGTTGCGTGGGACGATTACCGCCAGCAGAAGCTCGCCCGGCGCCAGCGTCAGATGGGCCGCACCGTCGTCGTGGAACAGCTCGGCCAGGGGAATGGTGCGCCGCCCGCCGGGTCCGGCCAACTCCGCCTTCGCATCGAGGACCATCAGGGCCGGAGCCAGGTCGCCGCGATAGGTGGCGAAACAGCGGGAACTCTTGGGGGCCACATGGCAGCGGTCGCCCTGGTATTTCAGGCAATAGCCGTTCCCCGAGCGCCACCATTCACTTTGGTTGTAGTAGACGCAACGGGTATCCTGGCACAGGTTGCCGCCCACCGTTCCGGCCGCCCGGTGAGTTGGACCGGCCACCGCCGTCGCCGCCTCGGCCAATACCGGCACATGAATGCGGAGTGACGGATGGCTGGCCAGCGCGGCCAGCGACAGGCCCGCTCCGATGCGCCAGCCGTCGGCCGTCTCTTCGACCGCGTCCAGCCCCGGTATGGCGGTCAGATCGACCAGCGCCTCGGGCTCTTTCAGGCCACGGCGAAGATTGGGCAGCAGGTCCGTGGCACCCGCCACCGGCAGCACCCCGGGAGCGGCCAGGGCGGTGACTGCGTCATCGATGCTGGCGGGCCGGACATAGCGGAAATCGGGCAGGATGGTCATAGGGTGGTCTCCCGGCTTTCGAGCAGGTCGAGCATGCGATCAGGGGTCAGCGGCAGGGCGTCCGGCCACACGCCGGCGGCTTCATGGACGGCGTCCATCAGGGCAGGCAGGAAACCCGACAGCATTCCTTCGCTGGCTTCCTTGGCACCGAACGGTCCGTTGGGGTCCATGCTCTCGACGATGATCACCTCCATATCGGGACTGTCGGCCATCGTCGGTACCCGGTAATCGATGATGTTGGAATGGATCATCCGCCCCTGGTCGAAGCGGGTCTCCTCCGACATCGCCTGTCCCATGCCCATCCACACACCACCTTGTATCTGGCCTTCCACCGCCAGCGGGTTCAAGGCGCGGCCGACATCGACGGCCACCCAAACCTTGTGGACGGTGATCTTGCCGGTCACTTCGTCGACCGAAGCCTCGACCACCTGCGCGGCGTAACAGAAACCCATGGTGGCGCCGATGGCGCTGCCCTTGATCTTCTTGTCGCCCTGGAACTCGATCGGCGGGGTGAAGGTTCCCTTGACGGTGATGGTGCCGGTGTCGACCAGCGCCGCCTTCACCACCTCGTTGAAGGGCAGGCCGGGATGTTGACCGCCGACGACACGGAACACCTCGTCGACGCATTCGATGTCGTCGGGCTGGGCATCGAGTTTCTTCGCCGCCGCCTCGTTGAGGACGCGCTGCAGCGCCTTGGCCGCGTCGATGGCGGCATTGCCGACCATGAAGGTGACGCGCGACGAGTAGCTGCCGTTATCCTTGGGAGTCACCGCACTGTCGGCGGAAATCACCCGGATGCGGTTCAAATCGACGCCCAGCACCTGCTTGACCATTTGCGCCGCCATGGTGTTCGAACCCTGGCCGATATCGGCGGCGCCGGTGAGCAGGGTGACGCCGCCGTCGAAGTCCAGTTTCAGGTTTACCGTGGCATGGGGCTCGCCTGTCCAATGCTTCGGCGTCGAGGTCCCGGAAACGAAATGCGAGCAGGCCAGCCCGAGGCCGCGCCCCTTGGGCATCTTGCCGCGTCGCTCGGCCCAGCCGGAAGCCTGCAGCACCTTGTCCAGGCATTCGGGAAGGCCGTAGCTCATGATCTTCTGGGCGTACAAGGTGGTGTAGGGCACAGACGGGATCAGGTTGGCACGGCGCACGGCGAAGGCGTCCAGGCCCAGTTCATCGGCCATCTCGTTCAACAGCGCCTCGAAGGCGGCTCGGGCATCGACCGTGCCGTGGCCGCGCATGGCGCCGCAAGGCGGGGTATTGGTGTAGACCCGCCAGCCGTCGTACTTGATGTTGGCAATTTCATAGAGGCCGTGCAGCAGCGCGCCGGCATATAGAATGGTGATGATGCCGTAACCGGCATAGGCTCCACCGCGCTGGATACATTCCTCGGCACAGGCGGTGATCTTGCCGTCCCGGGTCATGCCGAGTTTCATCTTGATCTCGGCTTCCGGCCGACCGCGATGGGAGATGAAGGTCTCCTCCCGCGTCTGCAGCAGCCGCACGGCACCCTTCGCCTTGCGCGCCAGCAGAGCGGCGATAATCTCGAAGCTCAAGGCTTCGGTACGGGCACCGAAGCCGCCGCCGAGAAACGGCTTGACCACGCGGACGCGCGACGGATCGACCTGCAGGCAGGACGACACCTTGAGATGCACATAATACGGCACCTGGGTGGTGGTATGGAGGGTCAGCCAATCCTTGTCGACGTCATATTCGGCCAGGGTGGCGTTGGGCTCCATATGCATATGGTTGACTTCGGCGAAGCGGAACACCTTCTCGCGCACCAGATCGGCAGCGGCAAAGCCGGCTTCCACGTCGCCGAACTCGTGATGCACTTCGCGCAGCACATTGTTCGGCTTATCGGCATGAAGCGGCTCGGCGCCGGCCTCCATCGCCTTGCGCGGATCGATGTAGACGGGCAGCTGTTCATATTCGACGCGGATCAGCTTGAGCGCCGCCAGGGCCGTCGCTTCGTCCACCGCCGCGACGGCGGCGATGGGGTCGCCGCGGTACCGCACCTTCTCGCGGGCCAGCGGATATTCATTTTCGGCAATGGGCAGGACGCCGAAGGGAACCGGCGTATCGGCTCCGGTCGCGACGGCGATCACGCCCTCCAGCGCTTCCGCCGCGCTGGTGTCGATCGATAGGATCCGCGCATGAGCCACCGGGCTGCGCAGGATCTTGCCGACCAGCGCGTCCTGCACCACAAGGTCGGCGGTATACTTGGCCTTGCCGGTGACCTTGTCGACGCCGTCGATCAGCGGCGTGCGGACGCCGACGGCGCCGGCCTCGCGCTTTTCCAGGGTTCGAACACTCATTCCGCGGCCTCCCGAGCGCGAGCGGCGGTTTCCACCGACTCGATGATCTTCACATAGCCGGTGCAGCGGCATAGATTCCCGGCCAGGGCTGCCTTGATTTCATCGCGGCTGGGATCGGGGTTGCGCCGCAACAGGGCCTCGGCCGCCATGATCATGCCCGGCGTGCAGAAGCCGCACTGGGTGCCCAGCTTTTCATGGAAGGCCTGCTGCAGGACGGACAGGCGGCCTCGCTTGGCCAGCCCCTCGATGGTTTCGACCCTTTTGCCGGCCACCTGGTGGGCCAGGGTGGAACAGGCCAGCCGCGGCTGGTCATCGACCAGCACCGTGCAGGCGCCGCATTCTCCGCCGTCGCACCCTTGCTTGGTGCCGGTCAGCCCGAGAACGTCCCGCAGGTAGTCCAGCAGCAGCATGTTGTCGGCGACCAGATCCTCACGGCCGCGACCATTGACAGTGAGCGAAAGTACCGACCTCACAGCCTGTCCTCCTTCATCGAACTCTCCGTTCCCATCCGTTCGGCCGGCGCCTGGCGCGGGCCCTGTCTTGTTATTGCGCTTGCCGGTAGACCCGGTCCAAAAGGCCGATCAAGGTGTCCCTCTCGGCCGTCGTCAGTTCCGAGGCGACTTCCCGCTCGTGGCGCAAGATCTCCGCTTCCATGCGTTGCACCGCCTGCTCGCCGCGGAGGCTGGGGTAAAGGCAGTTGCTGCGCCGATCGTTCGGCGAGCCGATCCGCTCGATCAGGCCGGCGGCATCGAGTTGCCGGACCACTTTTACGATGTTCGATCGCTCGACCCCCATGGCCTCGGCCAAGCGGCTCTGGCTGAGGCCGGGGTTGGCGGCGATGACCTGGAGCATGCCGCACAGGCCCGGCGTCAGCCCTTCGCTCGCCACCCTCTTGGCAAAATGCTTGAATACCGCGACCTGCGTCCGCCGCAGATGGTAGCCAAGCAACTCGGGAAGAATGCCCAGTGACAAACGTCCATCCGGCGCATCAGCGCGTTCTTCGACGAGTTGCTCCTGCCTGGTCACCACCATCGCCTCGATCAGATTCAACGGCATTATGGTGCGCAATTATTGTTTACCTGGTCAACAATTTTTTGTTCACCAGGCGAACAATTTTTCGCCGGGAGATCGGCGACACGACCAGGCCCTCACAGGACGGTGGCAAAGACGGTGGATGTCGGATTCCGGCCTATCGCGGTCCCGGCCTTCAAACCAAGGCCGAAACCGCTCTAACCGACAAAGATTGACGGCTTTACACGATCAACAAAGTGCGATTACCGCGAAACGAGTCCCTATCGCGTGGCGATCGGCTTTTCCCCCGAGTAATCATAGAAGCCGCGGCCGGTCTTGCGACCAAGCCAGCCGGCCTCGACATATTTCACCAGCAGCGGGCAGGGCCGATACTTGGTGTCGGCCAGGCCGTCGTGCAGGACCTGCATGATGGCAAGGCAGGTGTCGAGGCCGATGAAATCGGCAAGCTCCAGGGGCCCCATCGGCTGGTTGGCGCCGAGGCGCAACGCCGCATCGATGGATTCCACCGAACCGACGCCCTCGTAAAGGGTGTAGACCGCCTCGTTGATCATCGGCAGCAGGATGCGGTTGACGATGAAGGCGGGAAAATCGTCCGACATCACCGGAACCTTGCCCAGCCGCCGCACCACGCCATGCACCACATGGTAGGTTTCATCCGCGGTAGCGATGCCGCGGATCAATTCGACCAGCGCCATCACCGGCACCGGGTTCATGAAGTGCATGCCCATGAACTTGCCAGGACGGTCAGTGGCACTGCCCAGGCGGGTAATGGAAATGGACGAGGTGTTCGATGCGACGATCGCGCTCGGCTTCAGCACCGGAATCAACTGCTTGAAAATGGCCCGCTTGACCGCCTCGTCTTCGCTGGCCGCTTCGATCACCAGGTCGCAATCCGACAGCGTGACATACTCGACACAGGTGCGAATGCGGCCCAGCGCCTCCTTCTTCGCATCCTCGGCCAAACGCCCCTTGGCGACAAGGCGGTCCAAACCGCGCCCGATGGCCTTGATGGCAGCGGCGAGACGTTCTTCATTGAGATCGAGCACGGTAACGTTGTAACCGGCCTGAGCCAGGACCTGGGTGATACCGGTACCCATCTGGCCGGCCCCGATCACGCCGACCTGGCGGATGGCATCGGATGCGGCGATATCGGCAGTCGAACTGATATGTGTCATCGAGGAAACTCCACTGCGCTTCCGGCCGAGGCAGGGGCTAGAGCGGTTTCGACCCCGTTTGCCGGTGATCCGCCGCAGACACCTGATTCCCAGGCGCCTGAACCAGGCAGTCCACCAACTGGTTGTATTGTGGTGAAAATCTGAGGGAAGGTGTGGGCGCCATCCCTCAGGCTCGCGCCACTAGCCGATACCGCGAAGAGCCCGCGCGCCTGGCGCGCAATTGTTAAGCCTAGCCGGCAAAGCCGGCAGGACGGCGCCTGAGCGTCGCGGTCGGGATGACCGCAAACCTGCTCGAATGGCCGACGATCTCGTTGCTGGCGGTATTGTGCGTTAAGCGCAGCCCCAATTCTCACCGCCCACCCCCCGATTCGATCGGAACATCAACACTGCTAATACCATTCGCCAAGTAGGGAGATCAACGAAAAACGCAAAATGGTACTATAATACGCTTGGCCAGCCCGCTATACCTTGGGCCCTCAGAAAACACCCGCTTGCGGAGGGAGTTGTCGTGGCGCAGGTCTACTCGTTTGAAGGTCGCATTCCTGTCATCGACCCCAGCGCCTTCGTTCACCCGACCGCGGTTCTCATCGGCGACGTGCAGGTGGGGCCGGGCTGCTACGTCGGCCCCGGGGTCAGCCTGCGCGGGGATTTTTCCTCGATCCTGCTCAATGCCGGCTGCAACGTCCAGGATAACGCCGTATTGCACGGCTCACCCCACATGGACACGGTGGTGGAGGAAGACGGCCATATCGGCCATGGCGCCGTGGTTCATGCCTGCCGCATCGGCCGTAACGCCCTGATCGGCATGAACGCTATCGTCTTCGACGACGCCCGCATCGGCGAAAGCGCCATCGTCGCCGCCCTTTCCTTCGTCAAGGCCCGCTTCGTCGTGCCGCCACGCCATCTCGTCGCCGGCGTCCCGGCCAGGGTGGTTCGTCCCCTGGACGATGCCGAAATCGCCAAGAAGCGCACCGGCACCATCGCCTACCAGCGTTTGGCCGCCCGCTGCCTGGCGACCCTCGAGCCGTGCGATCCCCTGCCCCGCCCCGAACACGGTCGGCCTCGGATCGATATTCGCTCGTTCTGGCCGGAAGACTGAGAAGGCCGGTTATTCCGCCATGGCCTCGCAATCCAGGCCGACGTTACCGACGCCGGCCAGGCTGCCCTGCAGGCGCGCCATATCGCGGACGAGCTGCTGGGTCTCTTCCGTCACGGCATTGGCGGCATCGTCGATTTCGCGAAAATCGACCGGTGATACGGCCCGCACGGGCCGCGGGTAGCTGTTGAACGCGATCCCCACCCGCCCATCCGACTGCGTCCCTTCGGCCACCTTGGCCAGCCAGGCCATGCAATGCAACAGAACCATGTCGACGGCGCCAATCTGCAAGCGTCGCAGCATCCTGCCCGCCGTCTCCGGCCCCGAGATCAACGACGGGGTGGCCAGCACGGCGACGATGTCCCGAGTTTGATCGTGAAGCTTCCAGCACCGTTGGGCCAACGCGTTCAGGTGACGGGGATCGACAGTCATGGCGTGTCCTTCTGCTACAAGGCAACCGGTACCGAAATGCCGAAAAAAGAAGGCCAGATGGTCCATGGATCAAACAGGGGAGGAACCATCTGGCCTCAAGTTGACCTCTGGAGGAGCCACCAGTCCCGCCGTGCCCCGACGGGACCGGAACCAAGTTGCCGGAGAGGCCTACCGGCAACTCGCACCCGTGTTACCTGCGCGTCAGCCGGCGAAGGCGTTCAGTCCGGTCATGGCGCGGCCGAGAATGAGGGCGTGCACGTCGTGCGTACCTTCGTAGGTGTTTACCGCCTCGAGGTTCATGACGTGACGGATGATATGGAACTCATCCGAAATGCCGTTGCCGCCGTGCATGTCGCGGGCCGTCCTGGCGATGTCCAGGGCCTTGCCGCAGTTGTTGCGCTTAAGCATCGAGATCATTTCGGGCGCCATCTCGCCACCGTCAAACAGCCGGCCCAGGCGCAGACAGGCATGCAGGCCCAGCGTGATCTCGGTCTGCATGTTGACCAGCTTCAACTGGATCAACTGATTGTTGGCCAGCGGCCGGTTGAACTGCTTGCGGTCGAGCGTATAGCTGCGGGCCTGGTGCCAACAGAATTCGGCGGCGCCCAGGACGCCCCAGGCGATGCCGTAGCGGGCGCGGTTGAGGCAGCCGAAGGGGCCCTTCAGTCCTTCCACATTGGGCAGCAGATTCTCTTCCGGCACGAACACGTCGTCCATGACGATCTCGCCGGTGGTCGAGGCGCGAAGCGAGAATTTTCCCTCGATCTTGGGAGCGGACAATCCCTTCATCCCCTTCTCCAGGATGAAGCCGCGGATCACCTTGTCCTCGGTCTTGGCCCAGACGACGAATACGTCGGCGATGGGTGAGTTGGTGATCCACATCTTGCTGCCGCGGAGGAGCCAACCGCCATCCACCTTGGTCGCCCGGGTGCGCATGCTGCCCGGGTCCGAGCCGGCATCGGGCTCGGTCAGACCGAAACAGCCGACCAGCTCGCCGGTCGCCAGCCGAGGCAGGTACTTCTTGCGCTGCGCCTCGGTACCGTAGGCGTGGATGGGATACATGACCAGCGACGACTGCACGCTCATCGCCGAGCGATAGCCGGAATCGACCCGCTCGACCTCGCGGGCGATCAAGCCGTAGCAGACATAGTTGACGCCGGAGCAGCCATAGTCTTCCGGCAAAGTCGGGCCAAGGAAGCCCAACTCGCCCATTTCACTCATGATCTCGCGGTGAAAGATCTCATGCCGGTTGGCTTCCTGCACCCGCGGCAGCAGCTTCTCCTGGCAGTAGGCGTGGGCCGAATCCCGCACCATCCGCTCGTCCTCGGTGAGGCATTCCTCCAGAAGCAGCGGATCATCCCATTGGAAAGAACGTTTTTGGACTGACATCAATCGGGCCTCCCGGCAGTGGTGTGGTTCGTGCGGAACCGGCTTGACGTTAATTCGGTATTGTAGTACTTCAATGCTTATTATCGTAAACAGACCGCGACGCTTCCGTCAAGGGGTGTGGCGACAATGGTAAGGAGGGAAAGGGTCAATGTCCAAATCTCCGCATCGCTGGATGATGACCGCCGTCGGAGCACCCATGGTCAAGGAACCGTTGGTGCTGCCGACACCCGATGCCGGCCAGGTTGTGGTCGAGGTGGCGGGCTGCGGCGTATGTCACACGGACCTCGGATATTATTACGATGGAGTGCGGACCAATAGCCCTCTGCCGCTGACCCTGGGACATGAGATCAGCGGTCGTGTCGTCGCCGCCGGAGCCGGAGCGGAAAGCTGGAATGGACGCGCCGTCATCATCCCGGCGGTCATCCCCTGTGGCCAGTGCGACGCCTGCAAGCGCGGCAAAGGAACCATCTGCGCCAAGCAGGCCATGCCCGGCAACGACATCCAAGGCGGTTTCGCCACCCATATCACCGTTCCCGCCACCGGCCTCTGCCCGGTCGACGAGGCCCGCCTGGAAAAGATCGGCCTGACCCTGGCCGACGTCTCGGTGGTTGCTGACGCCGTCACCACTCCCTACCAGGCGGTCGTGCAGGCCGGCGTGCAGCCCGGCAGCCTTTGCGTGGTGATCGGCGCCGGCGGCGTCGGCGGCTATTGTGTCCAGATTGCCGCGGCTTTCGGCGGGACCGTGGTCGCCCTCGACGTCGATGCGGGCAAGTTGGAAGCCATTGGCAAATTCGGCGCCTCCAAGACGATCAATGTCCGCGAGACCGACCCCAAGACGCTGAAGAAGAGCATCGCCGAATTCGCCAAGGAGCGTGGCCTCTCCACCCGCGAATGGATAATTTTCGAATGTTCGGGCACCGCCGCGGGCCAAAGCACCGCGTGGAACCTGCTGGTGCACGGCGCCACCCTGGCGGTGGTGGGCTTCACCATGGACAAGGTTGAGGTACGCCTGTCCAACCTGATGGCATTCCATGCGCGGGCGCTGGGCAACTGGGGCTGCCCGCCCGAGCTTTACCCAGGCGCCCTCGATCTGGTCCTCGACCACAAGATCGAACTGGCGTCCTTCGTCGAACGTCACCCCCTAGAGGAGATCAACCAGGTTTTCGCCGACGCCCACGCCCACAAGCTGAAGCGGCGGGCCATTCTCGTTCCCTGAAAAAAAGCGATTCACAGACGAAAAGAGAAAGGAAACAGCATGACCTCCGATACAGCCTCCATCGCCAAAACCACGGCGCCGGCGCATTTGAACGATCACAATCTGGTCCGTGACATCGTCGTCCCGGGGGTGATCTACGAAAAGCGCCCGGCCAGAACGCCGGATGGCAAGGTGGCGCAGGGCCTCTACAACGCCTGGATCATCCTCGACAATCCGAAGCAGTTCAATTCCTACACCACCGAGATGGTCAAGGGCGTCATCCTTGCCTTCCGGGCCGCCTCGGTAGCCCGCGACGTGGTGGCGGTGGTATTCACCGGTGCCGGCGACAAGGCCTTCTGCACCGGCGGCAACACCAAGGAATACGCCGAATACTATGCCGGAAACCCGCAGGAATACCGGCAGTACATGCGCCTGTTCAACGACATGGTGTCGGCCATCCTGGGCTGTGACAAGCCGGTCATCTGCCGGGTCAACGGCATGCGGATCGGCGGCGGCCAGGAAATCGGCATGGCAGCCGACTTCTCGGTGGCTCAGGACCTGGCCAAGTTCGGCCAGGCCGGCCCGAAGCACGGCTCGGCGGCCATCGGCGGGGCTACCGACTTCCTGCCGTTGATGATTGGCTGTGAGCAGGCGATGGTGTCCGGTACCCTGTGCGAGCCGTTTTCCGCCCACAAGGCCGCCCGCCTGGGCATCCTCACCGACATCGTGCCGGCCCTCAAGGTCGACGGCAAGTTCGTCCCCAATCCCCTGGTCATCACCGACCGTTACCTCGACGAATACGGGCGGGTGATCCACGGCGAATTCAAGACCGGCGCCGAGGCGGAAACGGGCAAGGCGCTGCTGAAGCAGGGCACCGTCGATCTGTCGCTGCTCGACGCCAAGGTCGAAGAACTGTGCGGCAAGATCCTGCTCACCTTCCCCGACTGCATGACCAAGTCCTTCGAGGAATTGCGCAAGCCGAAGATCAACGCCTGGAACGCCAACAAGGAAAACAGCCGTGCCTGGCTGTCGCTCAACATGATGACCGAAGCACGAGCCGGCTTCCGCGCCTTCAACGAAGGTACCAAGGAGGACCGCGAAATCGACTTCGTCGCTCTGCGCCAGGCCCTGGCCGTCGGCGCCCCGTGGACGCCGGATCTCACCGAGAGCCTGATGCCTGCCGCACGGGGGCAGAAATGACCGAGTCCTGCCTCAAGGTCTGGCGCGACCGGGACGGCAGGCTACTGCGGCTGCGGTTGGCCCGGCCGAAGGCTAATATCGTCGATGCCGCAATGATCGCCGCGCTGGACAAGGCGCTGGCCGACAACCTGTCCGACCCCATGCTGTCGGCGGTTCTGGTCGACCATGAAGGCCCGCATTTCAGCTTCGGCGCCAGCGTGCAGGAGCACCTGCCCGATCAATGCGCCGCCATGTTGAAGGGCTTCTGCGCGCTGATCCTGCGCATGGTCGAATCACCGGTGCCGATCCTGGCGGCGGTGCGCGGCCAATGCCTGGGCGGCGGCATGGAAGTGGCACTGGGAGCCAATCTGATCTTCGCCGCCCCCGATGCCAAGTTCGGCCAGCCGGAAATCCAGTTGGCGGTGTTCGCACCGCCGGCCTCCTGCCTCCTGCCCGAGCGCATGCCGCGCGGCGAGGCGGAACACATCCTGTTCTCCGGCCAGTCGATCACCGGTGAAGAGGGCTGGCGCCTAGGCCTGGTTCATGCCGTCACGGCCGACCCTGAAGCCGCCGCGCTGGCCTATTTCGACGAAGCACTTGCGCCGCACAGCCCGTCGTCGCTGCGCTTCGCGGTACGAGCCGCTCGTTCCGACCTTGTGCAACGGGTCAAAACGAAGCTCGCAGCTCTTGAAGAGCTTTATCTCACGGGTCTGATGTCCACCCGGGATGCCGTGGAAGGTCTTACGGCGTTCCTCGAAAAAAGACCGGCCAAATGGGAGGGTCGTTAACACATGTCGTCCACAGCTGAAATCATGGCGCGCTGCCAGGGCCTGTTCGAGGACCTCAACTACAGCGACGCCCGCGCCTGGAAAGCAAAAGTTCCGGGTCGCAAAGTCGTCGGCTTTCTGCCGGTCTATGTCCCCTTGGAGATGGTCCATGCTGCCGGCTGCCTGCCGCTGGGAATCTTCGGCGGCGGCGACCAGTTGGAGGTCATCCATGGCGACGCCTACTACCAGAGCTACATCTGCCGCATTCCGCGCTCGACGATCGAGCTTGGGGTGACCGGCCGCTTGGATTTCGTCGATGGGATGCTCTTCCCGTTCGTCTGCGACGTCATCCGCAACCTTTCGGGCATCTGGAAGATGATGTTCCCGAATGTGTGGACCAAGTTCTTCGATACGCCCCAGAATTTCGACTCCAGCATCGGCGGCACCTACTATGTGCACGAGTTGCAGGAGCTGCGCGAAGGCCTGGAAAACCTGACCGGCCGCAAGATCACCGACGATGATCTCCGTCGGTCGATCAAGCTCTACAACGAGAACCGCCGGCTGATCCGCGAAGTCTATGCCTTCCGCGCCCGTGAGCCGTGGCGGGCCCCGACCTCGGAAGTCTATGTGATCATGCGCGCCGGCCTGATGATGGAGGTCGAGGAGCACAACCAGATCCTGCGCGATTACATGGACGCCGCCGCCAGGGAAGATCGCCCGCAACGCGACAATGTCCGCGTCGCTATTTATGGCTCGTTCTGCGAACAGCCGCCGCTCAACCTTATCAAATCCGTCGAGATGGCCGGCTGTTACGTGGTCGATGACGACTATTCCCTGGTCAACCGCTTCCTCACCGAGGATGTGCCGACCGACGGCGACCCGCTGGCGGCTCTGGCCGAGACCTACCTCAAGCATTCGGTCGAGACGTCCTGCAAATATGTGCCGAAAGAGGAAGACAAGGGCAAATTCCACGTTGAATCGGTACGCAAGTCCGGTGCCGAGGGCGTCATCTACGCGACACCCAGCTTCTGCGACCCGGCGCTGCTCGATCGCCCGATGATCGCCCATCGGCTGACCGAGGCAGGTATTCCCCACATCAACTTCAAGTATGCGGAGAACTCCGGCCAAATGCAGCCGATCCGCGAACAGGCGGGTACCTTCGCCGATTCCCTCAAGCTGTGGAGCTGACGCCATGAGCGAAGCGATTAAAGAGAAGTCCATGCTCCTGCAGAAGGACATGATCTCCCGCAATTACGAGGCGATCACCTCCAAGCATGAGACTGGCCGCAAGGTGGCGTCCACCTTCGTCCCGGGAAACCTCAATGAATTGTTGATGTGTTTCGACATCGTCAACAACCTGCCCGAGATCAACGCCATCCAGAACGGCATGCGCAAGGTCTCCGGCAACTACATTCTGGAAGCCGAGAAGCACGGCCATTCCGAGGACGTCTGCACCTATGTGAAGGCCGATATCGGAATGATGGGCAAGGGCAACATCGCCCCCAACGGCAAGCCGTTCCCCAATCCCGATGTCCTGCTGCTGTCCTACACCGGCTGCTATACCTTCATGAAATGGTTCGAGCTGCTGCGCGAGCAGTACAAATGCCCGACACTCATGCTGCATGTGCCCTACGAAGGCGACGGTCATTCGACCAAGAACATGCGCGATTACATCGTCAAGCAGTTAAAGGAAGTAGTCATCCCCGGCCTCGAGCAGGTATCTGGCGTGAAATTCGATATCGATCGTCTGCGCCAATACCTGAAGAATTCGGCGAAAGCTGAAGACGGCCTGGTGTGGTGTCTTGAGCAAGGCAAGATCAAGCCGTCGCCGATCGATGCTTATTTTGGTGGCGTCTACTACATCGGCCCGATGTTCACCGCTTTCCGCGGCACACCCGAGTCGATTGTCTACTACGAAGAACTGATGAAGGAAGTGCAGGCCCGTATCGACAACAAGCTGGGCCCCGTGACGCCGGACGGCACGCCGTTCAATGACCAGAAATACCGCCTGGTCGTCGAAGGGCCGCCGAACTGGACCAACTTCCGCGAATTCTGGAAGATGTTCTATGACGAAGGCGCCGTTGTCGTGGCCTCCAGCTACACCAAGGTGGGCGGCATGTACGATCTGGGCTTCCGCCACGATCCGGATCACCCGCTGGAGACGCTCGCCGACTACTGCCTGGGTTGCTACACCAACCGCAACCTGCCGACGCGCGTCGACATCCTGGCCAAGTATGTCGAGGAATATGAAGCCGACGGCCTGCTGATCAATTCGATCAAGAGCTGCAACAGCTTCTCGGCCGGTCAGTTGATGATCATGAAGGAAGTCGAAAAGCGCACCGGCAAACCTGGCGCCTTCATCGAAAGCGATCTGGTCGATCCCCGCTACTTCTCGGCGGCCAACATCAAGAACCGTCTGGAGAGCTATTTCCAGATGATCGAACAAAAACGCCGCGGCACCGGCAAGGCCGCTTGAGGGAGGTCCCGAAGATGCGTTGTTTCATCGGAATCGACTTAGGTTCCACGACCACCAAGGCTGTGGTTATGGACGAAAATACCCAGCTCCTGGGGCGCGGCATCACCAACTCGCGCTCCAACTATGACACGGCTGCCGCCGTGTCGAAGCAGGAAGCCCTCATCGACACGCGCTTGACCCTGTTCCGGCGCGGCCTCTCGGCCGTGCCCGAGGTTTCGGGCAAGGTCGACAGCATCCTGGCCGACCTCGAGCGCAACTTCCGCCACGTCCAGTTCCTGGAGCAGCTCGACGACCTCGAGCAGACCTGCGTACGGAACGTCAAGGGCCCGCGCTACGTCGGCAAGGAGACCGGGGTCAATACGGCGCTGGCCGAAGTATTCAAGCAGCTGCGCCAGAGCTCCCATGCGCTGTTCCAGCCCGGCGCACGGCGTAAGTCCGACTTCTTCCGCGACCTTGCCGGGTCGGATTTCATGCAGTTCGGCGAACCCGTAGCGCGCGATGCCGGCCTGCCGTTCGATCTGCTGGTCAACGTCTATGACAAGTCCATCATCGAGGTGGAAAACCGCCCACCGGCCGGAGACATGGAGGGCAAGTTCCTTCGCGCCCTGGAAAAGGCTTCGGGCAGCGGGGACATCGACTCCGCGTCCGTCGTCAAGCCGGTGAAGGACGCCCTGGCCATTCCGCTTGAGGAGACCTACGTGGTCGGCACCGGCTATGGCCGCGTCCGCCTGCCCTTCCCCAAGGAGCACATCCGCTCTGAAATCCTGTGCCACGGCTTGGGCGCCCATATGATGTACCCCGACACCCGCACGGTGCTGGACATCGGCGGCCAGGACACCAAGGGCATCCAGGTCGATCCCCAGGGCATCGTCGAGAACTTCCAGATGAACGACCGCTGCGCCGCAGGCTGCGGCCGCTATCTGGGCTATATCGCCGACGAAATGAACATGGGCCTGCACGAGCTGGGGCCGCTCGCCATGAAGTCCAACAAGACCGTGCGTATCAACTCGACCTGCACCGTGTTCGCCGGCGCCGAGTTGCGCGATCGGTTGGCGCTGGGCGAAAAGCGTGAGGACATCCTGGCCGGCCTTCACCGGTCCATCATCCTGCGCGCCATGTCGATCCTGTCTCGGGCCGGCGGGGTGAAGGATCAGTTCACCTTCACCGGTGGCGTTGCCAAGAACGAAGCGGCTGTGCGCGAACTGCGCAAGCTGATCAAGGAGAACTACGGCGACGTCACCATCAACATCAATCCGGACTCCATTTACACCGGCGCTCTTGGCGGAGCCACCTTCGCCGTCCGTGCCGTGGTGAACTGAGCGAAGGGGAGGAAGCACCCATGACCGAGATCATTACCGCCGGTATCGACATCGGCTCCGGCTGCGTGAAGACCGTTCTGTTCAAGGTGAACGGCTCCGACGCCCAGTGGCTGGCCAAGGAAACCGCCCGCATCCGCAACCGCGATCCGTTCCAGCTGGCCAACGACTCCTACGAGCATGCTCTCAAGCATGCCGGCCTGAAGCGCGGCGACGTCGCCTATGTGGCGTCGACCGGCGATGCCGAGAACCTCAAGTTCAGCACCGGCCATTTCTACTCGATGACCACCCACGGCCGGGGCGCCATCTACCTCAACCCCAACACTCGTTCGGTCCTCGACATCGGGGCGCTGAACGGCCGGGCGATCAAGGTGGATGCCAGCGGCAAGGTGCTCAGCTACAAGATGACCAGCCAGTGCGCGTCGGGCTCTGGCCAATTCCTGGAAAACATCGCCCGCTACCTGGGTATTGCCCAGGACGAAATCGGCTCGCTGTCCCAGCAGGCGAACGACCCCGAGAAAGTGTCGTCGATTTGCGCCGTGCTGGCGGAAACCGACGTCATCAACATGGTGTCCCGCGGCATTACCGCGCCAAACATCCTGAAGGGCATCCATGAGTCCATGGCGGTACGCCTGGCCAAGCTGCTGAAGTCCATCGGCTCGACCGATGGCCTTGTCCTGATGACCGGCGGCCTGGCTCTCGACACCGGCCTGGTGGCGGCACTGAACGAGGCGCTGGTCAAGGAGAAGGTCAATCTGGTGGCGGAAAGCCATCCGGACTCGATCTATGCCGGCGCTATCGGCGCTTCCCTCTGGGGCGCATTCCGGCACGAGAAGCTGACGCGGCTGGTGAAGGCCGCCTGACGCGCCGGACCGGAAAACAGCATGCGGCTCGTTCTCCCCGTCGAGTCCGCATGCTTGGGGAGGGCGGCGGTTGACGCCGCCCTCCTGATTTCATCAGGGTTCGGCAAGACAATATTTGCGGAAGTATCATGAGATGAAAGTCCTGGTCGCTGTCAAACGGGTGGTCGACTACAACGTGAAGATCCGGGTCAAGGCGGACGGATCCGGGGTCGACACGGCCAATGTGAAATTTTCCATGAACCCCTTCGACGAGATCGCCGTGGAAGAGGCGGTTCGGCTGAAAGAGGCGGGCAAGG
Source organism: Pseudomonadota bacterium (assembly GCA_021781575.1). Lineage (GTDB taxonomy): Bacteria > Pseudomonadota > Alphaproteobacteria > Rhodospirillales > Magnetospirillaceae > DUZF01. The sequence goes on from JAJXWP010000014.1 coordinate 89,945, forward strand.
CGAGCGAGATCGTCGCGGTGTCGATGGGCCCCCAGG
>JAJXWP010000015.1 GCA_021781575.1 Pseudomonadota bacterium
TACCCGGCAAAGCTCGTCAACCTCTTTTTTTTCCGCCGTTTTTCACCAGAGCCACAGCCCTCGGTGCCGTCCAGCGGAGGCGGGTTTCTACGCCCGCTCGCCAACCCTGTCAACCAGGTTTTTTCGAAATTCGCAATCGATCCTCGGGCCGGCCCCGGGCCACTCCTTCCGTAACAGACCGTTCGAACGGGTGTCGGGACCTTGCCTTTTGGCGGAGGGCCTGACATAACGGGTGAAAACCCAGGGGATGAGCCGTTTTTCGTTCGCTGACGGCGGCGGCAACCAAAAGCTCCGGCAATTGTTCCTCATGATGTGCCACAGACCTATCGGTTAGGACCGAAGGCCCAGATGGCACCGTGGAGCGGGCCGGTGTTCCCCGAGACGCTCGTGATGCCGGCCAATGGCCCGGCCCAGTTGCTTGGTTGCCAAGTCCCTGGGGCGGGCCACCGACTGATTGAATTGTAGTGGAGGGGATGGGATGGAACTTGCGACCAAGACGTCGATTCGTATGGCCGTAATAGCGGGAACAACCGCCGTCGCCGTCGCCGCCGTGGTCTTCAGTCGTTATCCCTCGGAACTGATCAAGAAGCACCAGCCCGAGCAGGCCGTAACGGGGGTGTCTGAATTGGAACCGGCCATGCGCGCACAGGCGATGGTCCACCCTGTCGCCGACAGCCAGTTGGAAGACGTGGCGTCGCACCCGATCCAGACCGTGGTGCAAGCCGAGCAGGGCGATACATTGCTTGACCTGCTCATCAAGGCCGGAGTGGAACGCGGCGAGGCCACCAAGGCCATCGACGCTCTCAAGGAGGTCTACAATCCGCGGGCGCTCAAGGCGGGGCAGGAGGTCACGGTCACCTTCGAGCGCCCCGCCGACGGCATCGGTGCCGGACCGTTCAATTCGGTCACGCTGCAACCGGACGCGGAGCGTCAGGTCGGCGCCAAGCGCGGCGACGGCGGTTTTTCCCCGACAGAGGTCAAGCGGCAGGCCATCCGGCAGTTGGCGCATTTCAGCGGCACCATCAAGGGAAGCCTGTTCGAATCTGCCGTCGGCCGCGGTGTGCCCCCGCAGATCCTGGCGGAAGTGATCCGCGCCTACTCATACGACGTGGATTTCCAGCGCGACATTCGCCCAGGCGACAAGTTCGAAGTCATGTTCGAACATTTCGTCAATAACAAGGGGCAGACGGTGCGGAACGGAAACATCCTGTTCGCCAGCCTGACTCTCTCCGGAGAGGTCATGCCCATCTATCGCTACGTCGATTCGAGCGGGGTGGCCGACTATTACAACGCCCAGGGCGAGAGCGTACGCAAGGCGCTGCTCCGGACGCCGGTTGATGGCGCCAGGATCAGTTCGGGTTTCGGCATGCGGCTGCACCCGATTCTCGGCTTCACCAAGATGCACAAGGGAGTGGACTTCGCCGTGGGCATCGGCACGCCGGTGATGGCGGCTGGCGGCGGCATTGTCACCTACGCAGGGCGTTTCGGATCCTATGGCTACTACGTGCGGATCAAGCATGATGCCGTACACGCCACCGCCTACGCACATCTGTCGCGTTTCGCCCAGGGCATCCGAGTCGGCAAACACGTGGCGCAAGGGCAAGTAATCGCCTATTCAGGGGAAACAGGCCGTGCCACCGGTCCCCATCTTCACTACGAAGTTCTCGTCAACAACGAGCAGGTCAACCCGCTGAGCGTCAAGTTCAAGTCGGGCAACAAGCTGGCCGGCAGAGAAATGGCGCGCTTCCTGTCGACCATCAAGGAAGAGCGGGAGTGGCTGGCTCAGACACCGGTGGCCGGCAGGGTCGCTTTTGCCAACCCGGCCTCGGGGACAAATTAGTAGACCGGATATTCCTGCATCCAATCGACAGCCCGGCGCGAGCGCTCCCCCTTGCCGCTATGCCCGAACAGTGGCCGGCCGGAGGCGCTGATGCGACTGCGCAACGCCGCCACTTCCAGCAGAAGCTGAGCATAGGCGACCGGCGGCAGGTTGAGGGCGGCCGCGGACCGGCGACAGATCTCGTTGGCTTCCGTCGTATCGGCGGCCAGGTTGGCGATGCGGATGGCAAGGCGCATGATTTCTGGCGGAGCTCTCATGCGCCCCACCCTACCGGCCGAGGCGGGAAAAGACGATCGACCGAAAGCGAGAATCGGTTACGTCCAAGGGCCATTCATCATAAGGTCACCCCGCCCCTTACCTCATGCCGCGGCATAGGTGATGGCTTGCCCATCGATCACCAGGCCCTTGTCGTCAGCCGAGACGTGAACGGCCTGACCGTCCTGGATGCGTCCTTCCAGCAGCAGTGTCGCCAGCGGGTTCTGCAAGGCCCGCTGGATAACCCGCTTCAGCGGCCGCGCTCCGTAGACCACGTCGTAGCCTTTTTCGGCCAGCCAATGGCGAGCCGCCTCATCCAGATCGAGCATGATCTTGCGCGGAGCCAGCAGCGCGGCGAGCCGTCTCAACTGAATCTCGACGATACCGTCCATCTGCCCGCGGGTAAGCCGGTGGAACAGCAGGATCTCGTCCAGCCTGTTGAGGAATTCGGGACGGAAGGCGCGCCGCACCACTTCCATGACTTCCGCCCGCGCAGCCGATGAATCCAGTCCTTCCGGCTGGCTGGCCAGGATCTCGGCACCGAGATTGGAGGTCAGCACGATGACGGTGTTGCGGAAATCGACGGTGCGGCCCTGGCCGTCAGTAAGCCGGCCGTCGTCGAGCACCTGCAGCAGCACGTTGAAGACGTCCGGATGGGCCTTCTCCACTTCGTCGAAAAGAATGACCTGATAGGGCCGGCGCCGCACCGCCTCGGTCAGCGCGCCGCCCTCCTCATAGCCGACATAGCCGGGCGGCGCCCCGATCAGCCGGGCGACCGAATGCTTCTCCATGTACTCCGACATATCGATGCGGATCATCGCTGTTTCGTCGTCGAACAGGAATTCGGCCAGCGCCTTGGTCAATTCCGTCTTGCCGACGCCCGTCGGCCCAAGGAACAGAAAGCTGCCGATCGGCCGGTTGGGATCCTGCAGGCCGGCCCGCGCGCGGCGCACCGCATTGGACACCGCGACGATGGCTTCGTCCTGGCCGACCACTCGCCGCCGCAACCCATCCTCCATGTGCAGGAGCTTGGCCCGCTCGCCTTCGAGCATCTTGTCCACCGGGATACCGGTCCAGCGCGATACAACGCTGGCGATTTGCTCCTCGGTCACCGCCTCGTTCAACATGTGCTCGCCCGCCGGACCATCGGCTTGCGCCAATTTGCGCTCCAAATCGGGAATCACCCCGTAAAGCAATTCTCCCGCTCGTTCATACCGTCCTTCGCGTTGGGCGATCTCGACCTCTGATCGGGCCTGATCCAGCCTTTCCTTGATCTTGGTCGACTGAGCCAACTCCTCCTTCTCGGCACGCCAGCGAGCGCTCAGCCCGGCCGACTCGGCCTCGAGGTCGGCCAGTTCGCGTTCCAGCCGCTCCAGCCGGTCCCGGGAGGCCGGATCCGGCTCCTTCTTCAGGGCCTCCCGTTCGATCTTCAACTGGACGATTCGCCGATCCAGTTCATCCAGCTCCTCCGGTTTGGAATCGACTTCCATGCGCAGCCGGCTGGCCGCCTCATCGACCAGGTCGATCGCCTTGTCGGGCAGGAAACGGTCGGTGATATAGCGGTTCGACAGCGTCGCCGCCGCCACCAGCGCCGAGTCGGAAATTCGCACACCGTGGTGCAACTCGTACTTTTCCTTGATGCCGCGCAGGATGGAGATGGTGTCCTCAACCGTCGGCTCGGAGACGAACACCGGCTGGAAGCGCCGGGCCAGGGCGGCATCCTTTTCCACATGTTTGCGGTATTCGTTCAGCGTGGTGGCGCCGACGCAATGCAGTTCGCCGCGCGCCAAGGCCGGCTTCAGCAGGTTCGACGCATCCATCGCCCCTTCGGCCGCCCCGGCACCCACCAAGGTATGCATTTCATCGATGAACAGAACAATCTCGCCCGATGCGGCCGTCACTTCGCTCAGCACCGCCTTGAGGCGCTCCTCGAATTCGCCGCGAAACTTGGCGCCGGCCACCAGCGCCCCCAGGTCGAGGCTCATCAGCTTCTTGTTCTTGAGCGATTCGGGCACGTCGCCATTGACCATGCGCAGGGCCAAGCCTTCGACGATGGCGGTCTTGCCGACCCCCGGCTCGCCAATCAACACTGGATTGTTCTTGGTCCGCCGCGACAACACCTGAATGGTGCGGCGGATTTCCTCGTCCCGACCGATGACCGGGTCGAGCTTGCCTTCACGGGCCAACTGGGTGATGTCCCGCGCGTATTTCTTCAGGGCGTCATAGGTGTCCTCGGCGCTCGAACTGGTCGCCTTACGGCCTTTACGGATCTCCTCGATGGCCCGGTTGAGCCCCTGCGCATTGGCGCCGGCGTCGCTCAGCACCTTGGCCGAGGCCGTGCCTGAAGCCATGGTCAAGGCAAGCAGCAAGCGTTCGGCGGTGACGAACGAATCACCCGCCTTTTCGGCGATCTTTTCGGCCTGTTCGAACAGCCTGGCGGTCGCCGGATCCATATACACCTGGCCGGCACCCGAGCCTTCCACCTTCGGCAACTTGCCGAGTTCGGCCTCGACCGCGGTCAAGGCGCGCGCAGGGTCAGCGCCGGCCGCGCGCAGCAAGTTGGCCGCCAGTCCTTCCTTGTCTTCGAGCAGGACCTTCAGCAGATGTTCGGGCGTCAACCGCTGATGATTGCTTCTGAGCGCCAAGTTCTGCGCCGATTGAATGAAGCCCTTCGACCGTTCGGTATATCTTTCGAAATCCATGACCTGGAAACCTCCACGACGACGAGGTTCATCAGCCCCTCATCGAAGCCGCCGATAAACCCCTCTTTCCGACCTTACCTAATATGGACCGCGGCGGTGTTGCCGCAAGCGATCGAGCCTGCCCAAAGGCCTGCCTGGGCAGGCTATCTGTAGTCTGGCAGTCTTTCCGGAGTATTGAATGCCCCACCTCGTTCCAGCACTATTTCCCTTGCTACCGAAGCAAAGGAGAGCGCGTTGTCGACGACGGCTCTTGTCGCCAGGACCGATAGGGACCGCTTCGTCGCCCTGGCCTTCTGCTGGGCCGACCTGCTGTTCGAGATCGACCCGCAGATGAACGTCGTCTTCGCCGCCGGCCCCACGGAAATCTTCCTCGGCAAGAACCCGCCGCAGTTGATCGGAAGGCCCTTGGCAGAGCTGATGCCACCGGCCGACCGTCCCACTTTCCGACGAATCTTCAGCCGATCCGCTAGGTCGGGGCGCATCGATAACGAAGCATTGACGCTTAACCGACCCTCCGGCGGGATCCTGGCCATGTCCGCCTCGGGCTATTGGTTAGACGGACCGGACTGCAATTTGTTCCTCGGCATGCGCCGAAGCGAGGCTCTGATCCACAGCCCAGCCTACAAGACTTGGAGTGGCCTCCCCACCGCGCGGGCGTTCAGCCGCTTGGCCGGGCAAAAGATCAAGCGCCTCCACGCGGCGGGCAAGCAAACCGAACTCGCTCTGCTTGCCCTGGTGGAGTTCGAGCCGTTTTACGAACGGCTCGATGACGGCGCCCGTGGTCAACTGCGCGAGAAGATCACGGCGGCGCTCAAAGCGAGCTCGATCGACGGCGAGTCGGCGGCGGAACTGGCGGCCGGGCGATATTCCTTGCTGCACGAGGCCGATATCGGATTGGCAAACCTGGTGGCGCAACTGGAAGATATTGTGAAATCCCTGGATCCGTTCGGCCCCGGGATAAAAGTGGTGGGCAGCCTGATCGGCATGGAGGCCGCGGTCGCCGTCAGCCAGGAGCATCTGGCGACGGGGCTGCTGTTCGCCATGAACCGCTTTCGCAACACCCGCGGCAACAATTTCAATATGGGCCCGCTCAGCGCCAACATCGCCGTCCTGTGCCGGACCGCGGTAATGGAGATCAACGACGTCCAGCAGGTGCTGGCCGGAGCCCGGATCGACCTGGCGATGCAGCCGATCGTCGACGCCAATTCCGGCGAAATCGATCACTACGAGGCATTGTGCCGTTTCCGCGACGCCGCGCCGTCGGCGTCACCCTACCGAGCGATCAGCCTGGTCGAAGAAACGGACATGATCGTCGACTTCGACCTGACGATGGTGAAGAAGTCCTTGGCTTGGCTGCTGTCTCCCGCCGCAAGCTCACGGCGGCTGTCGGTCGCCGTCAATATCTCGGGCCGTTCGGTCGGAGCGCCGGCCTTTACCGGCGCATTGCTGCGGCTGCTGAAAGAACAGCGGTGGAGTCGCGGCCGCATCATCTTTGAAATCACCGAAGCGGCCCAGGTGAAGGATTTGAGCATGGCCAACCGGTTCGCCCGGGCGCTGCGCAAGGAGGGGCACCTGGTCGCTCTCGACGATTTCAGTGCCGGCGCGGCCTCCTTCCACTATCTGAGCCGCATCGAAGTGGATGTGGTCAAACTCGACGGCATGGCGATCCGCAGCGCGGAGAAGGCATCGAAGGGGCGAGCGTTCCTGTCGGCCTTGACCGAATTGTGCAGGCGCCTCAACGTCAAGACCGTCGCCGAAATGATCGATACGCCCGAGCGGCTGGAATTCTGCCGGGACTGCGGTTGCGACTACGTGCAGGGGTACCTGTTCGGCAAGCCGGCAGCGGATGTCGCCTCGTTCAGCCCCCTGCCTTCCGCCCATCTGTTCCGCCCGGAATATTGGGCAGAGGGCGGATCCTGGTTCTGACGTCCGCCCCTTCCGCGGCTATCCGCACGGCCAATGGGCCGCAAAGCAGCCCTTCGAGGCCGCCACCGCCATGAACAACGCCGCAACGAAAGGCGATGAGCGTTCGCTCTTCCGGCCCGCCGGCGACGGTGGGGCTCCTGGCGGAATACGATACCGTTCTGGCGTCGTCAGGCAGACAATCACGCCGTGACTGCTTCCGCCTGGCCTTCCTCTCCGCCGTCCGGCTCGTCGTCGCCGGCGGCGTTGTCCTTGTCTTCCGCCTCCAGCTCGTTCGGCAACATCATCTGGTCGTCCGCCGGGCTCGGCACGGCGCGAACCGGATGGCGGCCGTTGGCCTGATTCTGGTTGTTGATTACCCGAAAATAGTGTTCGGCATGCTGGTAAAAATTCTCGGCAGCGATGCGGTCACCCTGGGACGACGCGTCCCGTGCCATTGCGAGATATTTCTCCAACACCTGATGGGCATTTCCGCGGATGCGGATGTCTGGCCCGTTGCTGTCGTAAGTCTGGTTGCGCGGCGGCAAGTGCTTCTTCCCGCTGCCGCTGTTGCTACGGCCGCGCGAACGCTGCTTGGTGTTTGGTCCTGGTTTCATGACACCTACATATACCGTGTTGCGTTAATCACACACCTTCAGATTCCGGGTTTTTTTGACCGAACTCCGCAGGCGCCGGGAAAGCGTCGGTTTGGGATGGCGGCGAACCGGGATAAGCGGAGTCAATCGACTCGACGCGGTCTCGGGGGTTTGTCGCGCGCCGCAACAAAGTAGTCGGGAAACACCGAGTTTCCAACAAGTTTTTTCGGTCCAGCAAGCTTTTCCGGTCTCTCGACAAATCACTTTGCCTGCTCCGCCGGCCGCGACACGATCACGCATCGCGCGACTCCTGCCAAGTCTCGGCGCACCCCTATCGGCACCAAACCATTGTTTTTCAGGATCAGGCTGACCGCTTCGGCCTGCCCCTCGCCCACTTCGAGCACAGCGACGCCGTTCGGCTTCAGCAACCGCATGACGTCAGGGCCCATCGCTCTGTAGCAGGCCAACCCGTCGAGCCCGCCGGCGAGGGCGCCCCGCGGCTCGAAAACCGATACTTCGGCTTCCAGTCCGCCGATCTCGTCATCGGGGATATAGGGCGGATTGGAAACGATTACATCAAATAATCCGTCGATTTCCCTACCCCAATCGCCAAAGACGAAGCTGGCCCGATGGTCGAGGGCGAGCGCCTTGGCATTCTCCACGGCCACGGCCAGGGCGGCACGGCTGGCGTCGACGCCGAGCCCGATAGCCGCGGGCAATTCGCTCAGCAGCGCCAGCAGGATGCATCCGCCGCCGGTGCCGAAATCAAGAAGTCGTAGCGGAGCCTTGCGGTCGGGCAGCGCATCGAGCACCGCGGCCACCGCAGTCTCGGTGTCAGGCCGCGGATCAAGGGTATCGGCGGTGACCTTGAACGACAGACTCCAGAACTCCCGCCGTCCGACGATGTGCGACATCGGTTCACGCCCCAGCCGGCGCACCGCCAGGGATTCCACCGCCCCCTCCTCGGCTGCCGTCAGGCGTCGTTCCGGATGGCTGAACACTTGCGTACCGTCAACACCGAGGGCATGCGCCAACAAGATGCGGGCATCAAGCCGCGCCGAGGGAATGCCCGCGGCACGCAATCGCTCGGTCAGCCGGGCGAGGATGTCTCCGACAGCGGTCATTCCATTTCGGCCAGCCGCGCCGCCTGGTCGGCGGCGATCAGTGCCTCGACCAGTTCGTCCAGCGCCTCGCCCTCCATCACCTTGTCGATCTTGTAGAGCGTAAGGTTGATGCGATGGTCGGTGACCCGGCCTTGCGGGAAATTATAAGTGCGGATGCGCTCCGAACGGTCGCCGGAACCCACCTGGTTCTTACGATTGGCCGCCCGCTCCGCATCCTTCATCTCACGCTCGCGCTCGTAGAGACGCGCCCGCAGGATCTTCAGCGCCTTGGCCTTGTTCTTGTGCTGGCTCTTCTCGTCCTGACACTGCACCACGATATTGGTCGGCAGGTGGACGACCCGCACCGCCGAATCGGTGGTGTTGACGCTCTGCCCGCCCGAACCTTGCGAGCGGAAGACGTCGATCCGCAGATCCTTTTCGTCGATCTGGATATCCACCTCCTCCGCCTCGGGCAGGACCGCCACGGTCGCCGCGGACGTGTGAATCCGCCCGCCGGCCTCAGTCACCGGCACGCGCTGCACCCGATGCACCCCGGATTCGAACTTCAGCCGGGCGAACACGCCCCTCCCCGTGATCCCGGCCACCGCTTCCTTGAAGCCGCCCAGGCCGGTGTCGTTCACGTCCAACGCCTCGAACCGCCAACCCTGATGGGCTGCATAGCGCTCGTACATGCGGAACAGCTCGGCGGCGAACAGGGCGGCCTCTTCGCCGCCGGTGCCCGCCCGCACTTCGAGAATGGCGTTCTTGGCGTCGGCTTCGTCCTTCGGCAGCAACGCCAGCTGCACCGCCCGCTCAAGCGCCGGCAGGCGCTCCTTGAGCGAATAGTATTCTTCCTCGGCCAGCTGGCGCATTTCGGCATCGGCCGCCGGATCGTCCTTCATCAAGGCCACTTCCTGCATCTCAGCCTGGGCTTGGCGCAGTGTCGTGATGCCGGCCGCCACCGGATCCAGTTCGGCCAGTTCCTTCGACATGCGCACGAAATTCTGCGCATCCGTTTCGCCGCCTTCACCGGCCAGCATGGCCGACAGTTCGGCATGGCGGGCAAGGACCCGATCGAAGGTTTGTTCAAGATTCATGGTGCGTATTTACCACATCAAAGGAACCGCCAAGATACCGAGACAGCAAGACAGCCTCTTGGTCTCCTGGTATCTTGGAGATTGATCCAGTCTTTCCTATTCCAGTCGGAACAGACGGCGCAGCAACCTCTCCGCCGCTTCCCACTCGGCCGCCGTAGCATCGCCGCCGCTGGCGATTTCCTTCATCACCTCGCTGGGATCGTGCAGCAGCCTGTTGACCAGAAGGCGAGTCGCCCGTTCCGCGTCCTCCTGCGCCTCCTCCAGGATCTGCTCGCGGGTCGCCTCGAAATGCCCCCGCAGCGCCACGATGGCCGGCACCGCGGCCCGCGCCGCGCGCCCTTTGACGAAGAGCCCCACCTCGGCATCGATGATGGACCACGCCTCGCGTGCGGCCGCTTCCCGGGTGGCGCGGCCTTCCATGGCGACCCGCTCGAGGTCGGTCAGATCATAGAGGAAGGCCCCGTCGACACGGTTGACGGCGGGATCGATGTCACCCGGAATACCTGCGTCGACCAAGAACATAGGCTTGCGCCGGCGCTTACGCAACGCAACCTGGATATGGTCGGGTGCAATCACCGTGTGCCGTGAGCTGACAGAGGTCAGTACGATGTCCGAGTCAACCAGCAGCTGCGGCATTTCCTCGAACGCAGCGAAATGGCAGTTGAGGCTTTCGGCCAGCGCCTCGGCCCGGCTCTGCCGCGGCGCCGCCACCACCAAGCGGCGCAAGCCGGCGGCCAGCAGACTTTCGGCAACCAACTCGCCCATGTCGCCGGCGCCCAGCAGCAGTCCTTCGCATTCCGCCAAATCGCCGTGCAGGTCGCGAGCGAACTGCACCGCCGCCGAAGCGATGGAAACCGGCCGCTCGGCCACTGCCGTCTCGGATCGCACCCGCTTGGCCGCTCCATAGGCGGCGGCCAGCAGGTTCTCCAACTCGGCACCGCACACCCCGGCATCGCGGGCCATCCGGTGACAGGCCTTGACTTGGCCGAGCACATGAGGCTCGCCAATGACCAGGCTGTCAAGGGATGCAGTGACGGCGAAGCAGTGGCGCACCGCCGCCTGATCGACCAGCGTGTAGAGTTCGCCGGCCAATGTTTCGGGGTGCAGGTTGGCCCGCTCTGCCAAGGCCGCCATCAGCATCGCCTCGGCATAGGCCATGTCGTGATGCACCGCCAGCACCTCGACCCGGTCGCAGGTCGACAAGGCGATCGCCTGGCTCAGCCCGACATCCCGCAACGCGGCCAAAAAAGCCGCCTGCGCCGCATCGTCGACGAACAGGGCGTCACGCAAGGCCAGCGAACTGGACCGGTGATTGGCGCCGACAACGATCGGCCGCAGGATGGAGTGATCGGCGCTCATCTGAACCGGGCCAGCCGGTCCTCCAGCGCGACCAGGGGAATTTCTTCCTGTTCGCCGGTGTCGAGGTCGCGAACTGCGACCGCCTGGCGGGACAACTCGTCTTCACCCAGGATCAAAGCGGCGCGGGCATTGAGCTTGTTGGCGCGGTTCAGTCGCTTCTTGAGATTGCCGGAGTAGCCGAGTTCGACGGCAAACCCGGCTTGGCGCAGGCGCTGGGCCAGCGGCAACGCGCCTACATCGGCGCCCATGGGGATGATGGCCAGCGGACGGTCGGCCGGAGGCGTCTCGTCGAGCAGCATGGACAGGCGCTCGACGCCAGCCGCCCATCCGATGCCCGCCGTGGAGGGCCCGCCCATCTGGCTGATCAGGCCGTCATAGCGCCCGCCAGCCAGCACGGTCCCCTGGGCGCCCAAGGCGGTGGTAGTGAACTCGAAGGCGGTGTGACAGTAATAGTCGAGACCCCGCACCAGCCGCGGGCTGATCTCCGCCGGTACGCCGATTGAATCCAGCCCGGCCCGGACGTGTTCGAAGAAATTCCGAGAAAGCTCGTTCAAATATTCGGTCAGCAGCGGCGCGTCGGCGACAACCGCCTTGTCCCCCTCATCCTTCGAATCGAGCACCCGCAGCGGGTTGCGCTCCAGGCGTTCGAGGCTTTCCTTCGACAGCTCATTCCTGTGCCCCGACAGATAGCGGACCAACGCCTCGCGGTAGGCGGCGCGGCTTTCGGCGTCACCCAAGGTGTTGAGCTCCAGCCGAACCTTGTCCTTCAGGCCCAGGGCGACAAGAACCTGCGCGCCGAGGCCAATCACCTCCACATCGGCTTGCGGGCCGTCAACGCCAAGCAACTCGACACCGACCTGATGAAACTGGCGCAACCGGCCCTTCTGCGGACGCTCGTGGCGAAACATCGGGCCGCGGTAGAACAGCTTGAGCGGCAGATGCTGCGACAAGCCACCGGAAATGAAGGCACGGGCCACGCCTGCCGTACCTTCGGGACGCAGGGTGATGCTGTCGCCCGAGCGGTCGGTGAAGGTGTACATCTCCTTGGTCACGACGTCCGACGTCTCGCCCAGGGTGCGCGAGAAGACTTCGGTGAACTCGAAAATGGGAGTAATGATTTCTCCGAAGCCGTATCGGCGCGCCGTCTCAAAGGCGACGTCCTCGACGCGGCGATGGCGGCGCGATTCCTCCGCCAGAAGATCGTGGGTGCCGCGGACCGGCTGCAAGACTGACACTTCGGACGAACTCTTTTTCAGCTGTTGACGGCGGCGGCGGGCGTTGCCGCCGCTTCGATCTGGGCGGCCTTCGCCTCGACCAGCGCGACGATATGGTCGATCATCTGGGCGGTGTCGGTCTTGTGATCCGGCACGCCGCCCACATAGACCATGTGGCTGCCGCCACCTCCGCCGGTCAGGCCGATATTGGTCTCCCGCGCTTCACCGGGGCCGTTCACCACGCAGCCGATGATCGACAGGGTTACTGGCGTGGTGATATGCGCGAGACGCTGCTCCAGGATCTCGACGGTCTTCACCACATCGAAGCCCTGCCTGGCGCAGGACGGGCAAGAGACAATCCGGACACCGCGGTGGCGCAGGTCGAGGGATTTCAGGATGTCGAAGCCGACCTTGATCTCCTCGACCGGATCGGCCGACAACGATACGCGCAACGTATCACCGACACCGCTCCACAACAGAGAACCGATGCCGATCGCCGACTTCACCGTACCGCCGCGCAGGCCGCCGGCCTCAGTGATGCCAAGATGGAGGGGGTAGTCGCAAGCCTCGGCCAGCGCCTTGTACGCCGCCACTGCGAGGTAGACGTCGGAAGCCTTGACGCTGATCTTGAAATCGAAAAAGTCGTTATCTTCCAGCAGCCGCGCATGGTGTAGACCACTTTCCACCATGGCTTCCGGGCAGGGTTCGCCGTAGCGCTCAAGCAGGTCCTTCTCCAGGCTGCCGGCGTTGACGCCGATGCGCATCGAGCATCCATGATCCTTGGCGGCCTTGACCACTTCTTTGACCCGGTCCGCCGAGCCGATGTTGCCCGGATTGATGCGCAGGCAGGCGGCACCGGCTTCGGCAGCCTCGATGGCACGACGGTAGTGGAAATGGATATCGGCGACGATCGGCACGCTGACTTGGCGGATGATCTGCTTCAGCGCCTGGGTCGATTCCTCGTCCGGACAGGAAACGCGGACAATATCGGCTCCCGCTTCTTCCAGCCGACGGATCTGCCCAACGGTTGCCTTGACGTCAGTGGTCAAGGTATTGGTCATGGACTGCACGCTGATGGGAGCGCCTCCTCCGACCGGCACCTTGCCGACAAAGATTTGGCGCGACTTACGGCGATGAACGTCTCGGTAGGGTCTCATACCCGTCTCGTCCAGTGGAAACCGGGGCTGGGTTTATAGCGCAAAACCGCCGCAACAGGAAAGGAGCTTGAGGCAGACCGTCTGCCGGGCTACTCCGTCGGTGCGGGGCCAGGGCGTGGATTGCCCTCGGCCGTGGGCTTTTCTTCCTTTGCCGGCGTGATCGGTTGCGCCGGATCGAGCGGCAGGTTCCGGCGCACCATTCCGATCGGACCCAGAGAAGTGCCAGCCTTGCCGTCGATCGCTTCGGTCAATGCACCGGCATTGCCGACGGTCAGGGTCAGGCCGGGGCGATCCGGCACCGCGTAGCTGTCGCCCTTATGCAGCATGCGGGTGAACACGATCCGACCGGTGGAGTCGCGGATTTCGATCCAGCAGTTCTCGCTGGCATTCAGCACGATTCGGGACGGGCCGCGGGCCGGCTCGGCGGCTGGCGCTGCCGCCGCGGCTTCCTTCTGCGTCTCCGCCGGCACCGACGAGGCCTCGGCGGCGGCCTTGCCCGTTTCCGGCTTCGGTGCAGCCGGCGTCGCCGGCTGGGCCAAGGCCATCTGCGCCACTTTGCCCGCGCTGGATATCGCGTCCTGACCGGATGGCGCGGCCGGGCCGGAGCCTTGGGCGGTCGCTGCCACTGCCTGAGTCTGAGTCTGAAGCTGAGTCTGAGGCTGAGGCTGAGGCTGAGCCTGAGGCTGATCCGGATTTTGGGCAGCCCCCGCCGTCGGCGCCGATTCCACCCCCGCTCGCTGGTTGCCTGACGCAGCGGCCTGGGCTCCTTTTTCGGTCGGTTGTGCCATGTCGCCCTGGCCGCCAGCCACCGGAGCCTGCCCGGCCTGGCCGGCCGGAGCCTGCTGCATCGGCGTTGCGGCCGGAACATTGGGAGGCTGGGTGCCCTCGATCGGCGCTACCGGCACCACCTCGGTGCCATTGCCGACCGGTTTATGGATCAACGCCGCCAAGCGGTCGGGCAAGGCCGGCACGGCTTCGGCGACCGAGCTGCCGCGCGACTGGTACCAGTACCAGGCCCCGTACGCGGCGGCAGCGGCGACGATGGCGATACCCAGCAGCGCTCCGGTGGGTATGCTGCCCTCGGACACCGCGGAAGGAAAAACCAGATCGGCGCGAGCCGCGTATTCGCTGTTCTCCTGCTTGAAGCGGCGGACGATTTCCTTGCTGTCGAGGCTGAGAAACTCGGCATAGCCGCGAACGAAGCCAACCGCATAGGTTGCACCGGGCAGATCCTGGAAACGTCCGTCCTCGATGGCCTGCAAATAAGGCTGGCGAATACGCAGCATCGTCGCCACGGTGTCGAGATCATGTCCTTGCTGCCGGCGCGTCTCCCGAAGAAGAGTGCCTACGCCTCCCGGCCCACTCGCCGAAGGCGTATTGCCGCTTTCCTGGTTTTCTACTGCCACGCTACGAGGTTCCCTGCTCGAGACAAAGGCCGCCGGTTTCTTCTTAGCAAGAAACATCGACCGGGTGCAATGCTGGTAAGTTGCTGAACCACAATGATCGGGTTGACGAAAAAGGTTTAGATCTGCACGCCGTGATCGAGAGCGAAATTGCGCAGATACTCTCTCACCGAATGGTCAGGAAGCGAAAACAGCGTCGCCATGTAGTCTTCCAGCGCTGGAAGAAACAGGCTGCGAACCATTGCCTTGACCGGACCTACCGAGGTGGCCGACATCGACAGGCTTCGCACCCCCACTCCCAACAACGCCATGGCCTCCAATGGCCGCCCGGCCATCTCGCCACACACCGACAGCGGCACGCCAGCCTTCCGCGATTCATGGGCGATCCAGCGCAGGAAATTCAGCATGCCGGGAGCTAGCACGTCGTAGCGCTCGGCGATGCGGGGATTGCCGCGGTCGACGGCGAACAGGAATTGTGTCAGATCGTTGCTGCCGACCGAGATGAAATCGACCCGCTTCAACAACGCCGGCAGCTGCCAGGCGAGCGCCGGCACTTCCAGCATGGTGCCGACACGCACCCGTTCAGGCGCCACTCCGCCGCGCCGCCGATGCCGCTCCAGCTCCATGTTCAGGATGCTGCGCAGCTTGTCCAATTCCGCCACTTCCGCCACCATGGGAAACATGACGTGCAGCTCTCGCCCCGCCCCTGCCTTCACCAGGGCCCGCAACTGGGTGCGCAGTACCGCCGGACGGTCGAGAGTGATGCGGATTGATCGCCAGCCCATGGCTGGGTTGTCTTCGCGGGCACTGTGCCAATAGGGCAGCAGCTTGTCGGAGCCGACGTCCAGGGTGCGGAACACCACCGGCCGCCCGCCGGACTGGTCGAGAATCTTCGAATAGAGATTGGTCTGCGACGGCACGTCGGGAAGCTGAGACCGTGCCATGAACGGCATTTCGGTGCGGTAGAGACCAATACCGTCGGCCCCGGTCACGTGCAATTGCGGCACGTCGGCCAGCAGGCCGGCGTTCAGCATCATGCGCACCGACTGGCCGCAGCGGGTGACCGCCGGCAGATCCCGCATGGCGGCATAGCCGGCCACCTTGGCGGCGCGTGCCGTCTGAGTGGCGGAGAAGGTATCGAGGATATCGTCCGACGGCCGGACGAATACCTGACCGTTGTCGCTATCGACGATGATCAGATCGAGCGGTTCGATCTTCTGCACCGCCTCCTTGACCCGGCCGACCATCGGAATGTCGAGGGCGCGGGCGAGGATCGCCACATGCATGGTGGGCGAGCCTTCCTCGAGGACGATGCCGCGCAGCTGCCGCCGGTCATAGTCCAGGAGTTCGGTCGGCCCCAGGCTTCGGCACACCAGGACGGCATTCTCGGGCAGCTCGGCATGTGCCGACCTTGCGTCATCGCGGACCAGATGCTGGAGCAGGCGATTGGCGATATCCTCGAGGTCGTGCAGACGCTCGCGCAAGTAGGGGTCGCTCACCTGGCCCATGCGCACCCGGGTATCCTCGTGCACCTTCTGCACCGCCGCCTCGGCGGTCAGACCCGACTGGATGGCCTCGGTGATCCGCGCCTTCCAGCCGGCGTCCTCGGCGAACATGCGGTAGGTTTCGAGAACTTCGCGGTGTTCGCCGCCGAATGCCAGGTCCTGAGCCTCGAACATCTGCTCCAGCGAGTGGCGCATGCGGCGCAAGGCGTCGCGCAAACGCACCATTTCCGCCTCGGGATCTTCCGACACCAGCTTCTGCACGACGACGCGCGGCTCGTGCATGACGGCGACGCCGATACCGATGCCGCCGGTCAGCCGCGCGCCTTCCATGCGTAGCGGCAGAACGGCGTTGCCATCCACCGGCGCCAGTTCGTCACGGTTGATCAGCTCGCCGGACGAAACCAGCTCGGCGAGCACCATGGCGACCGTTTCGAGGGTTTCGATTTCCTCTTCGGTGTAATGGCGGCGGCTCTTGTTCTGCACCACCAGAACGCCAATGACCCGGCCGCCGCGGATGATCGGCACGCCGACCAGCGAATGGAAGATCTCTTCGCCGGTTTCCGGCCGGTAGGCGAAATTGGGATGACTTTGGGCGTCGGCCAGCGCAAGCGGCCGGGCGTGGGCGGCAATGTCGCCGACCAAGCCTTCGCCGACCCTGAGGCGGGTTTCGTGTACCGCGGTCTTCAGCAGGCCCTCGGTGGCGAACAGCTCAAGGACCTCGCCGGCCCGCATCAGGTAGCAGGAGCAGACCTCGGCGACCATGTCGGCGGCGATCAGCTTGACCACCTGGTCGAGCCGGTCCTGAACGCTCCCCGACCCCGCCATGACGTCGCGCAGGCGGCCCAGCAGACGTCTGGAGACGGTGCTGGCGGTCGCCTGCATCATACCGTGACCCCGGCCGGCTCTCGATCGCGCAAAGCCCCGACGGCCTGCTCGACCAATTCATCGATGATGTCCGCCGTCGGCTGTTCACGGGTCACCATGCCGACGCTTTGGCCGGCCATCACCGACCCGTTTTCCACGTCTCCGTCGATCACCGCGCGACGCAGCGCCCCGGCCCAGTAGTGCTCGATCTCCAGTTGTGCCGCCTTTTGGTCCAGCTGACCTTGGCGGAACCGGCCGATTACCTCGTGCTGGAAGTCGACGAACCGGCGTGACGCCGTGTTGGCCAGGGCACGCACCGGAATGACCGGGAAATTGAGATCGATCTGTACCGAGGGCACCGCGTCGCGGGCGCTGGCCCGGATGAAAGCCTGCTTGAAATTGGGATGGGCAATGGACTCGGTGGCGCAGACGAAGCGCGTGCCGAGTTGCACCCCCGCCGCTCCCATCTCGAGGTAGCAGACAATGGCTTCGCCGCGCCCGATGCCGCCGGCGACGAAAACCGGTACATGAGAGGCCACCTCGGGAAGGATCTCCTGTGCCAGGACACTGGTCGCCACCGGGCCGATATGTCCGCCGGCCTCGGTCCCTTCGATGACCAGCGCATCGGCGCCGATGCGAATCAGCTTCCTGGCGAACAGCACAGTCGGAGCGAAACAGACCACCTTGGCGCCCAATTCCTTGGCACGGGTTATCGAAGCGGCCTGGGGCAGGCCGCCGGCCAGGACTACATGGCCGACCTGCAGACGGCCGCATACCTCGATCAATTCGCCCAGCCGAGGATGCATGGTGATCAGGTTGACGCCGAACGGCTTGGCAGTCATCTCCTGCGTCGCTTCGATCTCGCCGGCCAGCAATTCCGGCGACATGGAACCGCAAGCCAGCACGCCGAAGCCGCCGGCATTGGAGACCGCCGCCACCAGGTGCCGTTCCGACACCCAGGACATGGCCCCGCCCATGATGGCAACGTCGGTGCCGAGAAATTCCCGGCCCCGCCGCCACAACTTGTCCAGCTTCATCCGGGCAGCGCTCATACCTTCCCCTCTCCCCGCCCCCGACACTACCGAGCGCCCTGGCTCAGGCGTCCAATCCGTAAGCGGAATGGAGCGCCCGCAGGGCCAGTTCGGTATACTCCTCGGCGACCAGAACGCTGACCTTGATTTCCGAGGTAGTGATCACCTGGATGTTGATCGCCTTGTCGGCGAGCGTACTGAACATCTTCTGGGCCACGCCGGCGTGGCTGCGCATGCCGACCCCGATTACCGAGATCTTCACCACATTGCTGTCGGGCACCAGGCGCTCGTACCCGAGCGAGCCCTGCCGCTCGTTCAGCACCTTGGTGGCGCGATCCAGATCGGACTTGGCGACGGTGAAGGTAAGGTCGGTGTGCTTGCCGTCTTCGGAGACGTTTTGCACGATCATGTCGACATTGACGTTTGCGTCAGCCAGCGGCCCGAAGATGGCGGCGGCGACGCCGGGTCGATCAGCGACCCGGACCAAGGTGATCTTCGCTTCGTCGCGGCTGTAGGCGATGCCGCTCACCAGTTCCTTTTCCACGATTTCTTCCTCATCACAAACAAGGGTACCGGGGGCGTCGACGAAGCTGGACAGCACCTGCACGCGTACCCGGTGCTTCATCGCCATTTCGACGGAGCGGGTCTGCAGCACCTTGGCGCCGAGCGAGGCCAACTCCAGCATTTCCTCATAGGTAATCTTATCCAGCTTGCGTGCCTTCGCAACAATGCGCGGATCGGTCGTGTAGACCCCGTCCACATCGGTATAGATGTCGCAGCGATCGGCATGCACTGCGGCCGCCAGGGCGACGGCGCTGGTGTCGGAACCGCCGCGGCCCAGGGTGGTCACCCGATTGTCGGGCCCAAGCCCCTGGAAACCGGCGACCACGGCCACTTGGCCGCTGGCCATGCGCCGTTCCAGTTCGGTGGTCTCGATGGTCTCGATGCGGGCTTTGCCGTGGGCGCCGTCCGAGCGGATGGGGATCTGCCATCCCATCCACGAGCGAGCCTGGACGCCCAGTTCCTGCAGGGCGATGGATAGCAACCCGATGGTTACTTGTTCACCAGTGGATACCACCGTATCGTATTCGCGCGCGTCATGCAGGGGAGCGATCTGCTTGCAATAATCGACCAGCTGGTTGGTCACTCCGGACATTGCCGAGACCACCACTGCCACTTCGTTGCCGCGATCGACTTCGGCCTTGACGCGACGCGCCACGTTCTTGATGCGGTCACAATCTCCGACGGAGGTGCCGCCGAATTTCATCACAATGCGCGCCATCGACATTTCCTTGAAAAAATGTGGATCGAGCTTGAGCCTGGATTTCTCGTATGGCTGGAGTTGCCCGCTGCCGGAAGGCGCGTATACATACTCTAAGAGCAATAACCGACGCAAGACTACCCCGGGCCATCGAGGCCAATTTGTCCGTGCCCGCCGAGGCCTGTTTATCAAGGAGCTGCAGATGGTTCAAAGCCCGAACACCGCCACCGCCTCGCCCGAGGAAGTGGCTCGCTTCCAGGCGATGGCCGACGCGTGGTGGGATGCCGAAGGGGACTTCAAGCCTCTGCATCAGTTGAATCCGCCGCGCCTTTCTTTCATGCGCGACAAGCTGCTCGAACATTTCGACCGGGACGGCACGTCCGCACGCCCGTTCCAGGGACTGTCGCTGCTCGATGTCGGATGCGGCGGCGGCCTGCTGTCCGAACCGCTGGCCCGCCTGGGCTTCGCCGTCACCGGCATCGATGCCGGCGAGAAGAATATCGCGGTCGCCCGCCTGCATGCCGAACACAGCGGACTGGCCATCGACTACCGCTGCGCTATGCCGGAACAGCTTACCGAACGGTTCGACGTCGTGATGGCCATGGAAGTGGTGGAACATGTGCCCGATGTCGGCGCCTTCCTCTCTGCCGCCACCGACCGTCTGAAGCCGGGGGGAGCCTTCCTCGGCGCCACCTTGAACCGCAACGCCAAGTCCTTCGCCCTGGCCATCGTCGGTGCCGAATACCTGTTGCGCTGGCTGCCGCGGGGCACCCACGACTGGCGAAAATTCGTACGCCCTTCGGAGCTGGCCGCTGCCCTTCGCCGCGCCGGCATCGCCCCGAAATCATTTGAAGGAATCAGCTTCGACATGCTCCGCGACCGCTGGGAACGCTGCCAGTCGCTGGACGTGAATTACTTGGTATACGGCGTGAAAAACTAGCTGGTTGGCAGGGTTTCCGCCAATCTCGCCCCCAGCCGTACCGGAGCGATGCGCCTGGCCAGGCCGTTGGTGTCGTCGGTCTCGACGAATACGGCGCAAAGGGTTCCCGGACCCTCGGCCGGGGTCAGGCGCTCGCCGGGCATCTTGCGCACGAAGCGCGAGGTGGCGGCGTCCTTCTTCATGCCGATCACCGAATCGTAGTCGCCGCACATTCCCGCGTCGGTCTGGTAGGCGGTGCCGCGCGGCAGGATCTGCGCATCGCCGGTGGGAATATGGCTATGGCTGCCGACGACAAGCGAAGCCCGGCCGTCGGCGTAATGGGCCAGCGCCATTTTTTCGCTCGACGCCTCGCAATGGACATCGACGATCACCGCACCGACGGCGGCCCCCAGGGGATGGCGATTCAGTTCGGATTCGAGGGCGGCGAACGGATCGTCGAGGGGATCCATGAACAGCCGCCCCATCACTTGCACCACCATGACCTTGCGGCCCCGCGTCGCCGTATAGACGCCCGCCCCCTTGCCCGGTGTTCCCGGCGGGTAGTTGCGCGGCCGCAGCACGCGCCCATCGGCATCGAGGAAGGGAATGATCTCGCGTTGATCCCAGCTGTGGTTGCCCAGCGTGATCACATCCACGCCGGCCTCGAAGAATTCCTCGCAGATTTTCGGCGTGATGCCAAAACCGTGGGCGGCGTTCTCGCCATTGGCGACGACGAAATCCAGATTCAGGCGTCGACGCAAATCGGGAACATGGCTCAGGATCGCCTCGCGCCCCGAACGCCCCACCACGTCGCCGCAGAACAACAATCTCATGACAGCGCCTCCCGCGCCCCTTGCTCGGTAACGATCCAATCCAGTCGCTGGTCATGTCCCTCGCAGGGCAACCGGGCGAATTCCTGCGCCGCATAGCCCAGCCCGACGGCAACGACGGGATGCAGGCCGCGCAACGCCTCCAGGCTCCGGTCGTAATAGCCCCCGCCGTAGCCGAGCCGCCCCCCATGGCGATCGAATCCCAGCAAAGGCAGCAACAGCATATCTGGAACGACCCGCGCCGCCGCCGACGCCGGATGGCGAGTGCCATGCGGCCCCTCTTCCAAGGGATCGCCAGCGGCCCAGCGGCGGAATTCCAGCGGCGCCCCCCTGCCCACCACCACTGGCAAGGCGCCGATGCAGCCGAGCCGGCCGAGCCGTTCGAGCAACGGCCGGTCGTCGACTTCGTCGCCGATCGGCCAGTAGCCGGCGACCACCATGCCGGGCCGCCAGGTGACCGCATCCAGGAAAGCATCGGCGATTCGGGCGCCCGCCGTATCCTGCAGCCTGGCATGGGCGTCGCGGCGCAAACTGCGCGCCTCTCGTCTCAGAGTCTGCTTCATCTCGTCAGGGGAGCGACGATCGGTCATCGCCGTCGAACGGAAAGGGTGAAGCGGAGCCACACAGGCCGTCGGCTCGCACGATCCCTCCGTGGCCTGCATACGCAGGTGGGGACCATATACCGAGACCACGGTCCCGGCAGGGACAGCCCCCTGGAGTTCATACATTGGCCCCGGGGATTAAGTCGGCCTAACGCGCCGCGCAGCACCCGCTTCATTACGAATCTAGGCTTTCTCCAGACGATCCGCAATGGCGTCGATGCGCCGCGTCAGCGCGTCGAGGCCGCCAGCCAGAGCTGCATCGGCAGCGGCGGCCGCTTCGACGGCGGCATTACCCCTGCCGCGACGAAGCTCGGTGATTTCGTCGGCCATCAATAGAGACAGCATGACCAGCAGGCGGGCGTCGCCCACCTGGCCGACCGACCGCAGGAGGGCCGCTGCGCGGCGATCCACTTCGGCTGCCAGAGTCCGCAGATAATCTTCCTGGCCCTCGTCGCAGCTGACATCGTAGCTGCGCCCGACAATGGTGATGGAGACCGTGACGGCCATCCGTTCATTCCTCCAGGATCAGCGTCAGCCGGCCGATGGCGCCGTCGAGCCGCGCCTCGACCAGCCGCGACGCTTCGTCGAGGCGCCGGTAGTCTTCGTGGGCCCGACGCAGCTCTCCCTCGAGGAAGAGATCGCCGTTGTGGTGCGCGGTCACGCCTTCCAGCCGCTGCAGCGCGCGCTCGAGGCGTTCGATGGCCGCGCGGCTGCGCGGCAACTGATTGTCGCTTTCGTCCAACGCATTCGCCCTCCGGTGGGCGAGTGTAGGTGGCGCCCCTGGTCCCGTCAACGACCGCTGGAAACCATCGGGCGATCGTATTAAACAAGTGCCCCTGACAAGCGCTCCTTAGTCATCCCGAGCGATTGCCTTCAAGCCCCCCTTGCCGAAGGATGAAACCCTTGCAAGCCGCCGTCATCGTCTTTCCCGGCTCCAACTGCGATCGCGACGTCGCCACGGCGCTGGAAGCCAGCATGGGCCACGCGCCCGCCATGGTATGGCATCGCGATACCGAACTGCCCGACGTCGACCTTGTGGTGGTGCCGGGAGGCTTCTCCTATGGCGACTACTTGCGCTGCGGCGCCATGGCGGCCCATTCGCCGATCATGCGCGAAGTGAAGGCGCGAGCCGCCAAGGGAACACCGGTGCTGGGAATCTGCAACGGATTCCAGATCCTGACCGAGGCCGGCCTGCTGCCCGGCATACTGATGCGCAACGCAGAACTGAAGTTCATCTGCAAGGACGTGCATTTGCGCGTGGAAACCTCGGACAGCCCGTTTACCCGCCGATACAATGCCGGCACCGTAGTGCGGTTCCCCATCGCCCATGCCGAAGGAAATTTCTTCGCCGACGCCGCCACCCTTGAGCAACTGGAAGGCGACGGCCGCGTGGCGTTCCGCTATGTGACGCCGGACGGCGAGGCCAGCCCCGAGGCCAATCCCAACGGCTCGGCCCGCAACATTGCTGGCATCTACGACGAGACGCGCCGCGTCCTCGGCCTGATGCCGCACCCTGAACGCCTGGCCGAGGCGGCGCTGGGGGGGACCGACGGCAAGGCGATGTTCGACGGACTGGTGGAGGCGCTATCGTGACCGGAATCAACTCCCCCATCACCGCCGAGGTGATCAAGTCCCACGGCCTGACCGCTGAGGAATACCAACGCGTCCTCGACATCATGGGCCGCGAGCCCAACTTGACCGAACTGGGTATCTTCTCGGTCATGTGGTCCGAGCATTGCTCCTACAAATCGTCGAAGAAGTGGCTGAAGACGCTGCCGACGACGGCGCCTTGGGTTATCTGCGGGCCCGGTGAGAACGCCGGTGTCATCGACATCGGCGACGGCCAGGCGGCCATCTTCAAGATGGAAAGCCACAACCATCCCAGCTTCATCGAACCCTATCAGGGCGCGGCTACCGGCGTCGGCGGCATTCTGCGTGACGTCTTCACCATGGGGGCGCGGCCCATCGCCAACATGAACGCCCTGCGATTCGGCGACCCCAACCATCCGAAGACGCGCCATCTGGTGGCCGGCGTGGTGGCCGGCATCGGCGGCTACGGCAATTGTGTCGGCGTCCCCACGGTGGGCGGCGAGACCAATTTCCACGCATCCTACAACGGCAACATCCTGGTCAACGCAATGACCGTCGGATTGGCTCAGGCCGACCGCATCTTCTATTCGGCGGCTGCCGGAGTCGGCAATCCGGTGGTCTATGTCGGCTCGAAGACCGGCCGCGACGGCATCCATGGCGCCACCATGGCCTCGGCCGAATTCTCGGAAGATTCTGAGGAAAAGCGCCCGACCGTGCAGGTGGGCGACCCTTTCACCGAGAAGCTGTTGATCGAGGCCTGCCTGGAAATGATGGCTACCGATTCCATTATCGCCATCCAGGACATGGGAGCGGCCGGCCTGACCTCCTCGTCGTTTGAGATGGCATCGAAGGGCGGGTTGGGCATCGAGATGGACCTGGACGCCGTGCCGATGCGCGAAGAAGGCATGACCCCCTACGAGATCATGCTGTCGGAAAGCCAGGAGCGCATGCTGATGGTCTTGAAGCCCGGCTGCGAGGACCAGGCCAGGGCCATTTTTGACAAATGGGAGCTGGATTTCGCGGTGATCGGCCACCTCACCGATACCGGGCGCATGGTCCTGAAGCGCCACGGCGCCATCGTCGCCGACCTGCCCATCGATCCCTTGGCCAAAGCCAGCCCGGAATACGATCGACCCTGGGTGGCCGGCACCAAGCGGCCCGTTCTGGAACCCAAACAAGTGCCCGCCACCGATCCAATCACTGCGCTGAAGACGCTGCTCGCCTGCCCCGATCTCGCCTCGAAGCGGTGGATCTGGCAACAATACGACCACATGGTGATGGGCGATACGGTACAGCGCCCCGGCGGCGACGCCGCGGTGGTGCGCATCCACGGCAGCCGCAAGGGCCTGGCCATCACTACCGACTGCACGCCACGCTATTGCCTGGCCGATCCGCATGAGGGCGGTCGCCAAGCCGTCGCCGAAGCCTATCGCAACCTTTCAGCGGTCGGCGCGCGGCCGCTGGCAGTGACCGACAACCTGAATTTCGGCAACCCCGAAAAGCCCGAAATCATGGGGCAGATCGTCGAGGCCATCCAAGGCATGGGCGAAGCATGCCGCTCGTTGGATTTCCCCGTGGTGTCGGGCAACGTGTCGCTCTACAACGAGACCAACGGCGTGGCGATCCTGCCGACCCCCGCGATCGGCGCCGTCGGGTTGCTCGAGGATGTCGAAAACACCGCCTCGCTGCCCTTCAAGCAAGCAGGCGATGCCATCATCCTGCTTGGGGAGACCAAAGGCTGGCTGGGCGCCTCACTGTATCTGCGCGAGGTCTGCGGCCGTGAAGAGGGTGCTCCGCCGCCGGTCGCCCTGCACCGCGAGAGGCGCGAAGGCGAGTTTGTCCGGGCGATGATCGGCGAAGGCACCGTTACCGCCGTGCATGATGTCTCGGACGGGGGCATCCTGGTAGCAGTGGCTGAGATGGCGATGGCCGCAGGGATGGGCGCGACCGTCGAAGCGGCCCATGGCTTGCCCCTGCATGCCTGGTGTTTCGGCGAGGATCAGGGGCGCTACCTGATGACGGCACCTGCTTCGCAACTGCCGGCGATCCTGGAAGCGGCCCAACGCGCCGACGTGGCCGCTCGGGTAATCGGTACGACCGGCGGGGCCGACTTGACTCTAAAGGGTGCGGGAACCATCTCGGTGGGTGAACTGGTGAGGCTGAACGAAAGCTGGTTGCCCGGCTTCATGTCGGCTCCCGATACCAATCACTGAATGGAGATAGCTGCCGCCATGGCCATGGAAGCCGCCCAAATTGCCGCCCTGATCAAGGAAAGCCTGCCCGACGCCGAGGTTACCATCGAAGACTTGCGGGGCGATGGTGACCATTATGCGGCGCTGGTCGTGTCGCCCGCCTTCCGCGGCAAGAGCCGGGTGCAACAGCACCAGATGGTCTACGGCGCCTTGCGGGGCAAGATGGGCGGCGAATTGCACGCCCTGGCCCTGCAGACCTCGGCGCCGGAGGACGCCCCGACGTTCTAGTGCAGTGACTCATGCAAGAGGCTCATTGCACCAGGCCTATCAAAGACCCTCGCCAGCCGAGGCAAGGAGCAGGAGTCGGGCAGATGTCAACCTACCCGACTCCCGGTCCGTTGACATCCCGGCTGGTCGAGGCCATATGGCGATGCGGGCTCCCGCCCTTACCGTAATTGCTTTGCGCCAACCAAGGATTTGACACCAGATGAGCGGAAATCCCGTATACGATCGCATTCAGCAGGACCTGAATGAAAATCCCGTCGTGCTTTATATGAAAGGCACGCCGATGTTCCCCCAATGCGGGTTTTCCGCTGCCGTCGTCCAGATTTTGAGCGACCTCGGCGTCAAATTCAAAGGTATCGACGTTCTGGTCGATCCATCGCTGCGCGACGGCATCAAGCAATTCACCAACTGGCCGACGATTCCGCAGCTCTATGTGAAAGGCGAATTCGTCGGCGGCTGCGACATCGTCCGCGAGATGGCGGCGAATGGCGAGCTCGCCGGCCTGTTGAAGGAAAAGGGCCTTTTGTCCTAACTGCCAAGAGCTGCTGACTGCAAAAGAGCCCGGCGGTATTCCCGCCGGGCTCTTTTCGTTTCCGCCATACAGCGTTGATCAGCGCGAATAGAATTCGATGACCAGGTTGGGTTCCATCTGCACCGGGTAGGGCACGTCGGCCAGCTTCGGAGCGCGGACGAACGTGCCCTTCATCTCCTTGTGATCGACATTCAGATAGTCCGGAACGTCGCGCTCGGGCGACTGGGCGGCTTCCAGCACCAGGGCCATGTCGCGCGATTTGTCCTTGAGCGCGATGACGTCGTTGTCCTTGACCTGATAGGAGGCGATGTTGAGCCGCTTGCCGTTAACCCGGATATGGCCGTGATTGACGATTTGCCGGGCGGCAAACGGCGTCGGCGCGAACTTCATGCGATAGACGACGGCGTCGAGGCGGCGCTCCAGGAGCTCGATCAGGTTCTCCGAGGTGTCGCCGCGGCGGCGCACGGCCTCGTCATAGAGCTTGCGGAACTGTTTCTCGCCGATATTGCCGTAATAGCCCTTCAGCTTCTGCTTGGCCATCAACTGGGTGCCGAAGTCGGACGGCTTCTTGCGGCGCTGCCCGTGCTGGCCCGGCGGATTCTCGTGCCCCTTGTTGAGAGGGCTCTTGCTGCGGCCCCAAAGGTTGACGCCGAGGCGGCGATTGATCTTGTATTTCGCTTCAACGCGCTTGCTCATTGGATATCCTTATCCATTGCTGTTGTCCCGATAGTCTCCGGCCGCCGGTGAAACGCCGGCACGGAGCGGGGAACGGATTGGCTACCGGCCCACATTCTCAGGAGTAGGGGGCGGATTATGCAAAGCAGGCCTCGAGAGTCAAAGGAAAAACGCGCTGGACGGAACCGCCGGGTCGGGTTAAGTCCTCCCCCGCATGATATTGACCCCTGTCGATCGATCGTCGCTGCCGGACCTGATTGGCGGCTTCACCGCTGCCCTGGCCGGGAACCGGCTGGCCCAAATGGTGTTCAACCGGATCGCCGCCCTCCTGCCCGAGGGCGAACTCCTTGCCTTGTCCACCGATGCCGCTCACCACGCCCAGGCGCTGTCCTTATGCCGCAGCTTCGGCGCGGCCATCGCCGATATCAATCCCAAGGACTATTTCACCTGGGACGGACAAGCCGTCGCCGCCAGGATGGAGCCCAGCGTAATCATCCACGAGATCGGCCACTACCAGTGGGCCGCGGCCCATCGGCGGACGGTGCTCGACTTCGGATTGGGCGCCGGACCGGAGACTGGGCGCAAGGCTGAAGCCGATGCCGTGCAGTCGGTATTCGGCGTCGCCGCCGACATCGAGGAAGGGCTGGCCTCGCTCCAGGGCATCCTGTGGGAGGCCGAATTGGGTCAGCCCGCGCTGCCGGCCTTCCTCGAGCAAAACTGGTTGGAAGGCGGGATCAGCCTGCACAATGTCCGACATTTTGGCAAAATGGTCGAGCTGATGGCGGCTCACGGGATGATCGACGCGGAGGGCCGCCCTACGCGGGCGCTGCGGCGGCAGGACGACGAAGCGTTCTTTGCTTCATGGCGGCACCGCTGAATTTTTTTATCGCGTGAACAGCACCTTGTCGAGATTCACCCGATCCTGCCAACCCAGGCGCACGAGTTCGGGCACGTCGCTGTCATCGACCGGCAGACCGACGCAGAAATAGCCGATCAACGACCAGGCGGTCGGCACGTCGAGGGCGCGCTTCACCTGTTCAGGGTCGATGATCGACACCCAGCCCACACCCAGGCCATGCAAGCGGGCGGCCAGCCAGAACGTATGGATGGCGGCTACCACCGAATAATCCAATGTCGCCGGCATGGTCTTGCGGCCGAGGCCCTGCCCGGCCAGGGTTTCACGGTCGCAGAAGACGGCGAGATGAACCGGCGCATCATCCAGGCCGGACAGCTTCAGGCTGGCGTACAGCTTGGCCCGCTCACCCTCGTAATCGGCCAAGGCGTCGGCATTGCAGGCGACGAAATTGGCCCGCACGGTGGCGCGGCGGTCGGCATCGACAACCCGGACGAACCGCCATGGCTGGGAGTTCCCCACCGAAGGGGCAAGACAGGCCATGGCGATCAGCCGGTCGACCAACGCCGGGTCCACCGGGTCGCGCCGAAAATGCCGAACGTCTCGGCGCCACACCAGCAGCTGTTCGAAATCCCGCAGGAAGGCCGCGTCGAACTGCGGCGGCCGAATGGCGTCGAGACTCATGGCTCGTCCTTCTCTCCCTTGCGCTTGCGGAACGTCACCAGCTCATGGACCATGCCGTGCAGCGTGCGCACCTCCTGCAAGGTCAGATCGGCCCGTTCAAACATGTTGCGGATGTTGCGCACCATGCTCGGCCGCTTTTCCTCCACGCGGAAAAAGCCGCAGTCGTCGAGCTCGCGCTCCAGGTGATGGAAGAAGCCGAGCAGTTGCTCCTTGGTGGCCACCGGCGCCGCCCCTTTGGTCATCGCCCGCGGCTCGGCGGGATTGCCCGCCTGATACCATTCGTAGGCCATGATGAGCACCGACTGGGCCAGATTAAGCGAACAATAGTCGGGATTGAGCGGGACGGTGACCACCGTGTCGGCCAGCGCCACGTCGTCGTTCTCCAGCCCGGTCCGCTCGGGGCCGAACAACACGCCACAGGCGAGGTCCTCGGCCAGGAGACCGCGCAATTCGACCGCCGCTTGATGTGGAGTGACCACCGGCTTGACCATGAAGCGGTTGCGCCCCGTAGTGGCATAGACCCGGTGCAGATCGGCGATAGCCGCTTCGGTGGTGTCGAATTGCCTGGCCTTCTGCAGGACGGCATCGGCCCCCGCCGAGGCACGAATTGCCCGCTCGGACAACCAGTCCTCCCGTGGCCGCACCAAGCGCAGTTCGGTCAACCCGCAATTCAGCATCGCCCGTGCCGTGGTGCCGACATTCTCGGCCAGCTGGGGCTGCACCAGGATTACAGCCGGGCCAGGCCGCGCGGCGTCCGGGTGCTTTGGGTAGGTTGCCCGCGAAACGTCTCCAGTGGTCATCAGCGTTCGGCGGCGTTGTCTCGCAGCAGCTTATAAGTGATGCTGTCGTGCAGCGCGTTGTAGGAGGCGTCGATGACGTTGGTGGAAACGCCGACCGTCGACCAGCGGTCGCCGCCATGACCGTCAGCGCTTTCGATCATCACCCGGGTCGCCGCCCCCGAACCGGCCTGCGGATTGAGAATGCGCACCTTGTAGTCGACCAGGCGCAACTCGGCCACCTGCGGATAGACCGGCGTCAATACCTTGCGCAGGGCGGCGTCCAGCGCGCTGACCGGGCCGTTGCCTTCGGCCACGGCCATCAGGTGCTGGCCGTTCACCTCGGCCTTGATGGTCGCTTCCGACAGGGTGATGAGTTCGTTGCGGGCATTCCACCGGCGCTCGTCGATGACCCGGAAGCTGGTCAGCCGGAAGAACTCTGGCACTCCTTCCAGCACGCGGCGGGCCAGCAGTTCGAAACTGGCCTCGGCACCGTCGTAGGCATAGCCGTTGAATTCCCTGACCTTCACTTCCTCGATCAACTGATTGAGCTTGGGGTCGGACGGGTCGACATCCAGGCCGATGTCGCGGAAGCGGGCCAGGATGTTGGATTTTCCCGACTGGTCGGAGACGACGATGTGCCGGCGGTTGCCGACCAGTTCCGGCGCCACGTGTTCGTAGCAGCGCGGGTCCTTCTCCACGGCTGAAACATGCAGGCCGCCCTTGTGGGCGAAGGCGGATTCGCCGACATAGGGGGCGTTGCGATCCGGTGCGCGGTTGAGCCGCTCGTCCAGCATCCGAGACATATGGGTGAGCTTGGTCAGATCGTTGGCCGAAACACCCGTCTCGAACCCCATCTTCAGCATCAGGTTGGGGATTATCGAAATCAGATTGGCGTTGCCACAACGCTCGCCCAACCCGTTCAGCGTACCCTGCACCTGCCTCGCGCCAGCCCTGACCGCCGCCAGGGAATTGGCCACAGCGTTGTCGGAATCATTGTGGCAATGAACGCCGACATGGCTGCCAGGCACCACCTTGCACACCTGGCCAACCACGTCTTCGACCTCATGGGGCAGAGAGCCGCCGTTGGTATCGCACAACACCACCCAGCGAGCTCCGGATTCATAGGCGGTTCTGACGCAGGACAGGGCGTAGTCGGGATTGGCCCGAAAGCCGTCGAAGAAATGCTCGGCGTCGAACATCACCTCGTCGACCCGGCTTCGCGCATGGCCCACCGATTCGCCGATCATCCGCAGGTTTTCCTCAAGATCGACGCCCAGAGCCACCTCCACCTGGAAATCCCAGGTCTTGCCCACCAGGGTGACCACTTTGATCGATGGCACCAGGACCGCCTGCAGACCGGGGTCGTTGGCTGCCGAACGGCCGGCCCGGCGAGTCATGCCGAATGCGGACAGCCGGGCGCGCCCAAGATGAGGAGGGGCTGAGAAGAAGGCGTCGTCGGTCGGATTGGCCCCCGGCCAGCCCCCTTCGATATAGTCGACGCCCAGTCGATCCAGTTCCCGGGCGATGGCAACCTTGTCGGCCGAGCTGAAGTCCACGCCCTGGGTCTGCGCTCCGTCGCGCAGGGTGCTGTCGTAGATGTAGACGCGCTTATCGCTCATTGCCGGCCACCGGATGAAAGGCGAAGAGAATGCCTTATGACGTCTGGCCACTCAAGCGTGAAGCGCGTCTTCGGGCGGCAGAAGCCGTTCATTTAGCGCTGCGGCCACCGCGGGATGCGTGATCCGTCCGGCATGCACGTTGAGCCCGGTCAACAGATGCGGGTCGGCCCGGCATGCCGCCTGCCAGCCGTTGTCGGCCAAGGCCAGGACGAATGGCAGCGTCGCGTTGTTGAGCGCGAAGGTCGAAGTGCGGGCCACGGCGCCAGGCATGTTCGCCACGCAGTAATGCACGACGCCTTCTTCCATGAAGGTGGGGTCGGCATGGGTGGTCGGCCGGCTGGTCTCCAGGCAACCCCCCTGGTCAATGGCGATGTCAACCACCACCGAGCCACGCCGCATGCGTTGCAGCAGAGCCCGCGAGATCAGCTTGGGCGTGGTGCCGCCGGGCACCAGAACGGCACCGACCACCAGGTCGGCATCGGCGACAAAGCTCTCGATGGCATCAACCGTCGAGAAGACGGTTCGGGCGCGCCCGCCGAAATGCAGGTCAAGCTCCCGCAGCCGCGGCACCGATTTGTCGATGACGGTCACCTCGGCCC
This sequence comes from Pseudomonadota bacterium, assembly GCA_021781575.1. GTDB lineage: Bacteria > Pseudomonadota > Alphaproteobacteria > Rhodospirillales > Magnetospirillaceae > DUZF01. Next base: position 31,449 of record JAJXWP010000015.1, read on the forward strand.
CCATGCCGAGCGCCATCTGCGCGGCGTTGGTCCCGGCCACGCCGCCGCCGAGGATTACCACCTTGCCGGGCGGCACTCCGGCGACACCCCCCAGCAGCACGCCCGCACCGCCGCTCTCCTTTTCCAGTCCGCGCGCGCCGGCCTGAATCGACATGCGGCCAGCCACCTCGCTCATCGGCGCCAACAGCGGCAATCCACCATGAGCGTCGGTCACCGTTTCGTAGGCGATGGCGGTGCAGCCGGCATCCATCAAACCCTTGGCCTGCCTCGGATCGGGGGCCAGATGCAAATAGGTGAACAGCAGTTGGCCGCGTTGCAGACGGGCGATTTCGGCCGGCTGCGGCTCCTTGACCTTGACCACCAACTGTGCCGCGGAAAAGACCTCGTCGGCCGAAGCGGCGACAGCCGCCCCCGCAGCGGCATAGGCGGCATCGTCGACGCCGATTCCCGCGCCGGCGCCGCTCTGCACCACGACCCGATGACCATGGTGCACCAGTTCGCGAACCGATGCCGGGGTCAGGCCGACGCGGTACTCATGTGTCTTGATCTCTCTGGGGACGCCGACCAGCATGACCATTCCTCCGTCGTCAGGCCCAGCCACCGCTGACCGGCGGCCCTTCGCCTGTTCCGAGGATACGCCATGCCGCGCAACGGCGCACTGTCCTTGGCGTTTGTTCGGAAATGCCGCCATACTCTCCGAACGGCGCCTGGGCACTTGGCCCAATGCTCTTGGCGGACGCTATTGCCCCTTCTCGGATCGCGTTGGAGGGAAACGGCGATCGTGCCTTGGCCCCGCCAGTCGCCGGCCATCACGCGGCTTGTCGCGCTGAGGATCGCTGGCCTTCTTGGCCGGCTGCTCCATGCGCCGCCGCTGTTCCTGTTTCTCGCGGATATAGCTTTCCAATTCCGGATCGGCCATTCGCTTTTCTCCCTCGATTTGCAATGCAAGTGGCGATGAAAGAAAAACATTCAATTACAACAAGGAGTTATCCAATAAATGCAAGGCTGGCCCGGCCGATCCCGGTTCGGCTCGGAGCGGCGACCTCCTTTTGCAAGGCCGGCACCGGGAAACTAGGCCGCTACTTCCGATCTGCGCCGAAGAGCGGCTCCAGGGCGGGGCGCAGCAGCATCGCCCCCGCCGCACTCAGGTGACTGTCGTCGCCGTACAACGGTTGCCCGTTGCGGGCCGCCGGGCAACTGTCGGCGTCGCAGAACAGATCGAGGGTGCGAATGTAGACGGCTCGCCCGTCGGCCGCCGCCTGGCGGAACAGATCGTCCACCCATTGCTGGCGTCGCACCGTTTCCCGGCGGTCGGCGGAGAAACCCATGATAAACGGGCGGCGCAATAATGCATCGACGGCGACCGCGTCGTCGACATTAAACGGCTGTTGCGGCGCATCCTGGATCAGCGCCACCCTGCTGCCCATCCGGCCAAGCAGGGCGAGGACATTTCCCAGGCCCGCCGAAAACGCTTGGTGACCGTCGTCGACGGAAATGCCGGAGCAACGATTATCCTCGCACAGCCAAGGGGCACGGTCGGCACCGAAGACCGCGGGGAAGTTCATGGCAGCCACATTGGGCCAGCGCGCCGCCAGCAGCGCCAACGGTGCCGGCGACCGGTTCAAGTCCGCGACGACCGCCCGGTTGAACTCACCGCATGCCCCTTCTCGTCTAGCAACGGACGCCGCGGCATCGATCAGCGGCGGGCAAGCAGGAGACCAGAACAACATTCCACGCAGGCCGCGAGCATGGGCGATGGCATCAAGCACCGGGGAGAGATGGCCCGCGTGAGAATCGCCCCAGACGACGAAATCCGCATTCCCTTCCCCATCCCAACTGCCCAGTCGGCATTTCCAGCCGCCGTGGAACCGCGTAGCCGGGCCGGTGCAGAACACCGACGGGACCAGCCCCGCACGGTGCCGCAGAGCGATTTCGCGCTGGGCCTCGGCCAACGGGAGCCGCCCGGGAAGACCGTGGGTCGACCGGGCCACCTGCCCGACCGCCAGCAGCGCCGCCAGCACGGCCAAGCCGGCCGCCAGCAGTGGCCGGCGGCGAGCGAGGACGCGGCGGCTCCGCACCGGCCCCTCGATCAGCGCGGCGGTGGCCGCCGCCAGCGCCACCGACAGGACCATCAAGCTCAGCCGCACCGACAGCAACGGCTCTCCAAGATGCTCGAACCGCGCCAGCACCAACAGTGGCCAATGCCATAGGTACAATGGGTAGGAGATGCGGCCGACCCATACCGCCTCCTTGCGCGCCAACAGCGCCGTAGCGATTGGCTTCGCCCTGCCCTCCGCCCAGCCCTCTCCACCCCAGATCAGGGCGACGGCGCCGAGGCAGGGCAGCAGCGCCGCAGCCCCGGGAAACGGCGTCCGGTCGTTGAAGAGGACGATGGCAGCGGTGATCGCCACCATGCCGGCCGACGCCATCAATCCTGACTGGATTGCCGACAGACGGGGGCGCGGCGACAGTGCCAGCAAAGCGCCGCCCAACAATTCCCATGCTCGCGACGGCAGCAGGAAGAACCCGGCAAGGTGTGAAAAGATGCTGGCGTGCACGGATACGGCGAGGGAGATCAGGCACAGAGCGGACAGGACGGAGACGACGCCCAGGTCCCGCAGCCCGCACCGCCGCGTCAGCCGGAGAAGGAGAGGGAAGAGAACATAGAACTGCTCCTCGATGGCCAGAGACCACAGATGAAGCAGTGGCTTCAACGTCGCCACACCGGCAAAATAATCGCTTGATTTCTTGAAGAACCAGATATTGGTGGCAAAGAATGACGACCAGATGAATTCGCTTCCCAGCTCTTGCATCTTGTCGGGAGGGAGCAGGAACAGCGTGGCGGCAAACGTCGACAGCGCCACTACGGCGAGGGCCGGAAAGATCCGGCGGACCCGCCGTTCGTAGAAGCCGGCCAGGGAAAATCTTCCCTCGCGGATTTCTGCGCCAAGGATACCGGCGATCAGATAGCCGGAAATGACGAAGAAGACGTCAACCCCGACGAATCCCCCGGCGAAGCCGGGAATGCCGTAGTGGTAGAGCACCACCGGGATGATCGCCAGGGCGCGCAGGCCATCGATGTCCGCCCGATACCGCCTCGTAGACGGCGCCGCGGCGAACTCGAGCCGGCGGCCGCCCTCGGTGATCACGTTCATCCTCCCCCGCCCCTCTTTAACGCCCCCTCACCGGGCGCGGCCAAAGGACCCAAGGTCCCGCCCGGCGAGGGGCAAAACCGCCGCTAATGCACGGAACCATTTGAATGGTCCAGTGCATTAGCCACGCCGCCAGCTGGTGCCGTGCGGGCCGTCCTCCAGAAGCACGCCGTTGTCGGCCAGTTCCTTGCGGATCCGGTCGGCCTCGGCGAAATTCTTGCTCTTGCGGGCGGCGATCCGCTGCTGGACCAGATCGTCGATCCGGCCGTCGCTCAAGGCCGTGCCGCCCGCCGGCGTCCAGCGGAACCACGCCTCCACATCCTGCTGCAGAAGTCCCAGGACATCGGCCCCGGCCAGCAGGGCACCCTTCCATCGGGCCTTCTCGCCGTCCGTGGCCGCCTTGTTGAGCTGGGTCGCCAGTTCGTGCAGATGCGACACAGCCAGCGGCGTGTTGAGATCGTCCTTGAGGGCGGCAAGCACCTCTATGGGAACCTCGTCCCGGCCTTGCGGCTGGATATGGGCGACGCTGCGCAGCGCCAGGTAGAGGCGATCGACAGCGGCACGGGCCTGCTTCAGGCCTTCGGCGGTCCAGTCGAACGGCTGATGATAGTGGGCGGACAGCATGCACAGGCGGATGGCTTCGCCCGGCGCCTGATCGAGCAGATCGCGGACGGTGAAGAAGTTGCCGAGAGACTTCGACATCTTCTCGCCTTCCACCATCAGATAGCCGTTGTGGAGCCAATAGCGGGCGAACGGCTGGCCGTGGGCACAGACGCTCTGGGCGATCTCGTTTTCATGATGGGGGAAGACCAGATCCTGGCCACCGCCATGGATGTCGAAGGTGATCCCCAGATATTCCTTGCTCATGGCCGAGCATTCGATATGCCAGCCCGGGCGACCGCGGCCCCACGGGCTATCCCAGCCGGGCAAGTCCTGGGAAGACGGTTTCCATAGCACGAAATCGGCCGGATGCTGCTTGTAGGGCGCCACCTCGACGCGGGCGCCGGCGATCAGTTCGTCCTGCGTCCGCCGCGACAGCATGCCATAGTCGGACATGGACGGGACCGAGAACAGCACATGCCCCTCGGCCTGATAGGCATGGCCGCGCTCCAGCAGGGCCTGGATCATGACGATCATCTGCCCGATATGTGCCGTCGCCCGCGGCTCGACATCCGGAGGCAAGGCGTTGAGCGCGCCGATATCCTCGTGGAAGGCCTGGGCGGTACGGGCGGTGATGGCGGAAATCGGCTCGCCGCTCTCCTTGGCACGGGCATTGATCTTGTCGTCGACGTCGGTGATGTTGCGCACATAGACGACGTTGGGATAAAGCCGCTTGAGCAGGCGATAGAGGACGTCGAAGACAATCACCGGCCGGGCGTTGCCGATATGGGCACGGTCGTAGACGGTGGGCCCGCAGACATACATGCCGACGCGATCGGGATCGAGCGGAACGAAGGGCTCCTTGCGGCGGGTCAGCGTGTTGTAGAGGATCAGCGGCATCGTCTTCGTCCTTGATGTCATCCCGAGCGGACCGAGGTGTCTGCCGGTCCCAGACGATCCGCCGGCCTCAGGATGACGATGACAGTGTCAGGCAGTTTCGCCACAGAGGCGCGCCTGGGCGCGGGCGCGGCCGACAAGAGGTAGCAGAGTCTTCAGTTCCGGTCCATGCTCCCGACCGGTCAAGGCCAAGCGCAACGGATGAAACAAATCCCGCCCCTTGCGACCGGAGGCGGCCTGCACCGCCGTCGTCCAGGCCTTCCAGGTATCGGTCGTCCAAGGTTCGGCCGGCAGCAGTGCTGCCGCCTGGCGGGCGAAGGCCGCGTCCTCGATCACCGGGGCCACGGCCTCGCGGCAGATATGCCACCAGTCGCGGGCCTGCGAGAGATCGGTGAGGTTGGCGCGCACGGCGACCCAGAATGCTTCGTCGGCGTCCAGCCCGATCTGCTTCAGGCGTGGTTCGGCCTCGATGAACGGCATTTCATGCAGCAGGCGGGCGTTGAGATGGGTCAAGTCAGCGACGTCGAACTTCGGCGTGGCGCGACTGAATTTGCCGATGTCGAATTCGTCGATCAGCTGATCGAGGTTGCTGCGCGGCTGGATCGGATCGGATGTCCCCAGCTTGGCCAGCAGGCTGTTGACCGCCATGCCGTCGATCCCTTCGGCCCTGAGCTCGCCAAGGGACAGGCTGCCCAGGCGCTTCGACAGGCCTTGACCGGTCGCGTCGGTCAGCAGCGACAGATGGGCGAAGGCCGGCGGCTCGGCGCCCAGGGCGCGGAACAATTGAATCTGGGCCGCGGTATTGGTCACGTGGTCCTCGCCGCGGATCACATGGGTGATCGACAGCTCGGCGTCATCGACCACCGAGGGCAGCGTGTAGAGCGGCGTGCCGTCGGCCCGGATCACGACCGGATCGCTGAGGTGGGCGGCATGGTAATGGCAGGGCCCGCGTACCAGGTCGTCCCAGCGGACTTCGCCGTCCTCCAGCCGGAACCGCCAATGAGGTTGCCGGCCCTCGGCTTCCAGCTTGCGCCGGTCGGCCGCCGTCAGCTTCAGCGCGGCGCGGTCATAGACCGGCGGCTCGCCGCGTGCCAGTCGGCGCTTGCGCTTGTACTCCAACTCTTCGGGCGTTTCGTAGCAGGGATACAGCCGGCCGTCGACCTTGAGCTTCTCGGCGGCGGCGGCGTACCGGTCCAAGCGCTGCGACTGCTTGACCTTGCGATCCCAGGAAAGACCCAGCCAGCGCAGGTCCTGGCGGATCGCCTCTTCGTACTCGGCACGGCTCCGCTCGCTGTCGGTGTCGTCGATGCGCAACAGGAAATAGCCGCCGTGGCGCTTGGCGAACAGCCAGTTGATCAGCGCGATGCGGGCATTGCCCACATGCAGGCGGCCGGTGGGACTGGGAGCAAAACGAACCGTGACGGTCATTGGGTATCGGTAAATCCGTTGACAATGGGATAGCGCCGGTCGCGGCCGAAGGCCTTGCTGGTGATCTTCACCCCGGGCGGCGCCTGGCGCCGTTTGTATTCCGCCCGGTCGAGCATACGGAACACCTTGCGCACCACCGTCGCGTCATGCCCCGCGGCGACAATCTGCGCCGGACCCATTTCGCGCTCGATCAGACATTCGAGGATGGCGTCGAGCTGATCATAGGGCGGCAGCGTATCCTGGTCGGTCTGATTGGGCTTCAGTTCGGCCGAAGGCGGCTTGGTAATGACCCGCTCCGGCATCACTGGGCCGTCCGGTCCCAGCCCACCTTCCGGCTTGTGCCCGTTGCGCCAGCGAGAGGCGGCGAAGACAGTGGTCTTATACACGTCCTTCAGCACCGAATAGCCGCCGCACATGTCACCATAGAGCGTCGCGTAACCCACCGACATCTCGGACTTGTTGCCGGTCGACAGCACCATGTAGCCGAACTTGTTGGACAGAGCCATCAGGGTGATGCCGCGCGAGCGGGCCTGCAGGTTTTCTTCGGTAATGTCGGGGACGGTTCCGGCAAACGGCCCCGACAACATCCGGCCGAAGGCGTCCATGGCCGGCCCGATATCGACGCTATCGAGGCGAATACCGTTGAGTAGCGCCACCGCTGACGCGTCCTCAAGGCTTTCGGTCGAGGTATAGGGTGACGGCATCATGACGCACCAGACTTTGTCCGGCCCCAGCGCGTCGGCCGCCACCGCCGCCGACAAGGCACTGTCGATGCCCCCCGACAGGCCGATCAGCACGCCCTTGAAGCGGTTCTTGCGCACATAATCGCGCAAGCCCCACATCATCGCCTGGTAGATGCCTTCGACGCCTTCCACCGGCCGCGCCAAAACGTCCGGGTTCGGCAGAAGCATGTCGTCAGCCCGCCGCCAGCGGGAGGTTTCCACCGTTTCCCGCCATGCCGGAAGCTGTTGGGTAAGCCGCCCCTTGGCGTCGATGACGAACGACGCGCCGTCGAACACCAGTTCGTCCTGGCCGCCGACCTGGTTGAGGTAAACGAGCGGCAAGCCGGTCTCGGCGGCGCGAGCGATGGCGTGGGTCATGCGGGCATGGCGCTTGTCTGTCTCGAACGGCGAGCCGTTGGGCACCACCAGCACCTCGGCACCACCCTGGCACAGGCTGGCCGCCACGTCGGTGTACCACATGTCCTCGCAGATCATGATGCCCAGGCGGATGCCGCGGAAGTCCACCGGTTCGGGCAGCGGCCCCGCCGCGAACACCCGCGCCTCGTCGAACACCCCGTAATTGGGCAGATGATGTTTCAACACGGTCGCTGCGATGCGCCCGCCATCCAGCAGCAACGCAGCGTTATACCGCCGGCCGTCGATCCGCCACGGAGCTCCCACCAGCATGGCCGGTCCGCCATCGGCCGTGGCCGCAGCAAGGGTCCCGATGGCCCCGGCAACGGCGTCGAGGAAGGCCTCCTTCAGAACCAGGTCTTCCGGCGGATAGCCGGACATCGCCAGCTCGGGAAACACCACCAGGTCTGCTCCGGCCGCGTGCCGGCGCGCATCGAAGATACGGCGTAGATTGCCCGGAACGTCGCCGACCGTGGGATCGATCTGCGCCAGGGCTATGGAAAGGGCGTCGGACATGGTTTCCGCAAGCTATGCGGCAGGGCCGGCACTGTCAACGATTGGCGGGTCCGCTGTGCCGCAGCAGGAATTCTCGGCCGAGCTTCACCTTGGGCACGCCGTCGTAGTCGACGATATCGGCCGTGGCATAGGTCTCGCTCCAGTTCTCGGGCAGGAAGGAGCCGGTGCCGACCACGTCAATGGGGGCCTTGGCATAGGCCATCACCCGGCATTTCGCCGGGTTGAATCCCGATGACACGACGAGCCGCACCTTGCTGAAGCCGGCGTCATTGAGCCGTTCGCGCATGTGCCAGACGGCGGCGGCCGAAACGCCGGTGCCGACAAGGTGACGCAGTTCGGCGTCTGTCCGGTAACCGCGAATCGATTCCGGGGCATGCCTCTCCAGGACCGCGTAGGAGCCTTGCGGATCGAGCCCTTCGAGGAAACGGCCGCCGTGAGTGTCCAGGCGCAGCGCGATCCGCCCCTCCTCGGCCAATGCGGGAAATCGGCGGCAGACCTCCAGGCCGTCGGTGACCTCGCGACCGAAATAGTCGACCAGCACGGCGAGATCGTCGGCGGGAAAGGTTTCGTGGTACATCTCGGCGGCCCGTACGGTCGACCCGGCATAGCCGATCAAGCCATGCGGCATGGTCCCCCGACCGCCGGCCTGGCCAAAATAATGCGCCGTCGCCATCGTCGCGTTACCGACGAAACCCTTGGCGTTGGCCGTGCGGCGCGCCGCACAGGAACCGACCGAGGCGGCATAGGCCATCAGTTCGGCCATTTCGGCACCGGCGCAATGACGCGCATCCATGGCAAGAAAGGCCACCTGAGGCAGCTCGACGCACATGGTATAGGCGTTGTAGGCGGCGACGCAGGCAGCACCCAGCTTCTGCAAGAGGATGGTCTCGAGGTCGACCAGGTGGAACAGCGAGCCGCCGACATACATCAACGGCTCGCCGGCACCAACCCAGGCGCCCTCCTCGTAGTTGAGGCGGATGTCGAAGCGCGTGGCGCGCTCGGCGGCGATCCGTTCCAGCCACTGGACGGCAAGGCGCGGCGTGAACAGCACTGGCCGCCGCATGAACACGGCATAGGTGACCCGGCAATCACCGTAGCGTTCGACGATCGCCTTGGTCCGCAGGAAATAGTGGTCGGTCAGGCGCGCGACGTCATCGCCGCCGGGCCCGGCCGCCGTCCCAGCGCACTGACCGGCCATCTCGTTCATGACGCAACGGCCAGGCCCCGCAACCGAGCCCGCAGGTCCTTCAGCGTTTCGGCGATGAGGAATGCCAGTTCCAGCGCCTGGGTGGCATTGAGCCGGGGATCGCAGTGGGTGTGGTAACGGTCACCGAGGCGCGCCTCGGTGATCGCCTGGGCCCCGCCAATACATTCGGTGACGTCCTGGCCGGTCATCTCGAAATGGACACCGCCCGACTTGGTCCCTTCCGCCCGATGGGCGGCGAAGAAGCCCTTCACCTCGGCCAGCACCCGATCGAACGAGCGGGTCTTGTAGTCGCCCATTTTTACCGTATTGGCATGCATCGGATCGCACAGCCACACCACCGAGCGGCCTTCACGCTTCACCGCCCGCAGGAGCGGCGGCAGCTTGGCCTCCACCTGATCTGCCCCCATGCGGGTGATGACGGTGAGCCGCCCCGGCTCGTTGGTCGGGTTGAGCATGTCGATCAGGCGCAACAGATCTTCCGGCGCGGTCGTCGGCCCGGCTTTGCAACCGATGGGGTTGCTCACCCCGCGCAAGAATTCCACATGGGCGCCGTCCACCTGCCGGGTTCGGTCGCCGACCCACAGCATATGGGCCGAGCAGTCATACCAGTCGCCGGTGGTCGAATCGACGCGGGTCAGGGCCTGCTCGTACTGCAGGATCAGCGCCTCGTGAGAGGTGAAGAAATCGGTCTCGCGGATCTGCGGGGTGGTGTCCGAAGTCAGCCCACAAGCCTCCATGAACGCCAGGGCTTCGTCCAACCGGGCGCATAGATCGGCGTAGCGGGCGCCCGAGTTGCCGGCGACGAAGCCCAAATTCCATTGGTGCACCTTGTGCAGGTCGGCGTAGCCACCCTGAGCAAAAGCCCGCAGCAAGTTCAGCGTCGCCGCCGACTGGTTGTAGGCACGCACCAGGCGCTCAGGGTCCGGGATGCGGGCTTCCGGGGTGAACTCCATGCCGTTGACCATGTCGCCGCGATAGGCCGGCAAGGTCACCCCGTCGATGGTTTCCGTCGGCGCCGAGCGCGGTTTGGCGAACTGTCCGGCCATGCGCCCCACTTTGACCACCGGGCAGGCAGCGCCAAACGTCAGGACCACGGCCATCTGCAGCAGCACGCGGAAGGTATCGCGGATATTGTTCGGATGGAATTCGGCGAAGCTTTCCGCGCAATCACCGCCCTGAAGGACAAAGGCCTTGCCTTCGGCCGCCTGGGCAAGATGGGCTTTCAGCCGGCGCGCTTCACCGGCGAAGACCAATGGCGGAAAGTTGCGCAGCTGCGCCTCGACCGCCGCCAGCTTGTCTGCGTCAGGATAGTCGGGCACCTGCTGGATGGGTTTCATCCGCCAGCTGTCCGGGGTCCAGGTCTCGGCCATTACAGTCCTCTAGGTGCGATGCAATAAAGAAAACCCTGCATATACGCTCTTGAAAGCATTTATGCCAGCACCACCGCGACGGCAAGCAGGTCGCCCCTCCCGTCCGGTGACGCCCTATGCTACACTTTTGCCTTGATTTTCGTTCCACCTCGGAACAACGGTGACGGGAAGGGGATGATGGCCACGCAGGGCTTGGACATGCGCACGGTAGTCCGATGGATTGCGGTCGCCGCCAGCACGGCGTGGATCACCCTGACCATCTACCAGGAATTCATCGACGTCGACCCCACCCAGTACGGCTTCAAGTCGGCCGAGGTGGAAACGCGCCTGAAGTCCTGCTCCGGCACCTTCCAACAACGCTACGACTGCAAAGAGGCAGTGATCATCGCCAAAGGCCACCGAAGCTTCGCCATCTGGGCCGAAAAGGTGGCGTTGATTCTGGGGCCGCCGCTGATCGTCGGCATGCTGCTCAACCGCCTCGGCCAAGAACGCTCCTCAAAAGACGCGGACTACTACACCAAGCCTCCGCCACCGGTGACCAAGCGCCGTGTGCGCTGACCTCACAATCCGCGCATCCAGTCCGGCCGCAAATGCCGGCTGCCAGCAATCGCCCGGTCGACCTCGGCGAGCAGCCGCAGGCGATCCTTGGGGAGGGTGCCGGCCAGCGGAAGGCAGTTCGACGCGTGGTTGGAGCGGAAGATTACCGGGGCCACCGGATCCAGCCGATCCAGCAGCATCCGCTGTTCCGACAGGATCCCGACATCGTCCTGGGCGTCGAACCGCCCGTCCCAGCGCCCCAGGAAATCGTCGGCTGCCTCCGGCCTGACCATCAACTGCAGCGTCGACAGGTAGTGCGGCGGCGCGCGGTTGACCAGGGCCGCCGTCGCCGTCGCATGGTCTTCGGCCAGGCGGCGGCCGCCGACGCCGAGGATAACGGTGGCCGATATCTTCATGCCGGCACCGCGCGCCCTGCCGATGGCCTCGGCGATTCCGTCCGGACTGGCTCCCTTGGCGATCCGCCGCAGCACTTCGGCCGAGCCCGATTCGATGCCAAGGTAAATGAGCGACAGCCGCTTGGCTTTCAGCCGCGCCAGATCTTCCGGACTCTTGCGCAACAGCGCGATCGGCGTGGCATAGGCGGAAATCCGCTGAAGACGCGGCAGCGCTTGCGCCAGCCTGCCTGCGATGGCCTCCAACTGTTCGGTCGGCAGCACCAGGGCGTCACCATCGGCGAGGAACACCCGGTGGGCGTCCGGCCAGACCGCCGATGCCTCGTCGATTTCGGCAAAGATCTCGGCCAACGGCCGGGGGCGGTACTGCTTGCTCCGATACATCGAGCAGAAGCTGCAGTGGTTGTAGCTGCATCCCAGCGTCGCCTGGATGATCAGGTTGTCGCCCTCGGACGGCGGCCGAAACAGGGGCATGTCGTAGCGCATGGCGGGCCTCTCGCTCTCCAGGGGCATCACCGTCACGGCGCGTCCGGATCGGGAAGCTTGTCACGCATGGTAACGAACTCTTCCGCCGCCGTCGGGTGGATCCCCACGGTGGCGTCGAATTGTTGCTTGGTCGCACCGCATTTGAGAGCGATTGCCAAGCCCTGGACGATTTCCGGGGCGTCCGCCCCGACCATGTGGCAGCCCACCACCCGTTGGTCCCGGCGGTTCACGACCAGCTTCATCATGGTGCGCTCGTCGCGTCCCGACAACGTGTGGCGGAGCCCCCGAAAGCGGCTGACATAAACATCGATCTCGCCGAATCGCTGCCGCGCCGCCGCCTCGGCCAGGCCTACGGTGCCGACCGGCGGCTGACTGAACACCGCCGATGGAACGTTGTCGTAATCCATTGCCGTCGGCCGGCCGTTGAACAGAGTCTCCACCAGGCAGCGGGCCTCGGCGATGGCGACGGGCGTGAGGTTCATGCGGTCCGTGGCGTCCCCCACCGCGTAGATGCTGTCGATCGAACTTTTCGACCAGCGATCGACCACCACCGCGCCGTTGGCCGCCAGCTTCACCCCCAGTTCCGCCAGGCCAAGTCCCTTCGTATTGGGCAACCGCCCGGTGGCGTAAAGGACCGCGTCCGCCTGCAGATCCTCTCCGACCGTCTCCATGCCTTTGCCGATACGCAGCGACAGGCTGCCGCCGGCACACCGCTCGATGCTGCGCACCACGGTCTCACGCAGCAGCGACACGCCCTTCTTGCGCATTTCTTCCGCCAGAGTGATGCGGATGTCCTGGTCGAAGCCGCGCAGCAAGGTGTCACCGCGGACGATCTGCGTCACCTCTGCCCCCAGGGCGGCGAAAATGCCGGCGAACTCGACGGCGATGTAGCCGCCGCCGACCACCGCAACGCGTTTGGGCAAGTCGGGAAGATCGAGGGCCTCGTTGGAGGTCACGGCGAGGCCGATGCCCGGGATGTCTGGCAGGAACGGCCAGCCGCCGGTGGCCACCAGGATACGCTCGGCGGTGTAGCGGCGCCCCGCCACCTCGACGGTGTGAGGGTCGACCAGCCTGGCCCGCCCCTCGACCAGGGCCACTCCGGCATCCCGCAGCAGCCGAATATAAAGGCCGTTCAGCCGATCCAGTTCCTTGTCCTTGGCGGCGATCAGTGCCGGCCAGTCGAGGGCGGTCGGACCGACCGACCAGCCGTAACCGCGCGCATCAGCAAAGTCCTCGGCGAAATGGCTGGCAATGACCAGCAGCTTCTTCGGCACGCAGCCCCGCAGCACGCAGGTACCGCCGACACGGCTTTCCTCGGCGATGGCGACGCGCGCGCCGAGCCCGGCCGCCAATCGGCTGGCCCGGACGCCGCCGGAGCCGGCGCCGATGGTGAAGAGATCATAATCGTAGACAGCCATTGGTACGAGCCTCCCACCCCTCAGGTAGCGGGTCTCGTGCGCCAAAGCAACCTCGATCGGCGAATGCTCTCAACCTACCAAGCCGCTCTGGTGGACCGGGTCGCTGCCCGGGGATATGGTTCGGGTACCGGTGGAATTGCCCGCCGAATGATCCGCCCGGGAGAGCACCGTGTCAGGAAACAGTAGCGCCCCGCTCGAAATGCCGACCAACACCATCTTGCTGTCGATCCGCAACCAGGACGGCAGCGAGACCCTGGGCCTCAAGAGCGCAGATTCGGTGATCGATCTCCGTCGCGCTGCCGCGCTGCTCGGGCTCGCCGCGCCGCTGACCCTCGACCAGCTACTGCAGGAAGGCGGCGTCGCCCCCCTGAACGCGCTGATTGCCGCGGCCCGGTCATCGGACCGGGCAGCCGCCGCGGTGCTGCCGGAAAGCGAAATCACCCACGGCCGCCTGTTGCGCAACCCGGGAAAAATCGTTTGCGTCGGCTTGAACTACCGGCATCACGCCCATGAAGTGAGCATGCCCATTCCAAAGCAGCCGGTGCTGTTCAGCAAGTATAACAATTCTCTTGCCGCCCATGGCTGCACTATTACGCTGCCGCCAAAGGACGTCGCCTACAAGATGGATTACGAGACCGAACTGGTGATCGTCATCGGCAAGTCGGCCAGGAACGTCTCGGCGGAGGACGCCCCGCAATTCATCGCAGGATACTGCATCGGCCACGATTTTTCCGCCCGCGACCTGCAAATGGAGACCGGCGGCCAATGGTTGATCGGCAAGACGCTGGACAATTTCGCCCCGATCGGCCCCTATTTCGTCTCGGCGGACCTGGTAGGCGATCCGCATAATCTGAGACTTCAGACCTTCGTCAACGGAGAGGTCCGCCAGGACTGGAAGACCGATGATTTCATCTTCGATTGCTATCAGGTCGTCTCCTACATTTCCAAACATTGGACCCTCGAACCGGGCGATATAATTTTCACCGGAACGCCGCACGGCGTCATCGCCGGCAAACCGAAGGACCAGCAGGTCTGGCTGAAGGCCGGAGATGAAGTGGAAAGCCGCATCGAGAAGCTGGGCAGCCTGCGGTTCCGGCTGGCCTGAGCGGCGGGCACTCCCCACCGCCGCGGCGCTTTGCGCGGCCTCTGTCTGGGGACTGGATTTCGCGCTATGATGAAAGACCTTGAGCGGGCAGGCGAGGAGTTCGCACCCGATGGTCCGGCTGGGAAGACTGCTCCTCGGACTGGTCCTGGTCACGGCGTCAACCGGTGCAACCAGTGTCGCCGCGAAGGGCACCGCGCTGGAATTGAGAGTCGACGGGGCGATCGGCCCGGCGGCTGCCGACTATGTGACCCACGGCCTGGAGACGGCCCGGCGCAGTGCGGCCTCGGCGGTGGTCGTCAAGATCGACACGCCCGGCGGGCTGGAGCCGTCGATGCGGCAGATCGTCACCGCCGTGCTGGCCTCGCCGCTGCCGGTGCTGTGCCTGGTGGCGCCGCCGGGGGCGCGGGCCGCCAGCGCCGGCACCTTCATCCTTTACGGCTGCGCCGTTGCCGCCATGGCGCCCGGCACCACTGTCGGCGCGGCAACGCCGGTCGCGCTCGGCGGCAACGACAAGGCTGGTGTCGAAAGGGATGTCCATGCGGCCAAGGCCATCAATGACGCCGCGGCCTATATCCGCGGCCTGGCGGAACTGCATGGACGAAATACCGCCTGGGCGGAACACGCGGTGCGCGAGGCTGCCACGCTGACGGCCACCGAGGCGGCAAAGGAGCGAGTTATCGACTTCCTTGCCGACAGCGCCGAGGACCTGCTGGCGAAGAGCGACGGACGCAAAGCGGTAGTGGCCGGCCGAACGGTGACCCTGGAGACCGCCGGCTTGGCCACCGTGCGCTTGCCTCCCCCGTGGCACAGCCGACTGCTCGCCATCCTCACCAACCCGGAAGTGGCTTACCTGCTGCTCCTTGTCGGCATCTACGGCGTCGTCTTCGAGATGATGGTGCCGGGCAATGTGTTGCCCGGCGCGGTCGGCGGCGTCTCACTACTGCTGGCGCTTTATGCGCTCAACCTGTTGCCTCTCAATTACGCGGGGGTCGGCCTGCTGCTGCTTGGCGTGGCGCTGATGGCCGCCGAGCCGTTCGTCACCGCGCACGGAGTCCTGGGCGTCGGCGGTGCCATCGCCTTGGCCGTCGGCTCAACGATGATGTTCGGGGCATCGCAGCCGGGATTCAGCTTGCCCTCATGGGTTGTATTGGGCGGCACCGCGGGCGGCCTGGTGATCATGGTGTGGATGGTCGGCGTGGCGGTGGCCGCCAGACGCCGACGGAACATGATCGGAGCCGAAGCCCTGCTGGGTGCCGAAGCGACGGTGATCCACTGGTCGGGCGACAGCGGCCTTGTTCATCTTGCCGGCGAGGAATGGCAAGCCCATTCGGCGACACCGCAGATCCGCGGCGCGGTAGTCGAAGTGACCGGCCGCAAGGGCCTGATCCTGGAAGTGGCGCCACGGCGCGGAATGCGCCGCGGCAGCAAGGGAGCTTGACTGATGGAAATACTGATCCCCTTGGTGGCGGCGTTGATTCCCGTGGCGCTGCTCCTGGCCAATGCCATACGCATCCTCCGCGAATACGAGCGAGGCGTGGTGTTTACCCTGGGCCGGTTCAGCGGCGTCAAGGGGCCGGGAATGATTCTCATCCTGCCGGTGGTTCAGCAGTTCGTGCGGGTCGACCTCCGCACGATCGTCCTCGATGTGCCCAGCCAGGATGTGATCTCCCGCGATAATGTCTCGGTGAAGGTCAGCGCGGTGGTCTACTTCCGCGTCGTCGACGCTGACCGGGCGGTAATCCAGGTACAAAATTTCATGGCGGCCACCAGCCAGCTCGCGCAGACCACCCTGCGGTCGGTCCTGGGCAAGCACCAGTTGGACGAGATGCTGGCCGAGCGGGACCGCCTGAACGCCGACATCCAGGTGATCCTCGACCGCCAGACCGAGGCCTGGGGAATCAAGGTCACCGTCGTCGAGATCAAGCAGGTCGACATCGATCCCAGCATGATCCGCGCCATCGCCCAACAGGCCGAAGCGGAGCGCAGCCGCCGAGCAAAAGTGATCAATGCCGAGGGCGAACAGCAAGCGGCCGCGAAACTGGTCGAAGCGGCGCGCGAACTGGCCGCCGAGCCGGGTGCAATGCAGTTGCGCTATCTGGCCACTTTGCGCGACATCGCGGGCGACCGATCCTCTACCATCGTCTTCCCGTTCCCGGTGGAGGTGATGAAGACTCTGTGGGGCGCAAAGTAAAGCCTAGGCCGATGGCTCGCCGGTTTCTTCGGCCAGCCGGTGGCGCCGGATCAGCCCCATTTGCGCCAGCATGAAGACGAAAGTCAGGCCAATACTGCCCGGCACCTTCCACAACACCCACAGGTCGGTCGACAGCAGCCGTCGCGCCACTTCGTTGAGCATGGCCATGCCCAGGAAGAACACGATGAAGCGGACGGTCAGCCGGCGCCAGCCGACGTCGTCCAGCGGCAAGGCGTCGCCGATGAACCGCTTCAGCAGTGGTTGGCCGGTGGCCAGGCCACCGGCCAGGATCGCGGCGAACAGGCTGTAGACGATGGTCGGCTTCAGCTTGATGAAGGTGTCGTCCTTGAACCACAGGGTCAATCCGCCGAAGACCCCGACGATGAGCGCGGTCACCAGCGCCACCAAGGGAATCTTTCGGGTAACCAGCAGCGACAGGGCGATGGCCGCAACTGTCGCCACCATAAGGGCGGCAGTGGCAGTCAGCATGCCACCGGTTTCATAGGCGACAAGAAACACGGCCAATGGGCCGTAATCGACCAATGGCTTCAAGAACGATGATTGCACCCTTCGAATTCTCCCTCGCCCGTTCGCGATTGGGCACTATCGCCAGGACTCTGACGGATGGCATGGCTGCCGTCCGTCAGAGTCCTGGTGCGATTCAATCAGTTGCTGGGCCGCCTGATCCAGGCGCTGGGCAACCATACGCCCAGAGCGGACCACGAGAGACGGTCTCCCGGTTTCTCGCCATGAATTTATACACGGGACGCCAGAGCGCAATACAGCCGGCCAATTATCATTGGGCGTCTGCGGGCGTGAAAGAAGTGGCCTTTCTTCGATACGGCCGACCTTGCGGACCGCCTCCTCAGAATGAGCTTCGAAAAATTTCAATATGTCGCCTCGTCCTGAGGAGCGGCGCTTGGCGCCGCGTCTCGAAGGACGGTAATGATTCCACACCGTCTCTCGCCGCCGACGGCCGTTCAGCCTCCGTTCACAGTGAATTGAATATCCTGATGACGGAAGACACAGAAACGACAGAATTCCTATTCTCCGACTTGCATTCCACCCGTGAGGCCTCATGACGTACGACCGATTGACCCGGCTCTTTCATCTTTTGGTCGTCCTCGGCATCATCACGCAAATGCTGAGCAGCCTGGTGATGGTGGCGCCGAAACCAGGCCGCATCCCCAACGAATGGTTCGAACTTCACGAGAACGTGGGCATCTCGCTGCTGGCCGTGGTCAGCCTTTACTGGCTGTGGATCGCCGCCCGCACGCTGATCCGCGGAGGAGCCTTCCTCATGTTCCCCTGGTTCTCGCGGCGCCACCTGACGGACCTGTGGGCGGATGTGAGAGCCACCTTCCAGGAACTGCGTCAAGGTCGCCTGCCCTCCGACGATCGGCCAAGGCCGCTTCCCGCTGCCGTTCAGGGCGCGGGATTGGCCCTTGCCCTGGTCATGGCCGGCACGGGCTCGGCCATGGCGTTCGGCATGGAGCCGAATGGAGCGATGTCGGCGCCGCTGCATGCGATCAAGGAAGTGCACGAGAGCCTGGCTTCACTGATGTGGGTGTATCTCGCCACTCATCCGACCCTCGGCCTGCTTCACCAACTGGCTGGCCACGGCAGTTTGAGCCGGATGTTTACGTTCCGCTGAGGCGAAAGGCATTGCCTGAAATGGAAAAACAACCGCTGATCCTGGCCGACGTCTACCGCCTCATTGAACCAGGACCAGTCGTTTTGCTGACCACGGCGCACCGCCACCGACGCAACGTGATGACCCAATCTTGGCATACCATGATCGAATTCGAGCCGCCGATCATCGGCTGCGTCATCGGTGACGGGAGTCTCTCCTTCGAATTGCTGATGGCGAGCAAGGAGTGCGTCATCAACATCCCCTCCGAGGACTTGGCCGGACAGGTGGTCGGTTGCGGCAACAGTTCGGGGCGCAACACGGATAAATTCCGCGCTTTCGGACTTACGCCGGTGGCCGCAGAAACGGTGGCGGCGCCGCTGATCGACGAGTGTTTCGCCAATCTCGAGTGCAAGGTCGTCGACACCAAGATGGTGTCACAATATGGCCTCTTCATTTTTCAAGTCGTCGCCGGGCAAATCAGCCCGTCGATCGAAGCCAAGCACACGTTGCACCACCAAGGCCGCGGAACCTTCATGATCGCCGGCGAGACCATCACCTTGTCCTCGTCGATGCCCTGAGCGCCAGTCGGGAACAGTCAGTGTTCAGCCTCGGAGGCTTTTAAGCCGCCTGCCTCAATGCGCCCCGAAGACGTAGCGGTTCTTGCCGCCGCGTTTGGCCGCGTACATGGCGGCGTCGGCATTCCTCAACAGCGCCTCGGCCGTCGTGCCGTTGGCGGGGAAGACGGCGATGCCGATGCTGGCGCCGATGGTCACCGGACCGCAATCGAGATCGATCGGCTCGGTCAGTGCTATCAGCACCTTTTCCGCCGCCACCTGGGCGTCCGAAGTCTGCCTGATGTCGGGCAGCAGGATGACGAATTCGTCGCCGCCGAAACGCGAGACCGTATCGCTGTCGCGCACGCTCTGCAGCATGCGCGCAGCGACCGCTTCGAGAACGCAGTCGCCAGTCACATGGCCGAACTGATCGTTGATCTCCTTGAACCCGTCCAGGTCGACAAACAGGAGGGCGAGTCTGCGGTTCTCGCGCAATGCCATGGCCAAGGCCTGGGTCAACCGATCGGCGAACAGGATGCGGTTGGGCAATCCCGTCAACACGTCGTGGTGAGCCCGATAGCTGGCGGTCTCCGCCAATTGCTTGGCCTCGGTAATATCGTTAAACACCCCGACGTGATTAACGATACGGCCGTCCCGGCCGCGGATCACCGACAGGGTCAGGCGCTGCACATAAAGTTCGCCGCTCTTGCGCCGGTTCCACACCTCGCCATGCCACCGGCCCGTCGTCAAAAGGGTTTCCCACATTTCGGCATAAAAAGCGGGAGTGTGCCTGCCCGACGACAGGATGCGGGGATTGCGCCCGATCACCTCGCCGGCCGCGTAGCCGGTCACCCGCTCGAAGGCTGGGTTGACGGCAATGATGGCGTTCTCGGCGTCGGTCACCACGATGCCGTCGTCGATCACCTCGAACACAGCCGCAGCGAGGCGGAAGAATTGGCTGCTCGTCTCGCCAGGGGTCATATCTTGCGCTTTGCTTGCCAGTTGCAAGACTCTTCTGCTCGTATCAGTGCATTAGAGATGCTCCTTGTCAAAATCCTCGCACGAATAACCGAGGAGGCTCAACCCCTCCTCCAGGTAATCGCCAAGCAGGGGGGTCTCCGTCAGGTATCCGGTTTCACGGCGATTATGGACCGTTCGCGCCTGCTCCAGTGCGCCCCCCCATTCGCCGACATCGAAGTCGCCGCGCCCGACCCAGGTCAGGGCCAGCACCTCGATCCTTTCGTCGTCGTTCAGGAGATCAAGGGCCCCCGCCAACTCCTGGTATGTCGGATCGTCCGGGTAGTCTTCGAGGACGCCGCGCGCATCGTCGTCGGACGGATTGGATCCCGGATCGGGTTCGATGACATCAACCTTTGCATCGAATTCCCGCGCCTTGACGATCAGGTAACAGATCTTCTCCAACGGAGTGACAAGCGGCACCGGGTCGGGGGCGGATGCTTCACGTTTCGACGTTCTGGCCATCGCTGCACCTCCGCATCAACGTTACCCCGCGGTACGGCCGGTGCCTCTAATCCAGGTTAGAGGGCGGGAACATTGGAGGCACGATCCGGAGCAGGTCGCCGTCAGATGAGGTTCTCCCCCGTCAACTCCGCCTTAACGTAAGCGTAATAGATCGGTGCCGCGACAAGCCCCGAAATGCCAAACGCGGCTTCCATCGCCAACATTGCGGCCAGCAGCTCCCACGCCCGCGCGCGGATTTGTGTGCCGATGATGTGCGCGTTGACGAAATATTCCAGCTTGTGGATCAGGATCAGAAATCCCAGTGAGCCGACAGCGACGACAGGCGCCACACTGAAGCTGATGATGACGATGATGGTGTTGGAAATCAGATTGCCGAGGATCGGCAGCAACCCGACCAGGAAGGTGACGGCGACCATCGTCTTGGCGAGCGGCAGATGGACACCGAGCACGGGGAGGATGACCAGCAGATAGGTCGCGGTCAGGGCGGTGTTCAGGGCCGAAATACGGATCTGCGAAAAAACCACGGCGCGGAAGGCGGTGCCGAGGATGGCGGCGCGATCCGCCAGTGCATCCGCCAAGGGCCGGCGGTCCCGTGCCGAGACCCCGGCCTCGAAGGCGATCAGGCCGCCGATGACCATTCCTATGAGCGTGCGAAACAGGAAAACGCCGACATGACGCCCCATCGCCTGGAACTGGCCGGCATGTTCGCGCAGCCAGCGCGACGCCGACAGTTTCAGGTCGTCCATGTCGGCCGGCAGGTACTGCAACGCCCAGGCCGGCGTATGAATACGCGCCGATTCGATCACTTCCGCCATTTTTTGCAGCAGCATCGCCGGGCTGTCAGAGGCACTGGTGGCGAAAGTGACCAGATGGATGATGCCGAAGGCGATGGACAGGCCGATCAGCGAGGCCAGCAGGGCGGGGATGACGATTTTGCTGACGCTATGCTTCACGCCCAGGCTTCTCAACGCAGGCACGCCGGCCTGCACCAGATGAAAGACCAGCAGGCCGGCGAGGAGGGCCGACAAGAGACCTAAGGCAAGTGCGACGAACAGGCCGAACAGCGCAAGTAGCTGCGACGCGAGGGTGATCTTGTTGATGTCGGACACGTTATTGGCTCAAGAGTGCCGGCGAGGCTGGGATCGACCTGGGATACTCGCACGAACACCGGCAGCTGTCGACGTCGGGGGTTGCAGAAATAAAACTCGGAGCGCCTGCTAGTGCAGTGACTTATTCAAAAGGTTCACTGCGCCAGGTCTATCAAAGCCCCTCGCCGGGCGGGCGCGTCCGCCTCCTTGGCCGCGCCCGCAATGGGCGCTGGAACAAGGAAGACCGCCAACCAGCCGCCGTTGAGGCGGCGGCCGTGCCGCCCGCTTGCGGGCAAACGACGCCCGCAGGGCGGCCCGGAGCTTTGCGGAGGGTGGGCGAAGCCCACAACGGTGCGGATGCACCCGCCCGGCGAGGGGCGAAACCCAAGGCTGACGCACTGACCCAAACTGAATCTTCAGTTTGGGTCAGTGCGCTAGACGACGCGAAGCGCGACACCCAGACCGAGCCACAGCATGGCGGCGGCAATGGCGAAGACGTCGAGGGAACGAAGCATGAGAGCCTCCAGCGACATGTTGTTCGATGCCGGAAGCTTAAGGACGTCGGCATAACAGCAGGCTGAAGGGGTGGTTTATCGGGCGTTCATGGGTGCTTCGGCGGACGCCCTGGAGGCGGCATGGTCGAGTTGAAGACCGTCGGCGGCGGTCCACCCGCCGCCCAAAGCCTTGACCAGCAGTACGCTGGCGGTCATCCGCCGGGTCAGGATGTCGGCCGCCGAAAGCTCGGCGACGAGCGCTGCGTTCTCGGTCGACACCACCTCGAGATAGGTCACCAGCCCGCCGGCATAGCGCTTGTTCGCCTGGTCCAAGGCGCGCCGCGCCGCCGCCAGCGCAGCGTCCTGGGTTCGTGCCTGGAGCGCCAGTTGGCGGAGGGCGGCAACGCTGTCCTCTACCTCGGCGAAGGCGGCAAGCACCGTCTGGCGATAATTGGCCACCGTCTCGTCGTAAGCGGCGCGGGCACCGGCGTTCAACGCGTCCAGCCGACCACCGTCGAACAAGATGGCCGCCGCCTGCGGCCCGATCCCCCAGGTCCGGCTGGGCGCCTGCAGCCATCTCCAGGGGTAGGCGCTCTCCACTCCTGCCACGGCCGACAGATCGATAACCGGATAATAGGCAGCCCGGGCGACTCCGATTTCGGCGTTGGCCGCGGCCACCTGGCGCTCGGCGCCGGCGATATCGGGCCGCCGCTCGAGCAGGGCGGACGGAATTCCGGGGTCGACCGCCGGCGGCGTCGCTTGCAGCGCAGCCGGCCTCAGGGAAAAGTCCGCCGGCACATCACCGACCAGGATGGCGATGGCGTGTTCCATCTGGGCTCGTTTCAAATGGACGTCATCGGCCTGCGTCCGGGCGGTTTCCAGCTGCGCTTGCGCCTGGTCCACATCGGCTTCCGCCGCTGCACCGCCTTTGTACCGGTTGACCGTAACTTCGAGGGCCTGCTGATAGGCGGCGACCGTACGATCAAGGATGGCTTGCTGGGTGTCGTAGCCGCGCAAAGCGAAATAGTCGGTAGCCAGTTCGGCGTGCACCGCCAGATCCACCGCCGCCAGGTCTGCCGCGCTGGCTTCGGCCCGGTCGCCGGCCGCCGCGACGGCATTGCGTATGCGTCCCCACAGATCGACTTCGTACGACAGATCGGCAGCCAGCAGGTGGTCTGAATACACATAGGGGCGAAATGTGGGAGCGAGGGTCCGCGAGCGCCGCGCGCGCCGCGCCGAAGCGTTCGCCGTCACCTGCGGAAAATAATCGGCGCGGGCATAGTCGGCAGCGGCGCGGGCCTGGGCGAAGCGCGCCGCCGCCGCCTGCAGATCCTGGTTGGCCGCGGTCGCCCGGTCTTCCAAAGCGCTGAGTTCGGCATCGCCGAATAGGGTCCACCAGGGACCCTTGGGCAGGTCGGCGACAGGCGTGGCGGTCTTCCAATGAGGATCGATTTGGCCGGAGCTTTCCTTGTAGGCTGGCGGCATCGGCGTTTCCGGGCGCCGGTACTCGGGCGCCAGTGAACAGGCGCCAAGCGCCGCCACCAGGAGCAAGGCCGCCGCCCTCATTTGCCACCGCTCGCCCGGGGCTCGGCAATAACATGGACTGCCTCGCCGTCGCTCAAGGAATCGGGCGGATTGACGATGATCGTCTCGCCGGGCGCAATACCGGCGACCACCTCCACCTGGGTGCCAAAATCCCGCCCCAGGGTGACCGCGGTCAAGCGGGCGTGCCCGCGTGCATCAATCGTCGCGACACGCAGCCCTTCGGCGCGAAACAGCAGAGTATTCACCGGCAGCCGCACGGTCGACTTGGGCTGCGGCAAGTCGAGATGGACCTCGGTATAGCCGCCGGGCAGCAGGTCTCGACGGCTGTTGTCCACCTGCAACTCGATCAGCAGCGTCCGCGTCGTCGGATCAAGCGCATCGGCGGTACGAACCAACCGGGCGGGGAAGCGTCGTCCGGGATATTCGGCGAACAGCAATTCGGCGGTGCCCCCGACCTTGACCGTGGGCGCGTAGGTTTGCGGCACCTGCACATAAACACGCAGCCGGGAGGTGTCGGCTACGCGGAACAGTTCGGGCCCGGTGCCGCTGCCGGCATTGATGAGGTCGCCAAGATCGGTGCGGCGCGCCGTAACCACTCCGTCGAATGGCGCCACCACCCGCTTGAAATCCTCAAGTTGGTGCAGGCGGGCGAGATTGGCCTTGGCGGCGGCGACCAGGGCGTCCTTGGCGGCGGCGTCGGCCACCTTCTCGTCCTTCTCCTGTGCGGGCACCGAATTAGTGGCGAACAACGCCGTCCAGCGCCGCGCCGTGCTGCGCGCCAGCTGATCGTTGGCTTCAGCGGTAGCCAAATCGGCCTCGGCCTGATGGAATTGGGCGTCTACCTCGGGCGTATCGATCTCGGCCAGAAGCTGCCCCTTCTTCACCACCGAACCGATATCCGTATACCAGGCTCTGACATACCCGCTGGTTCTCGCGTAGATGGGCGCCTCGATATAGGCCTGGACGCTACCCGGCAGCACCAATTCCTCGTCTGCCGGGCCGCTGGGCGCCCGCATGGTCGCTACAGTACGGACCGCCTGCTCCTCGGTCGCCTGACGAAGGTCAGCCTCGGCCTGATGGCGGCTGGCCACGCCCCAGGCGGCGACCACCGTCAGCGTGCCGACACCGACCAGGCCGGCCAGCCGCAGCGCCGCCGGCCGAGGGCGCCGTGAGGCCTTCAGTCGAGGTGTTTGCTGCACCATTGTCCCTCCACGATTACTTCCGCCTCCCCGCTACTTTCCGCGGCGACGCGCCGACCGGCGGCCGTGCACCAGGCAGAACACCGCAGGTACGAAGAACAGGGTTGCGCCGGTGGCGAACAGCAAGCCGCCGATCACCGCGCGCCCCAGCGGCGCATTCTGCTCGCCTCCCTCGCCCAGGCCCAGAGCCATCGGCACCATGCCGATGATCATAGCGAGCGCCGTCATCAGCACCGGGCGAAAGCGGGTGAAGCCCGCTTCCAGGGCCGCCGTCAGCGGATCGCGCCCGAACCGCATGCGCTCGCGCGCGAAGCTGACCACCAGGATGCTGTTGGCGGTAGCCACGCCCATGCACATGATGGCACCGGTCAGCGCCGGCACGCTCAGCGTGGTGCGGGTGGCGAACAGCATCCAGACGATCCCGGCCAACGCCGCCGGCAGGGCGGTGATGATGATGAAGGGGTCGAGCCAGGACTGGAAATTGACGACGATCAGCAGATAGACCAGCACGACGGCCAGGGCCAGGCCGCCGTACAGGCCGGCAAAGGAATGCTCCATCGTCTGCATCTGGCCGCGCGCAATGACCCGCGAGCCCCTCGGCAGGTCGCCCGCCGCCTGCCGCAGGATACGATGGACGTCCGCCGCCACTGCACCCAGGTCGCGATCCTGCACCGCCGCAAAGATGTCGAGCACCGGCTGGGCGTTGTAATGGGACACCACAGTCGGGCCGGCGCCGCGGCTGATCTGGGCCAACGCCCCCAGGATCTGCGGCTGGCGGCCGCTTGCCCCGGTGATCGGCAGATCCTTCAATGCCTGCAGCGAGTTCATCTGGTATTGCGGCGTCTGCGTGACGACCGAATAGGCCACACCGTTCTTCGGGCTGACCCAGAAGCTGGGAGAGGTCTGGAAGCTGCCGCTGAGCGAAATCAACAGGTTGTTGGCGACGTTCTGCTGGGTGAAGCCCAATTCCTGGGCGCGAGTGCGGTCGACCGCGACATCCAGCTCCGGATAGTCGAAGGATTGCTGGATGCGCATATCGACAACGCCCGGCACATGCCGCAGCTTGTCGAACAGTTCAAGGGCGTATCGGCGGTTGGCCGCCAGGTTGAGGCCGACGATCTGCAAGTCGATCGGTGCGGGAAGACCGAAATTGAGCACCTGGGTGACGATATCGGCTGGCAGGAAGGCAAAATCGACGGCGGGAAATGCCTTGGGCAGTTCGCGGCGCAGACGGCGGATATAGTCGGCCGTCGGATGGTGATCAGCTTTCAGAGAAATGAGGATATCGGCATCGGCCGGACCGGTCGGCGCCGAATTGCTGTAGGACAGGTTGATGCCGCTCACCGGCAGGCCGATGTTGTCCACCAGGCTGGCGGTTTCGGCGGCGGGAATCTGCCGGCGGATGAATCCGTCCACCTGGTCGCACAGTCGAGCGGTCTCTTCGATCCGCGTCCCCGCATGGGCCCGCAGATGCAGCTTGATCTGGCCGCCGTCCACCGTCGGGAAGAAATCCTGCCCCAATTCCGGCACCAGCAGCAAGGAGGCGCCCACCGCGGCAAGGGTACCGGCGACGAACTTCTTCCGGTTGATCAAGGCGATGGCGAGAAGCACGCGGTAATATCGGTGAACGTCTTCGAAACCGCGTTCGAAGGCCGCCTGGATCCGCCCAAAGACATGGCGCGGGGCATCCCCGTAACCGTTCTCGGCGTGATGAGCCCGCAGCCAGAACCTGGCCAGGGTCGGCACCAGGGTGCGGGACAGGGCATAGGACGCCAGCATGGCGAACACCACGGCTTCACCCAGCGGCACGAACAGATAGCGCGCCACCCCGGTCAGGAAGAACATGGGCACGAAGACGATGCAAATGCACAAGGTCGAAACGAAGGCCGGCACCGCGATCTGCTGCGCGCCGTCAAGGATGGCGGTCTCGACCGGCTTGCCCCGTTCCAGGTGCCAGTTGATGTTTTCGATGGTGACGGTGGCGTCGTCGACCAGGATACCGACCGCCAGAGCCAGCCCGCCCAGGGTCATGATGTTGATGGTTTCGCCCAACGCCGACAGGGCGATGATCGACGCCAGAATGGCCAGGGGGATTGAAATGGTGATGATCAAGGTGCTGCGCCAGCTGCCCAGGAACAGCAGGATCATCAGACCGGTCAGCGCCGCGGCGATCACCCCTTCCCGCACCACTCCGGCGACCGCTGCGCTGACGAACAGCGACTGATCGGCGATCGGTTCGACCGTCAATTCACGGGGCAGCATGCTGCGGATGAACGGCAGCGCTCCCTTGACCCGGCGAACGATGTCCAGGGTCGAGGCGTTGCCCGATTTCTGGACGGTCATCAGGGCGGCACGATGCCCGTCCATGCGCACGATGTTGATCTGCGGCGCATAGCCGTCGCGCACATGGGCGACGTCGCGCACATAGATGGTCGTGCCGCGCACCGACTTGATCGGAAGGTCGTTGATCTGATCGAGGACCGACGGGCTGGCGTTCAGTTTGACATTGTATTCGTAGGGACCGACCTTTTCGGTGCCGGCTGGCAGGATCAGGTTCTGGGCGCCGATGGCGGCATTGACGTCCAGTGGCGACAGCCCCTTGGCCAGCAACGCCCGCTGGTCGAGATCCACCTGCACCTGGCGCTGCTTGCCGCCATAGGGCCAGGGAAGGGCCGCCCCCTGTACGGTAGCCAATTGGGTCCGGATCACCGTGTTACCGAGGTCGAACAGCTCCTGCTCGGACAGCTTGCCACTGGACAGCGCCAGCTGCAGCACCGGCACGCTCGAGGCGTTGTAGCTGAGGATCAGCGGCGGCGTGGCGCCCGGCGGCAACTGCTTCAGGATGGTCTGGGCGATCGCCGTCACCTGCGAGAGCGCCACTTCGATCTTGGCAGACGGCTGGAAGAACACCTTGACCACGCCCATGCCGGTCAACGACTGGGACTCGATGTGCTCGACATCGTTGACCGTGGTGGTCACCGCCCGCTCGAAATTGCCGACGATGTTGTTGCCCATGTCCTGCGCCGGCAATCCGGCATAGCTCCACACGACGCTGACCACCGGGATGCCGATGTTGGGAAAAATGTCGGTCGGCGTCCGGAAAATGGTGAGCGTGCCGAATATCAGCAGCAGAAGGGCCAGCACGACGAAGGTGTACGGCCGCTGAAGGGCGACTTTGACGATCCACATACTGTCTACGCATCTCCGGGGACACGAAGGACCGTGGGCCACGGGGGCCGAACAGGAAGGGCCCGACGCCCCTGCAAGACGGGGCCGGGCCGATTGGCGGCCGATGGTAATGGATGGGGGGGCGGAGTGGTGTAAAGAAATGTAAAATCGACGACGCCGGCGGCAATCGCCAATTATGGCGGCATGGTTCCGGCGACCGCTGCGGTCAGGACGTAGCCGCCGCCGCGGACCGTCTTGATCAGTTGCGGCGACTTGGGGTCGTCGCCCAATTTCCGGCGCAGACGCCCCACATGCACGTCGATGGTCCGGTCGGCCGGACCAGCCATCCGGCCGCGGGACCGGTCGAGCAGCCAGTCGCGGGTCAGCACCTGCCCGGGATGGTGCAGGAAGGCGACCAGCAGGTCGAACTCGCCGCCGGTGAGGTCTACCCGCACCCCCTGAGATGAGCGCAATTGCCGCCGCGTGAGATCCACCGTCCAACCGGCGAAGCTCAGGAGCAGACCCGCCGTCTCCTCCGGGTCGGCGATAACGGCAGGCACCTCGGCCGTACGCCGCAGGACCGCCCGGATGCGGGCCAGAAGTTCGCGGGCGCTGAACGGTTTGGGAAGATAGTCATCGGCGCCCAAGTCCAGCCCGGCGACCCGCTCGGCCTCCGACGCCAGCGCCGTCAGCATGATCACCGGTACCCTGCTCACTCGGCGCAGCTCCCGGCAGAGGCTGAGGCCGTCTTCGCCGGGCAGCATGACATCGAGAACCACCAGGTCGATGGCGGAGCGCTCGATGGCCGCCATCATCGACCGGCCGTCCGCCACCGTCGTCACCCTGAAGCCTTCGGGTCTCAAAAAACCGCGCAGCAGCGTCCGAATTTGCCGGTCATCGTCAACGATAAGTAGATGGGCGCTCTCGGCCACGATCAGGCCGCCCGATCAGTGACCGGCTGCGGCAAGGCCACCAGCACCCGCAGCCCCCCCTCCGGTCGATTGGAAAGGTGGATCTCGCCGCCATGGGCACGAACGATACTGCGGGCCACTGACAGGCCAAGACCGATACCGCCGGTGCTGCGGTTGCGCGACGTTTCGATGCGGTAAAACGGAGCAAATACCGCCTCGGCCTCCTCGGCAGGAATGCCCGGCCCCTCGTCGTCGATGAACACCGCCACTCCGGAGGTGCCGCCTTCCAGCCGCACGGCCGCCCGCTGACCATATTTCACCGCATTGCCGATCAGGTTCGAAAAGGCCCGCTTCATCGCCAGGGGGCGGCAGACATAGGTCACACTCCCCGACCAGGCAAATGCGGCATCGCCGAAGGTCTCGCCGGTTTCATCGCATACCGTCGCCAGCAGAGCCGCAAGGTCGATCGGCTCGCTGCGCTCTTCGGTAAAATCCTGGCGGACAAATTGCAGCGAGGCATCGACCATCGCTTCCATCTCGCTCAGATCGCGCAGAATTCGCTTCTGAACGGCGCTCGACGGCAACATCTCCGTGCGCAGGCGCAGCCGGGTGATGGGTGTGCGCAGGTCGTGAGCGATCGCCGCCATCATCTGCGTGCGGTCGTCGAGGACGCGCCGAATGCTTTGCTGCATGGCATTGAACGCTTGCGCCGCACCGCGCACTTCGGCAAGGCCGTCCACCGGCAGCGGCGGCGCTTTGACGTCCCGTGCCAGCTTTTCCGCCGCCTGGGTGAAGGTTGCCAGCGGCGCCATGATCCAGCGCGCCGCACCCAAGGCAAACAGGATCACGGCAACCGCCATGAAGCCGATGGAGACCAGGAAACCTGGCGACCACAGGGGCAGCGGCGGCGGCAGGCGCAGATTGAGATCGAGCCAGGAACCGTCGTTCAGACTGATGGCGATGGCCAGGCTCCGATCTTCCGGAAGCCCGACCCACAGCCAACGCAGGAAGGCGAGACGCGCCCACCCGCCTGCGCCATGGATCGGCTGGAAACCGCCGATCCGATATATGGCGCCGGGACGTGCCCGCGCCAGACCTTCGATAATCGGCCCGATTCCTCCGCCGCCCGCCGCAAGGTCGGCAATCGGGGCTCCCGCCGGCTCGTCACCGCGATGCCAGCGCGCATGCATCGCGTCGCCGGCCATGGCGTCGGCCAGCGAGGCGCGAGCCGCCGGCGGCACGCTCTCGAAGATCCGCGCCAGCACCCCCGCCCGCTCTCCGAGAAGCGCTTCGCTGGTCACCATCCGCCGCTGCTGCCGGTCCACCGTATAGACGACGGTGGTGGTCGCATGAAACAGGGTGAGACCGGTCACCATGGCCAGAACGGCCCGTCCGACCAACGAGCCCGGTAGAATCCGCCTCACCGCCCGCGGCATCTGCGGCGCCCTCGGGCCGGAGAGAACCCTCGTCGACGGAAACCCCATGCGCCCCATCCCGTAGCCCGATGGCTACTCCACCGTGACGCTCTTCGCCAAGTTACGCGGCTGGTCGACGTCGGTGCCCTTGGCTACCGCCACATGGTAGGCCAGCAGTTGCACGGGAACGGCATAGAGAATAGGTGCGACGAAGGCGTCGACCTCGGGCATTTCCACTGTCACCGCCTTGGTCCCCAGGCGCTCCACTCCCTTGCCGTCCGAGATGAAGATGACCCGGCCGCCGCGCGCCACGACTTCCTGAACATTCGACGCCGTCTTATCGTAAAGTTCGTCGCTGGGGGCCAGGACGATCACCGGCACCTTCTCGTCGATCAGGGCGATGGGGCCGTGCTTCATCTCGCCGGCGGCATAGCCTTCGGCATGGATATAGCTGATCTCCTTGAGCTTCAGTGCCCCTTCGAGAGCGATGGGATAGCTCGAGCCGCGCCCCAGATACAACACGTCGCGGGCCGCCGTAACGTCTTCGGCGATCTGGCGCAGCCGGCCATCATGGGCCAGCACGTCGGCCACCCGCGCCGGCACCTCGGCCAGCGCCTGGGACAGGCGCGCTTCCACCTGATGGTCGATGGTGCCGCGACAACGGGCCAGCACCAGCGCCAGACAGGCCAGCACGGTCAACTGGGTGGTGAAGGCCTTGGTCGAGGCCACGCCGATCTCCGGCCCGGCGACGGTGTTGAGCACCGCGTCGGATTCGCGGGCAATGGTCGATTCCACCACATTGACCAGCGACAGGATATGCTGCCCCTGGCTGCGGCAATAGCGCAGCGCCGCCAGGGTATCGGCCGTCTCGCCCGACTGCGAGATGAACAGCGCCACGCCGCCTGCCGGCATGGCCGGGGCGCGGTAGCGGAACTCCGAGGCGATATCCACTTCGACCGGAATGCGGGCCAACTGTTCGATCCAGTATTTTGCCACCATGGCGGCATAGTAGGAGGTGCCGCAGGCGATGATGGTTACCCGCTCCACCGCCTCGAGCGGAAAGGGAATGGCCGCCAGCGTGATGGTGCGGCTGGTCGGATTGAGCATGGTGTTGAGCGTGTCGCCGATGACCTGCGGCTGCTCGTAGATTTCCTTGTGCATGAAGTGGCGATGTTCGCCTTTGCCGATCAGCGCCCCCGACAGCGCCGTCTGCCTGACCTCGCGGCTCACCCGCCGGCCGTCGCGATCGAAGATGGTGGCGTCCTCGGCCGACAATACGGCCCAGTCGCCGTCGCTCAGATAGGCGATCTTCTGGGTGAGCGGCGCCAGGGCCAGGGCGTCAGAGCCCAGGTACATCTCGCCTTGGCCATAGCCGATGGCCAGGGGGCTGCCCTGGCGGGCGGCGATCATCAGGTCGGGCCGGCCGGCGAAGATGATGCCCAGGGCGAAGGCCCCTTCGATACGCTTGAGGGTCTTGGCGGTGGCTTCCACCGGGTCGTCGCCGGCCGCCAGGTAATGGCTGAGAAGTTGGACCACCGCCTCGGTGTCGGTTTCGCTCTCGAACACCCGCCCGGCGGCGGTCAGCTCGGCCCGCAGCTCGAGAAAATTCTCGATGATGCCGTTATGCACCACGGCGGCGAAGTCCGTAGCATGGGGATGGGCGTTGATCTCGTTGGGCACACCGTGGGTGGCCCAGCGGGTATGGCCGATGCCGATGGTCCCGGTGACCGGCTGCTCGGCCAGC
The DNA here is from genome assembly GCA_021781575.1 of Pseudomonadota bacterium. Classification (GTDB taxonomy): domain Bacteria; phylum Pseudomonadota; class Alphaproteobacteria; order Rhodospirillales; family Magnetospirillaceae; genus DUZF01. The sequence continues at coordinate 63,138 of JAJXWP010000015.1, forward strand.
AGAGTCTCGAGATTGACCAGCTTGCCCCGAGCTCGGCGGCGCTCGATGCGGCCGTCCACCAGGGTGGCGATGCCTGCCGAGTCGTAACCGCGATATTCCAGCCGCCGCAGGCCTTCGACCAAGAGAGGCGCGGCCGGGGCTTGGCCGATGATGCCGACAATGCCGCACATGGCTTCCAGCCTACTCCTTCTTCTTGTTCTTCGCCGCCCGTTCCGTCCGTTTGCGGGCGCGGAACCGTTCGGCCCAGCCGGCCAGCTCCATCTGCGAGCCGCGGGCAACCGCCAGGGCGCCGGGAGCCACCTCCTTGGTGATCACCGAGCCGGCACCGATCATTGCCCCCTCGCCGACTTTCACCGGCGCCACCAGCGAAGTGTTGGAGCCGATGAAGGCGCCGGCGCCGATATCGGTGAATGATTTGTCGAACCCGTCGTAGTTGCAGGTGATGGTGCCGGCGCCGATGTTCGCCGCGGCACCGATGCGGGCGTCCCCCACATAGGTCAGGTGGTTGATCTTGGCGCCGGCCTCGACCACCGCGTTCTTGACCTCGACGAAGTTGCCGATATGGGCATCCTGGCCGATCTTGGCGCCGGGACGCAGCCGGGCAAATGGCCCGACGGTCGCGCCTTCGGCCACCGATACGCCGTCGAGATGACAGAATGGCCGTATCTCCACACCGTCACCAATCGTCACACCGGGACCGAAAAACACCTGGGGAGCGATCGTGACATCGCGGCCCAGCCGGGTGTCCCACGAGAAATAGACGCTGGAGGGATCGGTCAGCGTCGCCCCGCCCGCCATCGCCGCGACTCGCAGGCGGCCCTGCACCAGGGCCTCGGCCGCGGCCAACTCGGCCCGCGAGTTGATTCCCAGCAACTCCTCGGGTTGCCCTTCGACATATCCGCAGGCGGCGCCATCGGCACGAGCCAGCGCCACGATGTCGGTAAGGTAGTACTCGCCCTTGGCGTTGCGGTTGTCCAGACGGCCGAGCAGATCGAACAGCCGCGCCCCATCGACCGCCATGACACCGGAATTGCACAGGGTAATGGCCCGTTGCTCGGGCGTCGCGTCCTTGTGCTCGACAATGGCCGACAAGCCGTCGGGCCCGATCACCAGACGGCCGTATTCGCCGGGGTCGGCCGGACGGAAACCCAGCACCACCACCGCCGGCCGCGCCGGCTGCCGCCGGCATTCCAGCATGGCCTGCAGCGTCGGCAGGGTGATCAGCGGGGTGTCGCCATAGAGCACCAGCACGGTGCCGTCGAAGCCGGCCAATCCATCCTCGGCTTGGGCCACCGCATGACCGGTGCCCAGGCGCTCGGTCTGCACGACGGCCCGATGCGGCGCCACCGCCCGCGCCACCTGGTCCATGCCCGGGCCGACGACCACGGTCACCCGTTCCGGCGCAAGAGCCTGGACGGTGTCCAGCAGGTGATTGATCATCGGCCGCCCGGCCAGGGGATGCATCACTTTGGGCAGCGCCGACTTCATGCGCGTTCCCATGCCGGCGGCGAGGACGATGACGGCTATCTTCTGTTCGATCATTCCGGTCTGACGCGATTGCTAGGGATGCCGGAAAGTGCCACAAACCTACCGGGCAGGCCACTCAATCTTTGTTGCGAAAAGTTGCAGCGCGGAGTCCACATGCCGCCCGTGGCAGGCGCCGCGTTCGATGCTACCATGGCGCTCGGTCGATTTGACTTGCCGAGGACATCTTGACCATCGCCGAGAACCCGCCGCTGACCCTGCCCGCCGAGTTCATGACGGTGCGCGCGATGCTGGTGGGCGAACGGATCGACACCCGGAATCTGGAACAGGGGTCGGTGCTGGCGGTTTCACCACTGACCATCCGAGCCGGTCGCCATGGCCGCGCGGTGCTGTTCCGCTATGGCGTGGTCGTCCTGTTCGACTTGGACCCGATGGAGGAGGACAGCTTCCTCGCCTCGCTGAAGCGCCTGGTGGCCGACCCCGTCGGCCGCTACGAGGTGGAGGAGATGCGCCTCTACCTGCAGCCCGGGGGCGAGGACCGGGTGGAGCGCTCGGGCGCCATCGTACTGGCCGAGCCGACGCCGGAGCGCCTGCAGTTGGTCGCCGACATCCTGGGCAAGAACGCCGTGCTCGATCATTACGAAAGCCGGGTCGCCTCGGTGTTCGACCGAATCGAGCCGCTGGCCGCGACACTGCAGCGTCATGGTGACTTCGGCACGCAGGGCAAGGAATTGCTGCAGCAGATCGGCGGCGTACTGTTGACCCAGCAACGCATGGTGGGACGCGTGGAAGTACTGGAAAAGCCGGAGGTGCTGTGGGACAACCCGGTGCTGGAGCGGTTCTACCTCCGGCTGGAGGACGAATACGAGTTGCGCGAGCGAAGCCGCGTCCTCGACCGCAAGCTGGATCTGATCGCACGGACCAGCGAAACCTTGCTCGACCTGATGCAGAACCGGCGTAGCATCCGGGTGGAGTGGTACATCGTCATCCTGATCGTCATCGAGATCGGCATCTCCCTTCTCGATCTGGCGATCCGCGCACACGCTTGACAGGCGGCAGCCCGCCCCGTATAAAACCGCCCTTCGCCGGGAATGGGCGCTTAGCTCAGCGGGAGAGCACATCCTTCACACGGATGGGGTCGCAGGTTCAATCCCTGCAGCGCCCACCATTCCCCGGGGCGGAGATTTCAATGAATTAGCGACAGCCCCTCCTCTTGCCCCTGGCGGCCTAGCCCTGACGCCAGCGATCGAGGTCGACGTCGATCGCCGTCATGGCCAGATCCAACACCACGGCGGTGTCAACCATGCCGAGATTTTTGGCGAGCGACCACAGGTGGCCAACTACTTCGAGAAGTCTTTCGCCTCTCTCGATCCGCAAAAGAGTTGCGGGAAAAGCATCGTCTGTTGTCATTGTTCGCCCTCTGCCAATCATCGATCTCAGTGCACTAGCCTTTGTTTTTGGACTCGGTATTCGCGCCGACCTCGGACAAAGCATCGAGGGCGGCAGCCAGTTGCAGGTTCGGGGATCCCGCGCTGAGGCGTGAGCGAGCCCGATAATAGGACATCAGGAAAACTCGGATCGCCCCGGTCAGGCCGAGCTCGGCCGGACGACGACCGTCGATCCGCCGCACCAGCTCATGGCGGTTCAACCCCACCAGGCGGCAGATTTCCTCATATCCGGCCCACAGCACGCGCTCCAGGCGAACCGAGGTGCGCTGGCCGGAGGCCAGGACGACGTTGCGGCTGAAGCGGCCCCCTACCCGCCTCATCACTGCACCAGCCTGGCTTCGCCGGCAAGAATGGCGGCCTCGAATAAAGGGTCGCCGACGCCATCGGGCCCGGCGGCTATCGCCGCATTGGCGGCGCGCCTGATCCGATAGAGCATGGGGACGGTGACCATGCCGTTATAAATCATCGGCTCGCCGAGGGTTTCGCCGCCATAGCGCTTCCAGAACTTGTCGCCGGGCGGTCGCGCCACGCCGATCACCGTCTTAAAGCCTTTGGCCGCGCAAAGGTCCATAGCGAACCCAACCAATTGGCGGAAGATGCGGAAGCTGCGATACCCCTGGCGAATAGCCATTCTTTCGAAGCGGGCGAACTCGCTGAACCACCGGATGCGGACAGTTCCCACGGGCTCGTCTCCGACCCAAAGCAGAACGTGACTGGAGTTGTAGTCGTTTTCGTCGAACTGGGTCGCGTATTTGGCCCCTGGCTCGGACAGCCAGACCAGAGCGCGCACCGCCATGGCGGCGGCATAGTCCCGCTGGTCCGAGACCAAGCCGACTCTTACCGCGTTATCGTTTCCGCAGATGCGTTCCACTGGCGCTTGTCCGGCCAGAACGGATCGATTCTCGACGGAAATTCCCCCATCCATCCGGGTTCTCCCAACTTGTACCTGGATATTTCTATGGCGAGTGGGCATACAGTGGTATGCAGCTCAATCACTCTGGGGGGGTGCGCGAATGCAACGCCAGTCCCACGCCGATTGGAATGACGCCTTGCTGCTGCTCACTGTCGCGCACCAGGGATCCTTTGCTCGCGCGGCATCGGAACTGGGCATCGACAAGGCGACGGTCAGCCGCCGCATCGCCAATCTCGAACATCAGGCCGGCGCACCGCTCGTCCGCCGGAGAACCAGTGGAGCCGACCTTACCGAATTCGGCAAATGCCTGCTCGAGGCTGCCGAAACCGCATCCGAGGCGATCGACAGTTTCCGCCGCCTGCTGCGAAGCGGCGCCGCCGTCCAATCTCCCGTCACCCTGTCCTGCCCGGAAGGTCTCGCCACCTATGTGATCGGCCCGGCGCTGGCCGCGCCCTCGGCGGTCGCGGCACTTGGCATCGAACCTTGCGCGATCCCCCGCCTGGACGTGAGACCTCTCGGAATGCCTGCTGACATCAGCATTCTGCTGGTCAAGCCCAGCGCTCCGGTGCCATGCGGCGCCGACTACCATGTCCGCCGCATCGGGCGCATGCGATTTGCCGTGCTCGGTAGCCGCAGCTACGCCAAGGCCCATGGCATGCCCGATTCCGTTCGAACGCTGCAGCGGCGCCCCCTCATGCAGCATTCGGTGTATGAAGCCAACCCCGCCTTCGGCAACTGGACCGAATTGGTCCACCATGGCGGCGGTCCGGTGCTGACTTCACCGACAAGCTCGGGCCTCCATCGGGCGGCATTGGCCGGCATGGGGCTGACGCTACTGCCGGATTTTTCGGAATGTCTTGATCCTTCGATGGCCGTTGTCGACAGCGGATTGCCGCCAATCGACGTCGAGATGTGGATTTCTTCCCATCCCGACACCCTACGCCTGCCGTCGGTTCGCGCGGCCTATGATGGGCTGGGAACCATGTTCGCCAGTTCCCCGTGGTTCGGCTCCAGCTGATTCGCCAGAGGGGCCGCAGAAATTTTCCAGACTCGATTGAATGGAGCGTTGACTGAACATAGTTTTCTTCACAAAGCGTCCACTATCAATAACATGATAAGTTATGACTTAATTCACACTAATATATTCTTAAACATAAATCCTAGTTACTTACTTGTTTTTTTGTCATCTTGACACGCATCAAATGCCGTGCTCAATTCTGCCCATACAATACTATGGGGATTATGATGCGCCGCTTCAAAACCGTAGATTCCGGCCCCACGCCACAGGCCAAATCGCCGCGCCGAAAGCGCCGCGCGACCAGTATCGAGGGTCCGGACCCCATCGATATTCATGTCGGCAGGCGGGTGCGGCTGCGGCGGACCCTCATGGGCATGAGCCAGGAAAAGCTCGGTGAAGCGATCGGCCTGACGTTCCAGCAAGTCCAAAAATACGAACGTGGCGCGAATCGGATATCCGCATCGGTACTCTATCGCATCTCCAATGCGCTGAATGTGCCGGTCAGCTTTTTCTTCGATGACATGGCCTCCCCTGCCGAAGCGGCTCCCTTCTCCCATACTGAAGATGACTACAGTACGCGGCGAGAATCCTTGGAGTTGATACGTTATTACTACGACGCTCCAGAGCCTGTGCGCCGCGCAGTCTACGTATTACTCAAGGCGATGACCCGAGATACCGCCGAAGAGTGACGGAGGATCCCGCGTCAGCCCTGCGCCTCGGCCTCCTGGGCTGCCTTTGCCGCCTGCGCTTTCTGGATCGCGGCATAAAGGCTCTGCGGCTGGAACGGCTTGAGCAAAACGACCACGGAAGGGTCAGGAAGATCCTTGGCCTCGACGACTTGCCCCGTGGCGATTACCACCGCCAGATCCGGCCGCCCGGCCAAGGCTTGGCGCGCCAAGGATACGCCGTTCATCTCGGGCAGGCTGAAATCGCTGATCAGGGTGCCGATCTGCGGATCACTTTCCAGAAGGCGCAGCGCCTCGCTCGGCCTGGCGACCGCCACCACTTGGCAACCCAGGCACTCCAGCGTTTCCGTCATGACGTCGCGGACCAGCGGCTCGTCCTCCACCAGCAGCATGCGGCCGAGGGCATCCTCGCCCGCGGCGGGTACCGGCTCAGCCGGTGCGCCACCCGGCGCCGCCTCCCGCGGATGCAGCATCTCATGGATGGCTTCGGCCAGCCGGGCCTGCCGGTAGGGCTTGCTGAGCAGAACCACTCCCTCCTCCAGCCGGCCGTTGCGCAGGATGGCGTTTTCCGGGTAGCCCGAAGTGAACAGAATGGGCAGGTCAGGCAACAGCTGGCGGACCCGTTCGGCCAGCAGGCGGCCGTTGATCGCGCCGCGCATGACCACGTCGGTGAACAGCAGGTCGACCCGTTCGCCGGCAGCCAGGACCGCCAGCGCGGCCTCGCCGTTCCTTGCTTCCAGCACCGTGTAACCCAAGTCGGTCAGTTGCGCCACCACCGATGCGCGAACGGCGTCGTCGTCCTCGGCGACCAAGACGATCTCATCCTCGCCATGCGGCATCCGCTCGGCCTCAGCCTCTTGCTCCACCTCGCTTTCTTCGGTACGCGGCAGGTAGAGCCGGATCGTAGTCCCATGCCCGATCTCGCTGTAGATCTTGACGTGCCCGCCCGACTGCTTGACGAAACCATACACCATCGACAGCCCGAGGCCGGTTCCGGCCCCCTCGGGCTTGGTGGTGAAGAACGGCTCGAAGGCCTGGTCGAGCACTTCCGGCGACATGCCGACGCCGGTATCAGTCACCGCCAGCGCCACGTAGTAGCCGGCCTTTACGTCGCGATGGGCAGCAACATAGGCTGCGTCGAGAAGGGCATTGTCGAGTTCGATGGTCAGCCGGCCACCGCCCGGCATGGCATCGCGGGCGTTGATGGCCAGGTTGAGGATGGCGTTCTGCAACTGGTTGCGATCGACCAGGGCGGTCCACAAACCACCGCTGCTCACCATTTCGATATCGATATGCTCGCCGATGGTACGACGTAGCATGCTGGTCATTTCGCCGACCAGACGATCGATGCGCAGCGGTTCGGGGCAAAGCGGCTGTCGCCGCGCGAAGGCAAGCAACTGGCTGGTCAACCTGGCTCCCTGCTGGGCGCCACCGACGGCATTCTGCAGATAGGCGGCGGCATGGCCGCCGGACAGGCTGCGCAGCGACAGGTCGAGATTGGATAGGATCACCTGCAGCAGGTTGTTGAAATCGTGGGCAATACCTCCGGTGAGGTGGCCCAGGCACTCCATCTTCTGCACCTGGAACAAGGCATGTTCCACCTCCTGATGCCGGCGGCGGGTCCGCAGCGCAGTGATGCCGTAAGATACATCTTCTGCCAGTTCCACCAGCAGCTTGGCCTCTTCCGGGCCGAAGGCGTCGGGATCGGCGGAATAGATGGTGAGCGCGCCGAGGATTTCGGCGTCGTCCTTGAGCGGCAGCGCAATCCCCGAGCGAAGGCCGTATTTTTCAGCCAGGTCGCGCCACTGCGCCAGTTGGGGATCGCGCCTGAAGTCCCGACAGATTTCCGGCCCCCCCTGGCGGATCGCCCTGCCCGAGATGCCCTGACTCCGCGACGCCTCGCCCCAGGAGACCTTCACGTTCTCGACAAAGGCGGCTTCCGGCCCGGCCACCGCCACCGGCCTCACCGACCGTTCCTTGTCCTGTTCGGCCATGCCGATCCAGGCAATGCGGAAACCGCCGCAACCAACGACGATGTCGCAGGTCTTGCTGAACAACTCGGTTTCGTCGCCGGCACGGACCACCGCCTGGTTGCCTTCGCTCTGCATATGGAGCAGCCGCGACAAACGCCGCATCGTCTCCTCGGCGGCCTTGCGTTCGTCGAGGTGCCCGAGCAGGCGCAGCACCAGCAAACAGATGACGATTCCCGACAGCATGAACGTCGCCGCCAGCCACATCATATGTGCGCGGGCCTCGGCCAGCCCGCTCAGCACGTCTTCGTCCGAGATGCCCATGACGATGACCACCGGATAATCGGCCAGCCGCTTGTAGAAATAGGTACGGGTGACGCCGTCGAAGGGGCTGGCCATGCGGACCCGGCCGCTGGGGTGGGTGTCCAGGTCACCCCACATCTTCAGGCCGGGAATGACTCGGTCATAGTCCCCCGGAGCCGGTGCCGGATGACGGGCGATGAGCCGCAGACCCGGGCTCAGCATCATCGCTTCGCTGTGCGGTCCGAGCGCCATATCGCGGTAGAACTCGCTGATATGTTCGGGCACCAGGGTCAGCAGAATCACCCCGTCGAAGCGCCCGTCGCGAAGGATGGGGCGGACGAACCGGTATTGCATCCGACCGGTGATCCGGCCACGGCGGGTGGCGTCGATCACCAGGTCGTCCTCGGCCTGGTTGCGCAACCGGGTGAAGTAGTCGCGGTCCGCCAGATTGACCTTCGGCACGCCGGGAGCATCCGAGCGGAACAGGGCGTTGCCGTCGGCGTCGGTTATGCCCAGCAAATTGGAAAACGATTCGGAATGGGGTGCCTTCACGTCCGACAAATGCTCGCGCAGACGGTCTACACTCCCGTATTCCAGATAAAGATGGCGGATGGAGCGAAGATAGGTATCGGAATAGTCAAATAACCCTATGGAGTATTTTTCAAACGACAGCAACGCCTGCTCGGCCCGCTTTTCGGACCACGCGAAACGTTCCTTTCTCAAAGCCTCGTAATTACTCCATAGCAGCAAAAAAGCGATCAGTACAGTCAACAGGGATACAGCGATAACCAAGAATTTGTCGCGGTTTTTTTCTTTGCCGGCATCGCCTGCCTTCATCATACCCAACCCGTTCCTCGCAGCAGGATTGCCGGATCATACGCGAGAAACGTTGCGGAATAAACGTAGGTGTTAGTCACCCCCCATTCCTCACACTCGCGTTATCGCCGCTCGGCGGTGGCGCTCCTCCGCCAGTAGGATGGAAATCGCGCCTTCTCCGTCACAGGTCGGCCATTTATGATGTCCTGTTGCCGCCGCAATCATTGCGGGAGGGGGAGGACATGGCCCATACCGCGCTTGTCGTAGACGATTCGGAGATCGCCCGCGCCTTCATCATCGACATCCTGCGCAGACATGATTTCGGCTCGATCGCGGAAGCCGAGAACGGGGCCCAATGCGTCGAAATCGTCCAAAAAAATCCACCGGACATCATCTTTCTCGACATCGAAATGCCGGTGATGAACGGAATCGACACGCTGCGGGCCATCAGGCGGTTCCACAAGAATATTACGATCGTGATGATGACCGCCGTTGCGCATACCGACGTCGTGAACGAATGCAAGCAACACGGAACAAATTATTACATCCTTAAAGACCTGCCTGAAGGAAAGATCGACACGCGGGTCGGCCAAATTCTCGAGCGGGTGCGCGGCGACGGGCAGGCTTGGCGCCGATCGCCTTGCCGCTGAAGGTCATCGCTTCGCCAAGATGAACAGACGGCGGAAGGGAAACAGCGTGACGCCGTCGCGGCGGCGCGGATAGACTTCGGCCATGCGGCGGGTATAGTCGGCGAGGAAGGCACTCCGCCATGGCTCGTCGAGCGCGTCGAGCAGCGGCCGCAGAGCGGTACCCGCGGTCCATTGGACAACCGCGTCGCTTCCCTCCAGCGCGTGAAGGTATTCGGTTTCCCATATGTCAGGCCGAACGCCGGTGCCAGCCAGCAGATCCCAGTAGAATTCCGGCCGAGCCACCGGGCTCTCCCGCAATCTTTCCTTAAGGCGGGCAAACCACGGGCCGCCTCGGGCCGCCTCCAGCATGCCGGTATGCGACGGAGCGCCATGATTGCGCGGCATCTGCACCGCCAGGGTTCCGCCATCCGCAAGGCCGCGCAGCAGGGCCGGGAACAGCGCCGCATGGTCATCGAGCCAATGCAGGGCGGCGTTGGAAAAGATGATGTCGGCCGGAGCCTCGGGCGCCCATTCGGCCAGGTCGGCCTGCACCCATTCGATCTCCGACGAGGCGCGGCGAGCTTTGTCCAGCATGGCGGAGGAGCCATCCACACCGATGATCCGGGCCTTGGGCCAGCGGACGCGCAACAGCCGCGTGACGTTTCCCGCCCCGCAGCCCAGATCATAGATCAGGTGTGGCGCCGTGGCCTCGATACGGCTCAACAGGTCGACGGCCGGGCGCAGTCGGTGGTCGGAAAATTTCAGGTATTGATCAGGATTCCAGTTCATCGCCGCCGCTCCATCAAGGCCGCGGCAATCCTATCAAGGCTCCGTTCAAAAATAACCGCGTCTTTGAACGGGGCTTGGCGATCCGTCAGGGAATGATGTCGACAGGGAAAATCGACGACGCGCCTCGGTCTTGGTACCATGGGTTGAATTTTTTTGATAGAAAGGCCCGATGTCGATCAATATCCTCCACCGCATCACATTCATCACCATCGTCATCGCCATGACGCTGTCGCCCCTGCTGGCCGAGGCAAAAGCCGGCAAAGGCAGCAGCCTGGGCAGCCGCGGCAGCCGTACCTACGTCCAGCCGAACGGCACCGCGGCCAAGCCGATGGAACGCAGCATCACTCCGCCGCCCTCCCAGGCCATCCCGCGGCGGCCGGTGGTTACGCCTTCGCCCGCGGCCCGGCCACCCTTCCTGCAAAGCCATCCCTTCGTCGGCGGCCTTCTCGGTGGACTGTTCGGGGCCGGCCTGATGTCGCTCCTGTTCGGCGGACATTTCTTCGGCGGCGGAGCCGCCGGTCTGCTGGGGGCGATCCTGCAACTGGCCTTGCTCGCCGTTCTTGCCAAAACGGCCATATCCTACTGGCGCCGCCCCCGTCCATCGACCGCCTCGTCCCCTATGGCGCCGCCGCCGCCAACGGCCAACCCGGCCGAATTTGCCTTGGGGCCGAATGACCTGACCGCCTTCGAAGGAATCCTGTGCGAGGTGCAGGCCGCCTGGAGCGCCGGCGACGCTGGTGCCCTGCCGCGGCTGATGACGCCGGAAATGGCCGCCTATCTGGGTGAGCAACTGCGCGAGGACCGTGCCCGGGGCGTCGAGAACCATGTCGAGCAGGTCCGCCTGATCAAGGGCGACATCAACGAAACCTGGCAGGAAGGGCGGGTGCAATACGCCACGGTGACCATGACCTGGACGGCGCTGGACTATACCCTGCGGATCGGAACCGAGCAGTTGGTGGAAGGTGACCCACGATCACCGCAGCGGACCACCGAGGTTTGGACCTTCGTCCGGCGCTTGGTCGGTCCCTGGCAGATGAGTGCCATCCAGCAGGTATGATCACATGGGTAAGCCCCAACGCAAATGGCATCGCAGTGGGTTTCGTTGTGGTCGAGGCTTGATCCTCTGAAGCGGAGACCCAATATCCAATGCTAGAAGCTCGAGCGTGGGAACAGCCCCGCGCACCAGCCGGAAACGGAGGGTCAGTAAGGCGAAAACGCCTGAAGTTCCGGATTGCCAAATCCGGATCGAGCATACCGAAGGCTCGACCGCGAAATCGGCCGGGCCTTCTGCGCGTCTGGGGTCCCTTTTGCGGCGGACCGCTGGCCACCTGCTTCTCCGACACATGTCCTGGGGACGTGGCGGTGCCCTCGCTGGCGCCTGCGCTCAAACCCTCCCCCCGCCAACACAGCAGGGGATTCGATCACTGTCCACCGCATGCGGCCCGGCACTCCTGCCACCCCTCGGAAGGGGCTCGCAAGGTTGAGAAAGGGAACCTTGCAATAGCGTCAGCCGTTGGCAATCTCGGCGGCAACCGCCATCAGTTGCCCCAGGGTGCCGACGCGGAGCAATGGAGTCGCATCTTTTGCCTCGGCCACCTCTTGCCGGAGCAAGCCGCTGATTGAGCGAAACAGTCTGTTACGAAAATCCGCCGCGGTGGTCATACGGATGAAAAACAGGAGGGATACGATGTCGCCACAACAAGTGAAGGACGTTCCCATGTCGAAGATGAGACTCGCCGCCCTGGTTGCCGTCCCGTTGCTTTGGGCATCGATGGCATCCGCCCAGCCCGCTCCGGCGGACCAAGGGACGCCATCCACGCCGATGGCCGGACAGCGCTTCGATTTCGCCTCCATCCACAAGCGGATGTGCAACGAGCACCAGGCCCGCCAAGCCGCCCATGTCGCATATATCGAAGCCATGCTGGACCTGACAGAGGCGCAGCGGCCGGCATTCAACAAGTGGCGCCAGGCCATCCACGAAGCCGCCGGTAAAGAGCACGCGGCCTGCCTGGCGAATACGCCGAAGGAAAATGCCCGGCCGACGGCGGTCGAGCGCGAAGCCCATATGGAAAAGATGTTGGCGGCCAAGCTGCAAACACTGCAGGCAACCCGCCCGGAACTCGAAGCCCTTTACCAGGCGCTGACACCGGCGCAACGGGCGGTTTTCGATCGCTCCTTTGGCCCTGGGCACGGGATGGGACCCTGGCATATGGGCAAGGGGATGGGGATGGGGATGGAGATGGGCATGGGCATGGGCATGGGCATGGGGCCCTGTCACATGAGGCAAGGGCCCGCCATGATGGGATCGCCGAACTGAGCAACCCGCCGGAAGACACCGACCGGAGAGCTCCGCAATCAAGAGGCTCGCCGGCGGCTCCTCCGGAGGGAATGGATTGACGGGGCGGAAACCGCCGTTAATTCTTTTCTACCCGGAATCGGTAAGCGAGGCGCGACTATGGTGCGCAGGCTGTTCCGTATCGCCGCCGCCGCCCTTATCGTTGCGGTAGCGGTCCCGCAACCTTCGCTCGCCCACGACCGGTGGCGCCACACCTACCGGCCCTACGGCATCTACCCCCGATACTGGCATGGCGGCCATTGGGTGCATGGCTGGCACATGGGCCACGACGGGTGGTGGTGGGTCATCGGCGCCGCCTGGTACTTCTATCCGGCACCGGTCTATCCCTATCCCGAGCCGCCGCTGGTCGTGGTGACGCCACCGCCACCGCCCCTGATCCCACCCCAATATTACTACTATTGCCCCAATCCGCCCGGCTATTACCCAGGCCTGCCGGGCTGCCCGATCGGCTGGCAGCTGGTCCCGGCAATGCCGGGACCGCCGCCGACGCCCTTGCCGCCCCCGGCAGTTCCACCACCCGGCCCGGCCGGTGGCCTCGACAAGAGCACCGCCGGCACCGTCCTCGGCGCCATCGGGGGCGGGCTGGCCGGCGCCCAAATGGGCCATGGCTCCGGCAAGGTTGCTGCGACCGCCGCCGGCACTTTGCTGGGAGCGCTGATCGGCCACGAAGTCGGCGCCTCGCTCGACCGTGCTGATCTGCTGGCGGCGAGCAAGGCGGAACGAACCGCCTATACGGCGCCGCTCGGGCAGGCGATCGCCTGGAACAACCCCGAAAGCGGGCACTCCGGCACCATAACCCCGCTCCGCGACGGGCAGGATTCCAGCGGGCATTACTGCCGTCAATTTCAGCAAAACATCGTCATCGCCGGTCACAGCCAGCAGGGCTACGGCACCGCTTGCCGCATGCCCGACGGCTCGTGGCAGGTGGTGCCGGATTGACGTAATCCGGCGGCCCACCAACTTATTGAATTGTGGTGAAAATTTGACGGATGGCGTGGGTACCATCCGTCAAATTCTCACCTAGCGCAGCGGCCGGCTCCGCTTTTGCCGCTACCGCCTTTACAGCGCCAGTTCGGCCCCCGCCGGCTCTGCCTTCGGCGGCTCCGCCACCATCGCCTCGGTGGTGATCATCAACCCGGCCACCGAGGCGGCATCCTGCAGGGCAGTACGCACCACCTTGGCCGGATCGATGATGCCCGCCGCCACCAGATTGCGGTATGTGTCGGACTGCGCGTCGTATCCCCAGTCATAGTCGGCACCGTCCAACAGCGTGCCGACGACGATCGATCCGTCCCGCCCCGCGTTCTCCGCGATCTGCCGAGCCGGCGCCTGCAACACCTTGCGGAGGATGTCGACGCCGGCCTTCTGGTCGTGCCCCGACGGAACCACATCATCCAACGCCGCGGCCGCGCGTAGCAGGGCGACCCCGCCGCCCGGCAGGATGCCTTCCGCCACCGCCGCTCGTGTCGCGTGCAGGGCGTCGTCGACGCGGTCCTTACGTTCCTTGACCTCGACCTCGGTCGAACCGCCGACACGAATGACCGCCACCCCGCCGGCCAGCTTGGCCAGACGTTCCTCCAACTGCTCACGGTCGTAGTCGCTCGACGCTTCGTCGATCTGCAGCCTGATCCGCGCGATTCGCTCGTCAATATCCGCTTTGGTCCCAGCCCCGCCGACGAGAGTGGTCGATTCCTTGTCAACCCGCACCGTCTTCGCCCGCCCCAGCATGCCGACGGTTACGGCCTCAAGCTTGAAACCCAGTTCTTCGCTGACCAGTTGCCCGGCAGTGAGCACGGCAATGTCCTCCAGCAAGGCCTTGCGGCGGTCTCCGAACCCCGGCGCCTTGACCGCGACCACCCGCAATCCGCCCCGCAGCTTGTTGACCACCAGCGTCGCCAGAGCATCGCCCTCGATGTCCTCGGCGATAACCATCAACGGACGGCCGGCCTGGACGACGGCTTCCAGCAGCGGCAGCAGGACCTGCACACTGGACAACTTCTTGTCATAGATCAGGATAAGGGGATCGTCCAACTCGGCCACCATCTTCTCGTTGTCGGTGACGAAATAAGGCGACAGGTAGCCGCGATCGAACTGCATCCCTTCGACGATCTCAAGCTCGGTTTCCAGCGATTTCGCTTCCTCCACCGCGATGACGCCTTCCTTGCCGACCTTTTCCATCGCTCGGGCCAACATCTCGCCGATCCCGGCATCGCCGTTGGCGGAGATGGTGGCGACCTGGGCGATCTCGGCGCCGGCGGAGATCTTTTGCGCCCGACGGGAAAGTTCGGCGACCACGGCCTCGACTCCCAGGTCGATGCCGCGTTTCAGGTCCATCGGATTCATCCCGGCGGCGACATCCTTGGCCCCCTCGCGGACGATCGCATGGGCAAGAATGGTCGCCGTGGTGGTGCCGTCCCCGGCCAGTTCGCTGGTCTTCGTCGCCACCTCCCGCACCATCTGCGCCCCCATGTTCTCGAACCTGTCCGGAAGTTCGATCTCTTTGGCGACGGTTACCCCGTCCTTGGTTATGCGCGGTGCGCCAAACGGTCTGTCGAGGATGACGTTGCGCCCTTTCGGCCCCAGGGTAACCCTGATGGCGTTGGCAAGAATATCCACTCCGTGCAGCATCCGAGCCCGCGCCTCGGGGCCGAACTTGACGTCTTTTACAGCCATCGCCGCCTCCTGCCACTAAAGGCCGAGCATTTTTTCGAATATGACCGGGCCATTGCCGAACAGGGCCTGAGCCCGGCTTCGCGCATTCATCGCTCCGCCTCGCCGCCGCCCGGCAGGCCTGGGCGAGCGAAGCAAAGCCGAAATGTGACATAGGCGTGAATATTATTGGCGCAAGATTATGGTTGTGATGCCAAGGCCATAACTCAACGAGATCGCGCCACGCCGCTTGCTCCTTCTGTCGCCCCTGAAGTCAGTCGTCGCGCGGCAGCGGCAGCGCCACCGTCGTCGTGGGCGCGCCGCCGATCAACGCCGCAGCCGCCGCACGCCCCGAGTCGTGCAACCGCAGCAGCAGTTCGGGGCGCGGATCGAGGCCCGAGCCGTTTGCCGGGACGAAATAGCCGTGATCGATGGCGATAGTGCGGACGACCAGGTCGCGTAAACGACGCAGGTCGAAAGACAACAGACTTCTGCGGCGCAACAATCGGCGCATTTCCTCAAGCGCATCAAGGTCGCGCAGCAGCGGAGCGTTGAACAGCATCCGTTTCAGCCGGGCGAAGATGTCGGGCGCCGTGGTTGGCAAGTGCGGTTCCACGTCCGGTGTCAGCTTCACCACCAGCAGCGACCGGCATGCCGATTCGAGCACCGCCGGCAGGATCGGCGGATTGGCCGAGAATCCCCCATCCCAGTAGCATCGACCGTCGATCTCGACGGCCTGATAGATATGGGGAACGCAGGAGGAAGCCATCAGCGCGTCGAGGCTCAGTTCAAATTCGCGAAAGACCCGTTGGGCGCCGGTGGCGACATCGGTGGCCGAGATGAACAACGGCATCTCACAGGATCGGCGCAGCCGGTCAAAATCGATCATCGACCCGAGGAGATCGCGCAACGGGTTGATGTTGAGCGGATTGAACTGGTACGGCGACACCAGCCGGGTCAACAGTTCGAACTGCAAGTCGGCGCCCGGCAGGCCTAGTGGGCTTAGTCGCGCCATCTGGCCGATACTCGTCCAGGCTTGGCGCAGGGCCGATCTTGCCCCTTCGCGCCCGCCCTCCAGCAGCCCCCAGGCCGTGACCACGGCATTGACGGCTCCGGCGCTGGCGCCGCTCATCGCTGCCGGATAGAATTCCCTCTCCTCCAGCAGGCGGTCGAGCACACCCCAGGCGAAGGCGCCGTAGGCGCCGCCGCCCTGCAGCGCCACGGCCACCGGCGGACGGCAGGCCCGCCTATCGCTATCGGCCAGATAGGCATGCAAACGCCGGAACATTCGGCCCTCCAAAACATGGCAGAGATAAATTCTCAAGCGAGACTCGTCTATGATGGCCGAGCACCCAGCTCAAATAATACAAATAATCCACAAATAGAGAATGAAGCGTTAGTATTCTCAGGACATTCTTTGTATTTTGACACAACACATTACGTGTCTTACGCGATATGTTTCAAGGTATCCTTCGAATATCTTACAAGAACCGTATGAACCCTCACAGCCTTTTGGGGCATAGGGGATGGGGACGCCTCAGAAAGAAACCGCCTAAACTTCCGCCCTATGCAAAGGTTGCATACGACAAGATCTGCTTCGTCTGTTAGCTTAGTGATTAACCTCGGTTCAGAAAAATTCGCAAACAGCGGGAGGAGCAATAACATGAATCAAATCGGCGCCGGCAATCCCTATGAGACTAACCTTGACGCCAATCCGGCAAATTTCGTCCCGCTGACGCCGCTCAGCTATCTCGACCGCTCCGCGTCCATCTATCCCGATCGTATCGCCGTGGTGTACGGCGCCATCCGGCGCAGCTGGGCCGAGACCTATCGCCGCTGCCGGCAGCTGGCTTCCGCCCTCGATCGCCGGGGTGTCGGCATCGGCGACACGGTTGCCGTGCTCGCCACCAACACCCCCGAACTGTTCGAAGCCCATTTCGGCGTGCCCATGCTGGGCGCCGTGCTCAACGCCATCAACACGCGGCTCGATCCGCTCACCGTGAAATTCATCCTCGAGCACGGCGAAGCCAAGGTGCTGATCACCGATCGCGAATTCTCGAAAGTCGCCAGTGCCGCGGTCGCCGCCATGGCCAAACCACCGCTGGTGATCGACATCGACGATCCCCATTACATCGGCGGCGAACGCATCGGCCAGACCGATTACGAAAGCTTCCTGGCCTCGGGGGATCCCGACTTCGCCTGGAGCATGCCGGACAGCGAATGGCGGGCCATCGCGCTGAATTACACCTCGGGGACCACCGGCAACCCCAAGGGCGTCGTCTACCACCACCGTGGCGCGTATCTCAACGCCGTATCCAATGCCCTGTCCTGGGAAATGGGCAGCCAGCCGGTCTATCTGTGGACGCTGCCGATGTTCCACTGCAACGGCTGGTGCTTCCCGTGGACCTTGGCGGTCACCGCCGGCACCAGCGTCTGCCTCCGCCAGGTCCGCCTGGAGCCGATCATGCAGTCGATCAAAGAGGAAAAAGTGACGCATTTCTGCGGCGCACCAATCGTCCTCAACATGATCGTCAACGCCCCCGATGAGATGAAGCAGGGGATCTGCCACCGTGTCCAGGTGATGACCGCCGGGGCCGCGCCGCCCGCCGCCATCATCGAAGGAATGGAGCGGATGGGTTTCAAGGTCACCCACACCTATGGATTGACCGAATGCTACGGCCCGACCGTGCAATGCGTGTGGCATGACCAATGGGACGCCTTGCCGATCGAGGAGAAGGCCCGGATCAAAGCCCGGCAAGGCGTGCGCGGGCCGATGCTGGAAGGCCTGATGGTGGCCGATCCGTTGACCCTGCAGCCGCTGCCCAAGGACGGTGAGAGCATGGGCGAGATCATGCTGCGCGGCAATAACGTGATGAAGGGGTACCTGAAGAATCCCAAGGCCACCGACGAGGCGTTCGCCGGAGGCTGGTTTCATACCGGCGACTTGGCGGTCTGGCATGCCGACGGCTATATCGAGATCAAGGACCGGTCGAAGGACATCATCATTTCCGGCGGCGAGAACATCTCGAGCCTCGAGGTCGAAGACGTGCTCTACCGGCATCCGGCGGTAATGGAAGCCGCTGTCGTCGCCCGACCCGACGCCAAATGGGGCGAGACGCCTTGCGCCTTCATCGTCCTCAAACCCGGCGCGACGGCCACGCAGGACGAAATGGTCGCCTTCTGCCGCGAACATCTGGCCCATTTCAAGGTGCCGAAGAGCATCGTGTTCGGCCCCTTGCCCAAGACTTCCACCGGCAAGATCCAGAAGTTCGAGCTGCGCCGCCAGGCCAAGGAGCTGGGCTGAGAGGCTGAAAGAGCATCGAATGGCATTTGGACCCACCGCTGGCGAGCTTTCCGGACATTGCCGCCCCGATAAAGGGCCGCTAGCCTGATTCGCTGTCAGCATGAACACAGTCCAGGGAGCAACCGACCATGACCGCCTATACCGCCCCCCTCCGCGACATGGAGTTCGTGCTGCGCGAGTTGGCCGGCATCGACGACGTCGCCGCCTTGCCCGGCTACGAGGAGGCGTCGTGGGAACTCGTCGCCAGCGTGCTCGAGGAAGCGGGCCGCATCGCCTCGGAAGTGCTGGCACCGCTCAACCACAGCGGCGACCGGCAAGGCGCCCGGCTGACGGACGGGAAAGTGTTGACCGCCGACGGCTGGGACGCCGCCTACCGTACGCTGGCCGACGGCAATTGGATCGGCCTGTCAGCCCATCCGCAATATGGCGGCATGGGCCTGCCCGGGGTGGTCAATGTGGCGGTCAGCGAGATGTGGCAGGCCGCCAACATGGCCTTCGCCCTCTGCCCCATGTTGAGCCAGGGCGCCTACAACGCCATCAAGGAATGCGGCTCGGCCGAGCAGAAGGCCGCCTTCCTGCCCAAACTGGCCAGCGGCCAATGGTGCGGCACGATGAACCTTACCGAGGCCGGCGCCGGTTCGGACCTGGGCGCGATCCGCACCAAGGCGGTAAGAAGCGGCGATCACTACCTTATCAGCGGCCAGAAGATCTTCATCACCTATGGCGAACACGGCCTGGCGGAAAACATCATCCACTTGGTCCTCGCCCGCACTCCCGATGCGCCCCCGGCGTCAAGGGCATCTCCCTGTTCATCGTGCCGAAGATTCTGCTCAACGCCGACGGCAGCCTGGGTGCCCGCAATGACGTCCATTGCGTGTCGTTGGAACACAAAATGGGGATCCACGCCAGCCCGACGGCGGTGATGTCGTTCGGCGACCGGAGCGGCGCCGTCGGATATCTGGTCGGCGAGGAAAATCGCGGCCTCGAATACATGTTCGTGATGATGAACCATGCCCGCCTCAATGTCGGACTCCAGGGCCTGGCCATTGCCGAGCGCGCCTACCAGCAGGCGCTCGCCTACGCCCGGGAACGCATCCAGGGCAAACCTCTGGGGTGCACCGAGAAGACGGCGATCATCGGGCATCCCGACGTCCGCCGCATGCTGATGACGATGAAGGCGCGGATCGAAGCCATGCGGGCCTTGGCCTATGTGGAGGCGGCGGCGCGCGACGCCGCGCACGGCGACCCGCAGCCGGAGCGGCGCGAGCGGGCGATGCGTTATGCCGAATTCCTCAACCCGATCGTCAAGGGCTGGTGCACCGAGGTCGGCAACGAGGTCGCATCGCTCGGCGTTCAGGTGCATGGCGGCATGGGCTACATCGAGGAAACCGGCGCCGCCCAGCATCTGCGAGATGCCCGCATCACGACCATCTACGAAGGTACCACCGCCATTCAGGCCAACGACCTGGTCAACCGCAAGCTGCTGCGAGACCAGGGGCAGGCGGCACGCCAGGCCCTGGACGAAGTCAACGGTCTTGGCGAAGACCTGTCGTCGCAGGACGAGGAGACGTTGCAGGCGATCGGCTCTGCGCTGAAGAAGGGCGCGGACACGGCGGCCCGCGCCGTGTCCTGGCTGCTCACCGCAGCCGCAGAAGACCCTCGCCTGCCGGCAGCCGCGTCGGTACCGCTGCTGATGCTGTTGGGCACCGTCCTGGGCGGCCATCAACTGGCTCGCGCCGCCGTTGCGGCGCGTCGCCGGCTCGATGCGGGCGACAGCGGCGCGTCTTTCTATGAGACAAAGCTGAAGACCGCCCGCTTCTATGCCGAAAACATCCTGCCCCAGGCCGCCGGGCTGCTGGCTGCCGCCACCGACGGGGCGCGCAGCGTAATGTCGATCGACGACGAACAATTGTAGAAGTCGCCCTAACGCGGCGATCGCTCCGAAGGCGCGAAGGCTGCCCGTTCAAATGGGCACCCGGCCAGCGCCATTGCCGGCATTGCGCGAATAGTGCTATTGGAGGGGGACCCTCAACCAAAGCATTGACGGGCAGGTCGTCCGTGCGCTTGCCGGCAGCAAAGCCTCGATGAGTAGCCCACCCTTTGCCAAAAGGGCGGCACAACTGCGTGCCGCTTTCCTGGCGGAAATGCCTGGTCGCCTGGCCAAGGCCGGCCTGTTGCTCCGCGAACTCGAAGCTGGTGCGGACAAGACGAAAGTGGCCGAGGAATTGCGGCTGCTTCTTCACAACATCAAAGGTGCCAGCGCCACCTTCGGGCTGACGGATTTGCGCGACGACGCGACGGCCGCGGAAGTCTTGCTGGCTCCCTTGCTGAAGGACCGCAGCCGGTGGCTGGCGGCGCTGACGCGGACGCTGGGAGATCATCTGGCCCGGATTGAGAAGGTGGTGCCGTCCCTGCTGAATGAGGCCAATCCGGTTCCCGTCCCGCTCTCCCCCGTTGCCGCATCGGCAGCCTCGCCCGCGGCATCGGTTGAAGCGGGACGGCCGGCGGGCGTCAAACGCGTCTACATTTGCGACGACGACCCCATTCCCACAGAGCAGTTGCGTCTTCAGGTCGCCAGCTTCGGCTATGAGGTGTCGAGCTTCGAATCTCCGGCCACTTTGTGGAAGGTTATGAAAACCTGCCCCCCTGACGTCCTGATCATGGACGCGATCTTCGCCGAAGGCCGTGACGCAGGGTTTGACCTGGTCGCCGAACTGCGGCGAACCGGTGTGTCGCTGCCGGTGATCTTCCTCTCCTGCCGCAACGACTTCGACGCCCGCCTGCGCGCCGTCCAGGCAGGTGCGGCGGCTTATTTCACCAAGCCGGTACAGGCCTCCGACATGGCCGATCGCTTGGCCATGCTGACATCCGACGCGGCACCCGAGCCGTTCCGCGTGCTCGTGGTCGACGACGAACCGCAGGTTGGCGCCTACCACGCATTGCTTCTGGAAGAGGCCGGCATGCTGGTCCGCACCATGTCGCAACCGGCAGCGGTAATCGAGGCCTTGCGGGAGTTTCCGGCCGATCTGCTCCTTTTGGACATCTACATGCCGGGCTGTAGCGGCCAGGAACTGGCCCAGGTCATCCGCCAGATTCCCGAATTCATGGGCTTGCCGATCATCTTCCTGTCGACCGAGACCGACAAGGTAAAGCAGACCTCGGCATTGCGGCTGGGCGCCGACGGCTTCCTGACCAAACCCGTGCAACCGCAACAGCTGGTGTCGGAGGTGCTGGTCCGCGCCGAGCGCATGCGGACGCTACGCACCACCATGCAGGAATTGCGCCTGGCCCGCGACCAGGCCGAAACCGCCACACAGGCGAAGGCCGCATTCCTGGCGATGATGAGCCACGAGATCCGCACGCCGATGAACGGCATCACCAACATCGCCGAGATGTTGGAGCAGACGCCGCTTTCCTCGGACCAGCGCCAGATGTGCGGCATCGTGCGCCAGTCGGCCGATGCATTGCTGGCGCTGATCAACGGCATTCTCGACTTTTCGAAAATCGAGGCGGGCAAGCTCGACATCGAATCCACCAAACTGCGCCTGTCCGAACTTGTCGAGGGCGTGGCCGACCTGGTGGCTGGCGGAGCCGAGGAAAAGGGGCTGGACCTGGTGGTCGACATAGGCCCGGAGGTTCCCGAGCAACTGTACGGAGACGCCATCCATTTGCGCCAGATCCTGCTCAATCTGGCCGGCAACGCCATCAAGTTCACCGACCGGGGAAGCGTCGCCCTGCGGGTCCGAACATTGCCCAGATCGGCCGAGAACGGCATAGACCTGCGTTTCGAGGTGATCGACACCGGCATCGGCATCGGCGCGGAGCAGCAGTCGAGGCTGTTCAAGCCGTTTTCCCAGGCAGACACGTCCATCAGACGGCGCTATGGGGGGACAGGTCTGGGCTTGTCGATCAGCCGGCAACTCTGCTCGTTGATGGGCGGCAGCATGGGTCTCAGCTCGGTGCAGGGGAAAGGCTCCACATTCTGGGTCGAATTGCCGTTCGAACTCGATCCGGACGGCACGCGCGACCCGCCGGTTCCGGCCGAGCCGATCACCGACATTCCGGTGATCGCGGTGGGGTTTGCCGGGGCCAGCCGGGACGCATTGCGCAGCATGCTGGCGCAGGCCGGCATCACCGAAGCGGTTTGGCTGGACATCCCGGCCGAGATTCCCGCCCCCACGGCAAGCGGCCATGGCCGCGGCGGCCCGCCGCTCATCCTGCTGGCCCGCCACGGCGCCACCGAATCGACGCAGCCTTCGCTGCCCGGAGAGGCGCCGCCGACCCTTTTGGTGGCGCCCCGAACGGTTCTCGCCAACCTGACCGAAGAACGGCGCGCACGCTTGGCGGGAACTCTGCCGACGCCCCTGCACCGCCAGGATCTGTGGGCCGCCATCGCCAAGGCGGCAGGACGCAGCCGTCGGCAGACCCCCGCCGCCGGGCAGGCCGCCGGCAGTGCTCGGCTGCCGACGGCCGCCACGGCCGGTGCCGCGCCGGCGCGGATCCTTGTCGCCGAGGACAACGCGACCAACCAGATGGTGATCCGGGCCATGCTTAGCCGGCGCGGATACGAGGTGGACATTGCCGCCAACGGGGCAGAAGCGCTGGCCCGCTACCAGCAGTGCGGCTACGGATTGCTGATGACCGACTTTCATATGCCGGGAATAGACGGCTTCGAATTGACCGCCGCAATCCGCCGCCTGGAGGCCGGAACGGGGCGGCGGCTACCGATCGTCGCCCTGACCGGCGACGTCCTGCCGGGGACGGAGCGGCTGTGTCGCGAAGCCGGCATGGATGGCTATCTCCCGAAGCCGGTGCCGCGCGGAGCGCTGGACGATATGCTGGCCCAATTCCTGCCGCGCGTTCAGACTGGCTCTCCAGCCGAAGTTTAAATATACTTCAACAAGCGGCATGGCCCGCAGGGTGCAATTGCGGCTTTCAAAAAGCGAGGTGAAGACCAATGCTGACTCCCGTACAGCAGACGCCGCTGCCTCTTGAGCCGGCACGGCAGCAGATTACTCCGACGCCTCCGGTCGAGCCGCCGCCGCCGATGCCCGTCGCCCAGGCTCCTCTTCAGCCACCCTCCAATCCTCAGGACCAGTTCAACCCACAGAGCGGCAGTGGCGGGCGCAGTCCGCAGGATCGCGCCCAGGAAGACCAGCAGCAGGCCGAGACGGCGGGAAAGATGCGCCTCGCCTGGGCCAGGCTCAATCAGCTTCAGGAGTTGGCGACGGAAGCCGCCAGTTCCGGCAACGCCCATCGTGCGATGGAAGTGGCCATGGAGGCTGCGGCGGTGGCCTCGGACATCCGCGACTTGGCGTCCGGCCTGCCGATCATTTCGGTGGGCGCCATCGATGCGGTCGCCGAGCAGTTGGCGCAACAGCAGTCGTCGGGCGGCGGAACATCCGCGGCCGCGGCACCGACCATCCTCGACTCCGCCCGTGCCGGTCTGGGAACGGCCAAGAATGTGGTGGATATGGCGGCGAGCGTCCCCTATCACCCGGTCGAGGACCGCATCGCCATCAACGGGTTGCGCCACCAGGTCCTTGATGCCATGGCCGGGGTCGAAGCAATCGCCGCACGAATTGCCGACGCTTCGACATTTCCGCGGCCCGCTCCCGCTTTCCGTTACGATATCAAGGCGTAGTGGTGAACATAAGACGGGCGGATCCCTAAATCTTTGAGTGGGGCCCCGACGTCAGAAGTTCAGACCGGCGGCATCTGCCAGCAGCAGAGCGCGCAACCGGTGGCGGACGATCTTGCCGCTGGCGGTCCGCGGTAAGCAATGCTCGAAGCGGATTTCGTGCGGCGACAGCGGCTTGCCCAGATGTTCGCGGGCAAAGGCGCTGAGCTCCTTGCGTAGCGCATCGCCCGGCTCGAACCCCGGATTAACCACGACGAAAGCGACCACCTTCTCATGCAGGCGCGGCTCAGGAGCGCCGACGACACCGGCCTGGGCCACGGCGGGGTGGGACATCAGCACCGCCTCGACCTCGAACGGACCGATCCGGCGCCCGCCGGATTTGATCACATCGTCCTCACGGCCGAGAAACCAGTAATAGCCGTTGGCATCGCGCCGAGCCAAGTCGCCGGTCAGATGCCAACCGTCGATTTCCTCGGCCGGCGCGCCGCTCTCTCCGCCCAGACTGCGGGAGGGCGGCAGGGAGTCGATCCTGAGGGCCAATTCGCCGGTCGCCTCGGCCGAGGCATCACAAAACGAAAGGTGGGATCCGCCCCGATGCACCAGGGCAATCTCGATGCCAGGCAGCGGCTTGCCCATGCTGCCGGCAAGGGGGGGGCTGTGCGGGTCATGGGCCAGCGCGATGCCGGCGATTTCCGTTTGCCACCAGGTATCGCGAAACGGGATGCCCAGAACCTGCTGTCCCCAAACGACAGCATCACCGGACAGGGGTTCACCGACAGTGGCGGCCAGACGCAAGGCGCGCGGGTGGAATGAACGGGCCGGGGCGGCGCCGCCGCCGATCAGGTTGCGGACGATGGTGGGGGTGGTGTACCAGACGGCCACCGGTTCGTCCTCGAGCACCGACAGGCACCGCATCGGCGTGGTCGGCGCCGCATCCAGCAGGATCGTCGCGCCGGTCGCCAGCGGCGCCACCAGTCCATAGGCGGTGTGGGGGATCCAGCCGGGCTCCGCGGTGCACCACAGCATCTCGCCGGCGGCGAGGCCGAAGGCGGCGCGGGCGGTCGAGACCATCAGTTCCACCACCCTGGCATCGTGGATGACCGCCTTCGGCTGCGCCGACCCACCGGCCAGCGGAGCCGTCGTCCCGCTGGTGAAATGCATCATGGCCGCCGTCGCCAGGTCGGCCGGCGACATCTCGGCCGAGGGCGAGGCGGAGGCCAGGGCTGTCCGCAGATCCAAACAGTCCGCAGGAATCTCGTCGCCCAGCACCAGGACATGGGCAAGCTGCGGCAGCGACCCCCGAATGGCGGCGACGGCCCGTCCGTAAGCTTCGTCGCCGACCAGAAGGATCCGCGCTTGCCCCAGGGTCAGCCGTGCCAGCAGCGGATCGGGGCCGAGGTCGGCGAACAGCGGGCAATAGACTCCGCCGGCACGCCAGATCCCCAGCGCGGCGACCAGGGTTTCCGGCCGGCGCCCGGTCATCACCGCCACCGTCTGCCCCGGCTTCAGCCCCAGCTGGCGCAACAGCGCGGCGCAACGCGCGGAATAATC
>JAJXWP010000050.1 GCA_021781575.1 Pseudomonadota bacterium
CTCGCGTGGTTGCGCAAAGACAGATAGCGCCGGCGTCCCCGCCGGGCGGAAGAAGACCCTCGCGCATCGGCTGCGACGCTGGTGTTACCGGATTCGAATGCGATTCGTCCGCATTGCGAACCGCTGCTCCACAAGGTCGAAGCTCGAACTTTAGGGTTTTTGTGGTTATGATCAAAAAAACCATATGGGTTTTGGGAGAAAAGCGGTTCGATTTGATCCAGATCAATGGCCTGTGTGGGTGGACGGGGCATAGTGCGACCGTGCTCGGAACCATCGGTTGGGGGGCCTGTCGGCTCTGTGTTCCTGGGTGGGCCTGTTGCAACGGCGGAGAGAGGGGGTCTCTCCCCGGCGACAGCCGACAAGGGGGTTCCGTCCGAAAATTATTCGTTACTTGGTCGATACAGGAGTTCGGCATGACCCAAGCGACCGTGGCGCTCAGCGCCAAAGACGCGACGCCCTATTTCGACGAGGTCATCCAGAAGTTCGTCATCGCAGCGACTTTCTGGGGCGTCGTTGGTTTTTTGGTTGGCGACTTCATCGCCTGGCAGTTGACCTATCCCGCATTAAATCTTGGTTTGGAATGGACTAATTTCGGTCGCGTCCGGCCAGTCCATACTTCGGCCGTCATCTTCGCCTTCGGCGGGAACGTCCTGTTCGCCACCTCTCTCTACGTGGTCCAGCGGACCTGCCGCGCCTCGCTGTTCGGGGGCGCTGCCCTGGGGAACTTCATCTTCTGGGGCTGGCAGCTGATCATCGTCGTCGCCGCGTCCGGCTATGTCATGGGTATTACCCAGGGCAAGGAATATGCCGAACCCGAGTGGTACGTGGACCTGATGATCACGGTGGTCTGGGTGGCCTATCTGGTGGCCTTCGTCGGCACGCTATATAAGCGGAAAGAGCCGCATATCTACGTCGCCAACTGGTTCTTCCTGGCGATGATCATTACCATCGCCATGCTGCACCTGGGCAACAACCTGGCCGTGCCGACGATTATTTTCGGCGGCACCTGGTGGAAGTCCTACGAAATTTATTCGGGCGTCCAGGATGCCATGACCCAATGGTGGTATGGCCACAACGCGGTGGGCTTCTTCCTGACCGCCGGCTTCCTCGGCATCATGTACTATTTCGTGCCGAAGCGGGCCGAGCGTCCGGTCTATTCCTACCGCCTGTCGATCGTGCATTTCTGGGCGCTGATCTTCCTCTATATCTGGGCCGGCCCCCACCATCTGCACTACACCGCGCTGCCCGACTGGGCGCAGACGCTGGGCATGACCTTCTCGGTGATGCTGTGGATGCCCTCCTGGGGCGGCATGATCAACGGCCTGATGACCCTGTCGGGGGCCTGGGACAAGCTGCGTACCGACCCGGTGATCCGCTTCCTGGTGACCTCGGTGGCCTTCTACGGCATGTCGACCTTCGAAGGGCCGATGATGTCGATCAAGGCGGTCAACTCGCTGTCGCATTACACCGACTGGGGCATCGGCCACGTCCATTCCGGCGCGCTCGGCTGGGTTGCCTTCGTCAGTTTCGGCGCGCTCTACTACCTGGTGCCGGTGCTGTGGCACCGCAAACAGCTCTATTCGATGCGCCTGGTCAGCTATCATTTCTGGATCGCCACCATCGGGATCGTGCTGTACATCACCGCGATGTGGATTTCCGGCATCATGCAGGGCCTGATGTGGCGGGCCTACGACAACATGGGCTTCCTCCAGTACTCGTTCGTCGAGACCGTGTCGGCCATGCATCCCTACTACATCATCCGCGCCACCGGCGGCGTCCTGTTCGTCACCGGCGCGCTGATCATGGCCTACAACTTCTATCGCACCATCCGGGGCGACGTGCGGACGGAAGTTCCGTACGGCACCTCCGTGACGGCGACGGTCCGGGGCTGAGGAGACCGACACATGTCCATCCTGAAGCATCATGCCAAGTTTGAGACCAACGTCCTTCTGCTGATGGTGGGGATCCTGGTCACCGTGGTCATCGGCGGCCTGGTCGAGATCGTGCCGCTGTTCACCATCTCCAACACCATCGAAAAGGTCGGCGGCATCCGCCCCTATTCGCCGCTCGAGCAGATGGGCCGCGATATCTATGTCCGCGAAGGCTGCTATCTGTGCCATAGCCAGATGATCCGTCCGTTCCGCGACGAGGTCGAACGCTACGGCCATTACAGCCTGGCGGCCGAGTCCATGTATGACCACCCCTTCCAGTGGGGGTCCAAGCGAACCGGCCCCGACCTCGCGCGGGTCGGTGGCAAGTACACCAACGACTGGCATGTCCGGCATCTCACCAACCCGCGCGACGTGGTGCCGGAGTCGATCATGCCGACCTATGCCTTTCTTCATCGGCCCCTCGACTACCATGACATCGTCGCCCGGATGAAGACCCTTCGCGTCGTCGGGGTTCCCTACACCGACGAGGATATCGCCACTGCCAAGGCGGACCTCGAAGCGCAGGCCAGCGCCGACGCCAACACCGACGCTTTGCTGAAGCGCTATCCGAAGGCCAGCGTCGGCAAGAAGGACCGCACCAGCGACAAGATCACCGAAATGGACGCCTTGGTCGCGTACCTGCAGGTGCTCGGCACCATGGTGGATTTCACGACCATGAAACCCGACGCGATCCGCTGAGGACCTGGGAGTGATCGATTCGATGATCGATATCCTCCGATCCTTCTGGGGATTGTGGGTGATGGTTTTCTTCACCGGGATCGTGCTCTGGGCTTATTGGCCGAAGCACAAAAGCAAGATCGAGTCCTATGGGCAGATCCCGCTGAAGGATGACGAGAACGAGGAGCGCTGAACGATGGCGACCAATATAGAGAAGGATACCGTCTCCGGGCAGTACACGACCGGCCATGAGTGGGACGGCATCAAGGAACTGAATACGCCGCTGCCGAAGTGGTGGGTGTGGGTGTTTCTCGCCTCGATCCTGTGGGCGATGGTCTATTGGGTGCTGTATCCGTCCTGGCCGACCGCCAGCGGCTATTGGGCGGGCACCTTGGGCTGGCATTCGCGGACCCAGGTGGTGCACGACATCGAGCAGGCCAATGCGGCCAAGGCGGTGTATCTGGCCAAGATCCGCGACGCATCGCTCGATGACATCGTCAAGGACAAGGACCTGCTGAACTTCGCCCTGGCCGGCGGCCGGTCGGTGTTCAACGAGAACTGCGCCGCCTGCCACGGCGTCGGCGGCGTCGGCGGCTACGGATTCCCGGCCCTGGCGGTGGGCCAGTGGCTGTGGGGCGGCACGCTGGACGACATCAAGACCACCATCACCTATGGCATCCGCAACGCCAATCCCAACTCGCGCCAGAGCGAGATGCCGGCCTATGGCGGTGGTGACGTGCTGAACGACAGCCAACTGAACGATTTGGCCGAATATGTCCTCAGCCTGTCGAAGAGCAGCAAGGATCCGGCGGCGGCGGCCCGCGGCAAGGAGATTTTCAGCAATAACGGCTGCACCGGCTGTCACGGCGAGAACGGCGAAGGCAGCCAGGCCGTCGGCGCTCCTGCCCTGGCCAGCGGTGTTTGGCTGTACAAGGCGCGTACTCCTGGCGGCCAGAAAGCGGAGATCATCTCGCAGGTGAAGAAGCCGAAAGGCGGCGTCATGCCGTCCTGGGCCGATCGTGGCCTGAACGAGGCTACCATCAAGGAACTGACCGTCTACGTCCACTCGCTGGGCGGCGGAAAGTAACGGCGGTGAGGCGCCGCGGAGAGCTCCGCGGCGCCTTCCCCTTGGGAAAGCGGATGTCTCCGGAAGGCGTCGATGTGACTAAGTCATATTCATTCCAAGATGCATGGCCTATGATTGTCGCGGCCGGTGTTTGCGCTCACGATTGCAACAAATCAGAAGCAACCCGCTGTCGGCTACCAATCAGCTTGTCGGAAATAACTCCAGGACCCTGGGCGCGCCATGTCGTCACCTAACGAAGCCGTCGTTGAAGTAAAACCTCAAGAGAAGAAGGCTCTGGAAAAGAAGAAGACCTCCCTTTACGCCGACCATGTGAAGGCCTATCCCCGCTTTCTCAACAAGGGGACGTACCGCCGTATCAAATGGTTGGCGATGGTGGCATTTTTCCTTATCTATTGGGGCGCCCCCTGGTTGCGCTGGAGCCGCGGCATCGGCGCGCCGGACCAGGCCATCCTGGTCGACCTGCCGGGACGGCGCGCCTATTTCTTCTTTATCGAGATTTGGCCGCAGGAAGTCTATTACCTGACCGGCCTCCTGATCATAGCGGCGCTCACGCTGTTTTTCGTCTCCGCCCTGCTCGGCCGGGTATGGTGCGGATTCGGCTGTTGGCAGACCCTCTATACCGATCTGTTCGTTTGGATCGAGGAGGTGTTCCAGGGTGGACGCCGGGAACGCATGCTTCTCGACAAGGCCCCCTGGTCGATCGGCAAACTGTGGCGGAAAGCGGCGACCCATGCCTCGTGGCTGGTCATCTCGGCGCTGGTCGGCTATGGCTTCGTGGCCTATTTCGATAACGTGCCGACGCTGACGCGCGACATGCTGACCGGCCAGGCCAGCACGAACGCTTACGGCTTCATGGCGTTGATTGGCGGCTTCTGCTATCTGCTGGCCGGCTACGCGCGCGAGCAGGTGTGCATTTACATGTGCCCTTATTCGCGCTTCCAGAGCGCCATGTTCGACGAACATTCGATGATCGTCAGCTACGAGGCGTGGCGCGGTGAGCCGCGGGGCGTCCTCAAGGGCAGTATCAGGGGCCGCCAGGCCGACGAGGTATTCGCCGAACGCGGCCACTGCGTCGATTGCAAGATGTGCGTGCAGGTCTGCCCCACCGGTATCGATATCCGCAATGGCAGCCAGCTGGCCTGCATCGGCTGCGCCCTGTGCGTCGATGCCTGCAATTCGGTCATGGACCGGCTCGGCCTGCCGCGCGGTCTGATCAGCTATGACTCGGTGTACAACCAGCAGGCCCGTGCCGTTGGCGACACGACCACCAGGACCAAGGTGCTGCGCCCGCGCGTCTACGTCTACGTTGCCGTCATCAGCCTGGTCGCCTCGGTCATGGCCTACAGCCTGGCCACGCGCAAGACTTACGACATCAACGTGCTGCACGACCGGGCGCCGGTCTATGTGGAGATCGCCGGCAACCGGGTGCGCAACGGCTATACCGTCAAAATTCTCAACATGGTGCGCCACGACGGTCATTATCGCTTGACCCTCGATGGGCTCGACACGGCGACGATGAGCGTCATCGGAGTCGACGGCGACGGCCTGAAGGCGGTAGAACTGGAAGTGCCGAGTGATTCCGTCGGCACGTTCCGCGTCTTTGTCACCGCACCCCGGGCCAGCCTGAAAGGCAAGAAAACGGACCTGACGCTGGTGGTGAGGAATTTGGATACGGGGAAAGTCGTTCGTCACGAGAATCTTTTCGCAGGCCCGGATCAAGAATGAGCCCAGCAGCAAGACCAGCGAGTCCTCGTCGCCAGCGTGGATGGTGGTACCCGTACATCTATGTTGGGGTGTTCGGCGTGGTTCTGGCGGTGAACCTGGTGTTCATGTATTCCGCCGTGCACACCTTCACCGGTCTGGAAACCGAGCACGCCTACGAGGAGGGCCTGGAGTACAACCACATGCTGGCCATGGCCAAGGCTCAGCAGAAATTGGGCTGGGCGGTGGAGGCCCAGGTGGATCCCCGCGGCGGACTGGTCGACGGCGTCGATCCTGAGGCCGACGTGACGGTGAGCTTTCACGACAAAGACGGCAAGCCGATTACCGGTCTTTCCGTGGAAGCCGATTTCATCAGGCCGACTTCCGCCGGTCATGACAAGACCCTGGCATTGACCGAACGCGGCGATGGGCGGTATGCGGTGCTCGCCAGCCTGCCGTTTCCCGGTCAGTGGGAGTTGCATGTGACCGCGCGGCGCGGCGATCTCGAGTACCAATACGACAAACGCATCGTCGTCAACTGACCGCGATTGATGGTTAGTTGCGCCCATTGCGGTTCCGAGGTCGGGGCGGCTTCGGCCGCCGGTCCCGACTTTTGTTGCCGCGGTTGCCAGGCCGCCTATGCCCTGGTTCGCGGCATGGGACTCGACCAATATTACAGACGACGCTGCATCGATCCCGCGCAGCGCCCGCTGAAGCCCGATGAAGAGATCGGTCCCGTCGACTTCGAACCGCATGTCCACCTCGGCGCGGATGGCATCGCCGTCCTCCATCTGATGGTCGAGGGCATGCAGTGCGCCGCCTGCGTCTGGCTGATCGAGTCGCTGCTTGGCCGGCAGCCGGGGGTGGTCGAAGGGCGACTGAACATGACCACCCGCCGCCTGGTGGTGCGCTGGCGTCCCGGGGAAAACAACGCCAACGCCATCCTGGCCCCGCTCGGCGCGGTCGGCTACCGGCTGCTCCCCTACGATCCGCAGCGCCTCGGACAAGAAGCCGCGCGGAATGAGAAGGAACTGCTGCGGGCCTTGGCCGTGGCCGGCTTTGCCGCCGGCAACGTCATGCTGTTCTCCATCTCCATCTGGGCCGGCGACGACGGCAGCATGGACTGGGCCACCCGCTCGCTGTTTCATTGGATTTCCGCGCTGATCGCCTTGCCGGCGGTAGTCTATTGTCTGCGGCCCTTCGCCCGCTCGGCGCTCGTCGCGCTGAAGGCGGGGCGCGCCAACATGGACGTGCCGATCACCATCGCCGTTACCCTGACCGCGGCGATGAGCCTTTGGGAAACCATCGTCGGCGGCCATCACGCCTATTTCGATGCGGCGGTTTCGCTGCTGTTCTTCCTGCTGGTCGGCCGTTACCTCGACAGCCGCGCCCGCGGCCGCGCCCGCTCGGCGGCCGAACATCTGCTGTCGCTGGGGGCGACGGTGGTGACGGTGCTCGAGGCGGACGGCACGCGGCGCCTGATCTCCCCCGACCAGGTCGGGGTCGGGGCAACCATCCTGGTCGCCGCCGGGGACCGGATCGGAGTCGATGGCACGGTGATCGACGGTCATTCCGAACTGGACACCAGCCTGCTTACCGGTGAGACGGTGCCGGTCCCGGCGGCGCCCGGAACGGCCGTATTCGCCGGAACGCTGAACCTGTCGGCGGCCTTGCGTCTTACCGCCAGGGCGGTCGGGGAGAGCACTCTGCTGGCCGAGATCGTCCGCATGATGGAAGTGGCCGAGCAGGGGCGCGCCCGCTATGTCGCGGTGGCCGACCGCATATCCCGCTATTATGCGCCGGTCGTTCATCTGCTGGGCTTGGCCACCTTCTTCGGCTGGGAGCTGTTTTCCTCCACGCCCTGGCAGGTGGCGCTGCTTTACGCCGTATCGGTGCTGATCATCACCTGTCCCTGCGCCCTTGCCCTTGCCGTCCCGGTCGTACAGGTGGTGGCCTCGGGGCGGCTGTTGCGGCAAGGTATCCTGCTCAAATCTCCGACCGCCCAGGAGCGCCTGGCGGCGGTCGACACGGTGGTTTTCGACAAAACCGGCACCCTGACCATCGGTCGGCCCGAACTGTTGCCGGGTGATTGGACCGAGGACGAGCTGCATCTGGCCGCTTCCATCGCCGGCGCCAGCAAACACCCGGTGGCCCGGGCTCTTCTGCGGGCCTGCCCCGGCGCGGAGGTGGCGGCCGGTGTCCGCGAGGTGCCGGGTTGTGGCCTGGAAGCGGGCGCCGTTCGCCTGGGCGGCCGGCGTTGGTTGGGCCTGGAAGGCGAGGCCGACCGGGAGGTGGGGCCCGAACTGTTTCTGCTCCGGCCCGACCAACCGCCGGTCCGCTTCCATTTCGCCGATCAGCCGCGATCCGACGCCGCTGAAGTGGTGGCCGCCCTCAGGCGCCGCGGCTATCGCGTCGAATTGCTGTCCGGTGACCGCGCCGTGACCGTCGAAGCGGTGGCCGGCGCCCTGGGGATCGACAGATGGCAGGCCGGATGCAGCCCGGCGGCCAAATGCGACCGCCTGAACGAGTTGGCGGCAGAGGGCCGCAAGGTGCTGATGGTCGGCGACGGGTTGAACGACGCTCCGGCGCTGGCGCTGGCTCATGTCTCCATGTCGCCGTCGACGGCGATTGACGTGAGCCAGACCGCCGCCGACATCATCTTTCAAGGGCATCGCCTGATGCCGGTGCTCGAAGCCATGGCGGTGGCCCGAAAGGCCCATGCCCTGGTTCGCCAAAACTTCGGCTTGGCGTTGGCGTATAATCTGTGCACCATTCCCCTGGCGATCACGGGAATGGTTACACCCCTCATCGCGGCGATCTCGATGTCCGCTTCGTCGGTGGTGGTGATCGTCAACGCCTTGAGGCTCTCACGAGGGAGGCTCCGGTGACCAATCTTCTGATGCTCATTCCGGTCGCGCTGGTCCTTGGCGGGCTTGGGCTGGTGGCGTTTCTCTGGGCGCTGAAAAGCGGTCAGTTCGAGGATCTGGACGGTGCGGCCAACCGGATCCTGTTCGATTACGAGGATCCTCGCGGCAAGGATGAGGACGAGAATCCGCCGGCCCAACGGTGACCGTCTGAACCCTCGGTGGGCGCTTCTCGGCGTGGGCGGGCCCCGTCCAGAAACAGGGCCACACTGCGCGCGATGAACCCTTCCCGGTCTTGCGGCCGCCCGTCGCCGCCCAGGCATTGCAGCAGCTCGCAGTCGCACATCCCTTTAATCGCGGCCAGGAACTGCCCGGCGGCGAAATGGGCGTCGCCCACCGCCAAAAGGCCACGGGCATTTGCCCGTGCCAGGTATCCGGCTACCGCCGCCGTCACCCGATCGGGGCCTTCCCGCAGATAGGTCTGGCCGACTTCGGGGAACCGGGCGAGTTCGCCGACGACCATCTGTTGGACGCGGAGCGCGTCGGGCGAACAGATCAGGTCGAGAACCCGCCTGCCGATCCGCCGCAATGCCTCATCGACCGGCAGGCCGTCGAATTCCTCGGGCCGGAAATCCACGCCGCTGCGACGGCATTCGGCCGCCACGGTCCCGGCGAACAATGCCTCCTTGGAGGCGAACCGGGTATAGAGGGTGGTCTTTGACACCTTGGCGCGGCGGGCCACGCCGTCCATCGAAGTGGCGGCGTAACCGGCGCGGATAAATTCTTCACGCGCCGCGGCAAGGATCTGCAGCCCTTTTGGGTCTGCACCGGTGGGGGCCGCCGTCTGCTCTTCGGTCATGACTGAACTGAACCGTACCGTTTAGGGTTGACTTGACCGATGATAACAGTACGATACAGTTCAGTCCAGTCTGCCCTCGGCCATCTCGTGGAGCGCCCCATGCAAGCAGTTCGTCGCCGCGACCCTATGACCGTCTCGCGCTTCCGGCCTTGGGCCCTGGCCATGCCGCTGGCGCTGGCGGCGCTCACCGCCTGCGACGGATCAGCCGGCACGCCGCAGCAGGCGGCACCGGTGCCGGTCCGCGTCGAGACCGTGCGTCTTTCCGAGGGGGGCGACGTCGCCCGCTATGCCGCCGTCATCCGCCCACGGATCGAGGCCGATGTCGGCTTTCGTGTCGGCGGCAAGATGGTCGGGCGCATGGTCGACGTGGGCAGCCGCGTGGCCGCCGGAACGGTCATGGCGCGCCTCGACCCGGCCGATCTGGACCTTCAGGAGCGCGCCGTGGCGGCGCAGGTGGTGGCGGCGCGCGCCGCCGCCGAGAGCGCCCGAGTGGAATTCCGTTATGCCGAGCGTGGTCAAGGCAAGTGGACCAGCCAACAGGAATACGAGCGCCGCAAGGCCGCGATGGACAGCGCCGAGGCCCAGCTGCGCGAGGCCGAGGCGCAACTTCAGGTGGCGCGCAACAACAGCCGCTACGCGACCCTGGTTTCCGACGGCGACGGGGTGGTGACTGCGGTTCTGGCCGAGGCAGGGCAGGTCGTGGCGCAAGGCCAGCCGATCGTTCGCGTCGCCCAACGAGGCGAGATGGAGGCGGTGGCGGATATTCCG
The DNA here is from genome assembly GCA_021781575.1 of Pseudomonadota bacterium. Taxonomy (GTDB): domain Bacteria; phylum Pseudomonadota; class Alphaproteobacteria; order Rhodospirillales; family Magnetospirillaceae; genus DUZF01. Next base: position 9,889 of record JAJXWP010000050.1, read on the forward strand.
GAGCAGCAGATGGGGGAATTGTCGTCGGCTCGCATGTCGGTAGAGTTGTGGTCGATGCCGGGCATTTCCATGGTCGGGCGCCTGCGCGAGGTCTCGCCTTCGGCGAATGCGCAAGGGCGCACCTACCGCGTGCGGGTGACGCTGCTCGACCCGCCGCCCGGCGTCCGGCTCGGCATGACGGCGACCCTGGTGGCGACCTCGGCCGAACAGAGGAAGCGTGCGTTGCTGCCGCTGAGCGCGCTGACCAAGGAGGGAACCCGGCCGGCGGTCTGGGTGCTCAATGCCGCCGGTGACGGCCTGATCCTGCGCCCCGTGCAGGTCGCTGCCTATGCGGGGGACCGGGTCGTGGTGACCGGCGGCCTGGCGGCGGGCGAGCGGATCGTCACCGCTGGCGTTCACAAGCTCGATGCGTCGCAGAAGGTCCGGGTGTGGACGGAGCCCGAGCAATGACCAGGCTCAATCTGTCGCACTGGGCGCTGACCCACCGGGCGCTGATCCTGTTCTTCATCCTGGCCTCGGGCCTGGCGGGGATCATCGCCTACGATAAGCTCGGCCGTGCCGAAGATCCGTCCTTCACCTTCAAGGTAATGACCATCCGCACCCTGTGGCCGGGGGCCACCGCCCGCGAAGTCGAACGGCTGGTCACCGACCCGCTGCAGAAGAAACTCGAGGAACTTCCCTACTACGACTTCGCCAGAAGCTATTCCAAGCCCGGGGAATCGGTCATCTTCCTCACGCTGAAGGACTACACGCCGCCCAAACTGGTGCCTGACCTATGGTATCAGGCCCGCAAGAAGATCGGCGACATGCGCTGGGCCCTGCCGCAGGGCGTCAGCGGGCCATTCTTCAACGACGAATTCGGCGACGTCTATTCGGCGATCTATGCCTTGACCGGGATGGATCAAGGATTTTCGCCGGCCGCGCTGAAAAAGATTGCCGAAGACCTGCGCGAGCGGCTGCTCAAAGTCCCCGACGTGCAGAAGGTCGACCTGATCGGCGTTCAGGACCAGCGCATCTATGTGGAGATCTCCAGCCGCCGCCTGGCCAGCCTGGGCATTCCGCTTCAGTCGGTGATCGAGGCTATCCGGCGGGACAATCCGGTAACGGCCGCCGGCGAGGTGGACAGCGGTCCCGACCGGATATTCCTGCGCGTCGACGTGGGCTTCGACAAGGTCGCCGCCATCCGCGCTGCTCCCATCGCCGCTTCCGGCGGCCGCCAGCTGACTGTTGGCGATGTCGCTCGGGTAAGCCGCGGCTATATCGAGCCCCGTCAGTACACCATGCGCGCCGACGGCCGCGACGCCCTGGGCGTCGGGGTGGTGATGGCCAAAGGCGGCAACGTGCTCGATCTGGGGCGGGCGCTGTCGGCTGAAATCACCCGCTTCAAGGCCGGCCTTCCGGCCGGCGTCGACCTCATTCCGGTGGCCGATCAGGCCAAGGTGGTCGAGAAGTCGGTCGGCGAGTTCATCGAGTCCCTGGCCGAGGCGCTGGCCATCGTCATGGCGGTGAGCTTTCTCACCCTCGGCTGGCGTCCCGGCATCGTCGTGGCCCTGGCCGTGCCCCTGGTCCTGGCCATCACTCTGGTGGTCATGCTGGGGCTCGGCATCGACCTGCATCGCATTTCGCTGGGCGCCCTGATCATCGCCCTCGGGCTTTTGGTCGACGACGCCATCATCGCCGTGGAAATGATGGAGGTGAAGATGGCGCAAGGCTGGGATCGGCTGAAAGCCGGCGCCTTCGCCTATACCTCGACGGCATTTCCCATGCTGACCGGCACGGTGATCACCGCCGCCGGCTTCGTTCCCGTCGGCTTCGCCAGGTCGGCCGCCGGCGAATACACCAACGCGATCTTCTGGGTGGTGGCCGTTTCCCTGCTGACCTCCTGGGTGGTGGCCGTCCTCTTCACCCCCTATCTCGGCTACCATCTTTTGCCGGCGCCGAAAGGCGGCGCCACCCGCCGCGACGTCTACGACACGCCGGCCTACCGGCGCCTGCGCCACGCCATCGACGCCTGCCTGCGCCATCGGCGGCTGACGCTGGCGGTGACCGGCGGCGCTTTCCTGGCGGCGCTTGCCGGCTTCACCCTGGTCCAGCAGCAATTCTTCCCCAGCGCCAGCCGGCCCGAACTGCTGGTGGACATAAGGCTGGCCGAAGGTTCGTCCTTCGACGCCACCGCCGCCGAAGTGAGCAAGATGGAGCGGCTGCTGAAGGCGGACCCCGGTGTCAAAAGCTGGGCCGCCTATACCGGAGGCGGCACGCCCCGGTTCTATCTGCCGTTGGACGAGCAATTGCAGAACTCGAACTTCGCCCAGCTCGTGGTGATGACCAAGGGGCTTAAGGAGCGGGAGGAGGTGCTGCGGACCATCGATGCGCGGGCCAGGTTCGATTTCCCGCAGGCGCGCATCCGCGTCAGCCGCCTGGAAAACGGGCCGCCCGTCGGCTACCCGGTGCAATTCCGTGTCGTCGGCGGCGATCCCGGGACGATCCGCCGGATCGCCTATCGGGTTCGCGACATTATGCGCGCCGATCCGAACATGGCCGATGTCAACCTCGACTGGGACGAGTTGGCGAAGCGTGTGCGCGTCGAAATGGATCCGGCCAAGGCCCGGGCCCTCGGCCTGTCCAAGCAGGATCTGTCGGACGCGCTGCAGCTGATGCTGACCGGTGCGACGGTGACCCAATACCGCGAAGGCACCGAACTGATCGATGTGGTCATGCGCACCCCGCCCGCCGAGCGGCTGGACCTGGCTCATCTGGGCGATCTTCAGATCCCGATGGGGCAGGGCGGTACGGTCCCCCTCAGCCAGGTGGCGGCGCTGCACTACGAGCTGGAAGAGCCGATCCTGTGGCGGCGCGGCCGGCAAACCACCATGACCGTCCGCGGCGATGTGGCGGGGTCCGTCCAGCCGCCCGAGGTCAGCCGGCGGATCGACAAACGCCTGGATACCGTGCGGGCGACCCTGCCCGAGGGATACCGCATCGAAATGGGTGGGGCGATCGAGGAAAGCGCCAAAGGACAAATTTCCATCGTAAAGATGTTGCCGCTGATGGGCTTCATCATGGTGTTCGCCCTGATGCTGCAACTGCAGAGCTTGTCACGGGCCGCCCTGGTGCTGTTGACCGCTCCGCTCGGCCTGATCGGAGTGACGGTGTCGCTGCTGCTTTCCGGGCAGCCGTTCGGCTTCGTCGCCATGCTGGGGGTGATCGCCCTGGCCGGCATCATCATGCGCAATTCGGTTATCCTGGTCGACCAGATCGACCAGGATATCGCCGCCGGGCATGCCCCGCGGCAGGCGGTGGTTGACGCCACGGTGCGCCGTGCCCGACCCATCGCCCTGACCGCCACGGCGGCCATCCTGGCGATGATCCCCCTGGCCGGCAGCACCTTCTGGGGGCCAATGGCGGTGGCCATGATGGGCGGCTTGGCCGGGGCCACGGTGCTCACCATTTTCTTCCTGCCGGCTCTTTATGCCGCCTGGTTCCGGGTGCCGGAAGGGCTGGCCGACGACATCCGCCAGGCGACCGAATGCCCGGGCCTCGCCGGCGTCGGCGGGGAGTGAAGCGCCGGGAGACTTTCGCAGGAAGGTCGGCCGCGGCTATCCGAATGGTCAGTGCCCGGTGGCCGCGCCGCGCATCGCTTGCCTTGCAGGCTCAAGCCGTATAATCATCCGAGGCATGACGATGCGGACGGCGGCCGGGATGCGCGTGCTTTCATTGGACGTGGTAGCGGCGGAACGGGAAAAATGCGAAGCACCCGTAGGCTATTGCACCCACTGCGATCTGGGTGCGAAGTCGTTCTGCTCGGGTCTGAGCACCGAGCAGTTCCGCCGGTTCATGACCTTTCTCGGGCAGACCTCCATCGAGCCGAATACCACCATCTTCCGCGAAGGCGACACCGCCCAGCATCTCTATGAAATCACCGTCGGCGCAGTGAAACTGTACAAACTGCTGTCGGACGGCCGTCGGCAGATCATCGCCTTCCTGTTTCCGGGTGATTTTTTCGGCTTGTCGTACAATGGCACCTATGCCTACACGGCGGAGGCCATGCTGCCGGTGATGGTCTGCCGGTTTCCCAAGCGCAAGCTGGATTCCCTGTTTCAGGAAATCCCCTCCCTGGAAAAGAAGTTGCTGGGCGCCACCGCCCAGGAATTGGCGGCGGCCCATGATCAGATGCTGCTTTTGGGGCGTAAGACCGCGCGTGAAAAGGTGGCGAGCTTCCTGGTCATGCTATGGGACCGGCTGTGCGGCGACAGCCGCGAGCGTCACCAGGTGATAAATCTGCCGATGAGCCGCTCCGATATCGCCGACTTCCTCGGCTTGACGATCGAAACGGTAAGCCGGACCTTGACCGGGTTCCGCCGCGAGGGCTTGATCGCCCTGCCTGATATCAACCACTTGCTGATAAAGCAACATGAAGCCCTGCAGCATATCGCCGAAGGCGCTTGAGAGATTCCCATGAGCACCGAAGTCAAGAGCAAGCGGATCACCGTCCGCGACATTCGCCAGATGAAGGGAGGTCAGCCGATCGTCGTGCTGACCGCCTACACCACGCCGATCGCTCGGCTCCTCGACCCGCAGGTCGACATGCTGCTGGTGGGCGATTCCCTGGGGATGGTGCTCTACGGCATGGACACGACACTCGGTGTGTCGCTGGAAATGATGATCGCCCACGGCCAGGCGGTCATGCGCGGATCGGAGCGCGCCTGCGTCATCATCGACCTGCCATTCGGCAGCTACCAGGAGAGTCCCCAGCAGGCCTTTCGCAACGCGGCCCGGGTCATGGCGGAGACCGGCGCCGCCGGGGTGAAGCTGGAAGGCGGCGCGGAAATGGCAGAGACCATCGAATTCCTCGCCAACCGTGGGGTCCCCGTGCTGGCCCATATCGGTCTCAAGCCGCAGGCCGTTCACGCCATGGGCGGGTTCCGGGCGCAAGGCCGCCTCGAGGAAGAGGCGGCGGTGATCCGTTCGGATGCCAGGGCGGTGGCCGAAGCCGGTGCGTTCGCCGTGGTCATCGAAGGCACGGTCGAACCGGTGGCACGCGCGGTGTCGCAGGAATTGGCCATTCCCACCATCGGTATCGGCGCGTCACCGCAGTGCGATGGACAGGTGCTGGTGACCGAGGACATTCTCGGCCTGTTCGGCAGCTTCACGCCGCGGTTCGTCAAACGCTACGCCGAGCTGGCCGGCCAGGTCGAGGCGGCGGCCCAGGCCTATGCTGCCGATGTCCGCTGTCGCGCCTTTCCCGCCGCCGAACACTGTTTCGGCGCGCCGAAGCGGTCGGCGGAATGAGTGGCTCAATGCCGATCCTAAGGTCGGTCGCCGCCCTTCGAAGCGTCGTCGACGCCTGGCATGATGCGGGGCTCCGGGTCGCCTTGGTGCCGACCATGGGCGCCCTGCACGACGGCCACATGACACTGGTCGGCCGCGGCCTGCAATTGGCCGATCGGGTGATCGCCAGCGTGTTCGTCAATCCGACGCAGTTCGGCCCCAATGAGGATTTTGCCGCCTATCCGCGCCGTGAGGCGGGAGATGCGGAGTTGCTGGCCGGGGCGGGGGCGCATGCCCTCTATGCGCCCACGGTCGACGAGATGTATCCCGACGGCTTCGCCACGACCGTCGGTGTTTCCGGATTGTCCGAAGGCCTGTGTGGAGCCTTCCGTCCCGGCCATTTCGCCGGAGTTGCCACCGTGGTCGCCAAGCTGCTGTTGCAAGCGCGTCCGGACGTTGCGCTGTTCGGCGAAAAGGACTATCAGCAGCTTCAGGTGATCCGCCGCATGGTGCGCGATCTCGATATTCCTGCTGCTGTCGTCGGAGTGCCGACGGTACGCGAAGCCGACGGCTTGGCCATGAGTTCGCGCAATGCCTATCTGACGCCGGTGGAAAGGGCGATTGCCCCGGCCTTGTTCCGCGCTCTCACCGAAGCGGCGGCCCGACTGGCTGCCGGTGCCCCGGTGGCGGAGCAGGAGGAGCGCGCCAGGGTCGCCGTGCTGGCGGCCGGTTTCGCATCGGTGGACTACCTTGAGTTGCGCGACGCCGACAGCCTGGCCCGCCTCGATCGCCTCGATCGGCCCGGCCGGCTTCTGGCCGCCGCCCGCCTGGGCAAGGCGCGCCTGCTGGACAATATCGCGGTGTCGCCGCGCTGACTACGCCTCGTCCCAGGGAAAGACCAGCCAGAGATCCTGCTCCACCGCGGCGATGCTGGTGTCGACCGCGTCGGCGCCCCGCGGTTTGACGTAGATGGCGGCGAAATGGGCCTTGGGCAAGCCTTTCCTCAGCTTGCGAAAGGTGTTGCCGGAGTCCGCCAGGTCGTCGACCACCACCCAGCCGGTTCCGTCGCCGTCCAGCGATTTCAGCAGTTCCGGTTCGCCCCGGCGTTGCACCCGCTCGTCATAGCTGGCGACGCACACCGTTTCGACCAGACGCAGGCCCAGTTCCCGAGCCACGATGGCGGCCGGGATCAGGCCGCCGCGGGCCACCGCGACGACGCCGTTGAACGGCCCCAGGCGTTTCAGTTTATGGGCGAGCATGCGGGCGTCCCGGTGCAATGTTTCCCAACTGATGCTGATGGCCGTACAGGCCGTGAAATCCTGAGCCATTCGAATGCTCCGCCAAGAATGGCCGGACTTTAATCCGGTCGGCCGGGGCAATGCAACGCCGCCCCCCTGGACGGACGCTCGTCTTTGACGCAGAATCATCAGATCGAAAGGGGACCGACGGAATGCTGCAGACACCGATGGCAACCCGGGGCATGGTGAGCGCGCCGCATCATCTTGCCGCTCAAGCCGGCTTGGCCGTTCTGCGGGAAGGCGGCAATGCGATCGAGGCGACCATCGCCGCGGCAGCCACCTGTGCGGCCGTCTATCCCCATATGAATGGTCTCGGCGGCGACGGTTTTTGGCTGATCCATGAGCCGGGCAAGGCACCCATTTCCATCGATGCCAGCGGTGCCGCCGGCAGCGCCGCCACGATCGCGCTCTATCGCGAACATGGTCTGGCGGCGGTGCCGCCGGCTGGTCCCTTGGCCGCGAACACCGTCGCCGGCGCGGTGTCCGGCTGGCAGGCGGCGCTGGAAATCAGCGCTCGGTGGGGAGGATTGCTGCCACTGTCGCGCCTGTTCGAGGAGGCGATCCATTATGCGCGCACGGGTTATGGGGTAACCGCCGGCCAGGTTCAGGCCTTTGAACGGCGGCGGGGGGAATTGGCCGGACAGCCGGGATTCGGCAACCATTACCTGGAGACCGGCGATCATCCTCCGGCCGGCCGTTTGGCCCGTCAGCCGGGAATTGCGTCATTGCTCGAGCGGCTGGCGCAGGCCGGACTCGACGACTTCTATCGCGGCGCCGTCGGGCATCACCTGGGCGCCGAATTGCAGAAACTGGGCAGTCCGGTGGGGTCGGAAGATCTGGCGCGGCATCGATCGGTCCGCCGGCGGCCGTTGTCGGTGATGTTCGGCGGCGCGACCGCCTACAATTTGCCTCCGCCGTCCCAGGGCCTGGCTTCGTTGATGATCCTCGGGCTGTTTCAGCGCTTGGGCGTGGGCGAGGCGGATGGTTTCGCCCATATTCATGCTCTCGTCGAGGCGACCAAGCTGGCGTTCGCCGTGCGGAACGCGCATGTGACCGATCCGGCCTACATGACCATTCATTCCACCACCTATCTCAGCGAACCCCTGCTCGACCGACTGGCGGGCAATATTTCGTCGAGCCGGGCGATGCCATGGACCGGCCGCCTGGAGGAGGGCGATACCGCATGGTTCGGCGCCGGCGATCGCGAGGGGCGGGTGGTAAGCTATATCCAAAGCCTGTGTGCGCCGTTCGGTTCGGGCGTGGCGGTGGGTGACTTCGGACTGTTGTGGCACAGCCGCGGCACAGCCTTCGAACTTGATGAGAGCGGCCGGAACCGGCTGTCGCCGGGACGCCGGCCGTTCCATACCCTGTGCCCGGCTCTGGCCCGCTTCCGCGATGGGCGGATCCTGGCCTTTGGCTCCATGGGTGGCGATGGCCAGCCGCAGACCGAGGCCGCCCTGTTCACTCGCTATGCCTGCTTCGGCCAAGGGTTGCAGAGGGCGATCACCGCTCCGCGTTGGCGCCTCGAGGTCGGCCGGGCGGCCGGTGACTGCGCCCTTGCCGTGGAATCCCGCATCGAGCCGAAAGTGCTGGATGCCCTGGTCACGGCAGGCCACGAGGTCGTCGTGGGCGACGCGTTCGACCAACGGATGGGACATGCGGGCGCCGTCTTGTGCCATGCGGATGGGCGCATGGAAGGTGCTGCCGATCCGCGCAGCGACGGCTCGGTGGCCGCGTTCTAAATTACCCGGGGGTGGTGTGGCGGGTCACATCCCGGACCCAATCCATCGTCACCCCGACGCCGGTTTGGGCAAGCCGCTTTCCACCGGACCCTGCGTGGGAAGCAGGCGAATCCGGATCAGCGCACGAACAGGCGAACCTCACCGCTGGTGACGTCGGGGCTGCTGGCCTCGCTGATACGAATGCGATCGGACGGCAAGCCCATCTGAGACAGGGAGCGCACCACCGCCTCGGCATGGCGGCGGGCCGACACTTCGCCAAGGGCGGCCTTGCCGGGCGATCCGGTTGCCGGGGACACCGCAACAACGTCGAAGACGGCGTTCGGCCGGCGATCCAAGGCTCCTTTGACCGCCGTGTAGAGGGCGTCCTCGTAGGATACCCGGGGACGGTTGAAGCGGATAACCACCAGCGGGCGTTCCAAGCCGGCCACCGGCGCGGTTGCCGCGGCCGGGGCGGGGGTGACCGACACCGGGGCCAACGGCGTATTCGCCAGCGACGTGCCATAGAGCTGGCCGTTCTTGATGGACACGGCCAAAGTGTTCAGGTTGTTGCGTTCGTTCGAAACGTATTGCTGCTGGCGCTGGACATCGGTGGACAATTCGGTCAGCAGGCGTTCGATCAGCACGGTGGTGGAATTCGTTTCGTCCTCGAGAACGCGCAACTGGCGGTGGTCTTCGTCGACGGCACCGGACAGGTTGCGTGCGGCACGCACCGAGTCGAGCAAATAGCCGGCCACACCTGAAGTCGCCGCGACCTTGGTGGACAGCTGGTTCATCTTCAGGATGTCGTCGTTGATCTTGTCCAGGTCACCCTCGGCATCGTTCCATTGCTGGACAAGGATCGGGTTTCCGGGGGTGGTGCCGACTTGAAGCCGCGCCTCGATGGCCGCGACCGTTCCATGATAGCCTTGCGAATCCTCGACAGTTTTGTTGCGGATCTGCTGCAGCTGGTTGCTCTGGTCGGACAGGGTCGATTGCAGTTGCTGCAGATCATGGCGAAGGCCGATGACCTTCTGCCCAACGAAGGTTCCCGTCGGTTCACCCTCGCTCACCTTCTGCGCCGAGAATGTGGTGGTGCCAAGTGCCGGCGGCGGAGTCCGAGCGGCGGTGGTACTGCCCGAATCGGCTGGCGCAAGGGTCGGAAACAAAGCATTATCGGCGGCAGTGCATCCACCGAGCAGAATTGCCGCTAGAACAGCGACGGATTGGGTCTTGCGGAAAGCCATCGGGCGAAGCACCTTGACTCGCGAGTTATGGTCGATGCGGCCGGGATCGATCTTGTTGAGTTTCTGGAAAGAAATTTGCTCCCCCAGCAAATCTTCGGGGGAGTGTACTCAAATGCCGGGGGGCCGACAAGCCGCTTTTACCCCTCAAGGAGTGTCCATATAGGGCGATCGGGAGCCCGGTTTTTTTAGCTTGCGACGGCAGGGCGGTTTGAGTATGGTGCCCGTCCTCCGCCCCGGACTGTTTCGGTGGGGTGGCCGCGCGCCCGTAGCTCAATTGGATAGAGCATCAGACTACGGATCTGAGGGTTAGGAGTTCGAATCTCTTCGGGCGCGCCATCTTTTCAAAGGGTTAGCACTTCGCAACGACGACCCTTTAGTTTCCAGTAAGCACATAGTAAGCACCAAATACCTAGGCTGGGAAATCGGCGGGGCATTGCCCCACACCCCACCATTTGGGCTTGGCGAGCCTGTGCATGGCCGCGCCGGGCGGTCAAGGAGCGTGCCCGCCGAAGGCGGCGGCCTTCGGCCGTCCTTGACCGCCCGTCTTCAGCGGCCCGGCCCGCTGGCCGGCAAGCCCAAATGGTGGGATCCGCCCATGACCGGGGGCGGGCCGGTGCGCTACATCCCGATGCCGAGCCCGCGCGTGCGGCCGAACTCCCAGGAAACGCCGGCGCCCCGGACCAAGCCGGTGACCTCCTTGCCCAATCGCTTCTCGATGACGGGGCGCCACGGCACCAGGGTGAATTCCAAGGAGTTTTCCACCAGGGCGAATTTGCCGGAAACCAGGGTGACCGCGCCCTTGTAGGTGCCGCGCACGGTGTCGCCGTCCTCCATTTGGCGGAAGGGCAGCAGATCGGTGCGGCCCTTCGCCATCTGCCGGCCGACGAGCGCCACCTCGCGTTGCGCCAATGTGGCGAGCATCTTTGCGGGGCCGCGATCATGTTCCCCTCCACATGCGCCAGCCCCTGGTCCACCAGCCATTGCTGGCGCCGGGCCAGCGCCTCGCGAACCTCAAGGCCGAAGCCGCCGTCGCGAACCGAGGCGACGCCCCCGGCCATCAGGGTGCGATCGAGCCAGGTCGCCCCGTTGGTGCTCACCTGGGCGTCGAGGTCGAACGCCGAGAGCACCCGCACCGCCAGTTGGCGGCTGCGTTGCCGGTCGTAGGCCAGCGCCCGCTTCTCGAAGTCGTCGGGGATCGTCCAATGGTCGGCGTCGAGGCGCTCGACGATGCCGGCCCGCCGTAGCGCCTCCAGCCGCCGCACATGGGCCTGGACGAAGCCCTCTTCATCGCCGGCCAGTACCCGCTCGGATTCGTGGGCGAAGGCGAGGTGCTCGCTCGGCCGGTAGATGCCCCCATGGTCGCGGGCCATAACCGCGATGTTGCGGTCCGCGGGGCGGGGCGCGGTCTCGGCCGGCCCGATCTCGACGATGCTGCCGGGCTTCACCGCGTCCGCCTCGGCCCCGGGCACCTCGATGTAATGGACTCGGGCGTCGATGCCATCGACGACGAGGTGCATCCGGTCACCCCACTCGTCTCCGGCCAGCCCCTTGCCCACCAGCCGGCCGGTGACGGGGTGCCCCAGCCGTTCGCCGCGATGGAGGGCATACTGGTCGAGGCCCCGGCCGATGCCCTGCTCGCCGAGCGTCCGATGCATGGTCTTGATGATGTCGCCCTGCTCGCCGATGTCGCGCAACGTCGTCTCCATTCCGGACGACAGGGTCCAGCGGCCCGCCTCTTCGGCCGTGGCCAGGCCCATGCGCTCCAACTTCTTCAGCCGCCCGATCAGCAGGGCGCGGTTGACGCCGCCGAGCAACGACCGCTCGTGGCCCTCGCGCAGGTCCACCATGCCGGTCTCGCCGGCCTCGTGGAGCAGGTTGCTGTCGAGCCGGGTGAAGCGGTCCTGCTCCATCTCCTGGCCCAGGCTCTGGCGCAGTTCCCATTCGCTTTGCGGCCCGAGGTCCAGCGTCATGATCTCGCTGGCGCGGTGGCGGATGCCGTGGGCGATGTAGTCGCCGGCAATGTTGAGAGTCTTGCCGCCGTCGGCCTCCTCCTCCCAACTCGAATAGAGCCGGCCGCGCTCGCCGTCGCGGGTGACGCCGTCGCGCTGGAGGTAGCGGAGATGGGCGGCGCTTGCCTGGCTCTCACTGCCTCGCATCTTGATCACCCGCGCCTTGACGATGACGCGCCGCGCGCGGAAGCGCATGCCGGTCTCGGCATCGAATTTCCAGCCGCTGTCGCGGGGAATGGTCGCCGCGACCTTGGCACCGCGACCCCGGGCGTTGAAGCGGCCGGTCTTCGGCAGGGAGGCGGCGCGTCCGCCATCACCGCGGCCGATGCGCCGGGGATCGCCGCCGGCCCGCGCCACCGCCCGCATCACCTGCCGCTGGAACGACAACGGCCGGCGCGCCCGTCCGCCTTTGGTCGCGCGGGGGCGGCCGAGGCGGAGCGTGAACTCGGTGTCGTCGTCGCGGCTCATAGGTAAAATATTCGCCCCAGACCGCCTGTCCGCAAGGGGAGGCCCGGTGGCACCATGAAAAACGCTTAATATCAATGAGTTGCTGTGGGTGTTGGCGCTACAGCAAACTCCATGGTGCCGACATGGCACCATGAAAAACAGTGTGCAGACAATCTCTTACGCGAAATATGGCAGGCTTGCCTTATTTCGCTTTATCTTGCAATCACTGTGGACCTTCCAGGAAACTACTCCACGCTGCGACCGACAACGATATTGTCCTATATGATCCAATGCCATGTTTGCGTTGGCAACAGCTCCAGCGCGCCCGATGGAATACGTTGGCAGGCAGAATTCTCCCTCTTGCCCGCTCTCGCATGTATCCCCCGATCTTGGAGGCGCTTGACAGGCTGACGCCTCGGGTCGACGTTGGATCGTTTCCGCTGATAGGGGTGCCTTGCGGTGCTGACACTCGGTGCAGCTGAGCCCATCGTCGGCAAGACGGTAGGGGGACGGCTGGCCAAGCTCGGTTTGGACCTGGTCATGTCGCTTGCCTTCATCAAGCGATGGGACGTGCGGCGCAAGGTGCGGAAGGCTCTCTACCCCGCCTTGCAGGAGTTGTTGGGTCGCTTGCCCGAACTTGAGCGCCCCGGCCTCAAGACAGAGTTGGAGTCGTTGCTGCGGACCGAGATGGTGAAACTGGCGACTCCAGCCGAGGTCCCAGATGCCGCCGCCATCGGCGGGGTGTTATGCCGCGGCGTAAGCGTGCCAACGGCAAGCCCTGAAGTGGCGGGGCGCTTGCTGGTGGAGGCCCTGTCCCGACACCTGATGTCCGAGACCTCGTTGCAGCCGGTTCTAACGTTACGGAAACTCTATCATGTTGGTCTGCGGGTAGAACGACAGGAAGCCTACTTCGGCGGTGGGGCCGGGCTAACTACGATGGAGGCACTCGCTCTGCCTCCCGCCGAACGCCATCAGGCGGAAACCGCCGTGGCCGCCACCGCGCCGAACCTGCTGTCCTGGCCGCAGGTGCTGCCCGACGGCCGCTGGTTGGAGCGGCCGGAACTGGCGCCGATAGCGGCGCGCATTGAGAGCGAGGAGAAGTCGGTGACGGTCCTCCTCGGCAGTCCCGGGGTGGGCAAGAGCGCCCTGCTGGCCCGCCTCGGCAACGCCTTCGTCAACCGCGACGGCTTCGTAGTGGTCGCCATCAAGGCCGACCAATTGGAACCGGATGTGGCAACGGAGGTCGATCTGGCGCACAGCGTCGGCCTGGATGGCGCCTTCATCGAAACCGTGCGGCGCTTGGCGGTGGACCGGCGGGTGGTGGTGCTGATCGACCAGATGGATGCGGTGGCCGACATGGTCGACCTCACCAGCCGGCGCCTCACCGTGCTGCTTGAGGCCATCGCTGCCCTGGCGGAGGCGCCGGGCGTCCATATCGTCGCCTCCTCGCGCAGTTTCGAGTACCGCCACGATCCCCGCTTCGACCGCATCAAGGCCACCACCGTCACCCTTGCCCCGCCGCCCTGGGACGAGGTTGCCGCCATCCTCATCAGCCACGGCATCGATCCGGCCGCGTGGCCACCGGACCGGCGCGAGGCGATGCGGGCGCCCCAGGCCCTGTCCACCTTCCTGGCCCTGGCGCAAGACCTCGGCTCTGCAACGCAGGTGGCCGCTAGCTACCAGGGCATGCTCGATCAGTTGTGGGAGCACCGCCTGCCTGAGGCGGACACCCGCTCGCTGATCAGCGACATGGCGCTGGCCATGGCCAAAGAGGAGAGCCTGCACCAGCTGTCGGCGGGGGTGAAAAGCCGCGTCAATCTGGTGAATTGACGTCCGCCTGAACAGATTGCGTTGGGGGTCGGTTCCGCCCGAGAAGTTTTAGCGAC
>JAJXWP010000016.1 GCA_021781575.1 Pseudomonadota bacterium
CGGCGGTCAGCACGATGAGGGGGGACGATGCTGCCGCGCTCATCGCCAGCCCTCCTGGCCGTAGCGCTTGCGCGTCAGCGCCAGCACCATGCCCATGCCGAGGGCCAGCGCCAGCATCGACGAGCCGCCATAGGAGATGAACGGCAAGGTCATCCCTTTGGTCGGCATCAGATGCAGAGTCGACGCCAAATTGATCAGGGCCTGCAGGCCGAATTGCACCAGAAGCCCCGACGTGGCCAGCAGGACGAACAGGTTCTCTTCCGCCAGCATGCGGGCAAAGCCGCGCAACACGATGAAGGCAAACAGGCCGACCACCAGCAGGCAAAGAATCAGGCCGAATTCCTCGCCGGCCACCGCCATGATGAAGTCGGTGTGGGCGTCGGGCAGCACCAGCTTGACACGCCCTTCGCCGGGGCCGCGCCCGAACAGCCCGCCGGCATGGAAGGCCTGCAGAGCGGTGGCGACCTGATAGCTGTCGCCGGCCGCCGGGTCGAGGAAGCGGTCGACGCGGCTGGCCACATGGCTGAAGGTGAAATAGGCGGCGACCAGCCCGCCCAGGCCCACCACCATGCCCATCAGCACCCAAACGAGCGGCAGACCGGCGAGGAAAAACTCGACGAACCATACCGCCGACACTACCAGGGTCATGCCGACGTCGGGCTGCAGCAGCAGCAGGGTGGCTACCACCAGGTAAAGGCCGAGGGAGATCGTGTTGCCGGGGAAGTTCTCTCCGAGACGCTGTTCCGAGAACATCCAGGCGGCGACCACGGCAAAAGTCGGTTTGACGAATTCGGACGGCTGGATGGTGATCCCGGCAACCGTGATCCAGCGGGTCGCGCCCTTGATTTCCGCGCCGAACATCAGAGTGATCACCATCAGGCCGATGGCGCAGAGAAAGCCGAGCACCGACAGCCGCCGCACATTCTTGGGTGACAGCAGGGACACCGCGAACATGACCAGCAGGGCCGGCGGCAGGAAAATGAACTGGCGGCGGACGAAATGGAAGCGGTCGGTGCCGATGCGCTCGGCCACGGCGGGGCTGGCAGCCAGGATCAGCAGGGCGCCGATGGCCACCAGCAAGGCGACAGCGGCCATGGTCCAGCGGTCGACGGTCCACCACCAGCGGCCGATGACGGAGGTATCGGTGCGGCCCAGCGAGATCATGGTTGGCTCCTCCGGCCCGGCAATGCGGAGACCAGATGACGGAAAGCCTCGCCCCGATCCTCGAAGCTCTTGAACTGGTCCCACGAGGCACAGGCTGGCGACAGAAGTACCACCGCGCCGGCCCTGGCGTCGGCCACCGCCGCCGCGCGGGCGTGGGCGACGGCGACGTCGAGGGTGCCGGAGCGTTCGAACTCCACCTTCCCGGCCAGGCTGCGGGCGAATTCCTCGGTGGCTTCGCCGATCAGGAACGCCTTGCGCACCCGCGGCAACAGATGCTCGAGCCCGGCGATGCCACCCTCCTTTGCCTGGCCTCCGAGGACCCAATAGATATCGTCGTAGCAGACCATCGCCTTCGCCGCAGCGTCGGCATTGGTCGCCTTGCTGTCGTTGACATAGCGGACGCCGTCGATGACGGCGATCAGTTCCTGGCGATGGGCCAGGCCGGGATAGCTGACGATGCCCTGGCGGATGGTGGCGGCATCGACGCCCGCGGCGCGGGCCGCGGCGTAAGCCGCGCAGGCATTCTGCCAGTTGTGGCTGCCCGGCAGCGCGTTGGCGGCGCGCAGGTCGATCACCGACTGGCCTTGCGCCTCGTGGTCGTCCATCAGAATGCCTTCCGGCGCAGTGACGCCGCCAGGCACTCTCCGTTCGCAAGAGATCGGCAGGGGATGAAGCTCGCTCGCCCTGCCCAGATGGTCGAAGATGCGCCGGCAGGCGTCGTCGTCGACGCCGATGACGGCGACCCCGCCCGGGCGCAGGCGCCCGAAGAGGCTGGCCTTCGCCGCGATGTATCCGTCCATGCCGTCATGGCGTGCCAGATGATCGGGCGTGATGTTGAGCAGGACGGCGATGTCGAAGGTTGCTTTGTCGAGGAGCTCCAACTGATAGGAGGACAGTTCGAGGACGTAGCTGCCCTCGCCGCCCAAGGACGGAAGATCGAGGGCCGGCGTACCCAGATTGCCGCCCGCGGCAACCTGGCGGCCGGCCGTCGCCAGGATATGGGCGATCAGCGTGGTGGTGGTGGATTTGCCGTTGGTTCCAGAGACGGCGATGAACCGGGCCGCCGGGCAGGCCATGGCCAGCAGGTCGATGTCGCAGACCAGCTTGACGCCGGCCCGGCGGGCCCGCTCGGCCACCGGATGCGGCCGCGGATGGGTATGAGGGATGCCGGGGCTCCACACCAGCAGGGCGAGGGCGGTCAGATCGGCGCAAGCCAGGTCGACCGTGGTCAGGCCCGCAGCCTCGCCGGCGGCACGCGCCTCGGCTTTGTCGTCCCAGGCCCAGACGGTGGCTCCGCCGGCGGCGAGCGCCCGGGCGGTCGAGGTCCCGGACTTGCCGAGACCCATCACTGCCACCGTCTTGCCTTTGAGGAACGAAAGCATGGCCACTGCCGGATCACCTCAGCTTCAGGGTGGATAGGCCGGCCAAGGCCAGGATGCCGGCGATGATCCAGAAGCGGATGACCACTGTGGGTTCGGCCCAGCCTTTCTTTTCGAAGTGATGGTGCAGCGGCGCCATGCGGAAGACCCGCTTGCCGGTCAGCTTGAAGGACGCCACCTGGACAATGACCGAAACCGTCTCCAGCACGAACAGCCCGCCGACGATGGCCAGCACGATCTCGTGCTTGGTGACGACACTCATGGCGCCCAGGGCGCCGCCCATGGCCAGCGAGCCGGTGTCGCCCATGAAAACCATGGCAGGCGGCGCGTTGAACCACAGGAATCCCAGGCCGGCGCCGACCAGGGCGCCGCAGAACACGGCCAGTTCACCCGAGCCGGGAACATGGTGGATCTGCAGATAGTTGGCGAACACGGCGTGGCCGACCAGGTAGCTGATCAGGGCGAAGACGCCGGCGGCGATCATCACCGGCACGGTGGCCAGGCCGTCGAGGCCGTCCGTCAGGTTCACTGCGTTGGAGGCGCCCACCATGACGAAGGTGGCCATCGCCAGGTAGCCCCATCCCAGTTGCAGCAGCACGTTCTTGAAGAACGGGACAGCCAGGGCGTGCGACAGCGGTTCCGGCACCAGGCGCACCACCATGGACGAGGCGGCCAATGCGATCACGATCTGCGACGCCAGCTTGAGCCTGCCGGGCAGCCCCTTGTGATTGCGTTTGCTGACCTTCAGGTAGTCGTCGGTGAACCCGATCAGCCCATAGCCCAGGGTGACCATCATGACGATCCACACATAGGGGTTGGTCAGATCCACCCACAGCAAAGTGGACAAGGTCAGCGCCATGAGGATCAGGAACCCGCCCATGGTCGGGGTTCCTTTCTTGGTCAGCAGATGGCTCTCGGGCCCATCGGTGCGGATCGGCTGTCCGTGCCCTTGCTTGCGGCGCAGCCAGCGGATGACCGGGGGGCCGGCGAGGAACGAAATGACGAGCGATGTCAACACCGCCCCGCCAGTACGGAAGGTGAGGTATTTGAACAGATTGAAAATGCCGACCTGATCGGCCAGGGGATACAGCAGGTTGTACAACATCTGTTCGGGCGACCTCCGCTACGAGCCGTTCGTTTGCTGCGAGCTCGGCCGAGCCGCTTCCTCAAGGGCCCGGACCACCCGCCCCATGCGGCTGCCTGCCGAACCCTTGACCATGATCACGTCACCGGCCCTTATGGCCGAAATCACCTGGCCCGCCGCCTCGTCGGCATTGGCCGCGTGGGCGCCGCGACGGTCGGGCGGCAGCGCTCGGTTAAGATGCCCCATCAAGGCCCCCGCGGTGAACACCAGGTCGATGCCCCATTCGACCGCCGGGCCGGCCAGGCCGGCGTGCAGTTCGGCCGAGGCGGGGCCCAGTTCCAGCATGTCGCCGAGAACGGCCAGGCGCCGGGCGCCGGGGCCGGGTCGGGCGGCCCCCAGGGTGGCGATGGCGGCGCGCATCGAGACGGGGCTGGCGTTATAGGATTCGTCGATGAGTTCGATCGTGCCGCCGCCCCATGTCAGCGTCTTGCGGGCACCGCGGCCCTTCGGGGCGCGCATCGCCGCCAGCGTTCGGGCCGCGCTTTCCAAGGGCGCCCCCGCGGCCTGGGCGGCGAGCAGGACGGCGAGGCTGTTGGTGGCCCATTGCCGGCCAGGAACGCCGACACGATAGGCGATCGCCTGGTCCTCGAACAGCGCATAGACCAGGGTGCCGTCCGGGTCGATTCCATAGTCGAGCAGGCGGGCCCCGGCGTCGATATGGCTGCCGAAGCTGGCCAGCGTGGCGATTCCGGCACCATGCGCGGCATGGGCGAGATAGGAATAATGCGGGTTGTCGCGTGGCAGGACGGCGATGCCGCCCGGTTCGACGCCAAGGAAAATTTCCGCCTTCGCTTCGGCGATCTGCCGGGTCGAAGCGAAAAATTCCAGATGCACTCCCTCTACCGAGGTGATGATCGCCACATGCGGCCGGACCAGGCGCGTCAGCGGCGTGATCTCTCCCGGATGGTTCATGCCCAGTTCGAAGACGGCGAAGCGGCTTTCCGCGGGAAGGCGGGCCAGCGACAGCGGCACGCCCCACTGGTTGTTCAGGCTGCCCACGCTGGCGTGGGTCGAGCCTTCATCATCCAGCACCAGTTTCAACATTTCCTTGGTGCTGGTCTTGCCGACGCTGCCCGTCACCGCGATGATGCGGGCCGTCGCGCGGGCCCGGGCGGCGGCGGCGAGGGACGACAGGCCGGCCATCGTGTCCTCCACCAGCAGCAGCGGCGCGTCGGCGGGCAGGCCAGGGGGCAGTTTGTGCACCATTGCCGCGGCGGCACCCGCCGCCAGCGCGGCGGCGACGTAGTCGTGGCCATCATGGTTCGGCCCGGCCAAGGCGATGAATAGGTCGCCGGCGACGATCGAACGGCTGTCGATGGAGACCCCGCCCGCTTGCCAGGCAGGGCCGAGAACCCGGCCGCCGGTCGCCGCCTCGGCCTCGGCGGAGGTCCAGAGGAGGGCGCTCACGGCATCTCCTCCACGGCGCGGCGGGCTTCCTCGACGTCGTCGAAGGGCAGGACGCGGTCCCCGACGATCTGACCGGTCTCATGCCCCTTGCCGGCCAGCAGCAACAGATCCCCGGTCCGCAGTTCGGCGACGGTCCGGCGGATGGCCTGGCGGCGGTCGCCGATCTCGACGGCGGTAGGACAGCCGGCCAGAATCTGCCGTCGAATGGCCCCCGCGTCCTCGCCGCGCGGATTGTCGTCGGTGACGATCACCCGGTCGGCAAGCCGACAGGCGATCCGGCCCATCTGCGGGCGCTTGCCCGGGTCGCGGTCGCCGCCGCAGCCGAAAACGATGATCAGCCGGCCGGCGGCATGGGGGCGCAAGGCGGTCAATACCGTCTCGATGGCATCGGGGGTGTGGGCGTAGTCCACATAGACGGCGGCGCCGTTGGCGCTTTCCGCGACGTGCTGCATGCGGCCGGGAACGCCCTCGAGCGCTTCGAGGGTGGCGACGGCCGCCGCCGGCTCGGCTCCGGTGGCCAGGGCCAGGCCCAGGGCGCCGGCGGCGTTGGCCGCTTGGAAGGCGCCGGCTAGCGGCAGATGTAGTTGGTAAAGCTGCTGGAAGACGACCAGGTCGAGATCCTGCCCCCGCGCCGAGGGGCGGACGGCGGTGATGCGAATGTCGGCGCCGGTGGTCCCGTAGGTGAGGATTTTCTGGCCGCGGCTTCGGCACCGCTCCGCCAGTTCTCCCGCCTGGGGGGTATCGGCGTTGATCACGGCGCAGCCGTCGGCCGGCAGGATTTCGGTGAACAGGCGGCACTTGGCCTGCCAGTAGCGGTCCATGCTGCCATGGTAGTCGAGATGGTCACGGGTAAGGTTGGTGAAGGCGGCGGCAGCCACCGCCACGCCATCCAGGCGGAACTGGTCCAGCCCATGGCTGGAAGCCTCGAAGGCGGCATGGGTGACCCCTTCCTCGGCCAGTTCGGCCAGCATGCGGTGCAGGGTCACGGGGTCTGGGGTGGTCAACGAGCCCTTGTCGACCCGGTGGGGGGCCACCAGGCCGATCGTGCCCAGACTGGCAGCGTCATGGCCGAGCCGCGTCCAGATCTGCCGGGTGAAATTGGCCACCGAGGTCTTGCCGTTGGTTCCGGTCACCGCTGCCATGACCCGGGGTTGGCGGCCGAAGAAGCGGGCAGCCATACGAGCGAAGCGGCGACGGGGATTGTCGTCGGTGATCAGCACGGCACGGGGATCGTCGAGGACGGTGCCGGTCGGCGCCAGGATGGCCGCGGCGCCCTTGGCGACAGCTTCACCGATGAAGGCACGGCCGTCCGCCCTGCTCCCGGGAAGGGCGGCGAACAGGTCGCCCCGCCGGACGGCGCGGGAATCGGCGGTCAGGCCTGCGATCTGCGGATCGGCAGAAAGCGAGGGGGCGCCGCCGGCGGCCAGCATCTCACTGAGCCTCGGCAAAGGTGATTTCCCTGTTGCGGTTGCCCTTGGACGAGCCGTTCTGCGCCATGTGCTCCTTCTCCTTGGTCGCCGGGTCCGGTTCAGCCTGCGGCGGGATGCCCAGCAGCGGACCGATCTGGGCAACCACCCGACCGACGGTCGGCGCGGCAGTCCAACCGGCGGTGGCAAACCCGAAACTCGCTTTGTTGCCTTGCGGCTCGTCGATCATAGCCAGAACGACATACCTCGGATTGGAGATGGGGAAGGTTGCGATAAAGGATGAGAGCAGCGATTTATGGCGATAAGTGCCGCCCGAGTTCTTCTCGGCGGTACCGGTCTTGCCGCCCACGTCATATCCCTTGACGTCGGCTTTCTCACCCGTGCCGCTGGTCACGACGAGGCGCATCAATTGCCTCAGGGAGGCGGAGGTTTCCTCTTTGATGACGCGCTCTTCGGGGATCGGCTCGCCGTCCGGCCGCTCCAGCAGCGTCGCCGGATGGAACAGGCCGCCGTTCACCAAGGCGCTCACTCCGGTCATCATCTGCAAGGGCGTGACGGCGATCCCATGGCCATAGGCGATGGTCATGGTGTTGATTTCGCGCCAGGGATTGGGAACCAAAGGGCTACCCACTTCGGGTAGCTCGATCGAGGCCGGGCGCAGCATGCCGAGCCGCCCCAGAAACGCCCTCTGGTTGTCGGTGCCAAGATCCATGGCCATCTTGGCCGAGCCGATGTTGGACGAGACCCGGAGAATTTCCGCCACGGTGATCGGGTGGTGTTCCGGGTGGTAATCGGTGATCTCGAAGCGGGCCACGCGGATCGGGTGGGTGACGTCGTAGACGCTGTTCACCGTTGCCACGCCGTAGTCGAGCGCCGCCGCCGTGTTGAACAGTTTGAACGTGCTGCCCATCTCATAGACGCCCAGGGTGGCGCGGTTGAACATGGCCGCCGAGGTCGCGCTGGCGAGGTTGTTCGGGTTGAAGTCGGGCAGCGAGACCATGGCCAGCAGCTCGCCGGTGCGGACGTCCATGACCATGCCGGTACCGCCGATGGCGTGGAAGTCGGCGACGGTCTTGAGCAGCTCGTTGCGCATGATGGTTTGCACGCGGATGTCGATGGACAGCCGCAGCGGCTCGCGGCGGGCCCGGAGCTCCTTCTCGAATGTCTTCTCGATGCCGGCGATGCCTTTGTCGTCGAGGTCGGTGAGGCCGACCACATGGGCGGTCAGTTCGCTTTGCGGGTAGATACGCTTTTCGCCCTTCTCGAAATACAGCCCGGGAATGCCCAGGGCATTGATGGCATACTCCTGCCGCGGAGTCAGGTTGCGCCGCAAATAGATGAAGGCTCGGTCGCCCTGAAGCTTCGCCTGCAGCTCAGCCCTGTTGAGATCGGGCAGTATGTTGGCAATTCTTTGTGCCGCTTCGACCGGGTCGAGAATTTCGCGCGGGCGAGCATAGAGCGAGACCGTGGGCAGGCTGGTCGCCAGCAACACCCCGTTGCGGTCGACGATGTCGGCCCGGTCGAAAGCCAGTTCGCTGTCCTTCGAGGCGCGGGCGTGCTGGCCGGAGCCGCCTTTCAACAGGGCGACATCGACCATGCGTCCGGCGATTACGAGAAATGCCAAGGTGAACATGGCACCGGTGACGATCAGGCGGGTGCGGCCGGTCTCGATGGCTCCCTTGCGGGCTCCCTCCAGATGCAGGGTGCCGGGCTCCGGGATGGCGTCGCCGTGGTTGAGCGTCGGGCGGCGGCGGAACAGGTGCATCATCGCCGCGACCTCGTGCTTGCTACCTCGGATTCCGACAAGGCGGGAGAGGTGATCACCATGACATTGCCGGAGACGGCGACCGGCGTCGGAAGACTTGCCGGAATCGGCCGGTAGGCCGGGGCCGAGGCGGGTACCGCTTTGGCCGCCACCGGCTTGGCGGTATCGGCGAGCTTGACTTGCGGTGCCGAGTATGTCCCGCGGGCGGTGATCGACCGTTCCGCCGGCAGCGGCTTGATCGCCGGCGAAGGATGCGGTTGACGATGTGCTTTGGCTGGCCGCGCTTCGACGGAACCTGTCGGCGGTGCCATCGGGGCGGCTGCCGGCGCGGGGTGTGCCTCCGGCTGGCCGGAAGCGACGGGGGGCAGTGCGGCCATCGGCAGGCTGTCGATGGAAGCGACGATCTGCGACGGCTTCAGCGGATGCAGGCCGAGGTGGCGTTCAGCCTCTTCGCGCAGGCGCAACGGCTCGTTCAGATAGCTCCATTCGGCTTTGAGGACGTGGATCGATTCCTCGGTCTCGACGATATCCCGGCGCAGGTTGCGAAGGTGCTCCTCTTGAGTCTGCACTTCGTATTTCAACAGGAACAAGCCGGTGCCGGCGACGGTCGCCAGCATGGCCCAAAGAATGGTGGCGCCGCGCATCATGCCCGGCCTCCGTCGATGGTCCATGCCGGCGCAGGAGTGCGTTCGGCGATGCGCAGGCGCGCCGAACGTGCCCGCGGGTTTGCTGCCACTTCGTCTGTACCCGGTGGCACGGGCTTCCTGGTCACCAGCCGGAAACTGGCGGCTGTCGTTCCGTCGGCTGCCGGCAGGTGGCGGCTTGGCCGTGCGCCGCCGCCGCTGCGTTCCTTGAGGAACTCCTTGACGACGCGATCCTCGAGAGAATGGAAGGACACCACGGCCAGCCGCCCTCCGGGGGCGAGCAGCCGTTCGGCGGCGGCCAGTCCGCGGTTAACTTCGCCCAATTCGTCGTTTACGGCGATGCGCAGAGCCTGGAAGGTTCGAGTGGCCGGGTCGATCCCGTCCTTGGAGCGGGGAACGACGCGGCGCACCAGGTCGGCCAGTTGCTTCGTCGTGGTGAATGGCTGCTGCTTGCGGTCGGCGACGATGGCCCTGGCCAGCCGGCGCGAATGCCGCTCTTCGCCATAGCGCCACAGGATATCGGCCAATTCCGCCTCGGGCAGCGCGTTGACCATGTCGGCGGCGCTCATGCCTTGGCTCTCCATCCGCATGTCGAGCGGCCCGTCCTTCTGGAATGAGAAGCCCCGTTCCGGGTCGTCGATCTGCATGGAAGAAACGCCGAGGTCGAGGGCGACGCCGTCAACGGCGGTGACGCCTTGCGCACCGAGAAGGATGTCCATCTCGCCGAAGCGCCCGGCCAGAACGACAAGGCGTCCGTCATAGCCTTTGGCCAGTTCCTTGCCGCGGGCGACGGCGGCCGGGTCGCGGTCGACAGCGAACACGCGGCAGCCGGCGGCGTCGAGCAGGGCCCGGGAATAGCCACCGGCGCCGAAGGTGCCGTCGACGAACAGCGCCTCGTCGCGCGGCGCCAGGGCGGCGATGACTTCCTTGAGCAGGACGGGGATGTGCGGGGCGCCGGTCATTTTGTCTCCGGGCGCCTGAGGACAAGTTGCGGGCGGTTCTTCAGGGCCCGTTCGCGGGCCTCCGCCTGGTGGGCCTTGAGCGCGTCGGGTTCCCAGATCTGGAAAGTGCG
Source organism: Pseudomonadota bacterium (assembly GCA_021781575.1). GTDB lineage: Bacteria > Pseudomonadota > Alphaproteobacteria > Rhodospirillales > Magnetospirillaceae > DUZF01. The sequence continues at coordinate 10,003 of JAJXWP010000016.1, forward strand.
GCCCTTGCCGACGAAGGCGGCCTGTTCGGTGATGTGGGCGTGAGCGAGAATTTCTTCGGGCAGGACCACTCGGCCTTCGGGGTCCCAGGCCAGTTGATGCGACGAGGCGAAGATCAGGGTGTTGAGATCGTCCTGTTCGGGTGAGAAAAGATCGAAGCTGGCTTCGGCGCTGGCCGCCAGATCTTCAAGAAATGCCGTGCCACAGCCTTCAATGGCAGCCGAAGTCAAGGCGGGATAGACGACGATTCCGGCGAAGGGCTGCGCCGACAGGGCGCTACGGAACGACGCCGGGACGGAGACCCGCCCCTTGCGATCAACCTTGTTGATGAATGTGGAAACGAACAGCGCCATCGCTTGCCCGTCCTCGCGCCCCCCGTTTTGCCGTCCCTATCCCGAAATCACCGTATGGCCGTGGTGACGGAGGGGATTGGGTGATTATGGGATAGCATGGGAAATTATGGGCGTCAATGGATTCTCATAATAAAACAATGGGAAAACCGGCTTCTTTATAGTGTCCGCACAAATTCTTACAAAAGTCCTGCTTCCAGAAAAAATGACTGCCTTTGCAGAAGGTTGAATAGAAGTGCGGATATCCCATAAGAGGTGGGTTCGTGAATTGTTCCCTTTCGGGTTAGCCGCGCCCGCGATGGGGGCAGGCAGGGTGTGGAATGGGGTATGGCGCCAGATGGCCTATAAGCCGGGTTCTGTCCTCCATCCGGCCGGGAGTATCCGGCAGGGTGGATGGATGGCCATTCATCTGGGACGTCCGTTACCGGACGCCTCGCGCGACCGACCCGGACAACAGCGCGGAAATGCGCTTTGCCGACAAGCTTTTCTCGATGTGCGCGAGGCACATCAGGGGCTTGCCGGCAGGTCGTCCCTACTTGGTCTTGCTCCCGGTGGGGTTTACCGTGCCGCTCCCGTTACCGGGCGCGCGGTGCGCTCTTACCGCACCCTTTCACCCTTGCCCGCCGGCGGATCTCTCCGCGAAGACGGGCGGTTTGCTTTCTGTGGCACTTTCCCTGGGGTCGCCCCCGCCGGACGTTATCCGGCACCGTATTTCCGTGGAGCCCGGACTTTCCTCCCCTCGGGGGTAGCCCCGAGGAGCGGCCATCCGGCCATCTGGCGTGACAGCAAAGTAGGGACTCTTGATGCCGAGCGCAAGTGCCCTGGCGAATACTTGCGTTCTCCTGGTGTGATGATCGTCACATCTGATTCGGCACCGGCGGCGTCTCAGGGCTGGTTGCCGACCATTCTCAGAAGGCACCGCAAATTGGTGAGGGTTTCCGCATCGCATTCTCCGTCGCAGCAGCTCGGGCGGAAATGTCGCTGGAAGGCGACGAGGGCGTCGGCGAGTGCCGCGGTGTCGGCGACGTCATAGCCCCATCGGCCAAGCAGAGTGCCGGCGTCGGTGTCCGCCATGGTCTCGCCCGCCGCGGGATCCGGCCAGATGCCGACACCGCAGCGAGCCAGTGCGGGCCAGTCGAACAACTCGCCGGGGTCCTGTTTGCGGGTCGGCGCGATGTCGGAATGGCCGACGACATTGCGCGGCGGGATCCGATGGCGGGAGAGAATGCCTTGCGCGAGGGCGGCAAGGGCGGCCATCTGGGCAGCAGGAAAAGGGTGATAGCCGTATTGATGGCCCCGATTGACCAGCTCGATGCCGATCGAGCGGCTGTTGATGTCGCGATTGCCCCGCCAATAGGACACCCCGGCGTGCCAGGCCCGTTGCCATTCGTCGACCAGGAGGTATGTGGTGCCGGCCTCGTCGATGAGGTAATGGGCGGAGACTTTGGCTGTCGGATCGCACAGCCGGTCCAGCGCCGCCGCCTTCGTCGGCATCCCGGTATAGTGCAGCACCAGCATATCGATCGCCGTGCCGGCCGGACGCGGGTCGTGGTTGGAAGACGGGTGGCGGATCATCCCGGGGCGCCTTTCATCTGCTGCACCTGCGCAATAAGATGGTTATCAAAACCGAAGAGTGAGACCATGCAGCCAGAGATGGCTTCGATCAATGCTCCGCTGGCGAAAGACGACGGCTTCGGCGAGGGACTGGCCACCCGGTTCGCCACCGTCTGGCATTGGCGGATCATGTTGGCCGTCGCCGGCACCGCTACTGTCGCCACGGTGGCGGCGCTGCTTGCGCCCCAATTGTCGCTGCCGGAATTGCCGGCGGTGGTGTCGGCCTACGGCACGTGCATCGCCATCGCCGACCTGTTGACCAGCTATCTTCTCTTCATCCAGTTCGACCGGAGCCGCCGCGCGCCGCAGGCGCTGCTGGGCGCGGTCTATCTCTATTCCGGGCTGATCGTCGGGCCGCACATCCTGTTTTTCCCTGGGGTCTTGCCTGATTCTGTCGCATTCGGCGGCGGGCCGCAAAGCGCTGTCTGGCTGTGGGTCTTCTGGCACTTTGGCTTCCTCGCCTTCATGGTCTGCTTCGTCGCCGGTGACGGCTTCGGCGACGGCCCGCCGCTGCAGGCGCCCACGGCCGCCCGGTTGAAATGGGGAGCGCTTGCGGCACCGCCCCTGGTGGTCCTGGGGTTGACGGCGATGGTTACCGGCAACCGGCGGATCCTTCCGGATCTTGTCCGCCCGACAGCAGCGGGAAACTTCGTCCGCTTGACCCATGACTTTGGCGGAATCGGCCACTCGACCCTAACCACCGCAGGGCTGCTGGTGGGCTTCGGATTGGTCGTTACCGTGCCGATCATGACCCGCTGCCGCCGCGTCATCGATCTGGGGCTCGCCGTGGCCGTCTATGCCATGCTGCTCGACACCATTTCGAACATTGCCGGCAACACGCGCTATTCCCTGGGGTGGTATGCCGCACGAATCGACACGGTGCTGTCCTCCTGCTCGGTGTTGGCGATCTATTTGAACGAAATAACCCGGCTCTATCTCAAGGTCAGCGACACCAATCGGGACCTGGCGGCGCGGACGGTGGAGCTGGAGGCGGCGAGAGAGGCTGCCGAGGCCGCCAATCGCAGCAAGAGCGCCTTCCTCGCGGCTATGAGCCACGAGATCCGCACACCGATCAATGCCGTCCTCGGCTTGGCCCATCTGCTGGGGGGCACCAGGTTGGACGTCGAACAGCATGAATTCGTCGACAGGATCGATGCCGCCGGAAAGGCGCTGCTCTCCGTCATCGACAATGTCCTCGATTTCTCACGCATCGAGGCTGGGCGACTCGTGCTGGAGTCAGTGCCGTTCGCGATGAGCGAGGTGATCGACCGGTTGATCGCCGTCATGTCGGTTGCCGCCGACGCCAAGGAGGTCGAGCTGACCGTCGCCGTGGATCGCGCCGTTCCCCGCCGTCTGCAAGGCGATATGCATCGCCTGCTGCAAGTGCTGAACAATCTCGTCGGTAACGGAGTGAAATTCACCGAGGCCGGCAAAGTCGCGGTTGATGTCCGCCTGGCCGGGCGGACGGAGAACCGGGTCATCCTGACGTTCATGGTGACGGACACGGGGATCGGCGTTCCGGCGGCGCGGCTGCCGACCCTGTTCGAGGCATTCGTTCAGGGAGACAGTTCGACCACCCGGCGCTATGGGGGGTCCGGGCTGGGGCTGACGATCGCCAAGCGCCTGGTCGACCTGATGGGGGGCTCGATCGATGCTGAAAGCGCTGTCGGCCGCGGCAGTTCCTTCTGGTGTACCATTCCGTTCGAGGTTCCGTCGGCGGTCGTCGGGGAGGCCGCCGACGTCGATCGGATGGCCGGCCAGCTGAAAGACGGGCCGGCGCTTCGTGCCATTCGTGTTCTGCTGGTCGAGGACAATTCGGCCAATGAATTTATTACGCGACGCATCCTGGAGCGCCATGGAGCGACGGTGCAGGCGGTGGGGGATGGCCGGCAAGCGGTGGAATGCCTGCGGGCGGCGCCGGACCGGTTCGACGTGGTCCTGATGGACGTGCAGATGCCGGTGATGGACGGCTATGCCGCGACGCGGATGATACGCCAGGACCTCGGCCTGACCGCTTTGCCCATCATCGCCCTGACCGCGGGCGTACTGGCGGACGAGCGGGCGATGGCGCTCGATGCCGGCATGACCGACTTTCTGGGCAAACCGGCGGGCGTCGCGCATACCCTGCGGGTACTCCGCCGCCATCTCGCCGCTACCGCCGGAACGTCTGGCGGATAGAACGGGCGCTCGCCCGGACGTTGCCCCCGGCGTTCATCCCCGTGCCGCCAGTTCCTCTCGTTTCATCTCCAGTTCGAGCCAGCGTTCCTCGGCGACGTGCAGGGCGTGGCGTGTCTCCTCGAGCAGAGCCGTCACCTGGGCGAAGCGATCCGGCGCCCTGGCATAGAGTGTCGGGTCAGCCAAGTCGGCTTCCAGCTTCGCCAACTCCTGGTGCAACCGGTCGATCCGCCCCGGCAGCTCCTCCAATTCTCGCTGGTCCTTGTAGGACAGCTTCACCGCTGTCTTCTGCCGTTCTCCGCGAGCCGGCGGCGCCGGCTTAGGCGTGGCCGGCACGGTCGCCGGAGCGGGGCGTTGTCTGAGATAGTCGCTGTAGCCGCCCACATATTCGGTGAGGCGGCCGTCTCCTTCGACGGCGATTACGCTGGTCACCAGGCGGTCGAGGAAGTCGCGGTCGTGGCTGACCACCAGCAGCGTACCCTCGTAGTCGGCCAGCATCTCCTGGAGCAGGTCCAGAGTATCCATGTCGAGGTCGTTGGTCGGCTCGTCGAGGATCAGCAGATTGGAGGGCTTGGCCAGCAGCTTGGCCAGGAGCAGGCGGTTGCGTTCGCCGCCGGACAGCGATTTGACCGGCGACTGGGCCTGGCGGTCTTCGAACAGGAAGTCGCGCAGATAGCCCATGACGTGCCGGGGGGCGCCGCGAACGCTGATGTTATCGCCGGCGCCGTCGGTCAAGGTGTCCCATACCGTTGCCTCGGGGTCGAGTTGTGCCCGGCGTTGATCGAAATAGGCCGGCTGCAGGTTGGTGCCCAGGCGCACCGTTCCGGAGTCGGGAGCCAGATTGCCGGTCAACAATCGCAACAGCGTGGTCTTGCCGGCGCCGTTTGGGCCGATCAGCCCAATCCGGTCGCCGCGCATGATGCGGGTGCTGAAACCCTTGGCGATGATTCGCTGGCCGTAGGCCTTGGTGACGTCCTTGGCTTCGATGACCAGCCTGCCCGAGGCCTCGCCGCTGTCGGCAGCCAGTTTGACCGAACCCTGCAGCTTGATTTGTTCGGCCCGCTCCTTGCGCAGGGTCTGCAGGGCGCGCAGCCGCCCCATGTTGCGCTTGCGCCGGGCGGTGACGCCGCGGCGCAGCCAATGGGTCTCGGCGGCCAGGCGCTTGTCCATGCGATCCTGTTCCGCTTCCTCAGCGGCATAAACCTCGTCCTGCCAGGTCTCGAACGAGGCGAACCCGGCTTCGCTGCGCCGTACCACGCCGCGGTCCAGCCACAGGGTCTGCCGCGACACCGAGGATAGGAACGAGCGGTCATGGCTGATCAGGACCAGCGCCCCCTTGAAGGCGGCCAGTTGCTCCTCGAGCCATAGGATGGTCGGCAGGTCGAGATGGTTGGTCGGCTCGTCGAGCAGCAGCGCATCAGGATCGCCGACCAGCGCCCGCGCCAGCGCCGCACGACGGCCTTCGCCGCCCGACAGGTCGGCCGGCTTCCGGTTGCCGTCCACCTTCAGGGCTGCCAGCATGGCCTCGACCCTGTAATGCTGGTCGCGTTCGTCCTCGGGCAGGCCCTGTCCCACCCACTCGGCCAGCGTCGAGGTTTGGATGTCGGGGTCCTGGGCCAGATAGGCCAGGCGAATGCCCGGTTGGATGAAACGCTCTCCCGAGTCGAGGGGAACTTCGCCGGCCAGGACCTTCAGCAACGTCGACTTGCCGCTGCCATTGCGACCGACCAGGCAGCATTTCTCTCCGCGCCCGACCTGGAGGGTGACGCCCGTGAACAGCGGGCGGCCGCCGAAAGTGACGAAGGCGTCGCGAAGCGCCAGCAAAGGGGGCGGTGCCATCAGGCCTCTCCCCGCTCGGCTCGGATACTGTCATAGGCCGCATTGATGGCGGCCATCTTCTTGGTTGCCAGTTCGATGTATTCGGGGGGCATGCCTTTCGCCATCAGGGTGTCGGGGTGGTGCTCGCGGGTCAGGCGCCGCCATGTGGCCTTTATCTCGGTCATCGGAGCGGCGCGGGCCACCCCCAGAACCGCGTAAGGGTCGCGATCGGGCAGTTCGGTCGCCTGTTCAGCGAAGTGGCGGCCGATGATGCCGAAAATGGAGGCCACGGTCTCCAGGAATCGGCGCTCGGCCGGGTGCATCGGGCCGTCGGCCAGGGCGATGTGGTGCAGTGCTTCCAGAACTTCGGCCAGCAGGATCGTCTCGCCGACGAATTCCTCGGCCAGGCGGTGGGCATGGATCTCATATCCGGCGGGGTCTCGCTTGGCGTCGTCGTACATTGCGGCGATGGCCGCCATCTGGGCCGGCGGAATGCTGAACTGCGCCTTGAAGGCATCGACCTCTTCCCGCGTTACCACACCGTCGATCTTTGACAGCTTGGCGGCAAGATTGACCACGGCGCTGGAAAAGACGCGTTGTCGTTCGGCGTTGCGGTTGCCCAGATTGGCAGCTGGCCGCTTGTTGCCGCGGCCCAGGACATGCGTGTCGAACCAATGTCCGACGATCAGTCCGACGATGGCGCCGAGCAGCCCGTGGCCCAGCACGAAGCCGAGCATCGCGCCGATGATTTTTCCCCAGATCATGCGCTTGCCTACAACGGCCGCCGGGCCGTGGCAAGGGCCGTGAAAGAGGCAAATCGCGGGCGCATACATCTATAAGTAGTAAATATTGCAATCATGCAAGCATAACCTGTTGCGGGGCGCAGCGAGGGAAGGCTGCAATTTTCATAAGGTTATGCTTTCCGTGATGCATGATCGTGATAATGTATTTATCGCCATCTTGTTTATATCAATTTTGGATCGTAACCGCGGCGACGCAGGTGGGGGCCGAAATCATGGGGTTATTCGCAAATCTGAAAATCTCGATCAAAGTCCTTTTGTTGATCGGGCTGCTTGGCATGGTTTCCGCCGCCGTCGTGATTTTCGCCACGGCCAAGATGCGTTCGATCGACCATGACTATGGAGTGCTGATCGACCACGCCAGAGGAACGATCAACCTGTCGATGTGCAACAAGCGGATCGGCGACGTGCATCGCCTGCTTTATGCGATGCTCGCCGAGCGGGAGGTGGGCAAGATCCAAAAGCTTGCCGGTTCTGTCGCCGACGCCGCCGACGATATTCAGGACATGGCCAAGACTGCGCAGCGGCTGATGCCCGGCCAGAGCGGAGATATCGCCGCGTTTCTGAAGGACTTCGATACCCTGATGCCTTTGGCCAAAGACGTCGCCGCCGCCGCCCAGAGCCAGGCCGACGCTGCCGCGAAGCGCCTGATGGAGGAACGTTTCGACCCGGCGATGAGCAAACTGCGCATCCAGATTCGTGACCTGGCCGATGACGGCACCGACGCTCTGGAGAGCGGTGCGAAAGTCGACGCCGCGGCTACCAGATCGGCCATCACGTTCACCTATGGCGCCGTCGGTGCCGGCCTGCTGGCGGTGATAGCGGTCGCCGCCTTCCTCACCAATAGGGGCGTCTCGCGACCGATCGTCGCCTTGGCCGCCGCGATGCAGCGCTTGGCTGATCGCGACTACCAGGCTGAAATCGGCGGCACCGGCCGGCAGGACGAGGTGGGTGCGATGGCCCGGGCGGTGCTGGTGTTCAAAGACAGTATGCAACGCGCCGATCACCTGGCGGCCGAACAGGATGCCGCCCGGGTGGCGCAGGAATCGCGATCGCGGCAGATCGAAGGGCTGACCAAGGACTTCGACAGGCGGATTTCGAGCATGCTCCAGGTGGTGGCCGGAGCCTTGGTCAAGCTGGAGGGAACCGCCGAGGCGATGTCGGCCAATTCCCAGCAGACCACCGACCGGGCGACCACCGTCGCCACCGCGACCGACGAGGCCGCCGCCAGCGTCGAGACGGCGGCGAGCGCGGCCGAGCAGTTGGCTTCGTCCATCGAGGAGATTGCCCGGCAGGTCGATCAATCCAATCGCGTTTCCCAAATCGCGGCGAATGAAGCCAATCATACCAATGACATGGTGAAGGGGCTGGCTGACAACTCGGCGCGCATCGGCGATGTGGTCGAACTGATCAACGACATCGCGTCGCAGACCAACCTTCTCGCACTTAACGCCACCATCGAGGCGGCGAGGGCCGGTGAAGCCGGGAAGGGCTTCTCGGTGGTCGCCGACGAAGTGAAGAACCTGGCCAATCAGACCGCCAAGGCGACCGAGGAAATCACCGCGCAGATCGCCGCCGTGCAGAACTCGTCGCAGGCGGCGGTCGCGGCCATCGGGGCCATCGTGTCGCGGATCGAGGAGATCAATCGGATCGCCTCGGCGATCGCTTCGGCTGTCGAACAGCAGTCGGCCGCGACCGCAGAAATTGCCCGCAATGTTCAGCAAGCGGCAAGCGGCACGCAAAGGGTCAGCGGCAGCCTTGACGGCCTGACCGCATCGGCCGCGGAAACGGGAGACGCCGCCAAGGCGGTTCTCGCCTCGGCCCAAGCCCTGGCGAAGGAAACCGCCGGACTGAAAGAATCGGTCGGCACCTTTTTGCATGCTGTGCAGGCCGCCTGACCGGCAGCGGGTCCGCCACCAACAGCCGTGACCTCACCCAGAGCCATATTGCCGCATGGGGCGCGGCGATTTGTCGCGACGACGGCTATCGTGTTCGGGGCGCCTTGGTTTTTGACCCTCGCCGGGCGGGCGCATCCGCGCCCTTGGCCGCCGCCTCAACGGCGGCGGGTTGGCGGATTTCCTTGTTCCAGCGCCCATTGCGGGCGCGGCCGTGCCGCCCGCTTGCGGGCAAACGACGCCCGCAGGGCGGCCCGGAGCATCGCGGAGGGTGGGCAAAGCCCACAACGGCGCGGATGCGCCCGCCCGGCGAGGGTCTTTGATAGACCTGGTGCAGTGAACCTTTTGAATGAGCCACTGCACTGGTGCACTGCGGGCGGCGTCGATGGTCGAGCGGATGGGCGAGCGGTGGATCCTGGGGAACCTGATGGATCGCTTTCGAATTGTCGAAGGTGGTCCGCTCAAGCCATATCGAAGATCTCCGCCTCCAGGTTGCTCAGGCGCCGCGGGTGTGCAGGCGCGCGGTTCCCGAACATGCCGCCCCTTCGCCAATGCCCTGCTCGTCACAATGTCGGCGCTGGTCGCCGTACCGGCGGCGGCCCACTGCCGGATCGAGCGCATTGCCGTCGTGCCGCTGGCGGCGGGCGGGCGTCCGGTGATCGGGGTATCGATCAACGGCACCGCCGAACAGATGCTTGTCGACACCGGTGCCGAGCGCTCCTCGGTCACGCCCGGCGCGGCGACCGTCCTGGGACTGCGGCGGGACCCGACTCGCCGGACCCGTCTGACCACGGTGGGCGGAGACGAATTGGCCGCGAACGCCGTCATTGACAGGTTGAGCATCGGGAATATCCATTATCCCAATCTGAGTCTCCCGATATTTCAGCCTGGGGGTGTCGCGGCGAACGCCCTGATAGCCGGCATCGTCGGGACCGACCTGCTCAGCAAGTTCGACCTTGAACTGGATTTTCCCCGACAGACCCTTGCCTTTTTCCGTGTCACCGATTGCCACGCAATCCGGCCGCCATGGGCGGGGCAGTATCAGACCCTTCCGGCAAGCATATCGCGTCGCCGCCAATTGCTCATCACGGTGGCGCTTGACGGGCATTCGGTAACGGCATTGTTCGACACCGGCTCGCAGGGCGAATTGGTGTCGCTGGATGCCGCCGAGGGTGTCGGCCTTTCCGAAGCACAGCTGGCCGGCGACCCAGGGGGCACGGCAACGAGCGGCGACTTGCACGCCTTCCGGGTCCGCCGTCATAAGTTCGAAAGCCTCGCCATCGGAACGGAGATGTTTTGCCACCCGCTGATCAGTGTCGCTGAGTTCGACCAGGACCGCATCGACATGCTGGTCGGTGCCGACTACATGCGGCGGCACAGGTTCTTTCTTTCCTTTGCGACCAGCGCCTTGTTCATCCAGGACGAGTGACAATGACTCGGGGAAGGGCACCCCGACGGTTTCGATGCGGCATGCCGCGCTGGAAACATCCGCCGGAATTTGCCACCGTGGGCCTGGTATGGACTTGCGAAAGCGTCACAAGGCAATGACCTCCCCGGACAACTGGCAATTCTGGATCGACCGCGGTGGCACATTCACCGACATCGTCGCGCGGCGGCCCGATGGGACGCTGGAGACGGCGAAGCTGTTGTCGGATGATTCCGAGCACTACGCTGACGCGGCGATCGAGGGCATCCGCCGGTTCCTTGGACTGGCCAACGGCCAGCCGATTCCTCCGGGTGCCGTCGCGGCGGTGAAAATGGGGACCACGGTGGCCACCAATGCCCTGTTGGAGCGGGCCGGGGAGCCGACCGTGCTGGTGGTAACGGCCGGCTTCGGCGATGTCTTGCGGATCGGCACGCAGAACCGCCCCGATCTGTTCGCCCGCGCCATTCGCCTGCCGGAGATGCTGTACTCGCGGGTGGTCGAAGTGGCGGAACGGCTGACCGCCGAAGGCGAGGTGTTGCGGCCGCTCGACCTCGATGCGGCGGCAGCGGACCTGCGGCAGGCCTTCGACGATGGCTGGCGGGCCGTGGCCATCGTCTTTCTGCACGGGTGGCGCTATCCCGCTCACGAGCAGGCGGTGGCGGCGTTGGCGCGGCGCATCGGCTTCACGCAGGTCTCGGCCAGCCACGAGGTCAGCCCACTGATGAAGCTGGTGCCGCGCGGCGATACCACCGTGGTCGATGCCTACGTTTCTCCTGTCCTCGGCCGCTACGTGAACCGCGTGGCGGACGGGCTGGGCGATACCCGCCTGATGTTCATGCAGTCGAATGGCGGCTTGGCCGAGGCCTCGGCATTTCACGGCAAGGATTCGATCCTTTCGGGACCGGCCGGTGGCGTGGTCGGCGCCGTCCGCACCGCGGCGTCGGCAGGGTTCGGCAAGATCATCGGCTTCGATATGGGCGGAACCTCCACCGATGTCTGCCATTACGACGGCGAATACGAGCGGGTTTTCGAGACCATGGTCGCCGGCGTGCGCTTGCGCGCGCCGATGATGCGCATTTACACGGTGGCGGCCGGCGGCGGCTCGGTTGTCCATTACGACGGGCAGCGGTTCCGCGTCGGTCCCGACTCGGCCGGTGCCAATCCTGGTCCGGCCTGCTACCGGCGGGGCGGCCCGCTGACGGTCACCGATTGCAACCTCGTGCTGGGCAAGATTCAACCGCGCTTCTTTCCCAAGGTCTTCGGACCGCAGGCCGACCAGCCGCTGGATGCCGGGGCCGCCAGACGCGGTTTCGACGCCCTGGCCGCGGCCTTTGGCGACGGCCGGGATGCCCGGCAGGTGGCGGACGGGTTTCTTACCATCGCCGTCGAGAACATGGCCAACGCCATCAAGCATGTCTCGGTGCAGCGCGGCTACGACGTCACCCGATATGTGCTGTGCTGCTTCGGCGGCGCCGGCGGCCAACATGCCTGCCTGGTCGCCGACGCCCTGGGCATGAACAAGGTTTTCCTGCATCCGCTGGCCGGTGTGCTGTCGGCGTATGGCATGGGGCTGGCCGACCAGCGGGTCCTGCGCCAGCAGGCGGTGGAGCAGGCGCTCGACGACTCCTGCATGGGCTTTCTCGTCACTACCGCCGATCGGCTGGAGAAGGAAGGGCGGGCCGAGTTGCTGCGCCAGGGGGTGTTTCCCGGCGGATGCCGTTCCGAGGTGAAGTTGCATTTGCGTTACGAGGGCTCTGACACCGCGCTGGCCGTCGACCTCGCCGACCGCCGGGCGATGGAAGCGGCATTCGCCACCCGCCACCGCCAGCGCTACGGCTTCATCATGGAGGGCCGCGGGCTGACGGTGGAAGCGGTCCTGGTCGAGGTGGCCGGCGGCGGGGCATCCACCGACGATCCAGTCATCGGTACGAGGCGCGCCGGGCCATTGCGCCCGCTCGATCGGGTGGAGATGTTCAGCCGGGGGGTCGCCCATGCCGCCCCGGTCATCGACCGGGAGGCGATGAATCCGGGGGACAGGGTGGATGGCCCGGCGCTCATTATCGATTCCACCGCCACCACGGTGGTGGAGGACGGCTGGCGCGGCGAGCTCGGTGCCAAGGGCCAACTGATCCTCAGTCGTGTGGCGCCGCGTCCGCGTCGGGTCGCCGTCGGCACGGATGTCGATCCGGTCATGCTCGAGGTGTTCAATAACCTCTTCATGTCGATCGCCGAGCAGATGGGAGCGGTTCTGGCCAACACCGCCCATTCGGTGAACATCAAGGAACGCCTGGATTTTTCCTGCGCCCTTTTCGATAACGACGGCGCCCTGATCGCCAACGCGCCCCATGTTCCGGTGCATCTGGGCAGCATGGGCGAAAGCGTGCGTGCGGTGATCCGGGCGCACGGAGCGACGCTGAAGCCCGGTGACTCGTTTGCCCTCAACGGCCCCTACAATGGTGGAACCCACCTGCCTGACGTGACGGTGGTGACTCCTGTCTTCACCGCCGGACGGGTGATGTTCTTCGTAGCCTCACGCGGTCACCATGCCGATATCGGCGGGACCACCCCCGGCTCCATGCCGCCGGACAGCCGCCATGTGGACGAAGAAGGGGTTCTGCTCGACAATCTGTTGCTGGTGGACGGGGGCCGCTTCCGCGAAACCGACGTGGCCGCCGTGCTGGCCGGGGGGCGGTGGCCGGTGCGCAATTTGCGTCAGAACCTCGCCGACCTGCAGGCGCAGCTGGCCGCCAACCAGAAGGGAGTGGACGAACTGCAACGGTTGTTGGATCGTTACGGTGAAACAACGGTCTCCGCCTACATGGCCCATGTGCAGGCCAATGCGGAGGAATGCGTGCGGCGGGAAATTGTCAAGCTGCAGGACGGCCGTTTCGAAGTCGAAATGGACGATGGCGGGGTCATTCGCCTGGCCATCACGGTTGACCGCCGGCAACGTTCGGCCCGCATCGATTTTACCGGCACCTCGGAGCGGCGCCCGGGCAACACCAATGCCCCGCTGGCGGTGGGCAAGGCCGCGGTACTCTATGTGTTCCGGACGCTGGTTGATGAGCCGATCCCGCTCAACGAAGGCTGCCTGAAGCCGCTTGAGCTGGTATTTCCCGAGGGATCCATGGTCAATCCGTGCTATCCGGCGGCGGTCGTCGCCGGCAACGTGGAGACTTCCCAGGCCATCGTCGATTGCCTCTTCGGCGCCCTGGGACTCATGGCGGCGTCGCAGGGGACGATGAACAACCTGACATTCGGCGACGCATCCCGCCAATATTACGAAACCATCTGCGGCGGCGCGGGGGCCGGCGCTGATTTCGACGGCGCCTCCGCCGTTCACACCCACATGACCAACAGCCGCTTGACCGACCCGGAGGTGCTGGAATGGCGTTTTCCGGTTCTGGTGGATGGGTTCGCCATTCGGCGGGGCTCCGGCGGCGCCGGCCTGCACCGTGGCGGCGACGGAGTGATCCGCCGCTTGCGGTTTCGCCAGCCGATGACCGCCGCCATCCTGTCCAATCGCCGGCGCATCGCACCCTTCGGGCTGGCTGGCGGCGAGGCCGCTCTGCCGGGACGGAACCGGGTCGAGCGTGCCGACGGGCAGGTTGAGGAATTATCGGCGACGGCGCGGGTGGAGATGGCCGAAGGGGACACCATGGTCATCGAGACCCCCGGCGGCGGGGGGTTCGGGATGGTTTCGAAATAGTTCCGCCGCCATCCCGACCACCGCATTGGTCAGGCCCGCTTGCGGCGATAGACCGCGCCCAAGCCGAGAAGGCTCACCGCCAGCAGAGCCAGAGATGACGGCTCCGGAACGTTGACCACCAGGTCGGCCGGAGTGCCGTTGGCTTCGACGTACCACAGGGTGGCGTCGCCGCTGCCCAGCATGAAGGAGGTGGGTTCCGCCGTGGTCGGCGCCGATGCCGCCGAATCCATCAGATTCGTATCGCCCTGGAACAGGCTGGCGCCGTCATCATGGGTGACGATACCGCTCAACGGTCCGCTGAGCGACTGGATCTCGAACAGCGTCGAGGTCCCGAATCCGCTGGTGCTCAAAGTCGAGCCCAGGCCCCCGCCGGTTACGGTGAGGCCGGAGACCAATCCGCCGCCCGAGTTGATGAAGTCGGCGATGGTGGGCGAGCCGGACTCGACCTGGAAGGCGAGAGGGCCGGTATAGGTGAATGTCGCCACCGGGGTTCCGCTAGCCAGGGGGTTGCCCGGCAGGGCTTGGCTGTTGGCGGAGGTGATGCTGCCGCCGCCGCTGCCGTTGAATACGGTGAAAGCGAACGTGCCGTCGAGAATGCCCGCTTGTGCCGTCGGTGCGCTCAGCAGCGCCGCAAGGCCAAACGCTGCGAAGGCGAGTTTACCGTTGAACATATTCGTTCTCCAACATTGGCGCTCGTGTCGTTACCGTTGCAGGAATTGTGCCGCACTGCGAAATCAATGCGTTATGAGGCACTCTCTACCACTTCTGTAAAAAAAGCCGACAAGCAGTGGCCGAGGCCGGAACGGGCCGATCTGTGGTGAAAATCCGACCGCTGGTGTGGGGGGCTGCCATCAGCTTCGCCTGCTACCGCCGCCAAATTTCCGAAATGGAAAATTATTGTTTCCATCATCCTGGTCTTGCGGTATGAGGAATGATCTGGAGCGCTTGCCGGGCCGCGCTGCGCAAAGCGAATGGAGCGGACGAATGACCTGGGACGATTATCAGGAGATCGGCGAAGCCTTGGCCGAGACCTACCCCGACGCGAACTACCTGACGATTTCTAATGAAGAGCTGATCCGGCTGGTGCTCGCCTTGCCCGATTTCCAGGGATCGGCGACCCCCGATGCCCGGGATTTGTCGGCAGTGAGCTTCGCCTGGATCGCCGCCGCGGCCGGGCCGGACGACAGCAGCCCCTATGAGAGGGTGGCGGACTGACTCCGCCGGATCCGGTTCTCCAGGCCGGCAGGGGGCGTGCATGGAACTGGTCGATGGCCAGATGCCCGGGATCTATTGGCAGTCGCGCATGGGGAACAATTCCGACGGCATCGGCGGCAATTGCCATCGCTACGACGTCGTCACGGCGGATGCCGAAGGCCGGTTGGCTCGGGAGTATTTCATCGTCGATCTGGGCGTCAAGCTGGGCCACCAGCGCAGTGGCTATGCCTGCGAATTCCCGTCGCCCGAGGGCCTGCTGCCGCGAGCCGGCGGCCGCAGGGCGCCGCAAAGCGTCGTGGCGCCGGCCGCTCTGCTGTTGACCCATGCCCATGAGGATCACCTGGGTGCCGTCCGCCATGTTCTCGACATGGGATTTTCCGTTCCCCCGGTCTATTGCACCGCGTTCACCGCCCAGCTGCTCGACAAATCGCTGGTCAATGCCGGCATCGAACGGCAACGGCGCCCCCGGATCGTCGTCATTCGGCCCGGGGACGTGGCAAGGATTGCCAATGCCGATGTGGAGTTCGTTGCCGTCGATCATATGCCGGGCGCTGTCGCCTTATCTCTTCGCACCGCCGAGGCGAGCGTGTTCCACACCGGCGACTATAAATTCGACGACAGCCTTCTGTTGGGAGAACGCGCCGACCTTCAGCGCTTGCGGGCCATCGGCAGTGCCGGGGTGGATGCGGTGGTCTCGGACTCGACGGCCGTCAGCGAAGTCGGCGACAAGGTGGCGGAAGCCGAGATCCGCCGGACCCTCACCGGGCTGGTCGCGGCGAACAAGGGGCGCGCCATCATCGCCGGCATTCTCGGCACGCAGCTCGACCGCCTGGTGTCGCTAGGCCGCGCGGCGGCGGCGAACGACCGCTTCCTCGTCGTCACCGGCCGTAGCCTGGAGGACAACCTTCGCGCCCTGCGGCTGAGCGGCATCGACATCGATGCGGCGGCCGGAACTCACGTCATGGTCCCGGCGGAAGCCGCCGAACTGGCCGCCAGCAGAGCCTTGGTGGTGACCACCGGGGCCTTCGCTCAACCCCATGCCGGGCTGACTCGCGCCGCCGAACGCCTTCCCAATGGCCTGCTGGTGGACGGCGACACCACGGTGATCATCCCGCAGCGGGCCATCGCTCCGGTCAAGGCGGCGCATTCGGCCATGGTGGACAGGCTGGAAAGACTGGGCGCCACGGTGATCACTGCCGAGCGGGCCGAGACCTCGGGCATCGGGCCCATTCATCAATCCGGTCACGCCATCGAAAAGGATACCAGGCTGCTTTACAGTCTGCTCAGGCCGACGCAGATCGTCGCCCCGATGCACGGCAATACGGCCCAGTTGGAAGCCAACGCCCGCCTTGTCCGGTCGCTGGGCATCGCCGCCCTGCCGCTGGAGGGCAACGGTGCCGTTGTCCGCATCACCCATGGGGTGGCCGAGGTCGTCGGCCGTGAAGCGGTCCGGCGCATCGGCGCCGCCGAAACCGGCGAACACAAGCAATTGCCGCGGGCGCGCAAGGGTGAGGGGCGCGGCGGCGCCCCCGCGCCGGCGGTGTATCGGTACGATGAACTGGATGCCGACGGCAGGACTGTGCTGGCCGCCGATATTCGTCCGGCCACACGACCGAACCGGCCGAAGGCCGCCAGACGGCCGCCGGGACCCGGATTGCGCGATATGGCGGGTGACCGGCGGGGGCGTTAGGCCCCGCCCGGAAGTGGCGCAGTTGCGTCCGAACCGACCCTGCGGCGGGATCGAGGGGCGACAGGAGCGGATTTGAGCGGGGGTATCCTTGAAGAGTCGTCGCCTCGCCCTCTCGCTCGTCTTCTATCCCTTGGGTTGGGCCGCCCTGACGGCCACATGGCTGCTGCTCATCGGCGCTTTGGGGGTGCCGCTATACCGGGAGCTCTTCGGCTTCGATGCCCTTGACCACTCCCAGTGGACCGGGCTCGTCTCCTTCTTCCGGAATGGCGGTGCCATCCCGCTCGATTTTGCCGCATTAACCATTGGCCTTGCCCTAAGCTGGCTGGCCGGGGCGCTGGTGTTCATAGGCCGCCGGCATTCGCTCGCTCGGGGGGTGCTTTGGACGCTCGCCGTGGTTGACTGGTCCGGGCTCGTCGCAGTTTCGATTGCGGCCGCCGCCTGGGTGAGCCACGGATGGAAATGGGCCCTGAGGGCGATGTCGAACACGGCGCGGCGGCTGGCCGACGGGCGCGGTCGGATCGGGGGCCGGCCGGCGCCGACAGGGATGGTCGATGGTGGCGCAACGGAGCGAGGCACCGCCATCATTCCTTCGCAAGCGAAGGCCGAGGATGCCGGGGTCAAGTCTCCCGGCGCAACCGAACCGACCGCGGCAGCGGCCCAATCAACGCTTGTCGGGAGCCGGGTCAGCGGATCGGCGCGGGAAGCGGCCGATGCGGCGGCTTTGGGGCGGGCCGTGGTGCTCGTCGACGTCTGGGTCGATCCGCCGCCGCAATGGCTCGATGAGGCTCTGCGCGAGGAAGTGGAGGCGGTATCCGCCGACGGCTGGGGCAGCCTTGTCGAACTCGGCGGCGCCGGCCGGCGACTTCTTGATGTCATGACAACATACCGCATCCTGCCCGGCGATCCGCAATGTTCGGCTGCGGTCGGGCAACTTGTGGCGGCGCAGGCGGCCGAACCCGACAGCGGGGGAAGGGGCCAGGGTCTCGACGATGGTGGCGACGGACCGGTCGATGACACGGCGAAGGCGCTGCCGCCGAATGGCGGGCCGGGCCTGACGCTTTCAGCCGCCTGGCTCTGCGATTTGCTCGATAATCACGCGATGCTGGAGGATTATCGCCGCGGCGGCGATGCCGATCAGTTCGAGGAGCAATGGGGCGCGGTGTACCGGCAAACCCGCAGCCAGTTGGCCGAGGCGATGCGGGCGATGGACGAGCGGGACTGGGCCAGTCTGGATCGCTTTCCCGATCGCGCCGGTCGCGCCCGCGTGCTCACCGACCGTCTTCGTGAGGAATTCCGCCGGCCGGTGGTGTCCGCCGAGACCGCGGAGCCCACCAAGGCCGAGACCCCGCCTCCTCGGCCCATGGCGTCGCCGGCGGACCCGGCCGCTCCATCCGCCACGCGGAAGCTCGAGGCGGTATTGGCCGCCCATGGATTTGCCGCGTGCGCCCTGCCTGATCCGTTTTCCGGCGCCCCGCCGGCCGCCGCCGATCTGCTCGCCCACCGGGGCGACCTTGGCATCCTTCTGCGATTGCACTTCCTTGGCGACGTCACTTGGAAGCTGGACGCGGGGTATCTGGCGGCCTGGCAGGCGCCTGGCTGTCCGGCAATCGTCTCCCCCTGTCGGGATCTATGGCGGCGGCTCGCCTTGATGCGTTCGATGGGCAAGCCAAGAGGAGAGCTGCGCGGGATAATCGTAGTGTTCGGCGGGGCTTTCGCCGACGAGGCGCCGGTTGCGGCGGCGGTCCATCGGGAGCGCGATCGCACCGGCGTGGAAATTGTCTGGCTCGACGAGGTCGGTCATCCGCTTCCCAGCCTGACCCCGCGGCTGGCCGAGCTCAGCGGGGACCCCCCAGAAGGAGGATGCCGGCCGCTTGCCGGGCCGCCATGATAGACAGTCGCGGCTGGTCCCGGACCGGCGGCCCGGGCCTGGCGCGGCGCCGGACTCCGGCGGCGGCATGGCGGCCGGCCGCACAGCCGGCAAGACCAAGGGCGGTGCGGGTGGCCGGGCTTGTGGCATCGAGATGGGATGCCACCCGGCACAGATAGCTGCGCTGCGCCGCCGGCGCGGAGCCGTGGTAGTGGGCAATGGCCGATAGCCAGTCACCGTATCGGCGATGCAGGCGATCGAGAAATCGAGCCGCATACCAGACATTGTGTGGCGGCTTCAGTGCCCATTCGGGGCTGGTGACGCGATCGAGGTGGTATCGCATGTGGATCTGCATGCAGCCGATAGCGACATCGCGTCGCGGGCTGCCATCCGGCCGGCGCAGCTTGGTCACGGCCACCGCGTAATTGGCGGCCATCATCGGGGCGCCGGCGATGTTCAGGGCCCAAGGGTGTGGCGTGCCATCTCGGCCGCTTTCCGTCACGGCGATGGCGCCGAGCAGGCCGGGCGGCAACCGGAAAAAATCTTCGGCTTGGGCAATGATCGGGAGGCAATCCGACGACTGATCGGTCGTGGCCGCCGCTGCCGCCGGCGGCAGCAGGTTGGCTGCGATGGCCAGCAACATCAGGGCTGCCGGTAAGATGAAGGGCATGTCGACAAACGTATCCCAATAAGAAACATTCGTCTAGCGTGAGCGGCTTTGCCGAGTTACTCTGTGACTTGCTTTGTTGCAGAGGGGGCAATCGATGCCCGCAGCCACCGAGTGCTACACCATCATCGGCAGGTACGACGACACCGGTGAAACAACGGTTGCCGTCGTTCCCTACGATGCATCGACCGGGGATCCCCATATGACCGCGCTCCGTCACACCGGCGAGTTGTCGGCCGAGGGAGAGTTCGAGGTGGTCGCGGTCCTACGGGGGAGATCCGATCTTCTGGTGACGCAGCAATCGCTGCGGCTTTATTGCGAACGGCTGCTGGCCAAATGACCGAGCATCCAGAGCGGCTCGGCGCGATGAGGGCGCTGGTCGACGGGCTGCTTCCCGAGTTGCCCGGCGGACGAAGACAGAGGTGGGCTGTGCTGACTCTGCTGGTCGGCGTGATGATTGTGGACGCCGTTTGGTTCAAGCGGGCGGTGTTCGGCTCGGCCATCTGGCGGGCCTGCTCATGGGGGATGGTGGTCGCCGGCCTTCTCGCCGGGATCATCGGCCGTTGGCGGCGGCGGTGAGCGGAGGGTGCTTCCACCGGTGGTCCGCCTCGCGATCCGTGACTTCTGCCGGTCTTATATTGGCGGCGACCTACCCGGTGCCGGCCTTGGCCGGCCAGGTCGATGATTGGAAGACGCGCCTGGTCACCGGCTGCTGGTCGTGCGATACCCTGAACGAAATCAGCGACATCGGCCTGGGCGTGGGGGAGCAGGCGTTCGCCGTCCTGGCAGGGCAAACGGCGACCCTTCTCGGCTTGCTTATGGGGGTGTGGATCCTGTTCTTCGCCGGGCGTTTGTTCCTACCCTTCGGTCCCGAAGGGAGTCCCGGCGCGGTGTGGAACGAAGGGGCGAAAAAGCTGTTCCGCTTCGCCGTCGTTCTGGGCTTCCTGCAAAGCAGCCAGCCGTTCTGGGACTATGTGTTCATTCCTTTGATGTCGGCCAGCATGGGTCTTTCCGCCGGCATTATGCAAATCAGCGACCCGTTTGAAGCCGACCGAGGGACACCTGAAGCGGCGGGAAGTTCGGGCCAAAACAACTACTGCGGCGATTCGGCGGATGGTTCCGGCCTGATCGGAGCGGAATCCGTCATGCATCGGATCGACTGCCCTTTGGCCAAGATCCAGAGCCAGTTCGCCAAAGGCATCCTGGTTGGAATTGCCGTGATCAGCGGCGACGTCCACTACAATCCCGTGGCGTCGACGATAAACAGCATAGTCAATCCTCTGGCCGGAGCGGGCGATCCATCGAATCACGCGGACAGCTTCGTTGGATATTTCGTCAAGAATGTCAATGATCTGGTATCCGGCGGCATACTCATCGCGGTCTATTTCGCCGGCTTCTTGATATACCCTTTGTTGCTGGTCGACGTCGTCATGCGGATTTCGGTGGTCACGGTCATCTCGCCGTTGGCGATCGCCGCCTCCATGTTCAAGCCGACTCAACGGCTTGCCGACAGGGCCGTGTGGCATCTGGTGCAAGCGGGCCTGACCCTGGCCTTCGCTTCGGTCGTCGCGGGGATCGCCAAGGCGCTGCTCGCCTACACCTTCAGCCACATTCCCACCGCCGACGGCAAGCAACTGGCCGACTGGAATTCGCTGGTGGCAGCGCTGGAGGGCGGGCAGATCGCCATCGATCTGTCCACGGCATCGTTCTATACCCTGGTCGGCGTCGGCGTGCTGCTGATCTTCATGCTGCGCGAATCCGGCCGCATGGCCCATGAATTCACCGGGGCTTCGTCCGATAACGGCACCGGGGCCGGCAAGGCTGTCGCTGCGATGGCCGGCAAGGCCGCCGGCATCACGGGGAGCGTCGCTCAGGCGGTGGTCACCGGGCAGGTGATCGGCGGCATGAGCCGCGGAGAACGTCTGCCGCCAAGGGATCGCGTCGACGATCGGGCGAGCGAGGTGACGGGAAATGAATGATAGGAAATGAACGTGATATGGCCGTCGCATAAAATTGTCAGCCAAAGCAAAACCGATTATCCTCGCCAGTCTTTGGGAAAATAATCTGCCCGGTGGGGGTGGTCGGATGGAGATGACCGCATGTGCGTTGGACGCCATCAGCGTGCCGGCATTCATCATCAGCCGAGAACACAAGGTTTTGGCGTGGAACAGCGCCTGTGAACTCTTGACCGGCCTCAAGGCGGACGAGGTCATCGGGACCGATCGCCATTGGACGCCGTTTTATGCCACCGCGCGCCCCTGCCTTGCCGACCTGGTTGTCGACAATGCCTTTGACCGTCTGCAGGACCTTTATGGGCAAGCCGGCAAGGCCCAGTTCGCCTTCGACGCCTACAAGGCCGAGGGCTGGTACGACGACCTGAACGGCAAGCGGCGGTACCTGACCTTCGAGGCGCGGCCCCTGGTTGCCGATGGCCAGGTCACCGGCGCTCTGCAGATGCTTCAGGACATTACCGAATACAAGGAAGCCAACGACAAGCTCAGGCTTGCCGCCAGCGTGTTCGACAACACCTCCGAAGGGATCATGATCACCGATGCCAACAACAAGTTGATTTCGGTGAACAAGGCGTTTCAGGCCATCACGGGTTACGGCGAGGAAGTGCTGGGCAAGGATCCGAGAATGCTCGCTTCGGATCGTCACTCCAACGACTTCTACAGGGATATGTGGGTCAACCTCCGGCGGTGCGGTACCTGGCAGGGAGAGGTGTGGAACAGGAGAAAGAGTGGCGAAGAATATGTGGCGCGCATGTATATCAGTGTTGTTCTAGATAGCGATAAAGTAGCCAATTACGTAGGCATGTTTACCGATATCACAAAAGGGAAGGAGGCAGAGGACCGCATAAACTTCATGGTACATCATGATTTTTTGACCGGACTTCCCAATCGTGTCCTGCTGGAAGATCGCATATCGCAATTGATCGCCCGAGCCGGCCGGGGCGGCGAAGGTTTCGCCGTGGCATTCCTCGACCTGGATCGGTTCAAACTGGTGAACGACGCGCTGGGTCACGATATCGGCGACAAGTTGCTGAAGGAAGTCGCGGCCCGGCTGCAGAACTCGGTCAGGGCCACCGACACGGTCAGCCGGCAAGGCGGCGACGAATTCGTATTGCTGCTGACCGGCATGGACAACCCCAACGATATCGCCCAGGTGGTCAGCAAGCTGGTCGGTGCTCTTGGAATGCCATACCTCGTCAAGGGGCATCAACTCGTCGTCACGCCGAGCATCGGGCTCAGCGTGTTTCCCGCCGACGGCAATTCGCCGGCCGAGTTGATCCAGCATGCCGATACGGCGATGTATCATGCCAAGCAGAGCGGGCGGAACAATTTCCAGTTCTTCACCCCGGGACTGAACGCGCAGGCGTTCGACGCCCTGATGATCGCCAACGGCCTGAAATCCGCCATCCCGAGCGAACTGTTTCTCGAGTATCAGCCGCAATTGAGCCTGACCAGCCGGGACTTGTTCGGCTCCGAAGCGCTGGTGCGGTGGAGCCACCCGACCCGGGGGCTGATCAGCCCGGCGAAATTCGTGCCATTGGCCGAGGACAACGGGCTGATTCGGGACATCGGCCGATGGGTTCTGCAGAAATCCTGCCAGCTCATCCGCACGACGGAGCTGAAAATCGCGGTCAATCTGTCGCCCGTGCAATTGCTCGAGGACGACCTCATCGCGCAGGTCGAAGAGGCTCTGGACGGCCTGGACCCCGGCCTGCTGACCCTGGAACTGACCGAGGGGGCCTTCATCCATGATTTTCACAAGACGAGGGGAATTCTGGGCAAGCTGAAGGAACTCGGTGTCACGCTGGCTTTGGATGATTTTGGTACCGGATATTCATCGCTGTCCTATCTGCGGCAGCTTCCCTTCGATTATCTGAAAATCGACCAATCCTTCATCCAGGACGAGAGCGCCCGGCCGATTGTGATCGCGATCATCGGCCTGGCCGAGAAGCTGGGTATGGCCACCATCGCCGAAGGCGTCGAAACGCCTGAGCAGGCCTGCTTCCTGGAGCGCCATGGCTGTTCGGCCATCCAGGGCTTTTATTTCTCGAGGCCGCTGGGCGAACCCGCCTTTCTCGAATTTTCGGCGCGGCAGCCGAAAGGCAGGGGCGTTCAGCCGGCTCCGCCGTCGATGCGGGAGCCGCACCTTAGCTGGTCGTTCACCTTCGAGACCGGTATTCCGGTGATCGACCGCCAGCATCGCAACTTGATCGATATCATCAACTACCTTCACGACAATATCGAGGACGAGACTGTGGTGAAAGCGACGCTGGACGAACTCTCCGCCTATGCCCGTTATCACTTCCAGCAGGAAGCCGAGCTGATGTCGCGCTTTCATCTCGAGGATACGGCGAACCACCTTGGCGAACATGGCGCCTTCACCGCCAGGCTCTCGGCGCTCATGGGGCAGTTCGCGGCGAACTCGTCCCCGTCGTTGGCCGCCGAGACCGCCGTCTTCTTGCGGGACTGGTTGACCGACCACATCCTGAAGATCGACAAGGAACTGGGGCGGAGCCTCCTGCTGGCCGGCTTCACCGAATGATCGGCGGCGCGGGCGGCTGCCGCTTGCGCCCGGCCCACGCTTGCCGGATATAGGGAGCATCCATTTCACAGCTTGCGTCGGATTTCCCGAGATGGCACGGACGATCGGTTCCCATGGTGCGAAAACGACGGAGGCCATTCGCAAGGCCGGGCTCAAGCTGATCTACCAGCATGGCTACGAAGCCATGAGCCTGCGTCAGTTGGCTGCCGAGGTGGGCATCCAGGTCGGGTCGCTATACAACCATATCAGCACCAAGCAGGATCTGCTCTTCGATCTGATCAAGACCCATATGGACGCGCTGCTGCTGGCGCTGGACCGGGCGCTGTCCATAACCGGGGATCCGGTGACGTTGCTGCGGGCGTTCGTTTCCTTTCACGTCACCTACCATATCGTCCGTAAGCGCGAGGTGTTCATCGCCTATTCCGAACTGCGCAGCCTGGAGCCGAACCATTACGAGGAAATCGTCGCCATGCGCCGCCGGTATGAACGGCGGCTGACCGAAATCCTCGAAGAGGGGTGCCGCCTTGGCATGTTCGAAGTGCAGGACTGCCGCGTCGCCGCCTACGGCATCCTGTCCATGCTGACCGGCGTGTGTACCTGGTTCCGTCCCACCGGTCGGTTGTCCCGCGACAAGGTCATCGACATCTATTCCAGGCAAGTCATTACCGGTCTGGCGCCGCGGTCACGGGAGACCGGCAGGGACCTGGGGGAAGCGCCGGAAAGCCGTTCCTGACGAGCGGCGGATCCGGCGCCGCCCCTTGACTGAAGGGGGATGTCGCTGCGCAAAACAAGGTTGCGGCGCAATTAAAAAAACGTATGCTCGTTTATTGGATTGGTAAACGGGGAGCCGAGAATGTCTGCCTTCCTCTCGACGATGAATTTCGGTCTGGGCGAGACCGTCGACATGCTGCGCGACACGGTGGCGGCTTTCGCCGCCGCCGAGATCGCGCCGCGCGCCGCCGACATCGACCGCGACAACGAGTTCCCGGCCGATCTGTGGCGCCGGTTCGGCGATCTGGGCCTGTTGGGGATCACCGTCGAGGAAGAATACGGCGGGGTGGGACTGGGCTATCTCGAGCATATGATCGCCATGGAGGAAATCAGCCGGGCCTCGGCTTCGGTCGGCCTGTCCTACGGCGCTCATTCTAATCTTTGCGTCAACCAGATCCGCCGCAACGGCAACGAGGCGCAGAAGCGCCGATACCTGCCCAAGCTGATTTCCGGCGACTATGTCGGCGCCTTGGCGATGAGCGAGCCCAATGCCGGATCCGATGTGGTCGGTATGAGGTTGCGGGCCGACAAGAAGGGCGACCGCTACATCCTCAACGGCACCAAGATGTGGATCACCAACGGTCCTGACGCCGACGTCATCGTGGTTTACGCCAAGACCGAACCGGCCGCCGGGCCGCGCGGCATTACCGCATTTCTGGTGGAGAAGGGGTTCCCCGGGTTTTCCGTCGCGCAGAAGCTGGACAAGCTCGGCATGCGCGGGTCGAACACCGGCGAATTGGTCTTCCAGGATTGCGAAGTCCCCGAGGAAAACGTGCTGGGGCAGGTGGGCCGGGGCGTCAACGTGCTGATGAGCGGCCTCGACTACGAACGGGTGGTGCTTTCCGCCGGGCCGCTCGGCATCATGCGGGCCTGCATGGACGTGGTGGTGCCCTATCTGCATCAGCGCGAGCAGTTCGGCCAGCCGATCGGCAGTTTCCAGCTCATGCAGGGTAAGCTGGCCGACATGTACACGACGATGAATGCCTGCCGGGCCTATGCCTATGCGGTGGCCAAGGCTTGCGATCGCGGCGAATCCACCCGCAAGGATGCCGCCGGGGTCATTCTCTATTGCGCCGAGAAGGCGACCTGGATGGCGCTCGAGGCGATTCAGGCGCTGGGCGGCAACGGCTATATCAACGAGTTCCCGACCGGGCGCCTGCTGCGCGACGCCAAACTCTACGAGATCGGCGCCGGGACCAGCGAAATCCGCCGCATGCTGATCGGTCGCGAGTTGTTCGAAGAAACCGCCTGAGTTCGGAAATAACCACGTCAAGACAAAACAAGACGTGGAGGGGAGGAGCGCAGATGGACAACATTGCCCAAAGTTACGTGCATGGGGCTTCCACGATGCCCCTGCTTTCGGACACCATCGGCCGGCAGCTGGATCGCACGGCCGCGGCTTTTCCGGACCGCGAGGCGCTGGTAGTCGCCTCGCAGGGGGTCCGCTGGACCTACGATCGGTTGCGCCGGGAAGCCGACGCGTTTGCCGCCGGCCTGCTCGCCCTGGGATTGCAGCCGGGTGAGCGGATCGGCATCTGGTCGCCGAACAATGCCGAATGGGTGGTGACCCAGTTCGCCACGGCGAAGGCCGGGCTGATCCTGGTGAACATCAACCCCGCCTATCGTCTGCAGGAACTGGAATACGCCCTCAACAAGGTGGGCTGCACGGCACTGGTGCTGGCACCGTCATTCAAAAGCAGCGATTACCTGCAGATGCTGCAGACCCTTGCCCCTGAGCTGGCGGACTGCCCGGCGGGGAGCTTGCGGTCGGCGAAGCTGCCTGATTTGCGCGTGGTCGTCCGCTTGGGTGACGACAAGACCCCCGGCATGCTGAACTTCCCCGAGGTGCCGGCACTCGCCGACGACGGGCACCGCGCCAAGCTGCGAGAGATCGAGGCCTCGCTGCAGTTCGACGACCCCATCAACATCCAGTTCACCAGTGGCACCACCGGCCGGCCGAAGGGGGCCACCCTGACCCACCACAACATCCTCAACAATGGGTTCTTCGTCGGCAACGCCATCCGCCTGACGGAGGGCGACCGGATGTGCATACCGGTGCCGTTCTACCACTGCTTCGGGATGGTGATGGGCAACCTGGGCGCCATCACCCACGGCGCCTGCATGGTCATCCCGGGCGAAGGTTTCGAACCCGAGCGGGTTCTCGCCACCGTACAGGATGAGCGCTGTACTTCGCTCTATGGCGTTCCCACCATGTTCATCGCCCTGCTGAATCACCCCGATTTCGCGCATTACGACCTGTCTTCACTGCGTACCGGCATCATGGCGGGCTCGCCCTGCCCGATCGAGGTGATGCGCCACGTGATCTCACAGCTGCATATGCCCGAGGTCACCATCGCCTATGGCATGACCGAAACCAGCCCGGTCAGCTTCCAGAGCGCGGTGGACGATTCGGTCGAACGACGTGTCTCCACCGTCGGTCGGATCCACCCCCATGTCGAGGTGAAGATCGTCGATGCCGCCGGCCGGGTGGTGCCCCGCGGCACGGCGGGGGAGCTGATGACACGGGGCTATTCGGTCATGCGGGGCTATTGGGACGACGAGGAACTCACCCGTCAGGCCATCGACGCCGGCCGCTGGATGCATACCGGCGACCTGGCGGTGCTGGACGCCGAGGGGTATTGCAACATCGTCGGTCGGATCAAGGACATGGTGATCCGCGGCGGTGAGAACATCTACCCCCGCGAGGTCGAGGAATTCTTGCACGGCAACCCGAAGATCCGTGACGTCCAGGTGTTCGGCGTGCCCGACAAGGAACTGGGTGAGCAGCTCTGCGCATGGATCATCCTGAAGGACGGCGAGGAGATGACCCAAGCGGAAGTTGCGGATTTTTGCAAAGGGCAGATCGCTCATTACAAGATCCCGCGGGTGGTTCGTTTCGTCGACGCCTTCCCGATGACGGTGACCGGCAAAATCCAGAAATTCATGATGCGCCGGGCGATGATCGACGAGCTGCAACTGGAAGAACAGAAGACCGCATGAGTGCCTGTCCATGACCGTTATCAAAACCGCCGTCAACCCCCATTCGGAGGGCTTTCGTCGCAACGCCGAGGCCATGCAGGCGCTGGTCGACGACCTGCGCAGCGTCGTCGCGACAGTCAAGGAAGGCGGTGGACCGGCCGCCAACCAAAGGCACCTGGCGCGCGGCAAGCTGCTGCCGCGTGAGCGCATCCGCCGCCTCCTCGACGTCGGCTCGCCTTTTCTCGAGCTGTCGCAGCTCGCTGCCTGGGGCATGTATACGAAGGATGTCAACTGCGCCGGTATCATCACCGGTATCGGCTCGGTGGCCGGCCGCGAATGCATGATCGTCGCCAATGACGGCACGGTGAAGGGCGGCAGCTACTACCCGATGACGGTGAAAAAGCATCTGCGCGCCCAGGAGATCGCCACCGAGAACAACCTGCCCTGTATCTATCTGGTGGAATCGGGCGGCGCCAACCTGCCCAACCAGGACGAGGTGTTCCCCGACCGCGACCATTTCGGCCGCATCTTCTACAACCAGGCGCGCATGTCGGCGCAAGGCATTCCACAAATCTCGGTGGTCCACGGCTCCTGCACGGCGGGCGGCGCCTATATCCCGGCCATGTCCGACGAGAGCGTCATCGTCAGAGGCCAGGGCACCATCTTTCTTGCCGGTCCTCCGCTGGTCAAGGCGGCCACCGGCGAGGTGGTCACCGCCGAGGAACTGGGCGGCGCCGACGTCCACTGCCGCATATCCGGGGTGACCGACCATTATGCCCAGGACGACGGCCATGCCCTGGCTATCGCCCGGCGCATCGTCGCCAACCTCAACCGCAAGAAACCGATCAGCCTCGACACCGCCGCTCCGGAGGAGCCGCTCTACGACCCGCGCGAGCTTTACGGCATCATTCCCGTCGACCCGCGCAAGCCTTACGACATGCGCGAAATCATCGCCCGCCTGGTGGATGGTTCGAGGCTCGATGAATTCAAGCGCGACTACGGCACCACCCTGGTCTGCGGCTTCGCCCGGCTGTGGGGCTATCCGGTGGGCATCGTCGCCAATAACGGCATCCTGTTCTCGGAATCGGCGCAGAAGGGCGCCCATTTCGTCGAGCTGTGCAGCCAGCGAGGCATCCCGCTGATCTTTCTGCAGAACATCACCGGCTTCATGGTGGGCAAGAAGTACGAGGCGGGCGGCATCGCCAAGGACGGCGCCAAGATGGTGACCGCCGTTGCCTGCGCCAAGGTACCCAAATTCACCCTGATCATCGGCGGCAGTTTCGGCGCCGGCAATTACGGCATGTGCGGGCGCGCCTATCAGCCCCGTTTTCTGTGGATGTGGCCGACGGCGCGGGTTTCCGTGATGGGTGGCGAGCAGGCGGCCAATGTGCTGGCGCAGGTCAAACGCGACGGTCTGGCGGCAAAAGGCGAGGCCTGGAGCGTCGACGAGGAGGAGGCGTTCAAGGCGCCAATTCGCCAGCAATACGAGACCCAGGGACATCCCTATTACGCGGGGGCGAGGCTGTGGGACGACGGGCTGATCGATCCGGTCGATACCCGGACCATCCTGGCGCTCGGCATTTCGGCCTCGCTCAACGCTCCCATCGAACCGACCCGCTTCGGCGTATTCCGGATGTGATCTCATGCCCGATACCTTGCTGATTGCCACCGCCGAGGGGGTGCGCTCGATCCGCCTCAATCGCCCCGACCGGCACAATGCCTTCGACGATGCGGTGATCCTTGATCTGACGGCGGCTTTCGGGGCGGCGGCCGCCGACCCCGGGGTTCGCGCCGTAGTGCTGGCGGCCGAAGGCAGGAGCTTCTCCGCCGGTGGCGACCTCAACTGGATGCGTCGCACGGCCGACTATTCCCACGCCGAGAATTTAGCCGACGCCAAGGCCCTGGCGCGGCTGATGGAGGCAGTAGACGGCTGCCCCAAGCCGGTGCTGTGCGTGGTGCAAGGTGCTGCCTATGGTGGCGGGGTCGGCCTGGTGGCGTGCTGTGACCTGGTGGTGGCGGCCGAGGACGCCCGATTCTGTTTGTCCGAGGTGAAGCTGGGGCTCGCCCCGGCGGTGATTTCGCCCTATGTGGTACGGGCGATCGGCGCCCGCGCGGCGCGGCGCTACTTCCTGACCGCCGAGGTGTTCGACGCCCCTACGGCGGCGCGGCTTGGCCTGGTTCACGAGGTGGTGCCGGCCGACCGGCTGGCCGACCGGCGTGACGCCTGGCTGCGGCAGCTCAAGGCCAACGCACCCGGCGGCATGGCGGCGGCCAAAGGCTTGGTCAGGCGTGCCGCCGAGGAGCCGCTGGGCCAGGCCTTGCGCGACTGGACGGCCGAGCGCATCGCCGAACTGCGCGCCTCGGACGAGGGGCGCGAAGGAATCCGCGCCTTTCTCGAGAAGCGCAAACCCAACTGGGCCGAGGAATGACCGTCATGTTCGACAAGGTCCTAATCGCCAACCGCGGCGAGATCGCTTGCCGGATCATCCGGACGGCGCGGCGCCTGAGCATCGGCACGGTGGCCGTCTATTCCACCATCGACGCGGCGGCGCCCCATGTCGGGCTGGCCGATGAGGCGTTTTGTATCGGGCCGGCCCCGGCCACCGACAGCTATCTGCAGGGCGAGCGCATCATCGAAGCGGCGCTGGCGGCGGGTGCCCAGGCAATTCATCCGGGCTACGGCTTCCTGGCGGAAAATGCCGACTTCGCCGAGGCCTGCGTCCGGCGCGGGCTCATCTTCATCGGCCCGCCGGCTTCGGCCATTCGCTCCATGGGTTCGAAAATCGAATCGAAGCGCCTGATGGAAGGGGCCGGAGTGCCCCTGGTGCCCGGCTATCACGGGCGCGGCCAATCGGACACGGAACTGGCGGCAGCCGCCGAGGCCATCGGCTATCCGATCCTGGTCAAGGCATCCGCCGGCGGCGGCGGCAAGGGCATGCGGGTCGTTCATTCGACGGCGGCGCTGTCGCCGGCCCTGGCCGGGGCGCGGCGCGAGGCGAAAGCGGCGTTTTCCGATGACTCGCTGCTGCTCGAACGGTATCTCGACCATCCCCGGCATGTGGAGATCCAGGTCTTCGCCGACAGCTATGGCGATGCCGTCAGCCTGTTCGAACGCGACTGCTCGATCCAGCGGCGCCATCAGAAGGTGATCGAGGAAGCGCCGGCGCCGGACTTGCCGGATGAGGTTCGCGGCGCCATGGCCAAAGCCGCCGTCGCCGCCGCCAAGGCGGTGGGCTATGTAGGCGCCGGCACCGTCGAGTTCCTCTATCAGGACGGCAGCTTTCATTTCATCGAGATGAATACCCGTCTGCAGGTCGAACACCCGGTGACCGAGATGATCACCGGTCTCGATCTGGTCGAGTGGCAGTTTCTGGTGGCGGCCGGCCGGCCGTTGCCGCTGCGCCAGGAGCAGATCAGCCGCCGCGGCCATGCGATGGAGGTCCGCATCTATGCCGAGGATCCGGGGCGCGACTTTCTGCCGACCACCGGCCGCATCGTCCATCTGCGTCCGCCGGCCGAAGAGCCACATCTCCGCATCGACAGCGGCATCGCGGAGGGTGGAGAGGTTTCTCCCTACTATGATCCCATGCTGGCCAAGCTGATCGTCTGGGGCGAGGACCGGGGCAGCGCGATTCGCCGCCTGCGCCGCGCCCTGGGGCGTTATGAGCTGGCCGGCCTGGCGACCAATCTCCGATTCCTGAGCGCCATCGCCGACCATCCGGCCTTTGCCGCCTTTCAGGTGGATACCGGGTTCATCACCCGGCACCAGGACGATCTGGTGCCCAGGCCGGGGACGGTGCCGGGCGATGTGCTGGCCTTTGCCGCGGTGGTCCTGTTGCTGGAGCGGGAGCGGGCCGCCGGGCAGGTCGCCGCCCGTTCGGCCGATCCCTATTCACCCTGGTACCGGGCCAACGGCTGGCGGATGAACGAAGACAACCACCAGACCTTCCGTTTCGCCGCCGGCGACATGGTCTATCCTGTCACCGTGCATTTCGGCGCCGAGGGATGGGCCGTCGATCTGCCCGATGGCCAGTTGACCGTGCGGGGAACCCGCTGCGAGGGCAGGACGGTCACCGCCGAACTGGACGGCAGCCGCAAGACGGCTTCGGTGGTGGTCAGCGGTTTCGACCTGACCATCCTGCTGGCCGGCGGCTCGTGGCGATTGACGCTGGATGATCCGTCGGCCCGCGCTGCCGGGCAGGACGTAGGCGGCGGCACGCTATGCGCACCGATGACCGGCACCGTGGTCCAGGTCCTGGTCGAGCCCGGCCAGGCCGTCGAGAGCGGCCAGCCGCTGGTGGCAGTCGAGGCGATGAAGATGGAGCATGTCGTCGCCGCGCCGGCCGCCGGGACGGTGACCGAGATCTATTTTCGCGTCGGCGAGCAGGTTGCCGACGGTGTCGACCTGGTCGGCTTCGAACCGGCGGAGACCCGGCCATGAGGTGGCCGCAGCGGATCAAGATCGTCGAGGTCGGGCCGCGCGACGGCTTGCAGAACGAAGCGCAGGCCGTGCCGGTAGCGGTCAAGGTCGAACTGATCGACCGCCTTTCGGCCGCCGGCCTGCCGGTCATCGAGGCGGGCAGCTTCGTCAGCCCCAAATGGGTTCCCCAGATGGCCGACACCGACCGGGTGCTGGCGGGGATCACGCGGCGTCCCGGCGTCGAGTACCCGGTCCTGGTCCCCAATCGTCAGGGGCTGGACGCTGCCATTGCCGCCGGTGCCCGGGAAGTGGCGGTGTTCGCCGCGGCGTCGGAAAGCTTTTCCCAACGCAACATCAACTGCTCCATCGAGGAAAGCTTGGGCCGATTTGCCGCCGTAACCGAGGCAGCGCAACGGCACGGACTGAAGCTGCGCGGCTATGTTTCCTGCGTTCTGGGTTGCCCCTACGAAGGCGCGATCCGACCGCAAGCGGTGGCCGATGTGGCGTCGCGACTTGCGGCCCTCGGCTGCAGCGAGATTTCCCTGGGCGACACGATCGGCGTGGGCACCCCGGCTGCCGCGGTCGCCATGATCGAGGCCGTGGCCGACCGTCTGCCGGTCAACCGGTTGGCGGTGCATTTCCATGATACCTATGGGCAGGCTTTGGCCAACGTCCTGGCCGTCCTCGAGAAGGGCGTCGCAGTGGTCGATTCGTCGGTCGGCGGCCTCGGCGGTTGCCCCTATGCCAAAGGCGCTTCGGGAAACCTCGCTACCGAGGATCTGCTTTACATGCTGAACGGCATGGGGGTCGCCACCGGGGGCGATCTGGATGCCGTGGTGGCGGCGGGCGGCTGGATCTCGGCCCGGCTGGGCCGGCCCAACGGTTCCCATGTCGGCCGGGTGCTGGAGGGCTGACAGATTCGGGCGGTGCACCATCCGAACAGGTCAAAGATCAATCCTTTCAACGGTCTGTGCAACAGCATCGCCACTTGCTGGTGACTGAAGGGCGGTGCCATTGCACATGCCGGCTGAGGATCTGGAAGAAACGCTTACAGTCGAGGCCGTATCCCAGTAACATCCGCGAGTGGTCGGAACTTGGCGGCCGGCACCCGTACCGCCCGTCAGATTCCCATCATAATTCAATGCGTTGGTGGGGCGGACCACCAGGACGGCGTTTAGGTGCGGACATGGTCAATCCAGAACGGATTCTCGTGCTGACCCGGCAGGTGTCGGACATTACCGGAAGAAGGCTCGGCTCCATTCATGCCATTACCGGCAAAACCCGCATCCTGGCCTTGAACGCCATGATCGAGGCGTCGCGCGCCGGTGACGCCGGGCGCGGGTTCGCCGTGGTGGCCAATGAAGTGAAGGGTGTGTCCGACAGCGTGACACAGGTCGCGGGCGAGTTTTCCGGCGAATTACAGGCGGCCATTGCCGAACTGAACGATCTCGGTTCGCGGATTATCGCCCATATGCGGGGAACGCGGCTGGTCGATTTCGCCGCAGCGATGATCGACATCGTCGACCGCAGCTTCTACGAGCGCATCGGCGACCTGCGCGGCTGGGCGGGGGAGCCGGTGCTGCTGGAGGCGGCGGCCAGCCTTGAGCCGGCCGCCTCGATGCGGGCGGCTGACCGCTTGGCCGCCCTGCTCGACATTCGCTCTCTCTATCTCGATCTTTGGCTGACCGATGCCGAGGGTAGGGTGTTGGCCAGCGGCCGGCCGAAGCAGTTTACCGGGCTGCACGGTCTCGATATTTCCGGCGAGGACTGGTTCGGTCGGGCGATGGCGGCCGGCGCGGGCGAGGTCGCCATGATCGCCCCGCGGCTGGACCGCCATCTGGGCAACGCCGCCGTGGTGACCTTTGCCTCGACCCTGCACGAAGGAGGGCGAAGCGGAGGGCGCGTGGTCGGCACGATCGCCGCCCATTTCAACTGGGCGGCTCAATCCGAGGCGGTGGTGGACCGGGTGCGGTTGGACGGAGATGAGCGCCTGCGGACCCATTGCCTGTTGTTGGACGGCGATCAGCGCATCATCGCCTCCTCGGATCGCCGGGGCGTGCTGGCCGATCGGTTCCCCTTGAAGGCGGACGGACAGGCAGCCGGCAGCTATCTCAACAAGGATGGGCGACTGGTCGGCTTCGCCCGTGGCACCGGCTTCGAGAGCTACCGCGGATCCGGCTGGTTCGGTCTGATCGTGCAGGACCCCGTCGAGGACTGAATGCCGGTCAACCGGTCCGGGTCTTATCCGGCCGCGGACACCCGCCGTGTCAAGGTGGTGGACAAGTTGGAGTGCGCCAAACTGTCTTCGCGGGGTTCAACTGATGCCGCGGAGTCATACCACCGCATCGAGTAGCATTTCTTTGAACAGCTTCAAAAAATGCTGATCGAGATGCTCCTGCATCTCTTCAGACATGAGATCAAGAGCCGCCGTTGCCTCCATCGGAGGCTTGTAGACCCGGCGGTCGGTAAGCGCGCTGAACACGTCGACGATCGCCGCCATGCGGGCCAGTTCGTTGAGTTGAGAGCCTTTGAGGCCGTGGGGGTAGCCAGTGCCGTTCAGCTTCTCGTGATGTTGCTCGGCGATGGTGATCACCGCCTTGGGAATTGCCGAGGCATTCCGGAGAAATGTCGCCGTCTGGGTGACATGACTTTTCATCACCGCGAATTCGGTCGCATCGAGGCGTCCGGGTTTGTTCAGGATGTCATGAGGGATCGACATCTTTCCGGCATCGTGCAGCAGGCCTCCGCTGGCCAGCACCAGTTGATCGTCTTCTTTCACTCCGGCGGCATTGCCGAACAGCGACAGCAAGGTGGCCACCCGCATGCTGTGGGCATAGGAATAGTTGTCATGGTCTCTGACGCCGTTGAGGATCGCCTTGAAGGCGTTCTGGTTCACCGCGTCCACCAGCGGCGCGCAGGCTCGGCTGACCATCCCGTAGGGCAGGGGATCGCCGCTGGCGATGACGTCCGAAATATTGTTGAAGACTTCCACGGTATTCTTGAGAGCATGCCGCGGGAGCGCCGGCAAATGGTCCCATTTGCGTTCGACGGCGGCGTTCAGACGAGCCGAGACAGCTTTGATCAGGGCGCTGCGGCGGTAGGGCTTGACCAGCTGGTCGTTGGCGCCGGCGGCACGCGCCCCGCCAATTGACTTGAGGTCGGGGCGATCGGCGACGTAAAGGATCGCCGTGTGGCTGAGCACACTGACTTGCCGCAAGGCTTTGATGAACCGGATGCCGCTGAGCGGTGGGACCTGTTCGCCGACGATGACGAGGGCCGGTGCGGCCATACTCAGAGCGGTCAAAGCATTGGTGGCATCGGCGAAACCGCCGACCCGGTAAAATGACAGAAGTGCTTTTGACACTTCTTCGCGATGCCGCGCATTGGCATCGACCACGGCCACCGAATGGCGTTTCGATGCGTCCGTCGCCGATTCGATGCCATATGCGGCGTCGGCGAGCCGGATTTTGTCAGGTGCTTCCGCGGCATTCGTCCCGGTTGGCGAGTCCTGGACTTTCGGCACCATGAGCGCCCCTCGGCCGGAGCCCCTCGCCGGCATCGTCGGCTCGTCATAGTTGTGTTTAGCTGCGAGGGTACCCCCAATGTCTCCGCTAAATGACGGCGGGGCCACATACGAATATCTACGAATTTCGTCGATTTCTCGCGCGATTTAGGGTGCATGCAATTCGCATGTTGTGGCCGCCGGCGGCAAAACGGGCTGGTGCGGCCGAACAGCCCTCAGCGTCTTGTCAGGGGCGCGGCAAACACATAGCCGATCGAGCGCACCGCCTTGACCGGCAACGGCATGCCGGTGCGCCCCTCGATCTTCTTGCGCAAGCGGGACAGGGTCGAATCAAGGCTGCGGCGGTTGGTTTCCGCCGCCGCTTTTCCCAACGCCAACATCAACTGGTCGCTCGATACGGAAATTCCCGGCGTTTCCGCGAAGGCCGAGACGACACAGTATTCGGCGGTCGTCAACTCGACCTCCACGCCACTGGGGGCGGCCAGTAGCCAGTTCAACGGATCGAACTGCCAGCCCGGCAACGGCTGCACCTGGTCCACCCCCCCGCCAAGGCGCCGCGCCAATGCGCCGATCGCTGCCGCCAATTCGCTGAGGACGACCGGTTTCACCAGGTAGTTGTCGGCGCCACATTCCAACCCGGCAATCCGGTCATGCGCTTGTGCCCTCGCCGTCAGCATGATGATCCCGACGGGGCTGTGGCGGCGCATGCGCGCGGCGATGGCCAGCCCGCTCTCGCCAGGCAGGCCGAGGTCGAGCACCAGAATATTCGCGGGGCGGTCGGCCCAGATCCGATCCAGCTCCGTTCCATCGCCGACACCGCGGATGTCCGTTCCCTCGGCGGCGAGAAAGGCGCAAATGCTGTCTCTCAGGTCGATATCGTCTTCAACGACGATCACATTGGGAAATGACATCGTCGCGGGCCATCCTTTGGTCCTGATGGGGGGAGGTGGCTTGCCGGCGCGGCAGCCTGACGGTGAAAGTGGTTCCGGCGCCGGCGGCGCTGGTCACGGCGACGACACCCCGATGCCGTTCGGCGATGCGCCGTGCCAAATGCAGGCCTAGCCCGGTGCCGTTGCGGCCGGTCGCAGACCGGCCGCGGTAGAATTTGTCAAAGAGATTTGCCTGGTCAACCTCTGCGATACCGGGGCCGTCGTCGGAGACGGCGATAACGGCATCCGCCTCGCTGACGGCCAAACCAATACGGATTTCACCCGTTGACGGTGAATATTTCATCGCGTTATCGACAAGATTTGACAGGAGGACGCGCAGCAGGTCCGGGTCCCCTTCCATGTCCGTCATGCCGGTGGGCAGCGTGACGCGGACCGGCTGGGCGGCGATCGACCCATAGTCGTCGCGCATCTCCAGCAGCAGCGCGCCGAGGTCGACATGGCGGATGCGCAGGCTGTCGACGTCTGCGTCCAGCCATTCATCAGCCAGATAGCTGTCGATGAGCGCGGTCATCCGCTGGACGGCACGGCGGATCTTCGCCAACTCGCCGGCTCGCCGATCGCGTTCGATATCTCTCGACAATCCAAGCACATCGGCGGCGGCGCCGACGACCGACAGCGGCGTGCGGAATTCGTGGCTGACCATGGCGAGGAAATTGCGCTGTTCACGCATGGCGCGCTGCTGCGCCGCCAAAGCCGCGTCGGACCGTTCGCGGGCGTCGACCAGTGTTCGCTCCAGGTCTTTGCGCGCCGAGATGTCATTGGCGCAGACCATGACCGCATCCTCGGCGCCATAGCGGAACCGTACGGCCGACAGCAACGTCCAGCACAACTCTCCGTTGGCCCGCCGCAGCTGGATTTCCGCCCCGCCGATGACACCCTCATCGGCGAGACGCGCCACGACGCTGGTGCGGTCCTCGGGCGTGGCATAGAAATCCATGGCCGAACGGCCGAGGCCGCTATCCGGCGGCAGGCCGAGGAGGTCGCCGGCAGGGCCGTTCAGGAACAGCAGCCGGCCTTCCATCATGCTGACCACCAGCATGGGGAACGGAGCGGCGTCGAGCAGGGCGCGCAGATGCGCTTCACCGGCCTGGCGTTCCGCCACCTCCGTGGCAAGCCGCCGGTTGGCCGCGCTAAGCTCGGCGGTGCGCTCGGCCACATGGCGCTCCAGCAGTCTTTCCTGTTGCTGGGACATGGCCAGCAGTGTCGCCTGCGCGGACCGCTTGTCGCGCGCGGTGGCCGCCACCCGCTGAGCCAGGCCGACACTCAGCAGGATGATATGGAGAACTCCGCCGATCTGGACGAGCATATCGACGCCTTCGAAGCCGCCGATCACGCCCATGTTGCGCAACGCCAACAAGTTGAATGCGGAAATCTGCACGCCGAAGGCGGCGAGATAGCTGAGCCCGGCGCTCTCGCCCCGCAGCGCCATGCGCGCCGCCACAATCATCTGGACGGTGCAGATATAGATGACAACCAGATGGAGCAGCACCGCCACCAGCGAATAGACATTGAAAAATACTGCCGGCGTGGCCGCATAGGCGGCGAAGCCAAGTGTCCGATAGATGCGGTGCAGCCGAGGGTGACGGTCCTTCAGGTCAAGAATCGGGGAGCACAGCAGGGCCCCGGCGGCGATGGTCAGGCATGCGCCGAGGCGGACCAGGACATCCGAGACGGCCGGCATGGTGGGGAACAGAAATTGGGCAATGTAGCCGTCGATGCCGGCAAATGTGACTTCAAAGAATAAAATATACAAAGTATAATGTAGATATACGCTCTCCCTCGATGTCATGTACAACATAAAACTGGCAAATATTGTGACAAGAACAACGCCGTTGATGCACCCAAGTAGTGCGTCGATTGCTGATGCTGACCTAATAAATGAGTCTTCTTTCCAGAGAGTGACCTTGGCGACGACGGTACTTACCGTCTGGACGCGCAAATAGAAGGTCTGCGGTTGGTCGGCCGGCAGGACCAGCGGAAAGACGAAATTCCGGTAGGCGATCGGCCGCGTGGCGAAAGGAAGGCGGGCTCCCGTTTTGACCGCGGTGAAGCCGCCCGCTCCGTTCGGCAAGTAGAGGTCGACATGCTGCAGATAGGGCATGTCCACTTCCAAAAGGCGCCGACCGCTGCCCGCGGCCCGGCGTCGAAGCGAAAAGCGCAGCCAGAAGGCGGCGGGCGAGAACCCCGCGGCGAGATAATGGGGCAGCGGCCGGAAGAGGGATGCATATGGCAGTGCGGCCACGTCGGCGACGCCGAGCATGCCGCTTTTGTCCTCCAGAACATCCATCCGTCCCGACAGGCTTTGCCTTGGCCCGTCGGCGGACACCGGGGAAAGATCTGCGGCGATGCCCGGGTGTGCCGAGGAGCCGATGATCGCGGCGACAAGGCAGACAAGGCAGAGGGCCGCTCTCCCGGTCAATGGCATCTTTGGTCCCCTGCCTCCCCCCTCCAGGTCTCGGACTCCCCGGGGCGCGCCGAACGATGGCGACAGGGGCCGGACTGGCAACGCCGCGGGCTTGGTGCATGACGCCGATTCCGCTGCCTTCCATATACTACCTTAAGTAGTTATTTTCATTTGATCAATAATGGAATTGAAAAGAAGCCCATGTTTCGTGACATTTCCTCGCCTCGACTATAAGTGCGTCTGCGGCAGCGGCCTCCGATCCCGGGGCGTTTCCCTCGAGCCCGTTCGCCATCGAATTCCGGCATCGGCCGCGGCCGCGCGGCAGCGGATCGGTGGGCTTTGAAACAGCCCTGGCCCACGCCATCTTCATCTCATGACAGGAGGGCTGCATCGATGGAAATTCACCAAATGACCTGTGCTCCGTGCAAAGGCGGCACGCCGCCGCTGTCCGCCGACGAGGCGGCGGGCCTTGCCGGCGCGGTGCCGGAGTGGGAACTCGCCGATGGCGCGACGCGGTTGGCGCGTCAATTCAAGTTTCGGGACTTCGCTCAGGCTCTGGCATTCGTCAATGCGATGGGTGCCATCGCGGAAGAGCAGGGGCACCATCCCGACATCTGCTTCGGCTGGGGGTATGCGCGGGTGACCCTTTACACCCACAAGATCGCCGGGCTGCACGAAAACGATTTCATCATGGCGGCGAAATTTGATCGGGCCTTTGGCGCCGTTCACCAATGACCGCATCATTTCAGGTTCCGGCCACGGATGCCGGCGACGCGCCGGCGCCCGTGGTCCTGGCTTCTTTCGCTCGTCAGTGTTTCGGCTTTTCGCTCATTGGCGAGCCGTCCAGATTGTAGCGCTTGATCTGCGCGTTCTCATGCAGTTCCCCGATCAGCTTCTTGATATCGTCCTGGGCGAGCTCCATCCGGATCTGTCCCTTGACCTTGTCGAAGGATGGCGGGGGCGCCACCCGACGGTCCTCGACCTCGATGATGTGCCAGCCGTAAGGGCTGTGGACCGGTGTTTGGGTGTACTCGCCGGGCTTCAGCTTGAACGCCGCGTCGGCGAACTCGGGCACCAACCGGTCCCGGCTGACATATCCGAGATCTCCGCCCGAGGCTTTGCCGGAGGGGTCCAGGCTCTTGGCCTTGGCTTCGTCGGCGAAGGAAGCGCCAGATTTCAGCGCGGCGATCACCGCCTTGGCGGTCGCTTCGTCAGCGACCAGGATATGGCGGATCCGCACTTCTTCCTTCGGCGGAGCCTTGGCGACCGTCTCGTCATAGCGGTGGCGGACGGCGGATTCGGGGATGTCCGCATCGACCCGCCTGGTCAAGTACAAGCGTTGCAGCACCTGAAGCCGGGCTTCGGCCATATCGGCCTTGAACTGCGGATCGTGCTCCAGCTTTTCTTTTTCCGCTTGTTGAAGAACGAGCTGTTCGGTGATCAATTGGTCGAGCAGTCGGTCATAAACTTTTTCGAGCGGTACCTGGCCATGCTGGGAAATGGCGTCTTCCGCTTTGATCACGGCGGAGCGGTGGATGGCCTTGCCGTTGACCGTGGCGACGACCGGATCGGCATCCGCCGCCCAGGCCGGAATGGTTGCGGTCATCATCAGGGCGGCCAACGCGATGGCGCCCATGGGGCCGTGGCTCATAGAAAAGTCCCCTTTCATTTGTCGATGTCGGTGGGCCCCGGGCGCGATGCCAGGGGATCAAGGGAACCGCGCCTGGCGGCGCCCCCATCACAGCTATGCTTCGACATCTCCCGGATGGACGGCCCATCCGCCCATCTGGCCGGCGACAATAGTCCCAACCACGACTTTCGGGAAGCGGCGGCGTGACATGATGGTCCGGCTAGCCGATACTGTCGAAACCCCTGATTTCACCGAGGAGGAAATGGACCTGACTTCATGTGATCTGGCAGCGCAGGCCGAGGGCGATCCGATCGACTACGGCAACGGCATTCATGCTGTTGATGCCCTGTATGTCCGTCCCCGCCTGGCGGCGATCCATCTGGTGACGGCGAACGGCCGAGTAGCCGTGGTGGAAAGCGCCCACAATGCGGCTTTGCCGAGGGTCGAATCGGCCCTGGCAGCCCTGGGGTTCGACCGGGGTGCGGTAGACTACCTGTTTCTCACTCACGTCCATCTCGACCATGCCGGCGGTGCCGGGGCGATGATGCAGGCTTTCCCCAATGCCCGACTGGTGGTGCATCCGCGCGGGGCGCGGCATATGGCTGATCCGAGCCAGCTGAATGCGGCCACGGCGGCCGTCTATGGCGCGGAAAACGCCGCTCTCCGTTATGGGACCTTGCTGCCGGTACCCGCCGATCGAATCATTGCCACGACCGACCGGCAGGTGTTTGCCCTCGGCGGCAGGGAACTGGAGATCCTGCATACGCCCGGCCACGCCAAGCACCATCAATGTATTTTCGATCGCGCCAGCCGGGGCGTCTTCACCGGCGACCTGTTCGGCCTATGCTATCGTGAACTGGACCGGCCGGATGGGCCGTTCGTCATTCCCACCACCACCCCGTCGCAGTTCAATCCGGCGGATCTGCAACGTTCGATCGACCTGGTGATGTCATTGGCCCCCAGCGCCCTTTTCCTCACCCATTTCGGCCGCATCCTGCCCACCGGCGCCTATCTGGCCCAGCTGCGGCGGATGATCGACGGGCATGTCGCCGCTGCACTGGCCGAACGCAACCG
The DNA here is from genome assembly GCA_021781575.1 of Pseudomonadota bacterium. Taxonomy (GTDB): domain Bacteria; phylum Pseudomonadota; class Alphaproteobacteria; order Rhodospirillales; family Magnetospirillaceae; genus DUZF01. The sequence continues at coordinate 51,532 of JAJXWP010000016.1, forward strand.
CGGAGACCGCCGGGAAGAATATATCCGTCAAGGCCTTGCCTCGCTGCTACGCAGCGAGTTGGTGGCATGCGGCCGCGGAGATGTGGTCGACCAGGCGATGGACCTGTTCGCCGAGGATATCGAACTCAATGCGCAGGGCCTTGAGCACTGGCTGGCCCATGGTGCCGAGGGAGCCCCCGCAGGTTAGGGCTCTCCGGGCAATTCCCTGACTGGGCGGATGGTCAGGGACCATTGGCGGCCGGTACCCGGGGGAATGGAGACGATACCCGGTTTCACGGCCAGTTCGCCCTGGAACCCCAGGGGGCTCATGTAGCCCTGCCAAGGCTCCAGGCACAGGAAGCCGGCGCCGCCGGGCCTGGTCCAGAGGCCGAAATGGGGAAAGTCGGGGAAACTCAGCTCAATTCCCGTCCCGCCGGGGACGCCGAAGCTGAGGGACCGGCTGTTCAGCCGGTCCCAGACGACGGCGCTGACGTCGAACAGGCTGTCGTCGAGCGGCAGGATGCGGCCGACCACCGGCGTCGGCAGCGGCTCGGGCCCCAGGCCGTTGCCGAGGACGCGGCGGATCCCTTGTGGCTCCGCCTCGGCGAACACCAGCCGATGGCCGGTTCGTTCCAGGCCTGCCGCCAGCGGCCAGCGGAAGGCCGGATGGGCGCCCAGGCTGACCGGCAGAGGCCGTGAATCAGGATTGTTCACGGTGAAGGTCTGGATCAGACGATCCTCTTCGAGCCGAAACGAAACGATCAGTTCAAAGGCGAACGGATATTGCCGGCGCGTCTCGGCGCTGTCGGCCAGGCGGAAATCGGCCGCCTCGGCGGCCTTGGCCACCACCGCCGTCATGCTGTGGCGCAGGAAGCCATGGCTTTGCATCGGATAGCGGACGCCCTGATGGATCAGCGTGTCCTCTGTCAGTGCGCCGACGATGGGGAACAGATTGGGGGCGCGCCATCCCCATACCGCCGGGTCGGCCTGCCAGATGAGCTCTTCGCCCCAGCACGGGACGAGGGACTGCAGTTCGGCTCCCTTGCTGCTGATACGGGCGGTCAAGGCGGCGTTGGCGATGGTGATGATCTGCTGTTCGGCCGTCATCGGATGCTTCCCGATCCTCCCCTCAATGCTGCGGTTTTTCCCGCCCCGCGCGGTCCAGGGCGGCAAACTCTTCGTCGGACAACACGACCTCGGCCGCCGCGACGTTTTCTTCCAAATGGGCGACCTTCGATGTCCCGGGGATCGGCAGCATCACCGGGCTGCGCTTCAGCAACCAGGCCAGCGCTATCTGACTGGGCGCCGCGCCGTGGCTTTCGGCGATGTTGCTCAGCAGCGATCCGGGTCTTGCCAACGCGCCGTCGGCCAGAGGATACCACGGAATGAAGCCGATGCCGTGCTCGGTGCAGTAGTCGACAACCTCTTCGCTGCTGCGGTCAACGAGGTTGAAGCGATTCTGCACGGTGGCCACCGGCACGACCTTGAGCGCGGCCGCGATGTCGGCCACCGAGACCTCGCTGAGGCCGACATGGCGGATGACCCCCCGGTCGCGCAACTCCTTCAGTGCATCGAACTGCTCCTGACGGGGAACCTTCGAATCGATGCGGTGCAGCTGCCAGAGATCGATCCGCTCGACACCCAGGCGGCGCCGGCTGGTGCAGGCCTGCTGGATCAGGTATTCGGGGCGCCCGAGGGGCACCCAGCGGTTCGGCCCGGTACGCGTCAGGCCGCCTTTGGTGGCGATCAGCATGTCCCGGTAGGGGTGCAGCGCTTCGCGGATCAGCTCCTCGGAGACGTTGGGCCCATAGGAATCGGCCGTATCGATCAGGTTGACGCCGAGCTCGGGCAGGCGGCGAAGGGTGCGCAGGCACTCGGCGCGATCGGCCGGATCGCCCCAGATCCCCGGCCCCGTCAGGCGCATGGCGCCGAAGCCCAGGCGATGCACGGCGATATCGCCGCCGATCTTGAAGCTTCCCGATTTGGCTGCACTTGGCATTGGCTTTGTCTCCGCCGTTTCGTGTGAAAAGGGGGAAGGTCTGACGGTCCATCGCCGGTCTCGACGGCCTCGACGGCACGCCGGTCGGCAGGCGGCGCGGCGATTGGGCGGGCCCCGTGTCCTCTCAACCAGCACTGCTGGAATCATAGGCGCAGATGAAATTTCATCAAGGGGAGGGAAATGCACTCGCCGGGCGGGCGCATCCGCACCCTTGGCCGCCGCCTCGATCAATCTCTCCCACCTTTCGCCGATCGACACATTCATGCCAGACCTCCAACGATCCTTCCCAGCCGAGGATGGGATATATCGCGCCAAATGTGGCAATCCGTGCCTGCCGGCACTTTACGGGCGTGCAAATGCGGGTCCGGGCTATGTCGGACTGGGTTCTTGACAAAGCCCGGGAGAATGGTAGGACACCAGCCTCAACGCATTGATAAAATGGCCATAATTGAAAAGCTCCGCTGCCTCAGCCGTAAAGGGGTGTGATGAGGTGTCGTTTCTAAACTGATTGGTGCATCAGATTAGGAGAATGCATGTCGACCAATGGGTTCGCGGGCCTAGCCTCAACTGGTGTTGCGGGGCTGGACGAAGTTCTCGGCGGGGGCTTGGCGCGCAGCCGCCTCTATCTGGTCAACGGGAATCCCGGCTCCGGCAAGACCACAATGGCGGTGCAATTCCTCTTGCAGGGTCAAAGGGAAGGCGAGCGGGTGTTTTACGTCACCCTGTCCGAGACCAAGGAGGAATTGGAGGCGGTCGCCCGATCCCATGGCTGGGACCTTCAGGGGGTCGAAATCTTCGAGCTTTCGGCTCTCGAACAGATCCTGGCATCCAACGTCCAGCAATCGGTATTCCACCCAGCCCAGGTCGAACTGGCTGAGGTGATGCAAGCCATCCTGACCGAGGTCGACCGTATCCGCCCCTCCCGCGTGGTCATCGACTCGGTCTCGGAAGTGCGGCTGCTCTCCGGGGACGCATTGCGTTACCGTCGGCAGATCCTGGCGCTGAAGCAGCATTTCGCGGGGCGCAACTGCACCGTCTTGCTGCTCAACGACCAAGTCGCCGATGGGACCGATCTGCAATTGCAAAGCCTGGCCCATGGCGTGTTCCACCTTGAACACCGCGCCCCCGAGTTCGGCGCCGACCGCCGTCGCCTTCGCATTCAGAAGATCCGCGGCTCCGCCTTCCGCGAGGGTTTTCACGACTATCGGGTGGTCACCGGCGGCCTGATTGTCTATCCCCGCCTGGTCGCGGCCGAGCACCGCGAGCAGCGCGGGATCCAGGCCGTCTCCAGTGGCGTGCGGGCCCTCGACAGTCTGGTCGGCGGCGGCATCGAACGCGGTACCGCCACCCTTCTCATCGGTCCATCGGGCAGCGGCAAGTCCAGTTGCGCCACCCAGTTCGCCATTGCGGCGGCTGAGCGGGGCGAGCGGGTCGCCATGTATGTCTTCGACGAGCGGCCGGAGACATTGCTTCATCGCTGCGCCGGGCTTGGCATGGATCTGGCCGGCTGTGTCGAGGCGGGGCGGATCATGCTGCGCCAAGTGGATCCGGCCGAGATGTCGCCGGGGGAATTCGCCGCCCTGGTTCGCGACGAGGTGGAGAATGGCGCGTCCATGGTGGTTGTTGATTCCTTGAGTGGCTACCTGCACGCCATGCCGTCTGAGAAGAACCTGCTTCTTCAGTTGCACGAGTTGCTGGCCTATCTCGGCCAGAAGAACGCCACCTCCATCCTGATTTTCACCCAGCATGGCTTGATGGCGGGAGCGATATCGACCCCGATCGACGTCAGCTACCTGGCCGATACGGTCATTATGTTCCGCTATTACGAATACGCTGGCACATTGCGCCAAGCCATCTCCACCTTCAAGAAACGCGGCGGTAACCACGAGCGCTCGATCCGCGACTTTTCGTTGGGTTCGAGTGGTCTGCAAATCGGCGAACCGCTGGTGCATTTCCGTGGCGTGATCACGGGGGTGCCGGTGTGGGAAGGGGAGACGACTACCGTCGATGGGCAGAACCGAGACTAGAGACGGTGCCGAGAAGGACACGGCGGCGGAACGGGTGCTGATCTACGCCCCCTTCGGACGGGATGCCGAGGTGACGCGGGAGGTATTGGCCGGAAAGGGCGTGGCTGCCTTGGTCTGCCATACCGTCGATCAGTTTTGCGCCAATCTCGGCACAGGGGCCGGCGCGGCAATCGCCACGGTGGAAGCGCTGACGCCAGGGGATCTCGACCGCGTGGCGAAAATTCTTACAGCCCAACCGCCGTGGTCAGACCTTCCGTTGATTGTCCTGTTCAATGAACGTGATGCCGAGATCTCACAGCAGTTACTGCTCCAAGCTCTGGGCAAGGTGGGCAACCTGAACTTTCTGGAGCGCCCGCTTCGCGTCGAGGCCTTGCTGAACGCCGTGGCTCTATCGCTGCGTGCGCGGCAAAGGCAGTATCAGGCCCGCGAACATATGCGGGCGTTGGAGGAGGCAAAGCAAAGCCTGGCGAAGGCCACCGACGAAGCCATCCGCGCCAACGACGCCAAAAGCCGCTTCCTGGCTGCCGCCAGCCACGATCTCCGCCAGCCGTTCCAGGCAATGCGGCTCTATCATCAAATCGTCGCTGACGCTTTGCAGGGCAAACCGGCTCATCGGGCGGCGGTCGGGCTGGGCAATGCGATCGCCTCGGGTGAGGACCTGCTGAATGCCTTGCTCGATCTATCCACCCTGGATGCGGGGGTCACCAAGGTCCAGATCAGCGATTTCGACCTTAGTCCCGTCCTCCACTCGGTGAGCAATGACCTCGACGCCATTGCCCAAGGCAAAGGGCTTGTCCTGCGTGTCCGCCCGGGCCCCGCGGTCGTCGTCCGGAGCGACCAGGTTCTGTTGAAGCGGATCATCCGCAACCTGACCATTAACGCGGTCCGCTATACCGAACGCGGCGGGGTCCTGGTGGGCTGCCGCGCCCGGCCGGACCACGTGCTGGTGCAAGTCTGGGATACCGGCATTGGTATCCCGGCCGACAAGGCGGACAAGATCTTCGAGGACTTCTTTCAGATTGGCAATTTGGAACGGGACAGTTCGAAGGGGTTGGGCCTGGGTTTGTCGATTGTCGAGCGCATGGCGCGGTTGCTTGGCCACCAAATCACAGTCCGGTCCGTGTATGGCCGAGGGTCCGTCTTTACCGTCAGGGTGGCAAAGGACCGTGGTTAAAGGCGGAAATTGCGCGCCATCCAAGCCGCAGAGGTAACCGCGTGCGCTTCGAACGCCGTTTTATCCGCTTGGCCGTCGAAACCCACCAGAACGGGCTCGAATAGCGTCGCTATTTGAACATGGAGGACTTGCGGGAGCACAAGAAGGAGATGCTGCGCCAAGTCGCGTAATCGCCGCCGCCGGCCCTGCGCTGTGCTCGCTCGATGGCTTCGCGCAGGGCCGGCAGCTCAAACGATCAGCGTGCCGTCACCAATTTGCTGAACTTGACGCACTCAATTCGGTCCCGGGCATCAAAAAAGCCGCTAAATCATTGATTTAGCAGCTTTTTTGAATGGTCGGAGTGAGAGGATTCGAACCTCCGGCCCCTGCCTCCCGAAGACTCGAAATCGTACGGAACTCCTCAGAAAGTGGCGGAAAGGCTGGTGTTCTGAGGCGGCAAAATCGGCGATTGGAGTCAATTCGGCAAGGGTTCCGGTTCGATTGAACCCCCAAGCACTGTCCTGATTGCACCAACCCAGACATGAAAGGGGCCGCCTCCATTGCCACAGGGAGGCGGCCCGGATTGTGTGAACAACACGAAGTCGATTGCCGACATCGCGAATATAGCACAGAAGCGACGAAAATAACGCATAGGTTAGTAACTAACACACCAAAGATGAAATTAGCGATGTTAGTCTGGGTTCGCCACAGATTGAACAACGCGCCGACTTCATCGCCAAGTATCTGATAGTCGTCGGCCTTTCTTCGAGGTGCCGATGACGCACACTGTAAACCCCTGGCTACTAGGGGCGCGCTTCACCCGGTTCACGGGCATTTCGCGCGGCAACCCTACCCAGTTGACAAAGACGTTCCGCTACGAGGACGGCAGGTTGGTGAAATCTCCGCCACCGAACGCGGGGGTGGGTGTCTACTCGAACATCTATAGCGGTTTCGACGGACTGGCCCACATTCTGGCGACGATGAAACCCAACGAATGCTTGGTGTCCGGTTGGACAGATGCAGCGGAAGGACGGATCACGTTGGCTCGGTGGGTGGGGCCGGGCTACATCAGCCGGACGAAGGATTTCTTCGCGTACCCGCAAGGGCCGGGGCTGATCCTGCTCGACCACGATGCCGACGCCGATCACGTCGCCATGACGCCGGAGAGACTTTTGTCGGCCCTGGTTGAGATCAGCCCCATCTTCGGGAAAGCGGGCCGGGTCGTGACCTATTCGACCAGTGCGGGGGTGCACGCACCGGATGGGCGCTTGCTGTCGCCGCGGAACCCGTCGTTTCACACCTATTTCCTTGCGGCCGACGGGACCGATATTCCCAGGTTCGGCGCTGTATTGTTCAAGCGCCTTTGGCTCGCTGGGTATGGCTGGGGTGCCTTGAGCAGGGCGGGGAGCTTCCTCAAGCGCGGCATCATCGACGCGGCGGTGTTCTCGCCTGAGCGGTGTATCTTCGAGGCGCCGCCCATTCTGCACGATGGTTTGACGCAAGACCGCCCGAAGCCGAAAGCGTTTTACGGGGCGTACCTAGACACCCACGCGTTGCCAGACCTATCGGACGCCGAAGAGGCTCGGTTTCAGCAACTGGTTGCGGCGGAACGCCAAAGGCTCAAGCCAGAGCAAGAACCTCGGCGTCGGCAGTACGCGAAGGTGCAGGCCGAAGAGAACGGCACAACCGAGGAGCATGAATACCGGCAGATCCGGGCCATCGACCGCAGGGTGATCGACGGGAACACCATCCTCGGTCATGACGGTGCAACGCTGTGGGAGATGATCCGGCAGGGGCGGCACGGCGAATATGTTACCGACCCCGTCGAGCCTGATCGTGCCGACGCTCGGCTGTTCATCGATGGGCCGGGTGACGCAAAGTTGCACAGCTTCCAACATGGCGGTTGCCAGTTCCAGGTGGTCCCCACCGAGATTGCTGCCGCGGTCGCCGACGCGCCCGAGGATGAATTCGAAGCGCGGGGGGCGTCGGGCGTTCCGTTCTGGGTGCGGTCTCGCTTTGTGGCGATGGGGGCGATCAGTTCAGCGGCGAAGGTGCGCCACACCGCAATTAAGGTCGCGCCAGAAGAATTTAGGCTGCCGGATGGTCCGCTAATCGAGGGTGTCTGGCTGCTCCGCGGCCCCTGCGGTGTCGGTAAAACGAAGAACTGGGGCGTTCCGCTGTTCCAGGCAGCGGAGGCCGCCGGCTTAAGGTGTGTCGCAATCTGTCATAGAATTTCGCTGACTGCCGATCTGGTGACGAAGCTGGGGTGCCACAATTACCAAGAAAAGGGCGGCCTGGGAGCGCATAGATCCCTTGCAATATGCGTCAACTCCATTGTGCGTGAAGAGTATCAGGCTTTTTGCATTGGCGCTGATGTGCTGTTTATCGATGAAATAGCGCAGGTACTGCGTCATGTGACTACGGGCTCCGTCGCGGATAAGGAGCGAGCCAAGGTGTTCGAGCTGTTGGGCCGGATGGTTGGCCGCGCGAAGCTGGTGGTCGGCGCCGATGCTGACGCCGATGATCTTGTTGTTGAGTTCCTTGAACGCTTTCGGCCGGGGGTGCGCTTCAAAATCGTCGAAACCGAGCTGGACCACAGTCATCTTCATGTGACCGTAGCGCACGGTGAAAAGGCGTTTGATGCGCTGTGTCGCGACGTTGTGCTCGGGCTTGATGACGGGCAGCGCCTTATTGTGGCGTCGGATAGCAAAACAAAGCTGGAACGGTTGATGTTGGCGGTTAGGGAGGCACTACCTAACAAAAAAGTCATCCTGCTGACAGGCGAGACACGTAATCACAATGACCACAAGGCTTTCGTCGAGCGTCCAAACGAAGCTTGTGTTGACTACGATTTGGTTCTGCACAGCCCGTCTGTGAGTAGTGGCGTCTCAATTGAGTGCGAACACTTTGATCGTGGTTACGGCATTTTTGGCGGGAAAATTTCGCCATCTGACGCCCATCAAATGATGCGTCGGGTCCGCAATCTGCGGGCCTGGAACGTCGTTCTGTTCTCACTGAACAACCAGAAGCGCCTCGACAACGCCGAGGCCATCCTGGGCGCTGAGCATACCGCGGCCAGGCTGTCTGGATCGCTTCTGGCGCCGACGACGCTGGACGAGTTCACGGCTCGCGTGAAGGCCGACAACCATTTCGCCGCTTCGCATTTCGCCGCGGGTTTCCTGTCATATCTGCGGCGTGCAGGGTTTACGGTGACGGAGTTGGTCGACGACACAGGGTTTGGTGATCAAGGCGAAGAGCTGCATATTCCTGCCATCGATGTGGCCGCGCGGCTCCAGGATATCGTCGATGCTCGCCACATCGACGACGAGGAGGCGAAACGCCTCCAAAAGACCCTGCGGATCGGTGACGATGATGGCCGGGCCCTCCGTCGCTGGCTCGTCGTCTCTGCCTTGAAGATCGCGCCGGCTGAGCTGACGGCGGCCGACGTGGCGTGGTGGGACGATGGCAGGGGGGCGAAGCGGCTCAGGCGGTTCGAGTTGGCGACTGGGCGGCGGCGTCCTGCTGAGGATGTTCGTCGCGACCTGAGCCTGCGAGACTTTGAAGGGCTAAAGGCGCGGCTATGGCGGGAGGTACTAGCGCCGCTTGGTGTCGACTTGGCGACTGGTGTGGGGTCGTATGGCGAGGCCGAGGCCGCCAGGGTCGTGGATACGGTTGCCCAGCGACCGAACCTGTTCGGGCACCTGGGGATTGCGCCGCAGATGGGGGGAACAAGGCCAGTGAGCGCCATCAAGTTCGTTGGGCAGATCCTTGCGAGGCTTGGGCTAAAGCAAGTTGGTCGTAAGGTTCGCGGAGCAGGGACGCGGACGTGGAAGTACGAGGTGGACGCGGAGGGGTTCGCGGAGCAGGCGCGAAGGGCAATGCGGAGGGTGGCCGGTCCAGATGGGGCAGTTCTGTGTATACAGACTTTGCCCTGATCTGGGCCACCTGCCGGCTTGTCGGTCGTTTGTGTTCTCGCCACCCCCTGCGCCCACATGGCAACAATAACGACAAGACAAGAACATAATAACGGTGTGTAGTTTTTTGAAAATTGCCTCGGACTTAAAGTATAGTTGGCAACGCTATAGCACCAAACAAGAACAAATAAAATGCTCCACCCCTTCGGCATACTTGTTGCACTCCGCAACAGCCGTGCCAGATCCCTTGTTGCGATGTCTTTGTGCTTACAATTTCGGTGTTGCGTTTTATCGCAACATCGGTCGACTCTTTCTGTGCAGCCGATGTTGTCTTGTTCTGGTAAACCCCAGCGGATCACGTCGGTGAGACACTAAAGCCGTCTTGAATAGGTCGGTTTCGACCTTCCGAGACAGTCAGTTGTCAGGGTCTGGAGCCAAACGAGACACGAGCAGGAGCAGCGGCAATGACAAGGATCGGATACGGCAGGGTCAGCAGCACAGACCAAGATTTGAGCATCCAACTGGAGGCGCTAAAGCGCGCCGGATGCGACATCATCCGATCCGAGAAGGTCAGCGGCACCAGCACGAAGGGCCGCGACGAGCTGGCCACCATCCTGGATTTCATCCGCAGCGGCGACGTGTTGGTGGTCACCCGAATTGACCGGCTTGCCAGGTCGGTCGCCGACCTCGCGAGCATCGTCCGTGACCTGGAAAGCAAGGGTGCTGCGCTCTGTTGTGCCGAGCAGCCAATTAACACCAGCACAGCGGCCGGTAAGGCGTTCCAGGGCATGCTGGCGGTGTTCGCCGAATTCGAAACCAACATCCGCCGCGAGCGGCAGATGGAGGGCATCGCCGCCGCCAAGGCGGCCGGCGTCTACAAGGGCCGCAAGGCGGCCATCGACCCCGACGAGGTCCGCCGTCTGCGTGACGCCGGCCTTGGTGGCAGTGAGATCGCCAGGCGCCTGGGCATCGGCCGCGCCTCGGTCTACCGACTGCTTGTCTCCTGAGGGTCGGATGGCACATGCCGCCGGTCGACCGGAGGCATTGGCGATCCGATCACGCGGGAGGCGCCCATCAGGGTAGCGCACAGATAACCACCCACGACCCCGAATAGGCCACCTGTGGCCTGCCAGCGGCTTCTGGCGAAGGCAGGGACACGACGAGGGCAACGTCAGACACCAACTCGTGCGGCAGGAAGCGCGGCGACCCCGTGGACAGCCTGCCAATGCAGGCCCTCGGCCTGCCCCGGAACCGCGAACTTGGCACAATAAGTGATGGAATGTTGGTGGAGGGGCAGGCCGATGTGGAAGTACTCGTGAGATGTGCGTTAATAAGTACTAGTAATCATTTGCGGTATATAAAATAAAGTCTTGCGATGTGTCCTTTTTAGGCGCAGGTTACCGTTAACAACGATTGTGATGGTGACCAAATTGCGTAGATTCCCATCATCGGTATATCTGACTCAGCTTGAGTGCGAGCGTCGCGATTATCTGGCTCAATCTGAAGGCTTGTCCGCAAGTGCATGGCTTGCCCAGCGGATTAACAACGCTTGGTGCGAGTGCTGGGGGCCGAACGTGAAGCCCAGCGACCTCCGCGAAGCTGCTGAACGCGTTCCGGCTGCTGATAACCGCCGTCAGTTTCGCGACGCCAACGGCAAACTCAAGAGGGTGCCGCGGTGATGAAATATGCAATAGAGCGCCTAATCGGCCTTGGTGAATACGTCGTGGCTCTGAAGCACGACCTGCAGCCGTCTTATCGCCTCGGCTCAGCTTCCGATCGCAACGTAGCTGATAGCTTAGACAGGTCGGTTGCATGGTTCCGTGACTTCCACCTCGCCGAAGCAATTTGCGAGACCCTGAACGCGCTGAAGCCGTCGACCGCTGCCGAGTTTGCCCGCCTGGAGATCCTCGTCAGCCGCCTGCCCGCCGAGATCGAGGCGAGGGAACTGCCGCGCCTAGCCGAGATCGATCTATACGCCGAAGGTCGGCGGATCGGTCGTGCTCTTCGCGCCGATGGCAGGCCAGGCCGCAGCGAGGCCGAACTGGTGACCACACTGCGGTCGGAGGCGAACCGCGCCGTCGCATCTCACCGCAGGCGGTTCGTCGCCGAAATCGTCGTGGCGGGAAGCTCCGCGCCGGCGCTCGTCGACCGCGCTGACGAAGCGGCTGTGGTTGCCGCCGGCCCATGGAGTTGGTCGGGGTCGGCTGTCACGAACGCGGCGGGCGTCCGGCTGCAGGACTACATCCTGGAACCGCTCACGATGGTCGAGGAGGTTGTCACCGGTGATGCCCACGACCTTCGCCGTTGCAGGCTGGTGATCCGGCCGACCGTTAAAACCGTGTCGGTCGAGGTGCCCGAGTGCGCCGTCGTTGCGCTGCAGGGCATGTCGGCGGCTGAATTGGGCGCCTTGGTCCTGAGAGGTGCCGCATGACTGCACCGTCGAGAGGCTATCGGCTCTCGGTCCCCAATTCGAGGCCGCAACCGCACACGCCAATCCCCAGGAACGCCAACGAGGGGTTGCCCATTACCGCGGCGCTCCCAGGACAGGCAAAGCCCGTGCGTCCCAAGGAGACCCCCGGCATGGACGTCCCTTCCTTTATGTTCGTGACCCGAGCCAATCGCCCGTTTCCGACCACTGGAGACCTGACAGAGCGGCTCCAGTGGTGTCGGCAGCACCCGCAGTTTCCGCTCGTCTGGACGGACGTTGTGAAGACGCTGGCTCTGGCCGACCGGAACAGCACCATTCCGGGTTTCTTCCGCCGCCTGATCATCATGGTGAAGCCTAACAACCACCGCGTCGTTTTCGCCGGTCAACTCGCCAAGGCGCTTGAGAACGTCGCCTATCTGAAGCCGGTTCCTGGGCTCCTGGCCTATTCGGGGGGCAAGCTTTGGAGCGGCAAGATCTGGGTATTCCCGAGCCGGCTGGAGCGCCAACACATGGGGGCTGCCACCCAAGAGAGGGCGAGGTAATCTAAGAGGGCGTTGTAAAGAAAAGGCCGCTGCGGGAGCGGCCTTTTTTTAAGCCGGCTATTCGTATTTCGTCGTCACACCGCAAACCATTCTGCCGAGCATCCGATGCTCATAGGCCAACAGTTTGTAGGCGCAAGCCGCTTGGATCAGTTCCGCGTATGGGCCATCCGGGTCGTTCGGATCAGGAATTTCACTAACCAAATCCTTAGACTTCGCAACGCATTCCCTCTGATACCTCTGGGAAATATCCTCAAGATTAGAGAGTCTGTTGGTCTCAACGATAGACCATCCGGTTCGCCTCAATTTATCAAACTGGTCTTTCGTGAGGATATCTGACGCTTCACCAAGTGTCTGATAGGCGTCTGAGACATCGAATGTTTCGCATATATTAGCCGTCTCGAACTCATGGATGGAACAGACTACGTACCCCAATCCTTGGAGGTGATTTATCTGATCCCGAGAAATGACCTCGAAAATATTGGGCGGAAGCTCCTCCGCCTCCCACGTCAGCATACCCCACTCATCCAAGACGCGGTACAGGACGCGGCGAAGATTGAGACCGTCGTCAAGTGCATCGCTGAGCATCCGCACGAGTTTGTCTTCAAGCTTACTGGTCACTCGGGCTTCTCCTTCTCATGCCGCTGGGCGGCGAAGATTTCCTGGGCGTGTTTGAGGATCTTGTCGGGGGGCGTGGCCGGCGAGAATGGCGTTGCGCAGGTGGCGGACGGCGACGTCGCGGGAGACGTAGAAGCCGACCAAGGTTACCTCCGCCGGAAACGCTCCTGGAGCGCCCTCAGATTGGCTTCGAAGTAAGTTTCGACCGTGCGCTCATCGCAACCGGCGACGTCCTCCCGCACCTCAACGCCGGTCCCGTCGGGAAAACAGTAACGCCCCTCGTCGACCCAGATGCCGCCCTCGCGGCGGATCACGTCCTCGGCGGTGTACAGGAAGTCCATGCCCGCCCGCGGCTTGAACCGCTTGACCAGCTCGGCCAGTACCAGAAGCGCGGCGGCGGCCTGACCGCCCCCGAGTTCGGTGCTAACCCGCGCGAACGGTCTGGGCTCTCCGCGGACATGTTTCCGCCACAGCGCCTTATAGGCGTCCAGGTCCAGTTCCAGCCCGTTTTCCGCGAGAGCATCTAAGGTATCAGCCTCTTTACGGCCTGCGTGGGTGAAGGATTCCCCACTCTTTCGGCACATATACGGAAAAACAACACCTGACTTTGTTGGCGGGGGCTTCATATCGTTTCCAATCGGTCTCGGGGTCGTCGGTCACTCGGTCTTTCCCTCCTGCTGCTGGGCGGCGAAGGTTTCCTTGGCGCGTCTGAGGATCTCGTCGAGGTCGCAGCCGGCGAGGAGGGCGTTGCGCAGGTGGCGGATGGCGATGTCGCGGATGTCGTCGGGGGCGTCGTGGAGGGGGGTGGGTTGGTCTACCATGGGGCGTTCTCCTTGGTTTGAGGCTTGAGGCGCACCCAGCCGTCGGAGGCGAATTCGACGCCCTTGGACTCGTAGTAGGTCTGGAGCTTGGTAAGGGGCGAGAGGGTCGGTGTTTCCGGTTTCCATATGGCTGAGGCTGGTCTGGGGAAGGCCGGTGGCGTTGGCCACTTCGGCGAGCTTCTCCTCGATAGCGTACCGGGCGAGGTTAACCTGGGTGGGTACCAGAGCGGTCGGTTGAATTCAGCGGATCTCCCAATGGATTCTACGGAAATTCCGGCCGCGGCCCGAGTGTAGGGCTTCTTCTCGGTCACTCGGCGGCCATTTGTGTTTCGTTGAACGTGACTTCTGCGGCGGCCAATATGTCATTGATCTGCCGCGCTGTTGCATCTGGTGAAATCAGCAATCCTCGGCCGGCCGTCCTGATTCGCTCCGCAATCGCCCCCAGGTCGAAAGCGACGGCGTCCAGTCCCGCCGCCCACGCGGTCGAAAGCGCGTAGCACCAAGTCTCTGGCGTGACCGAGGGCAAGAACGCCACATCGGCATCCTGCCGACGCACGAGAGCGACAGCCTCATCTTCCTTGTATTTTCCCGTCACCGAGACCCGGCCAGTCGCATAAAGGGCCGCGTCGTTAGCCGTGTAGCCGACAACGACGAATTCTAGTGGAAGGTCACGCCTCGCCGCATCGCGAGCACAGGCGACCAGCACGTCGAAACCCTTCTGGTCCCCGATGGCGCCGATCAGGCAGACTTTGCGCTTGCCGGCCCCAGTTGTCCACAGGCGGCTGACGTTCGACGGCGCCACATCATCCCACGGCGTAACCGTCATTTTCACCTCTGGGAAGTACTGGTGCATCCGGCGGGCAACGCCCTCAGTCGGCACAACCACCCGGCTGGCGCCGGCCAAGACGCAGGCAGATCGGGTACGCAGTTCGGCAACGGCCATTTTGCACCCATCGCAAGCCTCGCCGCAGTAGCGGCCATCTGCCGCCAACATCGTGATGGCTGGGCAAAGCCAGCCATAGTCATGCACCAACACGTCATAAGGCAGGCTAAGGCGCTGTGGAAGGCTTAGCGCGGCTGGGTCATGATCGATGAAGTGATGGATCTCCGCACGCTCGACCTTGGCGCCGCTCAGTGCGCCTACCAGATCTCCTATCTCCCCGTCGGTTTCGAACATGAGATTCGCCAGCTCAGGCGCGTCGGAGTCCGCGATCCGACAGCGGCCCTTTCCAGCCGGAAGCAACAGGACGGCTCGCTTATCTTCGGTGCCGAGAGCTGCTGTGCGTTCAGCAAGGTGCCGGGTGATGCCGCCACCACGATCCGGCGCGATCATCAACACACCGCCCCGCTCAGGGCGCCACCGGGCTAGGTCGAGGTTCCGGCGCGCGATCATGAGCGGATCGTCAGCGATCCAGGTTTGGATCAGTGCGTCGTAGCCCGGATACATCTTTTCGATCATGTTTCCGGCCCGCTTGATCAGTGCCGCCTTGGCGGGACCGAACGACAGGCCGCCAACGTGGCCGACGAAGACATCAGTCGCCGCCAAGTGGCGCCAGCCGAGGCGTCGCGCTCGCAGGCAGAAATCTGTCTCTTCGCCGTAGCCGAGGGGGAACCGATCCGTGTCGAAAAGGCCGACTTCGTTGAGGCAGTCCCGGCGGATGTACATGCAGAAGCCGACACCGGTAGGGATCTCGACGCGATGGTTGGCGTTGGTCTGGTGCGCAAGGCGGTCGAGGGTGGCGCAATCGGCTGCGGTCGGCATGGAGCAGCGCTCTTCACCTCGTGGCGACGGATAGGTGCAGATGGTGGCGTCGTTGGACAGTGGCGTTACGGTTGCAATGTTGTGTCGGGAATAAGCTGCCGCCCGCAGGCGGAAGAGCCAATCAGCGGAGACGACGGTGTCAGAGTTAAGCAGCACCACGTCGTGGCTACGGTTGGTATCGGCGCCGATGTTGGCCGTTGCCGGGAACCCGCGGTTTTCCGAATTGACCATCAACCGTATCTTGCCGGCTCGGCCGAGTGCCAGGAGATCTGATGACAGGCCAGGGTCAGGACTGGCGTCATTGATGACGATGATGTCACCGGGCGGACGGTCGGAGACGATCACTGATTGCAGACACGCCAACGTTTCGGCACGGCCCTTGTAGACGGGAATTACGACGTCCACGGCGGCTGGTTTCGCCATGCCATTATCAGGCCGCTCCGGCGGGAATTCGATCGGCGACGGAAGAAAGACCGATACTCCCGGCAACGGGGCCTTAGACCGTAAAACCCGGACGCTTACGCGCCGGCCGTTGATGTGCGGATTACCTTTCAGGGTGATGGAAAAGCCGCAATGGAGTGGCCCGGCTCCGGCGTTGAAAACGTCGACGCGCTCCAAATCAGCGACCGCACACCCGACGACCTCATCATCGACGACGGCCTCGACGATGAGGGGGATGCACTGCCCAGGAACGGCCGCCCACCCGAATACGGATGAACCATCGGCCCCGTCAACGTAGCCGTTAGGTGTGACAATCATGATCAAACACCATTATTGCGCTTGCATAGTAGCACGGGTGGCCGCGGCGACAAGGCGCCGAAAAGTTGCAATATTTATGATGTGATCTTTGCATTGATTGATTTTTGGTAGGGAGGAATCCGAAAAGCCGCCGGTGGTGGCGATGCGAGCCTCAGAACTGGCCGAGGCAGTCATGACAGCCCGCTGGGCCTGGGTCCGGTCGATGCCCAACTCACGGGTGGCGGCGTTGATGCCTCCGGGTTGTTGACCTGCCTTCCGTTGATGCGGCGCAAGTTGCGCCGCATCGCCTGCCTGCTTCTCCTCCGTCAACCGGACCCACTCGGCTATCATGTCGGCCCGTTCCTGCACCGACAGCTCGGCGCGGTGCAGGTTCGCGGAAACGGCCTCGCCCGGCGACCGCCTGGGCCCCGGTTCCGACCTGGCCGCTGTGGAGGTGGCGGCCGGCGGTTTTTGAGCCGGCGCGCGCTCCCGCGGGTTTGGGTTCGGCCGGTGCCGTGTCGTTCGGCGTGGGGCGGCTAGACTTTAGATCCTAACCTTCGAACCAAAAACAGTGGCCGTTGCGGCAAACTCGTCTGATCAACTGGATCGAGGAGCGCAATGGCGACACAACACCCCCCCTTTACTCCGAAGACTTTGGCGGCTCGCTGGGGATGCAGCGAACGCCACGTCCGCCACCTGATCGAGCAGGAGTTACTCCCTCACTTCAGGGTTGGAAATCTTATCCGCATCCCGTTCGACATCGTAAAGGCTCACGAAGAATGCACGACCACTTACCAAAACCCGATGAAATCCGCCTCGGAGTCTTCCGGGGCTATTGGTCCGCAGTCTGGCGTTGCCCCGAACGAGGCACCCAAAGACGGTCCCTCCGGCTCGCGGCTTCCGCTGATCGCGGCGAAGCCGAGCGGGCACTTGAAGATTACAAGCGTTCCATCATCGTCGAGGGGGGATTGACCGTGGGGCAGTTGATGGAGGTCTATCTCGCGGACAAGGATGTGACGGCGGACGCGCCCGACCGCCTGAGGTACGCCTGGAGGGC
Source organism: Pseudomonadota bacterium (assembly GCA_021781575.1). Taxonomy (GTDB): domain Bacteria; phylum Pseudomonadota; class Alphaproteobacteria; order Rhodospirillales; family Magnetospirillaceae; genus DUZF01. The sequence continues at coordinate 68,567 of JAJXWP010000016.1, forward strand.
CCTCCAGCCACATTTTGGACACCTCCGGCCCGAACACATCGACCGTGAGAAATGCCGCACTTACGTCGCCGCCCGGCGTGCTGAAGGTCGTGGTGATGGCACAATCCGGAAAGAGCTGGGAACACTCCGGGCTGGACTTCGGTGGGCAAGGCCGCGTGGTGCTGATCAGTTGTTCGACGTGATCGAGTTGCCGCCAGCCCCACCGCCGAAGGAACGGCATTTGACGAAATCGGAGTACCGGCGGCTGCTTGAAGCAGCCGCCGGCAACCAGAAGGCGCGGGTTGCCGAAGATGTCGGGAACCACATCAGGTTGTTCGTGGTACTTGCGCTAACGACCGGCGGCAGGAAGGAGGCAATCCTCGAATTGACCTGGGATCGTGTGGACTTCGAGCGGGGATTCATCCGCCTGGGTGATGGAACCCAACGGGTGAAGGGGCGGGCAACTGTCCCGATGACCGATCAGGCCCGTGAAGAACTGCTAAAAGCCAGGAAAGCGGCACTCACCGATCATGTTGTTGAGTGGGGCGGGAAACCAGTGAAGGACATAAAGACAGGGTTTCGCCGTGCAGTGGCCGCGGCCGGCCTGGGGGGCGATGTTACTCCCCATACGCTCAGGCACTCCGCGGCCGTCTGGATGGCCGAGGCCGGTAACAGCATGGCTGAAATCGCCCAATACCTCGGCCATTCCAATAGCGCCATTACCGAAAGGGTCTACGCGAGGTTTAGCCCAACCTACCTGAGGAAGGCCAGCACGGCGTTGACGTGGTGAGGAGGTTCAATTGCACCAAAGATCACTGTCCCAGGACCGGTTTCTGGTCAGCAAAAAGGCCAGTCAACCCGTTGGATTGATTGGCCTTTTGAATGGTCGGAGTGAGAGGATTCGAACCTCCGGCCCCTGCCTCCCGAAGACAGTGCTCTACCAGGCTGAGCTACACTCCGACAGCTGCGCATCGTGATGCGCGAACCGTTATGTTTGTCGGCGGGAGCCGACGAGGCGCCTCTTATAGCGCCAACCTAGATCGATCGCAAACGGGAAATGCAACGATCAGAACGCCCGGTCGATGCAGAAATCAATGATGTCGGTAAGGGCCGACTTTGCCGGGCAGTCGGGGAAAATTCCCAGGGCGTCGCGGCCGATTTCACCGTAATGGCGGGCCCGCTTCACCGTATCGGCAAGGCTCTGGTGCTTTTCCATCAGCTGGATGGCGCGGCGCAGGTCCGATCCATCCTCGGCCTGCTCCAGGTCCTCCAGCGTGCGCCGCCAGAAGGCGCGTTCCTCGTCGTCGCCGCGGCGGAAAGCCAGGATTACCGGCAATGTGATCTTGCCTTCGCGGAAGTCGTCGCCGATGGCCTTGCCGAGTTTTTCCTGCTTGGCCGAATAGTCGAGCACGTCGTCGATCAGCTGGAAGGCGATGCCCAGGTTGAGGCCGTAGCTCTCCAGCGCTTCCTCTTCCACTTTGGGGCGGTCCGAGACGACGGCGCCGATGCGGCAGGCGGCAGCGAACAGCGCGGCGGTTTTGGCGCGGATCACCTCAAGATAGGAATCTTCGTTGGTGCCGGTATCGTTGGCGGTGATCATCTGCAGTACCTCGCCCTCGGCAATCACCGACGAGGCGCGCGACAGGATAGCCAGAACCTGGATCGAGCCGTCCTCGACCATCAGTTCGAAGGCGCGGCTGAACAGGAAGTCGCCGACCAGCACCGACGGCTTGTTGCCCCACACCGCATTGGCGCTGGCGAGGCCGCGGCGCAGCGAGCTTTCGTCCACCACGTCGTCGTGCAGCAGGGTGGCGGTGTGAATGAACTCGACGCAGGCCGCCAGCTTGACGTGGCGCTGGTCGTGATGGCCGCACAATTTCGCCGCGGCCAGGGTAAGCATGGGGCGCAGCCGCTTGCCGCCGGCGGCGATGATGTGGCCGGCCAGCTGGGGGATCAGCGCCACCGGGCTGTGCATGCGGTCGACGATGGTGGCGTTGACCTTCGTCAGGTCGTCGCTTACCAGGGTGCTCAGCGCGTCCAGGGACGGCCCCTTCTTGCTCCGCTCGTCTTCCAGATTAACGACAATCGCCACCTTATGAACCCCCGGTCAACACGCTGCGTCATCCTAGAGCCAGACGCGCGGCGAGCATACGGTTGCGAAACCCCGACGGTCAAGTTTACAACCGCGTTGTGACCATTACCCTAGTTTATCATAGTCCGTCGCCGGGTGGGCGCGGACGCGCCCGCCCGGCCAGGGGCGCGAACCAGGTGGAAAGCGCGGTATCGGAACAGAGGATGATGGACGACATCAGCGAAGACTCGCTGCTCGGCGGGCGGGTCCGGCTGCTTCAGCCGACCGAGGGCTATCGCGCCGCCATCGATCCGGTGTTCCTGGCCGCCGCCGTTCCGGCCGGTGACCGCGACCTGGTGCTGGATCTCGGCGCCGGCGTCGGAGCCGCTTCGCTGTGCCTGGCCGCGCGGGTGCCGGGATGCCGGGTTGTCGGCCTGGAGATGCAGGCGCCGCTGGTGGCCCTGGCGCGCGATAACGTCACCCTCAACGGCCTGGCCGGGCGGGCCGACATGATCGTCGGCAACCTGCAGGCTCCGCCGCCTCGGCTGGCGCCGGGCAGCTTTCACCACGTCATGACCAATCCTCCGTACCACGCCGCCGGGCGGGGCACGCCGTCGCCCGATCCCGGCAAGCTGGCGGCCAACCACGAGGGCGAGGTCGATCTGGTCGCGTGGATGCGGCTCGCCATCACCATGCTGCGGCCGAAAGGCACCCTGGTGGCGGTGCATCGTGCCGATCGGCTGGACGAGTTGCTGGCCGCCCTGCACGGCAGGGTGGGGGAGATCGTCGTCATGCCGCTGTGGCCCAAGCGGGGACGTCCGGCCAAGCGCCTGCTGGTCCGGGCGCGGAAGAATCTGGCCACTCCGCTGACGCTGATGCCCGGGTTGGTGCTTCACGAGGCGGACGGGCGTTACACGGCAGAGGCCGAGGCGGTGCTCCGCGACGGCGCGGCTCTCGGCTGACCCCTCTGCGAGAGGCCCCTCTGCGAGAGGCGTTGGCACGGCGGACTATCCGCCTTATCTTTGCCGTCATGGAATTCAACGACCTTCTCTCACGCCTGCCGCTGACCACCATCCAACCTGCGCCGCTGGTCACCGTCGTACGCCTGACCGGCGTCATCGGGCGGGTCGGCGGGCTGCAGCGGGGATTGACCCTTGCCGCCCTGGCCGACAGCATCGAGGCGGCATTCAAGCCGAAGCGCCTGAGCGCCGTGGCGCTGGCCATCAACTCGCCGGGCGGGTCGCCGGTCCAGTCCTCGCTGATAGCCGGGCGGATCCGCCAGTTGTCCGAGGAAAAGAAGATCCCCGTGCTGGGATTCATCGAGGATGTGGCCGCTTCGGGCGGCTACTGGCTGGCCACGGCCGCCGATGAAATTTATGCCAACGAAGCCTCGATCGTCGGGTCCATCGGGGTAATCTCGGCCGGCTTCGGCTTTAACCAGCTGTTGGACCGGATCGGTGTCGAGCGCCGGGTGCATACGCAGGGGGCCCACAAGGCCATGCTTGATCCCTTCCGCCCGGAACAACCGGCTGACGTGGCCCGCCTGTTGGCTCTCCAGGCCGAACTGCACGACGGATTCAAGGCTGTCGTCCGCCACCGCCGCGGTGACAAGCTGAAGGGGGACGACCAGTTGCTGTTCGAGGGCGACGTGTGGACCGGGCGGGGTGCCCTGGACCTCGGGCTGATCGACGGGATCGGCGATCTGCGCGGCGTGTTGCGCCGGCGCTTCGGCGACAAGGTCAAACTGCGGGTGGTGGGCGAACGGCGCAGCTGGTGGCGTCGCCGGCTCGGCTTGGGCGCCGGCGGGCAATGGGCGGCCGAGGCCATGGCGGCGGTGGAAGACCGCGCGCTGTGGGCGCGGTTTGGGCTTTGATCGTGACCTTCGGTCAGCGGATGCGGGCCGTCGGCCTGCTGTGGCTGTGCGGGATCTGCCTCAGGATGACCATCCTGGCGGTTCCCCCGGTGCTTCCGGCCATCCACGCCGACCTTCGCCTGTCGGCGACGGAGATCGGTCTGCTGGGCAGCCTGCCCATCGCTCTGTTCGCCCTGGCCGCATTGCCTGGGTCGCTGCTCATCGTCCGATTCGGCGCCAAGGCGGCGCTGCTTGGCGGCCTGTTGATCACTGCCGTCGGATCGGTGCTCCGCGGCTTCGGCAGCGACGTGTCGATCCTTTTTTCCGCCACCGCACTGATGGGCTGCGGCATCGCCGTGATGCAGCCCAGCATGCCGGTCTTGGTCCGAACCTGGCTTCCCAGCCGCATCGGCTTCGGTACCGCCCTTTATTCCAACGGCCTGCTGTTCGGCGAAGTGCTGCCGGTGTGGTTGACCGTGCCGGCGATCCTGCCGCTGGTCGGGGGCAGCTGGCGGGCCGATCTCGCCGTCTGGTCGGCGCCCATCGTCGCGGCGGCGATCCTGGTAGCGCTGTTCGCCCCGCCGCAGACCGATCCGATCATGTCGACCAGCCTAGCCGGACGCCGCTGGTGGCCGGACTGGAAGACACCCCGGATCTGGCTGCTGGGATTGTTGTTCGGCTGCATCAACAGCATCTATTTCACCACCAATTTCTTCCTGCCCGACTTTCTCACCGCACTCGGCCATGGTGAACGTATCGGCGGTGCCCTGACCGCCCTCAATCTGGCCCAGATGCCGTCATCCCTGCTGCTGCTTGCCGTGGCCGGCAAGATCGAACGCCGGGCCTGGCCCTACCTGGTGTTGGCCGGCATCATGGCCGCCGGTATCGGCGGCCTGGCGTTTGTCGGCGGACCGGCGACCTGGCTGTGGACGGCGTTGATCGGCTTCGGCACCAGCGCAACCATGATCCTTGGACTGACGCTGCCGGCCCTGTTGTGCGAACCACACGATGTCGGCCGCACCTCGGCCGGCATGTTCGCCATCAGCTACGCCAGCGGCGTCGCGGTCGCCATCGTTTCCGGAGCGCTATGGGATCTCTCGGCGGTGCCCCGCCTGGTGTTTCTGCCCATCGCCCTGTGCGCCGCCGCCCTGGCGGGTGCGGCGCTCGCCCTCAAGCGATACCGGCAGTTGCGCTAGCCGAGAATGCCGATGATGCCCGAGACGAAGCCGAAGCCGGCGGTCAGGGCAAGGACCACGCCGGTCAGCAGGGCATAGAAGCCTTTCAGCCGATACCGTTCCGGCAGGGCCTTGCGGGCCAGGGCGAACAGGAAGCCGAGAACGATGGGCAACAGCAGGGCATTGACCACCTGCACCGCGACGCTGAGGGCAATGAGATTGACCCCGGATGCCACCAGCGCGCCGCCCAGCAGCAGGCAGGCGGTGACGATTCCGTAGAACCACGGCGCCTCGCGCGGGTGGTCGGCCAGAGAACGGCGGTATCCGGCCACTTCGCCGATACCCCAGGCGGCGGTCAGGGCGACGACGATGGTTGCCACCATGGCCGCGCCGCTCATTCCCAGGATGAAGACGGTCCGGCCGATCGAGCGGCCGAGGAAGGGGATCAAAGTGTCGGAGATCTGCTCCACGGTATCCAGGCTGGCATGACTGCCGTTCTTGCCGATGGTCGCCGCCGCGGCGACCAGCACGGCCGCCATCACCACCTGGGTGACCACGGCACCCACCGCGGTCTCCCGGCGGGCCACCGTCAGGGTCTCCGGCCCGAGGTCCTTTTCCACCACCGCCGACTGCTGGAAGAACACCATCCAGGGCATGATCACGGCGCCGATATTGGCGGTCACCAGGTAGAGGTAGTCGTGGTTGGCAAGGGGGATGTCGTGTAGGCCGGCGGCCAGCGCGCCGGCGTCGGGATCGGCCTGCAGGGCGATGTAGACGAAGACCAGTTCGAATGCGCCGAATGCCACGGCCACCCGCTCGACCGAGCGATAGGAGGCGGTCCAGATCATGATCAGCAGGCCTCCGATGGTCAGCGTCATGGTTTCCCAGGCTGGAATGCCGAACAACCGGCCGACGCCGGCCAGCCCGCTCAGTTCGGTGACCAGGGCGCCGACGCAGGCGATGGCCAGGGTGCCCGCCGAAAGCCAGGCCCAGTGCAGGCCGAACCGTTCGCGGATCAGTTCACCGTGCCCGCGGCCGGTGACCAGGCCGAGCCGTACGGTCAGTTCCTGGACGATATAGAGGACGGGGATCAGCAGAATTTGCCAGATCAGCAGCTTGTAGCCCCACTGGGCGCCGCTCTGTGCCGCGGTGATGATGCTGCCGGCGTCGGTGTCGGCCAGCATGACGATCAGCCCGGGGCCGAGAGCGGCAAGCACCCTGAGCCAGTTGCCGCGTGCTCTTCCCACTGCGATCGATTGGTTCATTCCCGTCTCCGATATTGCGACTTATTCGCAAGATCGGTTCTAGCCGCAAATGACCCTAATTTTCAAGCAAGTTTTGCGGTGCCGGGAAAAATTCTTCGGCAGGACTCAGAAGCGCGCCCAATCCGGCTTACGCGGTCTCAGGACGGCGGCTCCGGCATGCAGTTCGGCGCCTTCCTTGTCCAGCCGCTCCAGGGCGTCCAGGCGGATCATCGCCAGGCCGCGGCCGCCGGCATGGGATCGCATTTCGCCGGCCTCGTCCTTGCCGAGCAGCACCGGAGTACCCGGCTGTGGTGCCGGCCCCTTGATTTCCACCGGCATCAGCCGCTTCTTGACCAGACCCCGGTACTTGGTCCTGGCCGTCAGCTCCTGCCCCAGGTAACAGCCCTTTTGCCAGTCGATGCCATGCAGTTCGTCGAAGCCGCTTTCCAACAGCAGCGTCTTTTCGGGGACCAGGTCGCGGCTGCCGTCGGGCAGGCCCAGGCCGATGCGCAGCGAATCCCAGGCGGTCGGTTCCGCCCGGGTGAATCCGGCCGCAGAGAGGGCCGCTTCGCCGCCCTCGGGAAGCCAGGCGCGCAGGCCGGCGGTGGGCAGGCGGGGGTCAACCATCACCAGGCCGCCGGCCAGTGGGCTTGCCGCGCCGGGTTCCTCGGGCAGGCGCAAGGCCGCCGCGGCATCGTCTCCGATCAGCCCGAAAACCCTCAGCCGCTCGGCTGGGGCGATGGCTACCTTGCTGCGCAGCCGATAAAGTCCCAGCCGCTTGAGGAAATCGTCGCGCCGCGAGGCGTCCGTTTCCAGCAGCAGGGCGCCGTCCAGTTCGGCGATGAAGAATTCGTGCAGGAATTTTCCCTGCGGCGTCAGGAAGGCGCCATAGAGCGCCCGGTCCGGTGCCGCCTTCGTCACGTCATTGGAGACGAGACCCTGCAGAAAGGATTTGCGGTCCTCGCCCTCGATGGCGATCAGCGAGCGATGGGCGAGGGAAACAAAATGATGGTCGGACATGGGAGCAACGGCCTGCTGACGAGACGACGAACCAAAAGTTGGGCGATGCGGCGCCGGATGGCAAGGGGAGGCCCGCCTGGAGCTGTGTCAGGGTAGCCGCCGGAAAGCGATTGCCTTGGAGGGGCGCGTAGGGGTGGAGTGCCCGGGCCTTGCGGCAGGCTGCGGCCGGGCCGTATAAGTGGCTGATGCATATTACCATGGTCGACGACTCCATCCCTTTCGACGGTTTTTCGCCGGGTAGCCGGCCGCTTGGCGGCGCTGAGAAGGCATTCGCCAGCCTGCCCGGCGCCCTGGCCAGACGCGGCCACGACGTCCATGTCTACAACCGCGCGCGTTACCCGATGGTCATCGAAGGGGCCCACTGGGAGACCCTGGATAAGGACTTCCCCGCCCAGACCGATGTGCTGATCGCCTTTCGCAAGCCGTCTTTGCTGTCCTCGGTCCGCCTGGCGGGGCGCCGGCTCCTGTGGACCACCGCCACCGGCCGCCAGCTGGAACCGGCGCGCAAAGCCATCGAAAGCTTTCAGCCGGCCATCCTGTTCTGCGGGCGGACCCAGGCCCAGGGTTGGGCGGACAAAGGGGACGTGCCTTGCCGGGTGGTTCCTCCCGGCTTGCGGTCCGAGTACCTGGCCGATGCGGCGATGGCTCCGGCCGAGCCGCCGACGGCGCTGGTCACCACGCACCCCGCCCACGGCCTCGACTGGCTGCTCGATCGCTGGTGCGGACAGATCCGCCCGGCCGTGCCCGATGCGCGGCTGGTGGTGGTTTCCGCGATGTTCGACAAGGCCAGGGCGGGCGGCGAACTGCCGGCCCCTCTGCAGCCGCTGTTCGCCAAGACGCAAGCGGCAGCGGTCGACGGGGTGGACATCGTCGCCCCGGCCAGCGATGCCGGCATGGCCGATCTGTACCGCAGTGCCCGCGCGCATCTCTATCCGGGGCATCCCGATGACATGGTGTGCTGGACATTGATGGAAAGCCAGGCCTGCGGCCTGCCGGCGGTGGCCCGGCCGCTGGGGGCGGCGGGGGAGCGTCTGCGCGACGGTCAAAGCGGCATGATCGTGCCCGACGAGGCGGCCTTCGCCAATGTCGCCGCCCGCCTGCTCAGCGACGACGACACCTTCTGGGGGATGAGCCGCGACGCCCATTTGCTGCAGCGGGAGCGCAGCTGGGATACGGTCGCCCAGGAATTCGAGATGTCGTTCGGCTGATGTGCGGCATCGCCGGCATCATGGCGGCCGACGGCGCCGCGGTCGACGAGCGGACCCTGGCGTCGCTGGCCGAGGCGCTGGCGCATCGCGGGCCGGATGGACGCGGCATCTATCGCCAGGATGGTGTCGGCCTGGTACACACCCGCCTGGCGATCATCGATCTGCTTACCGGCGACCAACCGCTGGTCGGCCCCGACGGCCTGGCCCTGGTGGCCAACGGCGAGATATACAACCATGTCGAACTGAGGGAGGAACTGGCCGGCGTCGCCTTCGCCACCGGATCGGACTGCGAACCGCCTCTAGCCTTGTACCAACGCCACGGCCTGGATTTTTCCGCCCGCCTGCGAGGCATGTACGCCATCGCGCTCCATGACCGGCGGCGCCGGCGGCTGGTGCTGTGCCGGGACCCGTTCGGCATCAAGCCGCTCTATTACGCCGAGACCGCCGGCGCCTTCGTCTTCGCCTCCGAGCTTCAGGCCATCCTGGCGACCGGCCTGGTCGCCCGACAGTTGCGCCGGGAAGCGCGCGACGAGTTGCTCAATCTGCAATTCACCACCGGTGCCGAGACGATGTTCGCCGGCATCCGGCGCCTGCTGCCCGGCGAGATCATTGCCGTCGAAGCCGGCCGCATTGTCGAACGGCGTCGCCTGGACGCTCTGCCGGAGGGGGGGTGCGATCATCGTGACAAGGCCGATGCCTTGTCCGAACTGGACCGCGTGATGATGGAATCGGTGCTGCTGCACCAGCGATCGGACGTTCCTTACGGCATGTTTCTGTCGGGCGGCATCGACAGCTCGGTCCTTCTAGCCCTGATGGCCAGGCTCAACCCGCGGCCGGTGCTGGCGTTCACCGCGCGCTTTCCGGGGGCGGCGGTTCCCGACGAAAGCGCCCACGCCCGCCAGGTCGCCGAGGCGGCCGGGGCCGAACATGTGGAGGTCGATGTCGGGGAAGGCGACTTCTGGTCGCTCTTGCCGGCGATCGCCGAGCGCGTCGACGACCCGGTCGCCGACTATGCCGTCCTGCCCACCTATAAACTGGCGGCGGAAGCGCGGCGCTCGGTGAAGGTGATCCTGTCGGGGGAAGGGGGGGACGAACTGTTCGGCGGCTACGGCCGCTACCGGGGTGCCATGCGCCCCTGGCCCCTGACCAGGCCGATGCGGCGACGCAGCCATTTCGCCGGTCTGGGTGTGTTGCGCGACGAAAGCATGGCCTGGCGGGCCGCCTATGCGGAGGTTGACCGGCGGGAGCGCCACCGGCCAGGCCGCACGCCACTGCAGGTGGCGCAGGCGGTGGATTGCGCCGACTGGCTGCCCAACGACCTTCTGGTCAAGCTCGATCGCTGCCTGATGGCCCACGGTATCGAAGGCCGGGTGCCGTTCCTCGACCCGATGGTGGCCGCTCTCGCCTATCGACTGCCCGACGGCATGAAGGTTCACCGCCAGTTGGGGAAATGGCTGTTGCGTTCGTGGCTGGCCCGGATCCTCCCGATATCCAAGCCGTTTTCACGCAAGCGCGGCTTCACCGTGCCGGTCGAGGAATGGATCGCCCGGCGCCCGCATCTGGGTGGGCTGCTGGCGGCGCAACCGGGGATCCAGGAGATCTGTCGTCCGGGTTCCGTCCAGGCGCTGTTCCGTCAGCCCGACAAGCGTACCGGATTTGCCGCCTGGACCTTGCTGTTCTATGCTTTGTGGCATCGCAGCCACGTCGCCGGCCTCAAGCCGCAAGGTGACGTTTTCGAGACATTGAGCAGCAAGGGCTGACAATCATGTTCGACCTTTTCCTCAAGGGCGGCCATGTGGCTACGCCAGGCGGCATCGTAGCGGCCGACCTGGCGGTGCGCCGGGGCCGTATCGCCGCCATCGGTGCGCTGTCCGGGGCAGCGGCCGAGGTCATCGACATTACCGGCCTGACTGTGTTGCCTGGGGTCATCGACACCCAGGTGCATCTGCGCGAACCGGGCCTCGAGTACAAGGAGGATCTGGCGACCGGCACCGCCGCCGCGGCCTTAGGCGGCGTCACTGCGGTCTGCGAGATGCCCAATACCAAGCCTTCGACCACGACCGCCGAGGCGCTGGCCGACAAGCTGGCGCGGGCCAAGGGGCGAGCCTGGGTCGACCATGCCTTCTTCCTTGGCGCCGCAGCGGAAAACATCGACGAACTGGGGCGGCTGGAACGCCTGCCCGGCTGCGCCGGCATCAAGCTGTTCATGGGCTCCTCGACCGGCAGCCTGCTGGTCGATGACGAGCAATTGCTGACTCGCGCCTTGGCCAACGGCCGGCGGCGCATGGCCGTCCATGCCGAAGACGAAGCTCGTCTCAAGGAACGCCGGGGCCTGGTCGAAGGGGGAGCCCCGCCGGCCATGCACCCGGAATGGCGCGACACCCGGACCGCCGTCCTGGCGACCGAGAGGCTGCTTCGCCTGGCCAAGGCGGCCGGCCGGCAGATCCATGTGCTGCATGTCAGCACGGCCGAGGAAATGACGCTGTTGGCCGAAGCGAAGGATTTCGCCAGCGTCGAGGTGACGCCGCAGCATCTGACTTTGGCCGCCCCCGAATGTTATGAACGCCTTGGCACCTATGCCCAGATGAACCCACCGATTCGCGGCGAAGAACACCGGCAAGCCCTGTGGCGCGCGGTCGAGCAGGGGGTTGTCGACGTCATCGGGTCCGACCATGCGCCGCATAGCCGCGAGGAAAAGGCCAAGCCCTATCCGCAGAGCCCATCGGGGATGACCGGCGTGCAGACCTTGGTTCCGGTCATGCTCGACCATGTGACGGCCGGCCGGCTCAGCCTGGAGCGCTTCGTCGACCTGACCAGCGCCGGCCCCGCGCGTATCTACGGTCTGGCCGGCAAGGGCCGCATCGCCGTCGGCTATGACGCCGACTTCACCGTGGTCGATCTCAAGGCGCGGCGGCGTATCAGCAATATGTGGATCGCCAGCAAATGCGGCTGGACGCCGTTCGACGGCATGCAGGTCACCGGTTGGCCGATCGCGACCATCATCCGTGGCCAGGTGGTCATGCGCGAAGACACGCTGCTCGGCGACCCCCGCGGCGAGCCTCTGCGGTATTGGGGTTAAGCTCCGATCGCTTTGAGGAAGGCGTCGACGACGATGCCCACATGCTCGCGGATTTCCGACCCGACCGGGGCGCGGGTCGGATTGAACAGAGCGCGCAATTGCAGGTCTCCCCGCAGCATGCCGAGGAACAGGGCGGCCGCCCTGTTCGGCTGCGACAACGCGACGCCCTCCTGCGAACAGCGCTCGGCCAAGCGGGTGGACAGCCGGCCGGTGGCTGCCTCCGGTCCAAGCCGGTAGAACAGGTCGCCCACTTCCGGCATGCGGCCGCTTTCGGCCAGTACCAGGCGGTAGAGGGCAAGGCCGCGCGGGGACAGGACGGTCTCCAAGTAGGCGATGCCGACCCGGCGGAGGAAATCCTTCAGATCGGTGGCCTCGGGGGCATCCAGGTTGGCGGTGACGTCGGCGGTGCGCTGTTCGACGATGGCTTTCAGCAGGCCCGCCTTGCTGCCGAAGTGGCAGTACAAAGTTTCCTTTGAGCCGCCGGCCCGTTCGACGACGGCGTCCATGCTGGCGCCGGCATAACCGCGTTCGAGGAACACCTCGGCGGCGGCATCGACAATGTCGCGGCTGCGGCGCGCTGCGCGGCTGGTGACGCTCCGCGTGGGGGTGTCGTTCATCGCTCCGCCTATAGTGGTTGGTCGTCTCTCGATATAACGCTCCGTACGGTACGGTCAAGACACATGCACTGGCCTCTTGACCGAGGGCGGCCCTATTCTCATATTGGACCGTACTATACGGTACGGTTTATTTGATGAAAGGGATGGCCATGGGTGGCGAGGCGAAGAGCGGCTGGCGGCAGCTGGTGGCGCGGATTGCGGGCGCCGGCGCGGCGGCCGGCGTTCTCGGCGGTGCCGGCCTATGGGGCTATGACTGGTGGATCGCCGGGCGATTCGAGCAATCTACCGACGATGCCTATGTCAAGGCCGACTACACCACCGTCGCGCCCAAGGTCTCGGGCTATGTCGCCGCGGTGCTGGTGCGGGACAACCAACCGGTGGCGGCCGGGCAGGTGCTGGCGCGGATCGATGACGCCGATTTCCGGACCGCCCTGGATCAGGCGCACGCCGAGGTCGCTGCCGGTGAGGCCGGTTTAGCCAATATCCGGGCGCAAATCGAACAGCAGCGGCTGGTGATCGCCGAGGCTCATGCCACCGTCGCCGCCGACGAGGCCGAGCAGGGATTCGCCCGGCAGGACTTCGACCGCTATCGCGAGCTGTTCAAGACCGGCTTCGGCACGTCGCGCCGAGCGCAGCAGGCAGAGGCCGACATCCAGGAAAAGACCGCCACCCTGCAGCGGGACCAGGCCCGGCAGGCGGCGGCGGAGCAGCAAATCGACGTATTGACCAGCGCCGAGGCCAAGGCCGATGCCGACCTTCGGCGCGAGCAGGCGGTGGCCCGCCAGGCTCAATTGAACCTGGGCTACACCACTGTCGTCGCGCCGATCGCCGGCACCGTCGGCAATCGGTCGCTAAGGGTCGGCCAGTACGTCCAGGCGGGGACGCAACTGATGGCCGTGGTGCCGCTGCAGGCCGTCTATGTGGTGGGGAATTTCAAGGAGACCCAGTTGACCCATGTCGAGAAGGGGCAGTCGGTGAAGATCACCGTGGACAGCTTTCCCGGCCAGGTGATTCACGGCCGGGTCGACAGCCTGGCCCCGGCTGCCGGGCAGGAATTCGCCTTGCTGCCGCCCGACAACGCCACCGGCAACTTCACCAAGATCGTGCAGCGCATTCCGGTGAAGATCGCGCTGAGGGGAGACGACCCCATGGTTGGGCGGCTGCGCCCCGGCATGTCGGTGGAAACCACCATCGATACCAAGGCCGCCGTGCTTGCCGCGGCAGCGGACGACGAGCGGCGCGAGGGGCACAGGCTTGCCAGCCGGTAGGTGCAGAGATGTCCGCAAGGCAGGCCGTTACCCTTCCCGAAATCCCGCCGATGACGCCGGCCGCCACGCCGCTCGCCGTCGGGGCCAAGACCTGGATCGCCGTCCTGGGGTCGATGCTGGGCGCCTTCATGGCGGTCCTCAACATCCAGATCACCAATGCGTCGCTGCCGGAAATCCAGGGGGGCATAGGCGCCGGCATCGACGACGGCGGCTGGGTCGTTACCGCCTATCTGGTCGGCGAGATCGTGGTCATCCCATTGTCCGATTTCCTCAGCCGGGTGTTCTCGCCGCGTCGCTACCTGATCGCCAACGCCGTCTTGTTTCTGGTGTTCTCCGGGCTGTGCGCCTTCGCCGGCAATCTGCAGCAGATGATCGTGCTGCGGGCCGTACAGGGCTTCACCGGGGGAGTGCTCATCCCCATGGCCTTCACCATCGTGGTGACCATGCTGCCGCCGGCCAGGCGGCCGCTGGGCCTTGCGCTGTTCTCCCTGACCGCCACATTCGCCCCGGCCATCGGTCCGACCATCGGCGGCTATCTGACCGAGAACTACGGCTGGCAGTATATTTTCTACATCAACATGGTCCCCGGCCTGATCATGCTGGCGGCGCTGGCCTATGCGCTGGAAGCCAAACCGATGCAACTGCATCTGCTGAAGAGCGGTGACTGGCCTGGGGTGGTGACCATGGCGGTGGGGCTGGCCGCCTTGCAGACCGTGCTGGAAGAGGGAAACAAGGATGACTGGTTCGGTTCACCCTTCATCGTCAGGCTCAGTGTTCTGGCGGCGGTGTCCCTGACCCTGTTCGTCGGCATCGAGCTGACCGCGCGGCGCCCCCTGGTCAATCTCCGGCTGTTGGCCCGGCGCAATTTCGGGCTGGGGACCCTGAGCAATACCCTGGTCGGCTTCGCCCTTTACGGCTCGGTGTTTCTGCTGCCGCTCTACCTGTCTCAGACCCAGGGCTACAACGCCCAGCAGGTGGGCGCCGTGATGGCCTGGACCGGTTTGCCGCAGTTGGTGCTGATACCGTTCGTGCCGGCACTGATGAAGCGCGTTGATGCCCGCCGTCTGGCGGCAGGCGGCATGTTGGTGTTCGCCATGAGCTGCCTGATGAACATTCAGCTGTCGAGCAATTACGGCGGCGACCAGTTCCTTTGGCCCAATATCCTGCGAGCGTTCGGCCAGGCGGCGGTGCTGACGCCGCTTGCCGCCATCACCACAGCCGGGATCGAGGCGGCGAACGCCGGCGCCGCCTCCGGCCTGTTCAACATGATGCGCAATCTGGGCGGCGCTTTCGGTACCGCGACCCTCGAGACATTCCTGACGAGGCGTGAGCAGTTCCATTCGACGGTGATCAACGGCGGCGTCACGCCGTTTTCTGCGGCGGCGCGGGCTCGTATCGGCGCCTTGCAGCATTACTTCATGGGGCACGGCGTCAGCGATCCCCAGATAGCCTGGCACCAGGCGGCCGTGACGGTGGGCAGGCTGGTGCACGGCCAGGCGATGATCATGGGCTTCGCCGACGCCTTCTGGCTTCTGGGCGCCGTGCTGGTGGTCGCCGCGCTGGCCGCCGCCGGCTTGACCAAGGCCGAGTTGACGGGCGGGCCGCAGGGGCATTAGAGGGCGAGGTGGTTGCGCCCCATTCCGCCTTCCAGTTGGCGCGGGATCCGGCTACTCTGACGTTCAAGCGGCAAGCCGCAGCGTTGCCTCCTGCGCCGGCAGGAAGCGGCCAAGCTGAAGGACGGTCAACCGGGGGCCGGCTGGACGGCGCCCAAGGAGGTGGCAATGCTTCGACAACGCGTCTTGGGTTGCGGGCTGACGGTGCCGGCACTGGGCCTGGGCTGCATGGGGATGTCCGAATTCTACGGCGCGGCCGATGAGGCGGAATCGATCGCCGTCATCCACCGCGCCATCGACCTTGGCCTGATGCTGGACACCGCCGACATGTACGGGACGGGGCGCAACGAGGAACTGGTGGGCCGGGCCATTCGCGGCCGGCGGGACAAGATCGTCCTGGCCACCAAGTTCGGCAATGTCCGCGGCCCCAACGGCGAATTCCTGGGCGTCGACGGACGCCCGGACTATGTCCGCCAAGCCTGCGAAGCCAGCCTCAAGCGCCTGGGGATCGATGTCATCGACCTATATTACCAGCATCGGGTCGACCCCAAGACGCCCATCGAGGATACGGTAGGCGCCATGGCCGAGCTGGTGCGGCAGGGCAAGGTGCGCTATCTGGGCTTGTCCGAGGCGGCACCCCAGACGCTGAGGCGTGCCCAGGCGGTCCACCCCATCGCCGCCTTGCAGACCGAATACTCGTTGTGGAGCCGCGATCCCGAGGCTGAGATCCTGCCCACCTGCCGCGAACTCGGGGTGGGCTTCGTCGCCTACAGCCCGCTGGGGCGGGGCTTCCTGACCGGGCGCTTCCGCCGTCCCGAGGACCTGCCGGAGGACGACTGGCGGCGCAACCACCCCCGTTTTGCCGGCGACAATTTCCGACGCAATCTGGCCCTTGCCGACGCCGTTCGGGATCTCGCCGCCGAGAAGGGATGCACGCCGGCCGCCCTGGCCCTGGCCTGGGTGTCGGCCCAGGATCCGCATATCGTCGCCATTCCCGGCACCAAGCACCGCCGCTATTTCGAAGAGAATCTGGCGGCGGCCGAGCTGTCGTTGTCGGACGCCGATCTTCGCCGCCTGGACGAGGCTTTTCCGCCGGGGGTGACCGCCGGCGAGCGCTATCACCCGCAAGGCATGAAGGCGGTCAACCTGTAAGCTGAAATGAACTCCGAACTTCTTGAATTCACGCGGCAGGCGCTCACCAAGGGCGTCGAACGCTCCGAGATCGAACGGACCCTCAGGCAAGCCGGCTGGGATGCGGCGGATGCTGAGGCCGCTGTCGGGGCCTTCGCCGATCTCAAATTTCCCGTTCCTGTTCCTCGACCCAGGCCGTATCTCTCTGCTGCGGAAGTGTTCATCTATCTCGTAATGTTTACAGCGCTTTATGATACCGCCTACAGCCTCGGTGCGATGATGTTTCACTTCATTGACCGTGCATTTCCGGATCCCGCCCAGATGCGCCAGTGGAACGGTTTCAACGCGGCTGTTCGGTGGAACATATCCTGTTTGCTGGTTGCCTTTCCGTTGTTCATTTTCACTTTTCGTTCCACCAACAAGGCTGTTCTCGCCAACCCCACTCGGCGCAGCTCCCGGCCACGGAAATGGCTGACCTATCTAACGCTGTTTGTGGCTGCCGTCACTCTGACCGGCGATGTGATTGGCCTCGTCTATAATGTCCTTGGCGGGGAACTGACTATCCGCTTTGGATTGAAGGTGGCGACCGTTGCGATTATCGCGGGCGGGGTTTTTGCCTACTTCCTGACCGATGTGCGGAAAGAGGAAACGGCATGAGAATCCAGCCGGCGAACCTGTTCGCGATCGGATCCAGCGTCGTCGTGGTGGCGGCAATTTGCGCCGGGATTGTCAGCATCGAGTCGCCGCACGAGGCGCGGTTGCGGAGATTGGACGAGCAGCGAGTCCATGATCTTCAGTTCGTTACTCTGGCAGTAGAAAACTATCACAGGGCACATGACAGGCTTCCGGCTGATCTGGAGCAACTTGTACAGCCCAATACCCCGGGGAGCCTGTCTCTGACAGACCCGGAATCGAAGACCCTCTACGAGTATAAGGCATTGGGCCAAGACTCATACGAGTTGTGCGCGCAATTCCACACGACGCTCGATGCGAAATCCGGCGACAACCGCACCAATCACTTCTGGGATCATGGTCCAAGCAGGACTTGCTTCCGGATCGACTCTCGCCTTCCCTCTAAGCCGTTGGAATAACGCCGAAAGTGCTTAGCGAGCCAGGTAGTCGTGCAACACCCTCCCATAGGGCAGGGTGAAATCGACGACCTGGTGACGTCCGCCGATCACACGCCGGACGGGCAGATCGGCCACCCGGCAGTTCACATGGGGGGTCAGATGCAACCGGGCCGGCCCGTCCCAGGCACCATGGATGGTGATGTCCTCAAGGGTGTAGCCGACCAGTTGGGCGATCTTCGGTTTGCCGTCGACGTCGGGAATGAGCTTCAAGTTGACGTTCAGCCGGCGCAGGCCGGCCATAACCTCGGCCAGCCGGTCTTCCAGGCTGTGGTGCTTGTAGGTCATGGTGCCCAGCGCTACCCGTTCCTCGTCGTAATGCAGGGTTCCGGTCAGGGTGTCCTTCATCACCGACAGCCGAGGGCATCCGTATTTCTTCGGGAATCCCCAGATTTCGCGGCCGGCGGTGAGCGGGGGTTCGTCGTCGAGATACATCTGGACCGAGAAATTGCAGGGTTCGCCGCGAAAGGTGGCGAAGATTCCGCTGCCGCTTTCCTGATAGTCACCGAACCCCGAACTGTCGGGCATTTTCATCCATTCGTAATAGCAGAGATTGCCGTCCACTGGCTCGAGCGGTTCCGGCAGGGCAGCGCGAATGGCCGCCGCATCGGTCTCATAGGTAACGATCAGGTATTCGCGGTGGATGAAGCGGTACGGCCCGACCGGATAACTGGGGCTGAACAGCGGCATCGAGTGGGCGACCAGAATTTCCTGCACGTCCATTATCAACCTCCGGACCAGACGCCTAATGCACTGACGCAAGCTGAAGATTCAGCTTGCGTCAGTGCATTAGGCTTGATTTTTGCGCGTCGAGTAGGCACGGGAGATTGCTCTCCCGCGCCTCTCACAGAACCGGACGTGCGGATCACGCATCCGGCTCTTTGGATCGGTATATCAGAGCGCCAGCGATAGCTGCGCCGATGCCAGCGGC
>JAJXWP010000051.1 GCA_021781575.1 Pseudomonadota bacterium
CGAGGCCTATGTGCTGACCAAGGAGGAGGGGGGCCGTCATACGCCGTTCTTCACCAACTACCGCCCGCAGTTCTATTTCCGCACCACCGACGTCACCGGCACGGTGCAACTGCCGGAAGGCACCGAAATGGTGATGCCGGGCGACAACGTGTCGATGACGGTGGAGCTGATCGCCCCGATCGCCATGGACGAGGGCCTGCGCTTCGCCATCCGCGAAGGCGGCCGCACCGTCGGCGCCGGCGTGGTTGCGTCGATCATCGAGTAATGGCATAACCCCCGGCTTCGCCTGCCTGACCAAGGTGGGCCGAAGCCGGAGGATGAACTGGACGATACGATGGAAAGTCAAAACATTCGCATCCGCCTCAAGGCGTTCGATCATCGCGTGCTGGATCAGTCCACGCGCGAGATCGTAAACACCGCCAAGCGCACGGGTGCGCAGGTGCGTGGGCCGATCCCGCTGCCGACGCGCATCGAGAAGTTCACCGTGAACCGTTCGCCGCACATCGACAAGAAGTCGCGCGAGCAGTTCGAAATCCGTACGCACAAGCGGCTCCTGGACATCGTCGATCCGACGCCCCAGACCGTGGATGCGCTGATGAAACTGGATCTCGCCGCCGGCGTCGACGTCGAGATCAAGTTGTAAGGAAGTGACGATGCGATCCGGTCTCATCGCCCAGAAGGTCGGCATGACCAGAATCTTCACCGAGGACGGCACCCATGTGCCGGTCACTGTGCTGAAGGTTGACACCTGCAAGGTGGTCTCGACCCGCTCTGAGGACAAAGACGGCTATACGGCCGTGCAGCTCGGTGCCGGGCTGGCCAAGGTGAAGAACGTGAGCAAGGCCCAACGGGCCCAGTTCGCCAATGCCAAGGTCGAACCCGCGAAGAAGCTGGTGGAATTCCGCGTCAGCCCCGACGCCATGCTGGAAATCGGTACCGAACTTAGTGCCTCGCACTTCGTCGCCGGCCAGTATGTGGACGTTACCGGCACGACCATCGGCAAGGGTTTCGCCGGCGGCATGAAACGCCACAATTTCCGCGGTCTGGAAGCGACCCACGGCGTGTCGGTGTCGCACCGCTCGCACGGTTCGACCGGTCAGCGCCAGGATCCCGGCAAGGTCTTCAAAGGCAAGAAGATGGCCGGCCATATGGGCGACGTGCAGGTCACGACGCAGAGCCTGACCGTGGTTTCCACCGATGCCGACCGCGGCCTGATCCTGGTCAAGGGTGCCGTTCCCGGCGCCGAAGGGGGTTGGGTGCTGGTGCGCGATGCGGTGAAGCGGAAGCTGCCCGACGGCGTGCCGTTTCCGGCTGGCGTGAAGGCGGCTGCCGAGGCGGCTGGCAAGACTGCCGGCGAAGCCGACGAGCAAAAGGATTAATGGGCCATGAAGATCGACGTCGTTAATCTCGATGCCAACACAGTCGGCTCGGTCGAGCTGGCTGACGAGGTGTTCGGGGTCGAAGTCCGCCGCGACATCCTGGCCCGCATGGTAAATTACCAGCTGGCCAAGCGTCGTGCCGGAACTCACAAGACCAAGCAGATCGGGGATGTCTCCGGCACCACCAAGAAGCCGTACAAGCAGAAGGGCACCGGCCGCGCCCGGCAGGGCTCCCTGCGGAGCGCCCAGTTCCGCGGCGGCGGCGTCATTTTTGGACCGGTGGTGCGCTCTCACGCGCATGACCTGCCGAAAAAGGTCCGCGCCCTGGCTTTGAAGGTGGCACTTTCGGCCAAGGCGGCCGAAGGCAAGCTGGTGGTCCTGGAAAAGGCCGCGACGGCCACGCCGAAGACCAAGGATCTGGCGGCCCGCCTGGCGAAGCTGAACCTGGCCAACGCCCTGTTCATCGACGGGGCCCAGCTGGACACCAATTTCGCCCTGGCATCGCGCAACCTACCCTTCATCGACGTGCTGCCCTCGCAGGGGGCCAACGTCTACGACATCCTGCGGCGCGACACCCTGGTGTTGACCAAGGACGCCGTGCAGGCCCTGGAGGCCCGACTGAAATGAGCAAGGTGCAGATCAGCAAGCTGCGGGCCTATGACCTGGTGCGTTCGCCAGTGATCACCGAGAAGGCGACCATGGGCTCGGAACACAACCAGGTCACGTTCCGGGTACCGCTCGACGCCACCAAGGGCGAGATCAAGGCCGCGGTGGAATCGGTGTTCAACGTCAAGGTGAAGGCGGTGAACACATTGCGCCAACTCGGCAAGACCAAGCGGTTCCGCGGGTTCGTCGGCAAGCGCAGCGACTACAAGAAAGCCATCGTCTCGCTGGCCGAGGGCCAGTCGATCGACGTGACGACGGGGGTCTGACGCGATGCCGCTCAAGAGTTACAAGCCGACGACGCCAGGCCAGCGCCAGCTGGTTATCGTCGATCGTTCCGATCTGTGGAAGGGCAAGCCCGAGAAGTCGCTGACCGAAGGTCTGCGCTCGCAGGGCGGGCGCAACAGCACTGGCCGGGTTACCGTGCGGTTCCGGGGCGGCGGGCACAAGCGCCGCTACCGGATCATCGATTTCAAGCGCAATAAGTTCGACGTCGCCGCGACGGTCGAGCGGCTGGAATACGATCCCAACCGCTCGGCATTCATCGCCCTGGTGCGCTACGAGGACGGTGAGCTGGCCTACATCCTGGCCCCGCAGCGCCTCGGCGCGGGGGACCAGGTGGTGGCGGGCCAGCGCGTCGACATCAAGCCGGGCAACGCGTTGCCGCTGAAGAATATTCCGGTGGGGACGGTGGTCCACAATGTGGAACTGAAGCCCGGCAAGGGCGGCCAATTGGCCCGTTCGGCAGGCACCTATGTGCAGCTGGTGGGCAAGGACCAGGGCTATGCTCAGCTCCGCCTGTCGTCGGGCGAGCTCAGAATGGTGCGCGGCGAGTGCATGGCCACCATCGGTGCGGTATCGAATCCCGATCAGCAGAACATCAGCCTGGGTAAGGCCGGACGCAAGCGGTGGCTGGGGCGTCGCCCCCATGTCCGCGGCGTAGCCATGAACCCCATCGACCATCCGCACGGCGGTGGTGAGGGGCGGACCTCGGGTGGCCGCCATCCGGTGACCCCCTGGGGCAAGCCGACCAAGGGCAAGAAGACGCGGAACAACAAGAAGACGGATACGCTGATCATGCGCCGTCGCCAGCAGACTAAGTAGAGGAGGGACGAGTGGCTCGTTCCGTTTGGAAAGGTCCTTTCGTCGACGGCTTCCTGCTGAAGAAGGCAGATAAGGCGCGGTCGTCGGGACGCAACGAAGTGATCAAGATCTGGTCGCGACGTTCGACGATTCTTCCCCAGTTCGTGGGTTTGACTTTCGGCGTCTACAACGGCCAGAAGTACATTCCCGTGCTGGTAACCGAGAACATGGTCGGTCACAAATTTGGCGAGTTCTCGCCGACCCGCACCTATTACGGCCACGCGGTCGATAAGAAGGCGAAGAGGAAGTAAGGCGATGGGCAAGAAGACCGCACCACGCGACCTGGCGGATACCGAGGCGAAGGCTTTCGCCGCGTCGATCCGCATCAGCCCGCGCAAGTTGAACCTGGTAGCCCAGTCCATCCGCGGGTTGAAAGCCGAGGCGGCGCTGGCGCAACTGACCTTCTCCAAGCGCCGCGTGGCGCAGGACGTCAAGAAGGTGCTGCAGTCGGCCATCGCCAATGCCGAAAACAACCATCAGCTGGACGTCGACCGGCTTGTGGTGGCTGAGGCCTATGTCGGCAAGGCTCTTATTATGAAGCGCTGGAGCGCCCGCGCTCGCGGCCGCGTCGGTCGGATCGTCAAACCGTTCAGCAACCTGACGGTGATTGTTCGCGAGCGCGAAGAGAGCGCCGCCGAGGAGAAGGCTTAAACCATGGGTCAGAAAGTCAATCCCATCGGGCTTCGGCTCGGCATCAACCGGACCTGGGACTCCCGCTGGTTCGCCGATGGCGACTATGCCAAGCTGCTGCATGAGGACCTGAAGCTGCGCGACTACCTGCGCAGCAAGCTGGTGCAGGCGGGGGTGTCGCGCGTCGTTATCGAACGGCCGGCCAAAAAGGCCCGCGTGACCATCCATACCGCCCGTCCCGGCGTGGTCATCGGCAAGAAGGGCGCCGACATCGAGGTGCTGCGCAAGTCGCTGTCGAAAATGACCGGCAACGAGGTGCATCTCAACATCGTTGAAATCCGCAAGCCGGAACTCGATGCCCAGCTGGTCGCCGAGAACATCGCTCAACAGTTGGAGCGCCGGGTCGCCTTCCGCCGCGCCATGAAGCGTGCCGTGCAATCGGCGATGCGCCTTGGAGCTCAGGGCATCCGGATCAACTGTTCGGGTCGCCTCGGTGGTGCCGAGATCGCGCGGATGGAGTGGTACCGCGAGGGGCGCGTGCCGCTGCATACCCTGCGCGCCGATGTCGATTATGGTGTCGCCACTGCCAAGACCACCTATGGCACTTGTGGTGTCAAGGTGTGGGTGTTCAAGGGTGAAATCATGGCCCACGACCCGATGGCCCAAGACAAGCGCGCCCTCGAGGCGCAGCCGACCACCTCGCGCGAGACGCGTGAGACGGCCGGGCGCTAACCCTTTGATGGACGTGTACGGAAATGCTTAGTCCGAAACGCACGAAATACCGCAAGGCGCACAAGGGCCGCATCCACGGCCTGGCCAAGGGCGGTTTCGAATTGAACTTCGGGGCCTACGGGCTGAAGGCTTTGGAGCCGGAGCGCATCACCGCGCGCCAGCTGGAAGCCGCCCGCCGGGCGCTCACCCGTCATATGAAGCGCCAAGGGCGTGTGTGGATCCGCGTGTTCCCGGATCTGCCGGTGTCGACCAAGCCGGCGGAAGTCCGCATGGGCTCCGGTAAGGGCGCGCCCGAATACTGGACGGCGCGGGTCGCTCCCGGTCGCATCCTCTTCGAGGTCGACGGCGTTGCCGAAGAGGTGGCGCGGCAAGGGTTTGCCTTGGCGGCGGCCAAGTTGCCGATCAAGACCAAATTCATTCAGCGCCTGGCTGGGGAGGCTTGATCATGGCGAAGGCCACCGAACTCAAGACGAAGACCAGCGATCAGCTTGCCGACCGGCTCGTCGAGCTGAAGAAGGAACAGTTCAACCTGCGTTTCCAGAGGGCCTCCGGCCAATTGGAGAACACTGCCCGGGTACGTCAAGTGCGCCGCGAGATCGCGACCATCAAGACCCTGCTCGGCGAACGCAACCGCGCCGCGTCGTAGGAGGTTTTTGGCGATGCCCAAGCGCATTCTTCAGGGTGTAGTGGTTTCCGACGCGATGGACAAAACCGTCGTCGTGCGTGTCGAACGCCGCGTTATGCACCCGGTGTACAAGAAGTTCATTCGGCGCTCGAAGAAATACAGCGCCCATGACGAGACTAACGCCTGCAAAGTCGGCGACGTGGTGCGGATTCAGGAATGCCGCCCGCTGTCGAAGAACAAGAGCTGGACGGTGGTCACGGACGAAACGGCCTCGGCGTGATGCCTAGGCTGCAAAGTCAAAGAAAGGAAGCGAGCAAATGATCCAGATGCAAACCAACCTGGACGTCGCCGATAATTCGGGTGCCCGCCGGGTGCAGTGCATCAAGGTCCTTGGCGGTTCGCACCGGACCATCGCCAATGTCGGCGATGTGATCGTCGTGTCCATCAAGGAGGCGATCCCGCGTGGTCGCGTCAAGAAGGGCGACGTGCATCGCGCGGTGATCGTGCGCACGGCCAAGGAGATCCGTCGTCCCGATGGCTCCTCCATCCGGTTCGACCGCAATGCCGCCGTGCTGATCAACAAGCAGGGCGAGCCGATCGGCACCCGTATCTTCGGCCCGGTGACCCGTGAACTGCGCGCGAAGAAATACATGAAGATCATCTCCCTGGCGCCCGAGGTGTTGTGATGGCCGCAAAGGTAAAGAAGGGCGATCAGGTCGTCGTGATCGCCGGCAAGGACAAGGGCAAGAAGGGCGAGGTTCTGCGTGTTCTTCCCGAGGACGGCCGGGTGGTCGTTCAAGGAGTCAACGTGGTGACCAAGCATACCCGTCCCAGCATGACCAACCAGGGGGGCCTGGTGCGGCAGGAAGGGACCATCCACGTCTCCAACGTCGCGCACGTCGACCCGAAAACCGACAAGCCGACCCGCGTCGGCTTCAAGACGCTCGAAGACGGCCGGAAGCTCCGCATCGCCCGCCGGTCGGGCGAGCAGATCGATCGCTGAAGCGGGAGAGAGGGATCATGGCTGCGCGTTTGCGTGATCATTACGAACGGGTCGTCAAGAAGGCCCTGCAGGAGCAGTTCAACTACGTGAACCCCATGCAGGTGCCGCGTCTCGAGAAAATCATCATCAACATGGGTGTCGGCGAAGCTGCGCAGGATGCCAAAAAAATCGAAGGCGCGGTGAGCGATCTTACGGCACTGTCCGGTCAGAAGCCGGTGGTGACCCGTGCCAAGAAGTCCATCGCCGCTTTCAAGTTGCGGGAGAACCAGGTGGTCGGCTGCAAGGTGACCTTGCGCAAGGACCGCATGTACGAGTTCCTCGACCGGCTGATCTCCATCGCTCTGCCGCGTGTCCGCGACTTCCGGGGTATCAACGGCAAGGCCTTCGACGGCCGTGGCAACTATGCCATGGGCTTGAAGGAGCAAATCGTGTTCCCGGAGATCAACTACGACCGCGTCGACCGTGTGCGCGGGATGGATATCGTGTTCGTGACGACGGCGAAATCGGATGAGGAGTGCAAGGCGCTTCTCAAGGCCTTCGATATGCCGTTCGCCGGCTGAGCGCTTAGGAGAATCGTGAACAATGGCAAAGACTAGTTCCGTCGAGCGCAACAAGAAGCGCGAGAGGATGGCCAGGCAGTACGCGAACCGCCGCGCCCGGCTGAAGGCCATCGTCAACAACGAGGGCGCTTCTCCCGAGGAGCGCTTCGAGGCCGTGTTGAAACTGGCCGAGTTGCCGCGCAACTCGTCGCCGACCCGCGTCCGTCTGCGGTGTGAAGTGACGGGCCGCCCGCGCGGCAATTATCGCAAGTTCAAGCTGTGTCGTGTCCAGCTGCGGGAACTTGGCTCAAAGGGCCAGATCCCCGGCATGGTCAAGTCGAGCTGGTAAGGAGACGCCGACGATGATGACTGATCCCCTTGGGGATATGCTGACGCGCATCCGCAACGGTCAGCTGGCGCACAAGGCCAGCGTGACCGCTCCGGCGTCCCGTCTCCGCACCAATGTGCTCGAAGTGCTGAAGCGCGAGGGCTATATCCGCGGTTACTCGCAGGCTCCGGTACGTGCCGGCGTGGACGAGCTCACCATCGAGCTCAAGTACCATGAGGGACAGCCGGTGATCCGCCAGATCGCCCGCGTCTCCAAGCCCGGTCGCCGCGTGTATTCGAAGATCAAGGATTTGCCGAAGGTATCGAATGGCCTCGGCATCTCGATCCTGTCGACCCCGCGCGGCGTGATGTCCGACGCCGAGGCCCGCGCCGCCAATGTCGGCGGCGAGGTCCTCTGCCAGGTGTTCTAAGGAGCCCAGCAAGATGTCGCGAGTCGGTAAATATCCGGTGCTGGTGCCCAACGGTGTCAGCGTCAACTTGGCCGGATCGGAGTTCTCCGCGAAGGGCAAGCTGGGCACCTCGACGCTCATGCTGGTCGACGACGTGGAAACGACGATCGACGGCAACCATGTGTGGGTGAAGCCCCGCAGCGATAGCAAGCGTGCCCGCATGATGTGGGGTACGACGCGTGCGCTGATCAACAACATGGTCAAGGGCGTGTCCGAGGGCTTTACCACGAACCTCGAGATCAATGGCGTCGGCTACCGCGCCGCGGTGCAGGGGAAGACCCTGCAGTTGCAGCTCGGCTTTTCACACGACGTCAACTTCCCGATCCCCGACGACGTGTCGATCAAGTGCGAGAAGCCGACCAGCATCTCGATCACCGGCAAGGATCGTCAGCGGGTCGGGCAGATCGCCGCTGAGATCCGTGCCTTCCGCGGCCCCGAGCCTTACAAGGGCAAGGGCGTCAAATACGAGACCGAAACGATCCTCCGTAAGGAAGGCAAGAAGAAGTAGGGCCCTGCCATGTTCTCGCCGAAAGATCTATTCCTGCGCCGTCAGGCGCGTACCCGGTTCGCTCTCCGCAAGAAGGCTGGCGGCCGCCCGCGCCTTTCGGTGTTCCGTTCGTCGAAGCATATCTATGCGCAAATCATCGACGATGCGAAAGGAACCACCCTGGCTGCTGCTTCCTCGCTCGAGAAGGAGCTGAAGACCGACCTCAAGACGGGGGCGGATATCGCCGCCGCCGCTCGCGTCGGCAAGCTGATCGCCGAGCGCGCCGCCCAGGCCGGCATCACCGAGGTGGTGTTCGACCGCGGAGGCTACATCTATCATGGCCGGGTCAAGGCCCTGGCTGATGCCGCCCGCGAAGGCGGGCTGTCGTTCTAAAGGGACCAAGAGATGGCACGTACACCCAATCCCGATCGTGGCGACCGGCCAGGCCGTGGTGAGCGCGGCGAGCGGGGCGATCGCGCTCCCCGCGGGCAGCGCGGCGAAGCCCAAAGCCCGCGCGAGCGCGAAGAGAGCGATCTCGTCGACAAGCTGGTGCACATCAATCGCGTCGCCAAGGTGGTAAAGGGCGGCCGCCGCTTCGCCTTCGCCGCTCTGGTCGTCGTCGGCGACGCCAAGGGGCGCGTCGGCTACGGCTCGGGCAAGGCACGCGAAGTGCCGGAAGCCATTCGCAAGGCGACCGACCAGGCGAAGCGGAACATGATCCGCGTGGCGCTTCGCGAGGGGCGGACGTTGCATCACGACGCCCGCGGCCATTTCGGCGCCGGCCGGGTGGTCCTGCGTGCCGCTCCGGCTGGCACCGGCATCATCGCCGGCGGCCCGATGCGCGCGGTGTTCGAGACCATGGGCGTGCAGGATGTGGTGGCCAAGTGCATCGGCACCTCCAATCCGCACAACATGATCAAAGCGACCTTCGACGCGCTGGTCAACGTGGCCAGCCCGCGGGCCGTGGCTGCCAAGCGTGGCAAGAAGGTCGGCGAAATCGTCGGCCGCCGTGACGGTGCTTCCGTCGCCGTCGCTGCCAAGGAGTGATGGCGATGGCGAATGGTACCGCGAAGAAGATGGTCAAGGTGACGCAGGTGGGCAGCCCCATCGGGCGGACCCCCGACCAGGAGGCGACGCTGATCGGCCTAGGCCTCAACAAGCTGCACCGCAGCCGCGAACTGGAGGACACTCCATCGGTGCGGGGCATGATCAACAAGGTGCGCCATCTGCTGCGCGTCGACGAGGCGTGAGTCGGGGACACGAGATGAAACTCAACGATATTCGTGATAATGCCGGTGCCCGCAAAGGGCGCATGCGCGTGGGCCGGGGAATCGGCTCCGGCAAAGGCAAGACCTGCGGGCGGGGCGTCAAGGGACAGACCTCGCGCACCGGCGT
The DNA here is from genome assembly GCA_021781575.1 of Pseudomonadota bacterium. Classification (GTDB taxonomy): domain Bacteria; phylum Pseudomonadota; class Alphaproteobacteria; order Rhodospirillales; family Magnetospirillaceae; genus DUZF01. Next base: position 9,394 of record JAJXWP010000051.1, read on the forward strand.
CGCCATCAACGGCTTCGAAGGCGGCCAGATGCCGATTTACCGGCGGCTGCCGAAGCGTGGCTTCAAAAATCCGTTCCGGCGGGACTATGCGGAGGTCAATCTCGACCGCCTGCAAAAGGCCGTCGAGACCGGAAAGCTTGACGCCGCGGCTACCCTGACCGCCGACAAGCTGGTGGCTGCGGGCATCATCGCCAACGCCAAAGACGGCGTGCGGCTCCTCGGCCGCGGCGAGTTGTCCGCCAGGATCACCATCGAGGTGGCCGGGGCGACGGCGGCGGCCGTCGCCGCGGTGGAAAAGGCCGGCGGTTCCGTCGTCGTGCTTGCGTCCGCGGCCAAGGCCGAGTGAAGTATGGTAACGCCGGGTGTAGATCCGGCGTTCCTGCTGTTGGCGCCGGCGGTCTAGCCGGCGCTGCTGAGAATCTCTAGGTTCCGGAGAACGGCATGGCATCCGCCGCCGAGCAGCTCGCAGCCAATCTGAACCTGGGCGTATTCGCCAAGGCGACCGAGCTCAAGAAGCGTATCTGGTTCACCTTGGCAGCCCTCGTCGTCTATCGGCTGGGGACGTGGATTCCCGTGCCTGGGGTGAATCCGCATGTGCTGGCGGAAATGTTCCGCCAGTCGGGTGGCGGCATCCTGGGGATGTTCGACATGTTCGCCGGGGGCGCGCTGCGGCGAATGACCGTGTTTGCGCTCAATATCATGCCGTACATCTCGGCCTCGATCATCATGCAGCTGATGACGACCGTGGTGCCAAGCCTCGATTCGCTGAAGAAGGAAGGCGAACAGGGGCGAAAGAAGATCAACCAGTACACCCGCTATGCGACGGTGGGCATCGCCGCGGTGCAGGCCTACGGCATCGCTGTGGGGCTGGAGGGAATGAGCGGCGGCGGTGCTTCGGCGGTGTTCGATCCCGGGCTTTTCTTTCGTTTCACCACGGTGGTGACGCTGGTCGGCGGCACCATGTTCCTGATGTGGCTGGGCGAGCAGATCACGGCGCGCGGCGTCGGCAACGGCACCTCGCTGATCATTTTCGCCGGCATTGTCGCCAATCTGCCGCGGGCGATCGCCAGCACCCTTGAACTTGGGCGGACCGGAGCGCTGTCGGCGGCGGTGATCATCGGCGTGGCCATCATGGCGATCGGCGTCGTTGCCTTCATCGTCTTCATCGAACGGGCGCAGCGGCGCATCATTGTGCAATATCCGAAGCGCCAGGTGGGGAACAAGATCTACGGCGGCGAGGCGACGCACCTGCCGCTGAAGCTGAATACCTCTGGCGTCATCCCGCCGATCTTTGCCAGTTCGATTCTGTTGATGCCGGTTACCGCGGCCGGGTTCGCCGCCGGGCGGGGGCCGGAGTGGCTGTCGACGATGACCGCCCTTCTGGGTCGGGGCCAGCCGCTGCACATCGCGCTATACCTTGGCTTGATTGTATTTTTCGCCTTCTTCTATACGGCCGTCGTATTCAATCCGGTGGAGACGGCGGATAACCTGAAGAAGCACGGCGGGTTCATTCCCGGCATCCGGCCAGGAAAGAACACCGCCGACTACCTGGATTACGTCCTGACGCGCCTGACGGTGGTGGGGGCGGCCTATCTGGCGGGGGTATCGATCCTGCCCGAGATCCTGATCAGCCGCTTTTCGGTCCCGTTCTATTTTGGCGGAACCAGCCTGCTCATCGTGGTCACCGTGACAATGGATACGGTGGCCCAAATTCAATCGCATCTGCTCGCGCATCAGTACGAAGGCCTTATCAAGAAGGCCAAACTGCGTGGGAGACGAGGCTGATGCATTTGATTCTGTTGGGACCGCCGGGCGGCGGGAAGGGGACCCAGGCGAAGAAGCTGCAGGACGACTACGGACTGGTCCAGCTTTCCACCGGCGACATGTTGCGCGCCGCCGTCGCTTCGGGCAGTGAAATCGGCTTGAAGGCGAAGGCGGTGATGGAGGCCGGCAAGCTGGTCTCCGATGAGATCGTGATCGGGATCATCGACGACCGCATTCAACAGCCGGACGCCAATAAGGGCTTCATCCTAGACGGCTTCCCCCGGACGGTGGCGCAGGCCGAGGCACTGGACCGGATGCTGGGCGAGCGGGGAATCAAGATCGACGCCGCCATCGAAGTGCGCGTTCCGGACAGCATGATCGTCGAGCGCATCACCGGACGGTTCACCTGCGCCCAGTGCGGGGCAGGCTATCATGACAAATTTCAGCGGCCGAAGATCGACGGCAAGTGCGACGCCTGCGGCGGCACGGAGTTTACCCGCCGGGCCGATGACAATGCCGAAACGGTCCAGAAGCGGCTGGACGCCTACCATGCCCAGACGGCGCCCATTCTTCCGTTCTATGAGAAGAAGGGTGTGCTGAAAGTGGTGGATGGCACCCTTCCGATCGATGACGTGACGAAGCGGCTAAAGCAGATTGTCGAAGGCGTAACGGTCGGTTGACAGGGCAGTGATTCGCCCTATAATCGCGCACCTTCGGTTTCCCGGCCTGAGTCCGGGTGTTTTTGTTTGTCTTGAGTTGAAGGAGTAACCAGCCTTGGCGCGTATCGCTGGCGTTAACATCCCGACGAATAAGCGGGTGCTGATCGCGCTGACCTATATTCACGGGATCGGCCGCGCCAAGGCGCAGCAGATCATCGGGAAGGTCGGCATTCCGGAGGCGAAGAGGGTCAACCAGCTTTCGGACGACGAGGTGCTGAAGATCCGTGAGCTGATCGATCGCGAATACCAGGTCGAAGGCGACCTGCGCCGCGAAGTCGCGATGAACATCAAGCGGTTGATGGATCTCGGCTGCTATCGCGGCCTGCGGCATCGCCGCGGCCTGCCGGTGCGCGGCCAGCGGACCCACACCAACGCCCGGACTCGCAAGGGGCCGGCCAAGCCGATCGCCGGCAAGAAGAAGGTGACCAAGTAATATGGCCAAGCCAGCTGCTGCGCGCCCCCGGCGGCGCGAACGCAAGAACATCACCTCGGGCGTGGCTCATGTGAATGCCACGTTCAATAACACCATGATCACCATCACCGACGCGCAGGGCAACACGATCGCTTGGTCGTCCTCGGGAATGCAGGGCTTCAAAGGGTCGCGCAAGTCGACCCCTTATGCAGCCCAGGTGGCGGCCGAGGATGCCGGCCGCAAGGCCGCCGAACATGGCATGCGCACCCTCGAAGTAGAAGTCAAGGGACCGGGCGCCGGTCGGGAATCGGCACTACGGGCGCTGCAGGCGGTCGGCTTCGCCATTACGTCAATCCGTGACGTGACGCCGATTCCGCATAACGGCTGCCGCCCGCGGAAGCGTCGGCGGGTCTGACGCCCTGAACATTTGCCCTGGCCAGCCGCCGGCCCCTATCGGGCCGGCGGCAGACCATTTTCGGAATAGACGGCGTTCGTCTGCCGTTCTTTAAAGCCATGAGGTCACGCTCGTGATTCAACGTAACTGGCAGGAACTGATCAAACCCAACAAGCTCAACATTGAACCCGGTGCCGATCAGGCGCGTAGCGCCACCGTCGTCGCCGAGCCCTTGGAGCGCGGTTTTGGTCTCACCCTCGGCAACGCGCTGCGGCGCGTGCTGCTCTCGTCGTTGCAGGGGGCGGCCGTGACCGCCATCCATATCGACGGGGTGCTGCACGAGTTTTCGTCGATCCCCGGCGTGCGCGAGGACGTCACGGACATCATCCTCAATATCAAGACGCTCGGCCTGAGGATGCATGGCGAGGGACCGAAGCGCATGACCCTGCGCGCGACCGGCGCCGGCGAAGTCACGGCGGGCATGATCGAGACCGGCCATGACATCGAGATCATGGACCCCGGTCTGGTGCTGTGCACCCTCGACGAGGGGGCCACGCTCAACATGGAGCTGACCGTCGAGACGGGCAAGGGCTATGTTCCGGCGTCGCAGAATCGGCCCGAAGATTCGCCGATCGCGCTGATTCCCATCGACGCCATTTTTTCGCCGGTGCGGAAGGTTGCCTACAAGGTCGAGAACACCCGCGTCGGCCAGGTTACCGACTATGACAAGCTGTCGATGGTGGTCGAGACCAATGGTGCCGTGACGCCGGAGGACGCGGTGGCGCTGGCGGCTCGGATCCTGCAGGACCAGCTGCAGCTGTTCATCAACTTCGAGGAACCGACGGTGGTTACCGAGGAGGAGAAGAAGGACGAGCTGCCGTTCAATAAGAACCTCCTGCGCAAGGTCGACGAACTGGAGCTGTCGGTTCGCTCGGCCAACTGCCTGAAGAACGACAACATCATCTATATTGGCGATCTGGTGCAGAAGACCGAGGCGGAAATGCTCCGTACTCCCAACTTCGGCCGCAAGTCGCTGAACGAGATCAAGGAAGTGCTGGCCCAGATGGGGCTGCATCTCGGCATGGAAATTCCCAATTGGCCGCCGGAAAACATCGAAGAGCTGGCCAAGAAGCTGGAAGAGCCGTACTGACCCGGTAGCGCCGGCCTCCGTGCCGGCGTCACAACGTCGCCGGCACGGAGGCCGGCGCTACCCCGCCGTTCCTGACTGCGGCGGCGGGTTTTCTTCATCGGTGTCGTGCGCGACGCCAAGCCCAGAGGAGTTGAGTCCCAATGCGACACGGTATGAACGGCCGCAAGCTGAACCGCCGCAGCCAGGCCCGTAAGGCCCTTTTCGCCAATCTCGCCGCCGCCCTGCTCAAGCATGAGCAGATCCGGACCACGCTGCCCAAGGCCAAGGATCTGCGTCCGCTGGCCGAGAAGCTTATCACTCTGGGTAAGCGGGGCGATCTGCACGCCCGCCGCCAGGCGATCGCTTTTCTGCGCGACGAGAAGGTGGTGAGCAAGCTGTTCAGCGGGCTGGCCGAGCGCTATAAGGCCCGCAACGGCGGATACACCCGCGTTCTGAAGGCCGGGTTCCGCTACGGCGATGCCGCTCCGATGGCGATCATCGAGCTTGTCGACCGTGATCCGGGCGCCAAAGGCCAGGACAGCGGCCCGCTGCAGGTCGCCGAAGAGGCCGAGGAATAGACCTTTCGACAAATTGCCGGAAATTGGAGGCAGCCTCTTGAGGCTGCCTCTTTGCTTTGAGGGTGGTACAGTTACGTTCACCACGGCGATCCGGAGCCCCGGAAGGAACCCAAAGATCCGCCTTGCCGGGGCAGGGGCGCCTGTTTCCGTCGGCGTCGATGCTGTGGTGAACCGTATGATGATTTCGCGCCTGCCTGTGGACATGTTCATGACCGCCGCCCGGATTCCTGCCATTCTGGCCGCTCTTCTTCTTGTCGCCGCCCCGGCCCAGGCCGAGCGGGTGGTGCCGGAGTCTCGGGCGCAGCTGCAGCTGAGTTTTGCCCCTGTGGTCAAGCAGGCGGCACCGGCGGTGGTCAACATCTATACCCGCAGGGTAGTGCGGACAGTGTCGCCGCTATTCAGCGACCCCTTCTTCCGACAATTCTTCGGCGGCCAAATGGGATTGCCGCAGGAACGGGTGCAGCGCTCGCTGGGGTCGGGGGTGATCGTCAAGGCCGATGGCATGGTCGTCACCAACAACCATGTGATCCGCGATTCCGATGAAATTACGGTGGTGCTGGCGGATCGGCGGGAATTCGAGGCCAAGGTGGTGGGCACCGACGAACGAACCGATCTTGCCGTATTGAAGATCGACACCGGCGGCCAGGCTCTGCCCATCTTGCCGCTGGGCGATTCGGATGCTCTGGAGGTGGGCGACGTTGTGCTGGCCATCGGCGACCCGTTCGGCGTCGGCCAGACGGTGACCATGGGTATTGTCTCGGCCTTGGCCCGGACTTCGGTCGGGACCGGAGAGTACCAATCCTTCATTCAAACCGATGCGGCGATCAATCCGGGGAATTCCGGCGGCGCGCTGATCGATCTGCAGGGCCGCCTGGTGGGGATCAACAGCGCGATCTATTCGTCGGGACAATCGGGCGGGTCCATTGGCATCGGCTTCGCGATCCCTTCGGCGATGGTAAAGGCCGTGCTGGCCGGCATCACCAGCGGTGGCAGGGCGGTGCGGCCTTGGCTCGGCGCCAGTGGCCAGGCGGTGACCGCCGAGATGTTCCAGTCGTTGGGATTGCCCCGGCCTGTCGGGGTGCTGGTGAACTCGGTGCGACCGGACAGCCCGGCGGAGAAGGCCGGGGTGAGGATCGGCGACGTGATCACCGAAGTGAATGGGCGGGAGGTTGACGACCCCGAAGCCCTTCGTTTCCGCATCGCCACCCTGCCAGTCGGATCCGCCGTCCAGCTGAGGGTGCAGCGTCGCGGCGAAGCGCGCGAGGTCTCGGCCACGCTGACCAGCCCGCCCGAGCAGCCGCCGCGCGATACGACCGTCATCGGCGGCCACAACCCATTCACCGGCGCAAAGGTCGCCAACATGAATCCGGCTTTGGCCGAGGAGATGGGACTCGGCTCCGCCGAGGCGGGAGTCACCATCATCGGCATCAAATACGGCACCATCGCTCACCGGCTGCAGTTTCAGCCGGGGGATGTGATCCTTAAGGTGAACGGCCGATTGGTCCGGTCGGTTACCGATTTACGGGGCGTGTTGGCGATGGCGGCACCATCCTGGACGGTCGCCATCCGTCGCTCGGGTGAAACGATGACGTTGACCATCGGCGAGTGATAGCGGAGGCAATCACCCGCACGGGACTCGAAAGGGCAAGGCAGTGACGGATGGGGATTCTTCCTCGTGCGATTAGCCGCGCCTCCACGCCCCTAGTGCAGTGACTCATTCAAAAGGTTCACTGCGCTAGTGGTCCGCCCCAGACGCTTGGTTCCCAAGCGCCTGGATCAGGCGGCCCACCAACTTATTGAATTGTGGTGAGCAGCTGACGGATGGTGTGGGGACCATCCGTCAGGTCTTCACCACTAGGGTGTTCACAGCAGATTGAATGGCCGTGGCCGGATTATTTGACAGAGATACCCCCCGTCCATTGGCTGACCGGCTTCGCCCGCAGACTATGGCGGAGGTGGTGGGCCAGGATCATCTGGTCGGGCCGGATGGGCCGCTCGGGCGCATGCTGGCACAAGGGCGGCTGTCCTCGATCATCCTGTGGGGGCCGCCGGGCACCGGCAAGACGACGATCGCCCGGCTCCTCGCCGAGCACACCGATCTGGCCTTCGAACCGCTGTCGGCGGTCTTTTCCGGCGTAGCCGACCTGCGCAAGGTGTTCGACGCGGCGACAAAGCGGCGCGCGACGGGGCGGGGCACGCTGCTGTTCGTCGACGAGATCCACCGGTTCAACCGGGCGCAGCAGGATGGGTTCCTGCCTTATGTCGAAGACGGCACGGTGATCCTGGTCGGCGCCACTACCGAGAATCCATCCTTTGAACTGAACGGCGCACTCTTGTCGCGGACCCAGGTCCTGGTACTGCGTCGCCTGGATGACGAAGCGCTGGAAAAACTGCTGTGCCGTGCCGAGGCCGCGACCGGCCGGCCATTGCCGCTCGACGGCGAGGGGCGCGCCGCGTTGCGCGCCATGGCCGACGGCGATGGGCGCTACCTGCTGAACATGGCCGAACAGCTTTATGCGTTGGGCTCGCAGGATCGCCTCGACGCCAAGGGGCTGGCCGCCACCGTGCAGAAGCGAGCGCCGCTCTACGACAAGGCGCAGGAAGGCCATTACAACCTGATCAGCGCCTTGCACAAGTCGCTGCGGGGTTCCGATACCGACGCGGCGCTTTACTGGATGGCCCGGATGCTGGCGGGCGGCGAAGACCCGCTGTTCATCGCCCGCCGCCTGACTCGCTTCGCCGTCGAGGATATTGGCCTGGCCGACCCACAAGCCGTCCAGCAGGCGCTGGCGGCATGGGACGTCTACGAGCGGCTGGGCAGTCCGGAAGGAGAGCTGGCTCTGGCCCAATTGGTGATCTATCTCGGGACCGCGCCGAAATCGAACGCCGCCTACATGGCCTTCAAGGCGGCGACCAAGGTGGCGTGCGAGACCGGTTCGCTGATGCCACCCCTGCATATCTTGAACGCGCCGACGCGCGTGATGAAGGAACTGGGCTATGGCGCCGGCTATATCTATGATCACGATACCGCCGACGGATTTTCAGGGCAGAACTACTTCCCCGATGGCATGGCGCGCCGCCGCTTCTACGAACCGGCGGAACGGGGTTTCGAGCGCGAAATCCGCAAGCGGCTGGAGTATTGGGATAAGTTGCGCAACCGGGCGGAGGGGCACGATTCATGACCATGGTGCAGACGCTTGCCGTTGCGGAGGAGGAGGCCGAGCTGCGTCTCGACCGCTGGTTCCGGCGGCGGTTCCCGCAGGTCGGCCACGGCATGCTGGAGCGACTCCTGCGCACCGGGCAGGTGCGCGTCGACGGCAAGAGGGCCAAGGCAGCCCAGCGGCTGGGCGCCGGGCAGGTGGTGCGGGTGCCGCCGCTGGGCGAGCCGCCCTCGGGGGCGGCCGCGACTCCGCGGGCGGTGGCATCGTTCAGCGAAGCCGAGGCCCAGGCATTGCGGGACGCGGTCCTGTACAAGGATACCGACGTGATCGTGCTCAACAAGCCGGCCGGCCTTGCCGTCCAGGGCGGCACCAACATGGATCGTCATCTCGATGGGATGCTCGATGTGCTGCGGTTCGAGGCGAGTGAGCGGCCGCGGCTGGTCCACCGGTTGGACAAGGACACCAGCGGGGTCCTGTTGCTTGGACGAACGGCGGCGGCCACGGCCAAGCTGGCGGCGTCCTTCCGCAGCCGTTCGGCACGCAAATGTTACTGGGCGCTGGTGGTCGGCGTGCCGAAGCTGCGCCAGGGCCGTATCGACGCTCCGTTGGCCAAGATGGCTGGTCGCCCCGGACCGGGTGGCGCCGGCGACAAGGTCGAGGTTGACGAGGAACAGGGCCGGCGGGCCGTCACTTATTACAGGGTCGTCGAGGCTGCATTGAAAAAGACGGCCTGGCTGGAGATGGAGCCGCGGACCGGTCGGACCCATCAATTGCGCGCCCACTGCGCGCTGCTCGGCACGCCAATCCAGGGTGACGGGAAATACGGCGGCCAGGCGGCCTATCTGACCGGGCAGGGGGTCAGCCGCAAGCTGCACCTGCATGCGCGTGCCATCGAGTTGCCTCACCCGCGTGGTGGTGTGTTGCGCGCGGTTGCGCCGTTGCCGATCCATATGGCGGCCAGCTTTGCCTTTTTCGGTTTTGCCGAAGCCGCCGCGGGGGAACCGTTCACCGCGTTCCCGGGAGAGGAATGATGAGCGCCGAAGGCCGCACCGAGATGCGGCAGATCGCCGAACAAATGTTGTCGGCGTTCCTGCGCTGGGCCGAAGAACACCACGGTGGCGCGGCGGTGAACGTTCCGCTGCTGAGCGCCGTACGCGACGATTTCGTCAGGTCGGCGCCTTTTCATCGGTTCATACGGCAGGCTCACGGGCGCTTGCTGGAGGCTGCCGCCGTTGAGCTGCTGCGACACAAGCGCAAGGACCCCTTCCAGCGGCTGCTGACCCACCCGATGGCCGAAGCCTTCGAAAGCGGGGCACTGTCGCGTGGCATTCTGCCCAACTATTTTTCATTTCTCCATCTGGTGCTGGGGGACAGCCGCGAGACGTTGACCGGCCGGTGCCTGGAGATTCTGAATGAACTCCGCGCACCCGATCCACTCGATTTCTCCTGGGACGGCTTTTACGAGGATCGGCGAGCAAAGGAGATCCTTTGGTTCGTGCTGGTCCGGATCGCCGAAACCTTCAAGCGGTTCGAAGCGCGCCGCGACTGGTTCATCGCATTGATGCAGAATCATCCGCAAGCTGTGAGCGTGGGGCCGAGCGCGTTCGTTCCGCTGCATCAAAGTGAAGAGGTGGCACCGTTCGGTATCGGCGAATTCCGCACCATGTTCAGCTGCCTGTTCGAGCCGCTGCGCCGGTTGCCGGCGGCGGAGAGGGCAGATTTCCAGCGGAGCTTTGGGGCGCCGCCGGAACAATTGTTCGCCGGTTTATACACCAATTTGGCCAATTGATGTAGACTGCCGGCAGCCACCCCAACAAGATGCGTCCATGACCGACCTTCCGCGCCTCGCCGTTTTCGACGTCGACGGGACCCTTGTCGACAGTCAGCATAACATCGTCGCCGCCATGAGCGCGGCCTGCCAGGCCAACGGCTTGGATACCCCGCGGCCGGATGCGGTTCGTCGGGTTATCGGGCTGTCGCTGGTCGAGGCTGTGGCCAGGCTGTTTCCCGCCTGTGGAGAAGATCTGCATCTATCGGTTGCCCATTCCTATAAGGACGCGTTCTTCGCCCAGCGTTCCCGCCTGGACCTTGCCGAACCGCTGTTCGCCGGAGCGATGGAAACCATCGACGCGCTGGAGAACGAGGGGTGGCTCATCGGCATCGCGACGGGCAAATCACGGCGCGGCGTCGAGTCGTTCATCCGGCGGCACGGCTTCGAAGGGCGCTTCATCACCCTGCAGTCGGCGGATGAGAACCCCAGCAAGCCTCATCCGGCCATGCTCCTGCGCGCCTTGGCGGAAACAGGGGTGAAGCCGGAAAATGCCGTGATGATCGGCGACACGACGTTCGACATGGCCATGGGGCGTAGCGCCCGGGTGCATCCGGTTGGGGTCGCCTGGGGCTATCATCCGCCCGAGGAACTGGTCGACGCCGGCGCCGAGACCATCGTCGAGGAATTCGCCCGTCTTCCGGCGCTTCTGTCGGCGCTGATCGACACATCCCTGGTCGAGAGAATGGAATGCGCTTCAGCACCGTCGTGAAGCTGGCCGGCCTCGGCATCCTGTTGCTGGTCGTGGCTTTGATTCAGGTGGTCAAGTCTATCGACGCCGGAGCCTACCGTCAGGTGCTGGCCGAGGTGGCCCGGTCGGCGACCGGCCGGAATCTTGCCGTTCGAGGCAAGCTGTCGCTGAAGATGTCGCTGTCGCCCACCCTGGTGGCCAACGACGTGGTCCTCAGCAACGCCCCGTGGGGCTCGCGTCCCGACATGGTCACGGTCAATCACGTAGAGGCGAAGATTTCGCTCCTGCCGTTGCTGACCCGCCAGGTGCGGATCAACCGCCTGGTGCTGGTGGGAGCTGACATCTTGCTGGAGCGGGGCAGGGACGGCCGCCCCAACTGGGATTTCAACCGACGCGGGCCTGTGGGGGTGAACGGCCCCAACGCCACCGGCGCCACCACTAGCCTCAACATCAGCCAAGTTCAGCTGAAGAAGGTTCGGCTCCTTTACCGTGATGCGCAGAGCGGCCAACAGCAGTCGCTGCGAATCGACCGTCTGACTGCGCAAGCGGACAATTCGGCGGCACCCATCGGCCTTTCCGGCGGCGGAGACTGGAATGGCCGGCATTTCGACGTCAGCGGCGTCTTCGGAACGTTACGGGATTTGCTGGCCGCTGCCAAACCCTACCCGGTCAAGCTGAAGATGGTACTGCCGGGCCTGGTGGCGACGGCCAACGGCTTGGTGAATTTCGCCCAGGCGGTACCGGTCCTCGCCCTCAATCTCAAGGCCGAAGCGACGGAGATCGCAGATGCCGCCAAGCTGGTCGGCGTCAAGCTGCCGCCGCTGGGCGCCGGGCGGGTGGCACTCACTCTGTCGGGGGCGTCTGCTGAGCCGGGGCTGACCAATATCGACGTGACCCTGGGGCGGCGCGATGCGGTGGCCGTCAGTGCCCGAGGCGACATCGCCGATCCACGCCGGTTGTCGGGTGTCGACCTCATGCTGACGGCGGAAGGCGACAGCTTGGCCGGGTTCAACAAGCCTTTGGATCTGTCGCTGCCCAATCTCGCACCGGTCCGGCTGACCGCCCATGTGACCGATGCCAATGGGGGGGGCTGGCAGCTGGGCGATTTCAAGGCCGTTCTCGGCCACACCGATGTGGCCGGTGACGCGGTGGCGCATCTGGCCGGCGGCCGGCTGACGGTGGAAGGCCACGTCGCCTCCGCCAATATCGATTTGGCTGAACTGCTGCCGCCGCGCGCTGATGCGGTCAGCGCCAAAGGCGGCGACGGTCGGGTGTTCTCCGATACCCGGCTGCCCCTCGCCTTGCTGACCGCGTTCGACGGCCGCCTGACTTGGCAGGTGGGGCGCCTGATCGATGGCAATCTGGCGGCAACCGGCATCAACCTCGAGGCCTCGCTGCGGAACGGCAAGTTAATCCTGGCTCCGACCGTCGCGGCGATCGCCGGCGGCAGGCTCAGTGGCCGCCTGACGGTGGACGCCGCCACCGAGATGCCGAGCATGAGCCTGGTGTTGGCGGTGGACAAGGTGGGGCTCGGAGACCTGTTGAAAGGGCTCGACGTCTCTCAGGCCGTCCATGGCGCCTCCACCGACCTCAGGCTCAACCTGACCGGCACCGGCAGCTCGTTACGGGCCATCATGGCTCGGCTGAACGGCGATGCGATGGTGGCGGTCGGCAACGGGACGGTCGATGACGCCGCGGCCGACACTGTGACGGTCGACCTGCTGCGGCAGCTCGCTCCGTGGGCCGAGGTGAAGAACACCGAGATGCAATGCCTGGTGAGCCGTTTCGCAGTCGCCGAGGGCATGGCCCGCAGCGAAGCTCTGCTGTTCGACACCAGCCGGATGACGGTGGGGGGGCAGGGCAGCATCAATCTGGCCAACGAGAACATCGATCTCACATTGGTGCCCAGGCCGAAGGATGCCGGTCAACTCAATCTGGCGGTACCGCTTGACATCGGCGGCAGCCTGGGGCGTCCGACGATCGCTCCCAATAACGGAGCGATCGTCAAAGGGGTCGCCGGAGCAGCCGGCGCCGTGGCGCTGGGCCATTTGGCCACCCTTGTGCCGCTGGTCAGCACGGGAACGGGGGATGCCAATGCTTGCCTGGCCGCACTGGCTCAGGCCAAGAAAAGCTCTCCGTTGCGCAAGCCCGTCAACTCTTCGGGTGGGGGCGGCAGCACCCTTCAGGGAATTTTCGGAACGCGATGAAGAAGGTCTACACCCACGCCGCCGTGACGGCGACGGCCGACGGCTTCGGCATAACCCTCGACGGCCGGCCGTTGCGTACGCCGGCAGGGCGGCATCTGGTGGTTCCTCGGGCTTCGCTGGCCGCATCGATCGTCGGCGAATGGGCGTCGCAGGACGAGGTGGTCGTCCCCGACACCATGCCGATGACCCAGTTGGCCAGCACGACGCTCGACCGCATTATTCCGAACCGGCAGGCGATAATTGATCAGTTAATTAACTATGGCAGCACCGACCTGCTGTGCTACCGGGCCGACAGCCCGCGCGACCTCACCGAGCGCCAGGAGTCGGTGTGGCAGCCACTGGTCGATTGGGTGTCGGTCGGCCTCGGCGCCGAGCTGGTGGTGACCTCGGGGGTGGTGCCGATCGCCCAACCGGAAGCCTCGCTGGCGGCGTTGCGCAGAATCATCGAAGCCTATGACGATTTCCGCCTTGCCGCGCTGCAGAGCGCCGTCGCGGCGATGGGCTCGCTGATTCTGGGGTTGGCGCTGGTCGAAGGTCGCATCGATGCCGACGAAGCGTATGAGGCCTCGCAGCTCGACGAAACCTACCAGATCGAATTCTGGGGGGAAGATGCCGAGGCGCGCGCCCGGCGCGAGCGCCTGCACAGGGATGTGTCGGCCGCGGCACGGTTCCTGGAATTTTGCATTTCGTAACGCTGGAAGCCCCCAGGAGTTGATGCTATCCAAGGCGGGCGCGCCGAGATACCGGAGTATTTCCCGGCGAAAGCGAAGCGCTTCTATCCATCCCGGATCAAGACCGACGGACTTCGAGGGAAAACGATGCAGGAGATCATCCGACAGCTTCAGGAGAAGCGGGGGCGCGCACGGGCCGGCGGCGGCGAGAAGCGGATCGAGGCGCAACATGCCAAAGGCAAGCTGACGGCGCGCGAGCGCATCGAACTGCTGCTCGACCCCCAGTCCTTCGAGGAATGGGACATGTTCGTCGAGCATC